>CAWAPZ010000006.1:0-98169 GCA_963784045.1 Vicinamibacterales bacterium
GCCCCTTTCTATTCCTGCGGTAGCGGGTCTGTGAGCGGCGGAACGATTCCCGGCCGCTCTTTCCGGCGTCCGGTCTCCTCGTCGTGCGACGACACCGGGCCAGCAGGCGTGGCCGGCTTGACGATCTCTTCGAGCGGCAGGCCGGCAACGATGCGGCGCACCTGCTCTCCGTCGAGGACTTCGCGCACAAGAAGCTCAGCTGCCACTTTCTCGAGGCTCGTCTTGTGCTGCGTCAGGACACCGCGCGCACGCTCGTAGTTGTCGGTCACGAAGCGCTTTACCTCGTGGTCGATCTTCAACGCGGTGTCTTCGCTGTAGTCCTGATGCTGGGCGATCTCGCGTCCGAGGAAGATCTGCTCTTCCTTCTTGCCGAACGTGAGCGGCCCCATGGCCTCGCTCATGCCCCACTCGCACACCATGCGGCGCGCAAGCTCGGTGGCCCGCTCGAGGTCGTTGCCGGCGCCGGTCGTCATTGCGCCCTGCATGGTGATCTCTTCCGCGATACGGCCGCCGAGGAGAATCGCGATCTGATCGATCAGATAGTCGCGCGAATAGTTGTGCTTTTCGTCAACCGGCAGCTGCTGCGTCAGACCGAGCGCCATTCCGCGCGGGATGATCGTGACCTTGTGCAGGTCGTCCGCGTGCGGAAGCAGGACGCTGAGAAGCGCGTGGCCGGCTTCGTGCACCGCCGTGATCTTCTTTTCTTCGTCGCTGATGATCATCGAGCGGCGCTCGGATCCCATCAGCACCTTGTCTTTGGCGAACTCGAAGTCGATCATCCGCACGGTCTTGCGGTTGTACCGGGCGGCGTTCAGGGCGGCTTCGTTGACCAGGTTGGCGAGATCCGCGCCCGAGAAGCCGGACGTTCCCCGCGCCAACACAGGCACATCCACATCGTCGGACATCGGAATCTTGCGCGTATGGACCGTGAGGATGCCCTCGCGCCCTTTCACATCGGGGCGATTCACGACGATACGGCGATCGAACCGGCCGGGGCGAAGCAGCGCAGGATCGAGGACGTCGGGCCTGTTGGTGGCCGCGACGAGGATGACACCTTCGTTCGACTCGAATCCGTCCATCTCGACGAGCAACTGGTTGAGTGTCTGCTCGCGCTCGTCGTGCCCGCCGCCGAGGCCCGCGCCGCGGTGGCGGCCGACCGCGTCAATCTCGTCGATGAAGACGATGCACGGCGCGTTCTTCTTGCCTTGCTCGAACAGGTCGCGCACGCGCGACGCTCCGACGCCGACGAACATCTCGACGAAGTCAGAACCGCTGATCGAGAAGAACGGGACATTCGCTTCCCCCGCGACCGCGCGGGCGAGCAGCGTCTTGCCGGTTCCCGGAGGGCCCATCAGCAGAACGCCCTTGGGAATGCGGCCGCCGAGCTTCTGGAACTTCTGCGGCTCCTTGAGGAACTCGATGATTTCCTGGAGCTCTTCCTTGGCTTCATCAACGCCGGCCACGTCCTTGAACGTCACCTTCTTTTGCGAGTTGGAGGAGAGCTTGGCCTTGCTCTTGCCAAATGAGAGCGCCTTGTTGCCGCCGCTCTGCATCTGGCGCATGAAGAAAATCCAGAAGCCAATCAGGAGAAGGATCGGCGCCCAGGAATACAGCAGCTGCGCCCAGGGGCTTTGCGTCGGCTCTTTCGCCGTCACCAGAATGCCCTGCGCGATCAGTTTGTTCGCTAGCCCTTCGTACTGGGCCGGCGCGTAGGTGTGGAAGGTTTCCTTGTTGTCGCTGCGAAAGGTGCCGAGAATCTCCTGGCCGGTGATGGTGACTTTCTCGACTTTGCCGGTTTCCACATCGGTCATGAAGTCGCTGAACGGCACCGGCTTGGAGGGACTTTGGAATTTACTGGAGAAGTTCCACACCCCGACCGCCACCACGACCAGCACCATCCAAAACACGAGACTTTTCAACGTGGAATTCACCCTCTACCCCCCACGACTAAATAGGTAACCGTTTCAAGATTACCACGTCTTTTGTAGCGTCCGTGACCTTAAACTCCTCTGCCAACGCGTGTCCCGCGACCCATACAATCTGCCCCGCGGAATCGATAATCACGGGCACAATCTCTCGCGCAAACCGGTCGATTTTCGCGTCGACGAAGAAGTCCTGCAGCTTCTTGCTTCCGCCCAATCCCAGCGGACGAAAGGTGTCTCCAGGACGCCGGTTTCGCACCGACAGCGGCGCCCCCAGACGGTCCGCGTCGACGACCGCCTCGTCGCTCCGCGCGGAACGCTGCGCGACCTCGGCGGGGGCACGGCCTGAGAACACGCCCTTCATATCAGCCGAAATGGTGCAGAACGCTTCGGGCACCGACACTCGGCCCGGGACGTCGAGCCGATACAGGAAGTCGGGCGCCGGTGTGGGTTTCTCGCGGCCTCGGCTCTCTGTTAAGACGATCCTGCCGCCGCGACGGTTCACCCGATGACCTGGAAGATCGAGCTGGCCTGTTGATTTAGACACCACGAAGCGCAGAACGGCTTCGCCCGCATCGAATCCCACGAACCGCCCGGGCCCGGCGGCCATCTGCTGTGCGAGGCGGATCACGCGCCGCGCGATCGCCGGCGGTTCCGCGAGAAGCGCCGCCGCATCGAGTGTCACTTCCCGCGCGTGTTTAGAGAGGAGACGTTCGGCCGCCTGTCGCGCTGCCTCATCGAGAAATTCGGCGTCCTCTCGGGCGATGGCGGCCTCGCGATCGAGCACGTCGACAATGCCCGGCGCGAAGCGCTCGTCGAGCAGCGGTAACAGTTCGTGACGGATCCGATTGCGTGGAATCGCAAGATCCGCGTTTGACGCGTCCTCACGAAACGCGATCCGGCGCTCGCTGAGAAAAGCCCGGACAGCCGAGCGGGGCGTGTCCAGAAGCGGCCGCACGACAAGGCCGGCTCGAGGGTGCATCCCACTGAGCCCCCGCGGACCAGCGCCGCGAAACAGCCGCAGAAGAAACGTCTCTGCCTGGTCGTCCCTCGTGTGGGCGACGGCAATCGCCGTTGCGCCGAGCCGGGCGGCCACGCGAGAGAAGAACGCATAGCGTTCGGTATGCGCCGCCTGTTCGATCGATACGCCCGTATCTCGCGCGCGCTGAGCCACGTCGACGCGCTCGACATCAATCGGCAGCGCCAGCGTAGCCGCGAGCGCCCGGCAGAACTCCTCGTCGGCGTTCGCATCCGCCCCTCGAAGCTGGTGGTTCAGGTGCGCGGCGCCCACAAGCACCGCACCCCCTCCGCCGGCGATCTCCCGGAGCGCGAACAGCAGTGCGACTGAATCCGCTCCGCCCGACAGCGCCACAGCGACACGGCTCCCCGGAGGAAGCAACGCGTGACGCCGGATGGTTCCACGGACGGAATCGAGAACTTCCATAGTGGATGCGACGAGTGCGACAGGTTGGAATAGATGCGACGGGTGCGATGAGGAAGGGCGCGGCCAGCGCTTCATGTGCACCCACCGCACCCGTTGCACCCACCGCACCCGAATAGTGGTGCCGGTGCAGGGACTTGAACCCCGGACAACGCGGATATGAGCCGCGTGCTCTAACCAACTGAGCTACACCGGCGAATCCTTCAATTCTACATTGGAAGATTGTGGGATTGGGATTGGCAGATTGTTGTCGGATTGAAGAACGGCAGATTGGCTGACTACCTATCGGTGACTTCACTTGTGTAGTGCCGATTCGGCGACACCGAATCGCGCGACAATCCGCTCAATAACACCGTTCTCGGCAACATCTCACACAATACCTTCCGCTTCAGGCACTCTACTATCGGGCCGAACACTGACGTTGACGCCTTGGGCCCGAAGCCTGAACTCGAACCCGGACGCCGGGCTGACGTCTGATGGGTTGCGTCATCTTCCATCTACACTCTGAAAACATTCCGTCAATCCTCCAATCTTCAATCTGCCAATTCAGAGTATCAGCATCGCATCACCATAGCTGTAGAAGCGGTACTTCTGCGCCACGGCCTCACGATAGGCGGCAAGCACGTTGTCTCGGCCGCCGAAGGCGCACACCAGCATCAGGAGCGATGACTCGGGCAGGTGAAAGTTCGTCATCAGCGCGTCAACGATGCCGAACGTGAAGCCAGGATAGATGAATAAGTCGGTCGACGCCGACTGGGGCGCGATGATCCCTCGACCGGCTCGCCCCGCCCCCTCTAGCGCTCGAGTCGTCGTCGTGCCGACCGCAACGATGCGCCGCATCTCGCGTTTCGCGGTGTTGATCGCGTCGGACGCGGTCTTGCTGATCGAAAATTGCTCCGGGTCGATGGCGTGCGCCTCCACCTGGTCGACGCGCACCGGCTGGAATGTGCCGTAGCCCACGTGCAATGTGATCGCAGTGCGCTCGATGCCCCGCACATTCAGTGTGGCCAGCAGGTCCCGCGTAAAGTGCAGCCCGGCCGTCGGTGCCGCAACGGACCCTCGCTCGCGCGCATACACCGTCTGATACCGATCGCGATCGGCGGGCGCGTCGTCGCGCTTGATATACGGTGGCAGCGGCATGTGACCGATATCGTCGATCGCATCTTCGACTGTCGCCCCATCCTCCGACCAGAGGCGTATCGTGCGGCGGCCGTGGTAGTGACGCTCGAGCACTTCTCCGTGAAGCACGTGCCGGTTCCCACGAAAGACCATTCGCGCGCCCGGCTGCAATTTCTGACCGGGATGTACCAACGCCTCCCATCGCCCTTCGGTTCCGTGATTCGCCAGTAACAGGCACTCGACCGCGCCGCCGCTCGGTACGCGGGCACCGAGCAGGCGCGCGGGAAATACCTTCGTGTCATTGACGACGAGCAGGTCGCCCTGGCGGAGGAACTCGGCGAGCTGGGCCACGTGCGCGTGCTCCATGCGCCCCGTGTCCCGGTGAAGGACGAGGAGTTTCGACGCCCCGCGCTCGGGCGCGGGAGCCTGCGCGATCAGTTCCGCCGGCAGATCGAAGCCGAAGTCGGAAACGTTCATCGCCGGAAGTTCCGCTTGACGCTGGTCTAGATTGACCAGCGCAGGAGCACCGACCCGACAGTAAAACCTGCGCCAACAGAAGCGAGAAGGACAAGGTGGCCCCTTTTGAGTCGTCCATCGGCGACCGCATCAGCCAGTGCGAGCGGAATCGTCCCGGCCGTGGTGTTGCCATACTTTTCGATGTTGATGACGACCTTCTCGGGCGACAGTCCCAGGCGCTCGGCGGCCGACATGATGATGCGCCGGTTGGCCTGGTGCGACACGAACAGATCGATATCCGCGGGCGTGATCTGATTACGCTCCATCACCCGGGCGCAGATTTCCTCTGTCTTCCTCACCGCGAACTTAAAGACCGTGCCGCCGTCCTGTTTCACGTAATGGAGCCGCTGGTCGACGGTTTCATGTGATGCCGGCCGCAGGCTGCCGCCCGCCGGCATGCAGAGCGCCGGTCCGCCTCCACCGTCAACCTCATGAGCAAAATCGATGATGCCGCAGTTGTCCGTCGACGGACTCACGACGACAGCGCCGGCTCCGTCACCGAACAGCACGCAGGTCGAGCGGTCCGTGTAGTCGATGATGCTCGACATGACGTCGGCGCCTATGGCCAGCGCGTGCCGATGCGTGCCGGCCGCGACCATGTGGGCCGCGGTCGTCAGCGCGTAGGTGAATCCGGAACACGCGGCGCCGAGATCGAATCCCCAGGCGCGATCGGCGCCGATCTTGTTTTGGACGAGGCACGCGGTACTTGGAAACATCATGTCGGGAGTAGTCGTGCCGACGACGATGAAATCGATGTCGTGAGGAGTGAGGCCCGCCTGGGCGATCGCTTTGACAGCCGCCTCTTTCGCAAGATCGGACGTCGCGACGCCAGCATCGACGACGTGCCGTTCCCGAATCCCGGTGCGCTGAAGAATCCATTCGTCCGATGTGTCGACGAGTTTTTCGAGATCCCTGTTGGTGAGCAGCCGGGGAGGCACAAAAGTCGCGAGACCGCTGATCGTCGTCGGGCGATAGCCGGCGTTTTTCACCACAAACCCCTTCCGGGTGCAGTCAATCCAAAGTAGCTGTAGGCCAGAGCCGTGGCTACCCTCCCTCTCGGCGTGCGATCGAGAAATCCGATTTGAATCAGGAACGGCTCGTAGATGTCTTCGATGGCGTCTTTCTCTTCGCTGATGGCCGCCGCGATGGTGTTGATGCCGACCGGTCCACCGCCGAACTTGTCGATAATCGTCCTCAGGAGCTTTCGATCGACCTCGTCGAAGCCATGCTGATCGACTTCGAGCAGTCTCAGCGCGTCCGCGGCCACCTGTTCGGTGATCGTCCCGTCCGCCTTCACCTGGGCGAAGTCGCGGACCCGGCGCAGCAGCCGGTTCGCAATGCGCGGCGTGCCGCGCGATCGCCTCGCTAATTCCGCCGCGGCGCCGTCGACGATCGGCACGTTCAGGATACGCGCCGAACGGCGCACGATCTCCTCGAGGTCGGCGGCGTTGTAGAAGTCGAGCCGGTGGACGATGCCGAAGCGCGACCGCAACGGACTCGTCAGCAATCCGGCGCGGGTCGTCGCGCCGATCAGCGTGAACTTCTGAAGCGGCACTTTGATCGAGCGGGCGCCAGGCCCCTGCCCGATGATGATGTCGAGCTCGTAGTCCTCCATCGCCGGATACAGCACTTCCTCGATCGCCGGCGCCATGCGGTGAATCTCGTCGATGAAGAGCACTTCGTGCTCGCCGAGGCTGGTCAGAATGGCTGCAAGGTCGCCCGGCCGCTCGAGTACCGGGCCCGCCGTCGCCCTGACTGCGACGCCGAGCTCCTGGCCGATGACATACGCGAGCGTCGTTTTGCCGAGACCTGGAGGTCCGTAGAGCAGCACGTGATCGAGCGCCTCGCGGCGCTGCCGTGCGGCGGCAATGGATACCTGAAGATTCGCGCGGACGCGCTCCTGGCCGATGTAGTCGTCCAGCGTGCGGGGCCGCAGCCCCGCCTCGTACTGAACATCTTCATCAACCCTTGACGCGGTCACGACCCGCGAGGGTCTGTCATTCAGGCTGAGATTCTATGAGACGGCGAGCCCCTCAGCAATCTTCGCCTTGATCTTCCGGATGAAACGCGCTCTGACATCCGGGCTGTAATCCGGCGGCCCTGAACGCATCGTCCCATTGCGCGTCGGTGAAGCGATTGCAGCAGATCCGCCGTCCAGCGCACGTCCGCAGGGCGTGACGAGATCCACGACCGATCCGTAGATCGTGTGGAAATCGAACTCGACTCGGTCGTCGTCCGACACGCTCGATGAATCTCTGCGACTCGAAGTCGTCGATGTTGTTGCGCGAGCCCTGCCCAAATCCGCGCACCGGAATGGGAAGAATCCACAGCAGCCGTGACGATTGCGTCTTGCCGAGCGACGCCCCGACGTCGCGCACGACGAAGCGCGTGCCGGCGACACGCCGCTCTTGCTGCGATAGATCTTGTTGTTCGTCGTCTTCCAGTCCCAGCTGTTCAGCAGAATGTTCGCGACGATCAGCCCATGGTACGGCTGAGTGCCGACGAACTCGTTGTCGGCCCAGGACCAGTCGCCGACGACTTCGGCCTCTTCCGGTTCGAGCCGGAACCGCGCGCCCTGCTGCTGCGCCGCCGGGCCCGCCGGAGAGCTGCCAGTTCGAAACGTAATATGTGGCCGGCTGGTGATATCCGATCGCCCACAGCACGCGCGACGCGACGACTTCGGATTGCGCCTCAGGGCCGAGCTTGGCATCCCACGTTCGGCCGTCGGGCCCCGCACTTCGAAGCCTGGACTGTAACCCGTGGTATCGGTCGCCACCCATGTGTATGCTACGCCCCTGCCGAGCGGCGCCGCTGACGCCGCCAGGACCGTGAAACAAGATCGCGCGACGCGAGATCGTCCGGCTGCTGCCACAACTCTGCGAGTCTCTGCCGGCGGCGGGGTCGTGTTCGCGACGCGCACGCGGGGCGCGCACGCAGCCGACGACGGCGAGAGTGACCAGAATCACTGCACGGTAAGAGTAGTCGCGCCTCATGCAGACCATGATGGTGTGCAAAACGTGATCCGCGCTATCTGCGATAACTCCCGAAGCGCGTGCTTGAGGACGTTTTCGAAGCGTGGAGCCGGCACTTTTCTTGAGTGGCGGCGTCGACGGCGCGCTCGGCGAGCGGCCGGTGATACCCGAGGTTCAGTGAGCGCAGAAAGCACGTCGGTCGCGAAGCGTTTCGCCCGCTGCGGCGGCAGGCTGCACAGCGGTCTCGGCAGGAAGAAACGACGCCATCTTGTCTTTCAGCTCGAGGCCGATCCGTTCAGCGAGTTTTCTTGCCGATGCCCGGAATACCCGTCAGCCGCGCGACATTCGCGGTCCGAATCGCAGACACCAGCTCGTTCGGTTCGATGCCCGAGAGCACCGCCAGCGCGAGCTTCGGGCCGATGCCGCTGACGCTGATGAGGCGCTCGAAGATCTGCAGCTCGAGGACGGTGGCGAAGCCGTAGAGCAGCAGCGCGTCTTCACGCACGTGCGTGTGGATGCGCAAGCGCGATCTCTGCGCCCGGCTCCGCCATTTCATAGAAGGTCGAGAGCGGAACATGCACGTCGTAGCCGACGCCGTTGACATCGACGATGACGCGGTTCGGCTGCTTCTCGAGCAACCGGCCCCGCAAGTGGGAAATCATTCAGCGGGGAGGCCGAAATGCGCGCCAGCTCGTGGCGCGGCTTGAGGCTTTCGGCAGATCGGACGGCGGAGCGGTCAGACCCCGCAGGTTCATTCTGTGAAGGTGGCAGATGGCAATCGCGAGCGCATCGGACGCATCGAACGGCCCGGGCGGCTCGGCCAGGCCAAGAAGCAACTGGATCATCGACTGCACCTGCCCCTTCTCGGCGCGTCCGTATCCCACCACCGACTGCTTCACCTCGGCAGGGGTGTATTCCACGATGGGCACACCGGCCTCGACAGCCGCCAGCATCGCGACGCCGCGGGCGTGGCCCAGTTTCAAGGCGCTGCGGGCGTTGGCGGCGTGAAACAGATTCTCGATGGCCACGACGTCGGGACGATGGCGCGCGAGCAGGACCCCGAGCTCGACGTGGATGATTCTGAGTTTTTCGGGAAAGGCATGGGCGGCTGGAATCGTGACAGCGCCGCAGGCGATCATCCGATGGCGGCTGCCATCGCTCTGCACGCATCCGTAGCCGGTGCGCGCCGAGCCGGGATCGATCCCGAACACCCTCACGCGAGCGAGGCCTCTATCTCCTTTTCCTCGATGTCGAAGTTCGACCACACGTGCTGCACATCGTCGTGGTCGTCGAGGGCGTCCATTAACTTGACCATCTGCTGGGCGGTCTTGCCTTCGAGCTTCACATAATTCTGCGGAATCATCGAGACTTCGGCGGACGCGGGCTCGATGCCGAGCTGCTTCACCGCGTCGCGCACGCCCTGGAACGCATCCGGCGCGCTCAACACTTCCCAGTTGTCCCCATCGTCCTGAAGATCGTCGGCGCCGGCCTCGAGCACGGCGCTCATCAGTTTTTCTTCGTCAGCTTTGGACTTCTCGACGACGATGTAGCCCTTCTTCGTGAACATCCACGACACAGCGCCGGCAGCGGCGAGGTTGCCGCCGTGTTTTTCGAGCATGTGCCGCAATTCACCGACCGTGCGGTTCTTGTTATCGGTCAGCGTATCGATGATGACAGCGGCGCCGCCGGGCCCATAGCCTTCGTAACTGACTTCTTCGTAGCTGACGCCCGGCTCTTCGCCCGTGCCGCGACGGATGGCTCGTTTGATGTTTTCGGCCGGCATGTTCGCGGCCTTCGCGTCCGCGATAATCGTGCGCAGCCGCGGGTTCATGTCGGGGTCGCCGCCGCCGCCTCGCGCGGCGACCGTCAACTCTTTGATAATGCGGGTGAAAATCTTGCCGCGCTTGGCGTCGAGCGCGCCCTTTTTATGCTTGATTGACGCCCATTTTGAATGGCCTGACATGGCGAAATTCTAGCACTTCTCAGCGAGGATCAGCCACACGTCGGCCCGTGGATCCCAGGGCTGTCCGCCGTAATCGCCGAGGACTGCTTGAATCCGGAATCCGGCGTTTTCCAGCCGCCTGGTCATCTGCGGCACCGTGAGCGTTCGGAACACCAGCGAAAACCGGCGTGACTTTCGTTCGCGGCCGCGGTGCTCGATGTATTCCTGGTCGAACAGCGTCAGCTTCTTCGCGCGATCCTGCCGCACGGATTCGACGAGCGTGATGCGCGACTTGCCGCCGCGGCGCACTCCGCGAAAGCGAACCTTGTTGCGGTATTCCTTCCAGACCGGCAGATCGGGGACGAGGTCGACACCGAAGAGGCCACCGCGCGCGAGCACGCGCGCGACGGACGCCAGCGTCGCCTTGAGATCGGACTCACTGACGAGCGACTGGAGGATCCCGTACGGCGCCATCACGAGATCGAACCGTGCCGCGCTCCGGAACGGAAGGAACCTGATGTCTCCGCGCAGCCATGTCGGGCGCGGATGCGATCGCATCCGCCGCGATCGCTTCAGCGCGCGCCCGAGCATTTCGGTGGATCGATCGACGCCGATGATGCGTGCGCCCGTGCGCGCGACGGGAATCGTCACGCGCCCCGTGCCGCACCCAAGCTCGAGGATCGGGCCGTTCGCGCGTTCCGCCATCGCCTGCCAGAATTTCACATCGCGGCGATCGAGCGTCTGCGCGTTTTCCCAATCATAAAAATCCGCGTAGTCGTCCCAGCCGCTCCACCCTTCGGCTGTGGACTTTGGGCTTTGGACTTTAGGCTTTGAGCTTTGGGCTTTGGGCATGATCACGATACCGGCTGAGCTCTGCCTTCAGGCCAAGGCCTAGAGCCAAGAGCCCGGAGCCTAGTCAGAAACAGCGAGCTCTCCAGGGACAATAGGTCTCGTCCTTGGCAAGCGACCCAAACGCGCAAGGTTCCCGACAAAAGCCAGGATTCCCAGAAAGATCACTAACTTCAGCGAGTTGCCGCGTTCGCGTATTCGGAAGCACGTACCACATCAGCCACAGCGCGGGCTGCGCGAGGCACATGGCCCAGACCGTGCCATAAAAATATCGCCGTTCGTGACCTTCCCCCTTGGTCGACGGCATCACCCGCGGGAGCCGTGCCGACCGCGCCGAGGAGCCAGACGGTACCGGCGATCGGGAAATACGCGTAGCGGTAGATCTGCTTCAGGTACCACTGCCCCGTCACGATCGCGATCACGAGGCCGGCGATGTTGAGCACGGCAAACGTAATCGCAGCGCTCCATGCGAAGGTGTAGCACACGCGCCGGTAGAGCGGGTTCGGCCGATCTTCGGTGAACCGGATGATGTAGGGCGCGGGTTCGACGCCCGGCAGCTTCCCGCGCGCGCCGGCAATTCCGGTCACGAGCATCACGATGCCGAGCCACAGCACCATGCGGCCGTCGAAACCGCGCTCGAACAGGTCGAACGTCAGCGGGCCCTGGCGCAATGAAGAACACGAAAATCCAGATCGGCCAGTGGTTGAACCGGTAATACAGCTTGTTGCGCGTGCGAATCTTGCGTTCTGATGCGTATTCGACCGGAATCGAGCTCACGGAGGTCTTCAGCTCCCTGCAGCTACCGCTGCGCACTACTCAGAATCAACTTGTCCAGGACTTGCCTGGGCGTTTCGCATCCTCGCGCCGCTTTCCGGTCGGTCAGATACGTTCGCAGCCGGCTCAGCGGACCGGCATATGGCGCGGTCGAAGTGTAGTACTTCAGCGGCGTGTGACCCTTGACCACGCCAGCCACACGAGCGTAATTCTCCGGATTAGTCCGAGGCGGCGGCGCATACGCCACCGCTCTGAACACGCTGATCAGATTGCCGCCGTCAGCTGACGTCGTCGTCTCGACAGGCTCGAAGCCCGCTTTCCGGCCGAGCGCCTCGAGTACGTCGCGATTGAAATTATAGAAGTGCGCGAAGTGAAACCGGTGTTTCGGGGCAATACACACGGCCTCGACGTTCGGCACCTCGATCAGCAGCACGCCGCTCTCGACCATCCAGCCGCGGAGTCGCAAGAGGATCGACGAAGGATCTTCAACATGCTCCAGCGCGTGGTACATGGTGACGACGTCGAAACTGGCGGCAGGAAACGCCGCGTCCTGAATGAACCCCGTCGCGACGGGCACGCCAAGCACGTCGCGGGCGTGGCGCGCGTACTGTTGGTCCGGTTCAAGGCCAGACGCATCGAACCCGAGCGAACGCAGCACATACACAACCTCTCCGCCGCCGGCGCCCGCGTCGAGAATGCGAGCGCCGCTCTTCATGTAGGGTGCGAGCGACCGATACCGATTCAGCGCGCCCCGCGCGGACCGGGCCACGTGTCGCATCGATGGCGTCGATTGCCCCTTGTAGTCGAGCCGGTATTCAGTCGAGTAATAGCGGCGCACATCCTCTTCGCCTGGCCGCGGGTTCGACCAGACCAGCCCGCACATGCGGCAGATCGTCGTCCGCAGCGGATGCCCGTCTCGATCGCGAGTGCCGAGCACCTCGACATCGGTCGAGCCGCAGAGATTGCAGGGGATCGGACACTCAGTCACGGTTGGAGACCAGCACGAACCGCGGCAGCTCCGACCCCTCGAGGAAATTCCTGGGCTTCAGGTCGAACATCTGCTGGCGCGCAAGGACGTAGGTGTCGACCGGCAGCCGGTCTTTCACGCTGTTGTACTCGTCTTCGGCCATGATGAAATACACGTCGCTGCTCGAGTAGAACACCGCGCGAAGGTGATCGGGAAGCACGACTTCCATCACCGGCCGGTGCAGGTAGAAGACCATGCTCGGCAGGGAAAACTTGTACGATCCGACGATGGCGCCGATGCTCGCGCGCGATCGGATGATGTCGGAGAAAGGCTTGACTGGCTTGTAACGCTCGAAGTCAGGCAGCGAGCACAACACAATGCACCACGCGATGACAACGAGCGACGTGACTATCGTCGCAACCGACGCGAGAAGATTGCGACGGAGCAGCCACACAAGCGCGACGGCTCCGCCAACAGCCGCCACCGCACCGACAAATGCAGCGCCCTCCAGCGCGTAACGCCGCACGATAGCGAAGAACCACAGCGCTCCCGATCCCATGGTGAGCAACAACACAGCCGTCGTGGCCGCCGACCAGGCGATCGGCCGAATCGCGGCGGCGTCTTCCGCCGCGATCGCGAGCATCGCGCCAATCAGCGCCGCCTCCGCCGTCACGATCGGAAGGATGTAGAGGTCCTCCTTGGTGCCCGACAGGGAAAAGAACACAACGACGACCGCAATCCACACAACGAGCAGCCGTGCAACGCGATCGCGCCGGTGGTAGCGGATCGCCCACCACAACGCGAGCGGAATCATGAGAGACCACGGAAAGAGGTCGGCAAGCATCACCGGGATGTAAAACAGCATGCCGCGCGACTGCTCGCCCACCGCCTCTGCGTAGCGGCCGAGGTTTTCTCCGAAGATGAACGAGCCGATGTATTCCCATCCGTGCTCGCGGTACAGCAGGTAGTACCACGGCACGACGATGGCGAGGCTGATGACCGCGCCCGTGGGCAGGAGCATGTGTCGCAGATCGCCGAGCCGCTTCTGCGAGGCGAGATATATGAGGAACACCACCGCGGGCAGGAACACCGCCACCGGCCCCTTCGTCAGCACGCCAAATCCCGCCGCGACGTACATCAGACACAAATACAACCGGCGTCGCTGCGGTCTCATCTCGGCAAGCGCGAAACACAGCAGCACGAGCCCCATCCACATCGTGATATGGATGTCGATGATGATGCGTCGCGCCAGCAGCAGGAGCCGCGGCGACGTCGCGAGCACCAGCGCAGCGAGCAGGCCTCCGAACGTGCCCGACAAGAGCCGGCCAAGACCGAACGCCGTTCCGATAATCACAACCGCACCGAGAGCGATCGGCAGGCGCTCGCTCCATTCGGAGATGCCGAACAGACGGTACGACGCGGCGACATTCCAGTACGAGAGAACCGGCTTGTTCATCCGCAGCTGGAAATTGAAACTCGGCGTGACGTAGTCGCCGGTCTCGATCATCTCGCGCGGGGTTTGCGCGTAGAACGCCTCGTTCGCATCCCAGATGGACGAAACACCGAGGTTCAGAAAATACGGAACGACAGCAGCCAAAAGCAGCGCGGCGGCAAGCAGCGTGTGTTTCGAGCGTCGCGGCATGGGGCGTTTCACGGTATCACGACCCTAAAATGCAGGGATTAGGGATTGGGATTGGGGATTGGGGATGGTGAAGTAATGAAGTGCGATGGCGGCGGCGGTTGCGACATTTAGCGAATCGACGTCATCGCGAATCGGGATGCGCACGCGCATGTCGGCTATGGCTTCGGCTTCTTCCGAGAGTCCAGGCCCCTCGCTGCCAACGAGCACCGCGATTCGCTCGTGTGCTGGTCGCCGAGCGCATCGATGCAGTTCGATCGCGTCGTGGCGAGGCGTCAACGCCACAATGGTGAACCCTTCGCGCTTCAGTGCCCGCAGATCGTTCGGCCAGTCGCCCGCACGTGCGTACGGAACTCGCAGCACGCTTCCCATCGAGGTGCGAATTGCCTTGCGATACAGCGGATCGCAACACGCCTCGCTGAGAACGACGCTCGCTCCAAAGGCAGCTGCATTCCGGAAGGCGCTGCCGACGTTGTCGGCGTCTGACACTGCCTCGAGCGCCAGAATTAGATCGGCGCCGCCGATCACATCGGCCAGGGGAGGCTCTGTTGGCCGCTGCGCCAGCGCCAGGCAGCCGCGATGCAGGTTGAACCCGGTGAAGGCGGTGAAGTCGTGCGTGTCGCACACATAAATCGGCACGTCCGGCGGCACTCGCGAGAGTGGCGCCTGGAGCGCCCGGAACGACGCGTCGTTGAGAAGTATCGATTCGACTGCGTGACCGCCCTGGAGGAGACGGCCGACAACGAGCCGGCCTTCCGCGACAAAGCAATTCCTGTGTCGCAGTAATTCGCCGTCGGACACATTCCGATACGTTGCGAGACGCGGATCGTCAGGCCGATCAATCCGGATTACCTGCATGGAGACCCCTCGCGCCACACATCTGGGCGCCGTCGTTTTCGTTCTTCGTTCTTCGTTTTTCGTTCTTTCTATGCTCTATGCTTTCGGCTCTACGGTCTATGCTCTACGTAAATCATGCGCATCGGTATCGACCTTGGTGGGACGAAAATCGAAGCGATCGCCATCGATGGTACCCGCGAGATATTGCGGCGGCGTGTCCACGCTCCGCGCGGTGACTATGCGGCGACGATCTCGACGGTCCGAGAGCTTGTCTCGGCTATTGAACGCGACTCTGAGACAACGGGAACAGTGGGCATCGGCATCCCCGGGGCCATTTCACCGGCGACCGGGCTGGTCAAAAACGCGAACTCAACGTGGCTCATCGGCCAGCCTCTGGATCGCGATCTCGCGCGCGCCCTTGACCGGCCTATACGGCTGACGAACGACGCGAACTGCTTCGCGCTGTCGGAGGCAACCGACGGCGCCGCACAGGGGGCGCGCACAGTGTTCGGCGTTATTCTCGGCACTGGCACCGGCGGCGGGATTGTGGTGGACGGCCGCGTGCTCGAAGGCCGCCATCGCATAGCGGGAGAATGGGGCCACAACCCGCTTCCCTGGATGCAGGACGACGAGCGCCCTGGTCTATTGTGTTATTGCGGGCGCATCGGCTGCATAGAGACGTTTCTTTCCGGGCCCGGTCTGTCCGCGACATACGCCGCGATTGCCGGACGACAGCTCGAGGCGGCCGGCGTCGCCAGCCTCGCGGCATCCGGCGACGCGGGTGCGAATCGAGCGCTCGGTATTTTCGAAGCCCGTCTGGGCCGGGCGCTGGCGAGCATCGTCAATGTGCTCGATCCGGACGTCATCGTGTTGGGCGGCGGCTTGTCGAATATCGCGGGACTGTGCGCGCGGCTCCCCCCGCTGGTGACGCCTTTCGTTTTCTCGGATTCTGCCGATACACCGATTGTGCCCGCCAGGCATGGCGATTCGAGCGGCGTGCGCGGGGCGGCGTGGTTGTGGCCGTAACGAGCTGGTCGGTCGTTGGTGGTTGGGTGTTGGCGGGTGGCGGGTGGTGGTTGGCGGTAGACAGCTCGTAGCGTGTAGCGTGTAGCCTATACGCCTGTCGCCTGTCGCCTGTCGCCTGTCGCCTGTCGCCTGTAGTGCCGACCTTCAGGTCGGCTAGTTGGCTTCAATTGAGGAGATTGCATGAACGCCCGAATCAGCACGATCGCCCTACTCACCCTCGCTCTCTCATGGGCGGCTCTCGCGCAGTCGCAGTCGCCGATGCGCCCGGGCAATTGGCAGGTAACTGTGACGATGAATATGCCCGGTATGGGACAGATGCCGCCGATGACTCAGACGCAATGCGTCACGGCCGCGATGTTGAAGGATCCACAGGGCGCGGTGCCCAAGGGCCCCGACGGCAGCGACTGCAAGATGAGCGACTACAAGTTCACGGCGAACACGGCGACCTACAAGCTGACCTGCACCAAGCCGATGGCAATGACGATGCTCGGCGAGATGAAATACAGCGGCACCGACGCCTACACCGGCACGATGACGATGGACGCCAGCGGCCAGAAGATGACGATGGGTTTCGACGCGAAGCGAACTGGGGAATGTCCGGTGAAGTAGCATCTCTAAACTAGAGATCTACAGATCTACAGATCTAGAGATCTCTAGATCTAATTCGGAATCTAATTCGGATCCGGCTGAGGATTACGTGGCAAGTTCCGCGCACCATCCTAGCGGAACCTGCCACAACCGTAGATCGCTAGATCAGTAGATCGGTAGATTAGTAGATCTCTACTACACCGCCTCCCTCACCGTCCCGCTCTCAATCGTCAGGACGCGCGTCGCGAAGTCTTCTGCGAAACGCTCGTCATGGGTGGTGACGAGCAGCGTCCTTCCAGACTCCGTCAGCTTCTGCAGGAGCGCACCGAGCTCGGCACGCCGCGACGCGTCGAGCGACGCCATCGGCTCGTCCATCAGCAGGACCGGTGGATTTACCGCCAACGCTCGCGCAATGGCTACTCTCTGCGCTTCTCCGCCCGACAGCTCGCGCGGTAACGCGTCAGCGCGCGATTCGACGCCAAGCTGTTTCAGCAGATCGCGAGCGGAGCGTTCCGCTGTCTCGGGCGCCACTCGATACACGTGGAGGGGTGCGAGACAGACGTTCTGCAGTGCCGACATGTGCTCGAAGAGGCAGTGAAACTGGAACACCAGCCCGACGCTGCGCCTCAACCGGTGTAATGTCGCGCGATTCGGAGAGGCGCCCCCTTCGAGGCGCGCGTCGCCCACCGAAATCGTCCCGCGCTCGAACGGATCGAGACCCGCGATGGCGCGCAGGATGGTCGTCTTGCCGCATCCGGATGGTCCGCGCAGCGCGATGAGATCGCCCGGACGCGCATCCAGGTTGAGCCCGGCGACAAGCGGCCGTCCAGCGCGAGACAGCGTGACATCGCGCAAGGCGAGCCGCGTCACTGCCACCGCCGTTCGAGCCGACGGGCCAGCGCGGCGAGCGGGAGAGACATGGCGAGATACAGCATCGCGCAGACCGCGCCGGGAATCGCCCAACTGCCGAGATTCGTCGCGAAAATCTGCGTCTGTTTCGTCAGCTCCACGACCGTGAGCACCGAGACGAGCGACGAGTCCTTGAGCAGCGCGACGAAGTCGTTGGTCATCGGCGCAAGCGCGAGGCGAAATGCCTGCGGCCCTCTCACCAGCCTCAGCGTCTGAAATTCGCTGAAGCCGAGCGTGCGCGAGGCCTCGAGCTGTCCGACAGGCACGGCCAGCAGCGCGCCTCGATAAATCTCGCTCTCATAGGCAGCGTAGTTCAGCGCCAGCCCGAGCAGCGAGGCGACAAACGCAGGCAGCCGGATCGCTGCGGCGATGCCGAAGTACAAGACGAAGAGCTGCAGCAGCAGCGGCGTCCCGCGAATCAGCTCGACGTAGCCGGTCAATGCCATCTGCGCGAGCCGTCCGCCGTAGAGGCGGCCGGTCGCAATCGCGACGCCGAGCGCCACGGCGATCAGCATCGCCCCACACGACAGCACGAGCGTGATGGTGGCGGCACGGAGCAGCGACGGCAGATAGCGACGCGTCGCCTCCCACTTCGACAGCGCCGCGGTGCTGTCCGTCTGATAGCCGGTAACGGGCGCGATGGATTCGCCTGCAAGCGCCCGCGAAAAAAGCTGACGCTGATCGTCGTTCCAGATCTTCCACTTCCGGTAGATCGCCTCGAGGCGCCCATCCTTCATCGCGTCCAGCAGAATGCCGTTGATGCGATCGCGCAGCGCTTCGTTGCCGGGCGCCAGCACACCCACGTAGTGCGACACGGCAACCGCTTCGGGGTGCGTGACAAATCCAGGCGACGTGCGGCTCCGTCGATCGGCCAGCACGTTATCGAGCAACACCGCGTCGAGCCTTCCGATCAGGAGATCTGAATACGGGTGCACGTCGTCGTCATACGACACCGCGACGATGCCATGGTCGCGCTCGGCCGCCAGGAGAATTTCGTAGGCGATCGTGCCGCTCAGCGTGCCGACGCGTCGCCCGCGGAGATCGGCAAGCGTACGAAACTGTCCGGCGTCGGCCGAACGGACGCTCAAGACTTCGCGGAACTGATAATAAGGAAGGGTGACGGCGTAGCCGGCCCGCCGCGCGGGCGTGTCCTCGATGCCGCTCAAGCCGATGTCCGCGTCGCCGCGAACAATCGACTGATCAATCGATGTAAAGGCGACCTCGACGAAGCGCGGATCGCGGCCCAGTCCCTTCGCGATAAGCTCTGCCACTTCCACGTCGAAGCCGACGACGCGGGAGGGGTCGGTCGGATCGGCTTCGACGTACGGCGCGCCGCCTTCCGCGTCGCCCGCCCATCGGAGGATCTCCGGGGATTGTGCCAAAAGCGTGGCAGCGCCCGCCGAGATCAGCACGATCGTCGCCACGAGCCGGAACATCGAGCGCCAATATACAAGGTCCGGACACCACGCTGGACAAAGGGCCAGCGCGAAGTAGAATGGCCTGACAGTCGCCATTGAGAACAGAGGTCAGCCGAGAGCACCGTGTTGGACTCGCTGTTTGCGTTTTTCTTCAAGTATTCGCCATACGTTTTTGAGCAGGGCGAGCTGCGCCTCGCGCTGTCGTCGCCCGTCTTCATCGCGGCGGGACTGGCGGCCGCGGCGGCGCTGGCGACTGTACTCACGTATCGCAGCGCGCCGGGCGACGCGAGCTGGTTCGACCGCGCGGTGCTCATCACGCTGCGCCTCTGCCTTGTCGGCTATCGTGCTCTTCTGCTTGTTCCGGCCTGTCCTAATCCTGCGCGCTGCGGTGCCGCAGCAGAATTTCCTCGGCATCCTTCTGGACGATTCGCGGAGCATGCGCGTCGCCGATTACGACGGCAAGCCTCGAGGCGAGTTCGTGAACGCGACTTTCGCGCCCGATAGTCCCGTGATGAAGGCGCTGTCGAGCCGCTACGCGGTTCGAGTGTTTCGTTTTGCCTCGAACACCGACCGCGTTGGATCCGCCCGCGAGCTGTCGTTCGACGGCACGCAGACCAAGCTCGGCGAGGCGCTGGAGCGGGCGAAGGACGAGTTTACCGGCTTGCCGCTCGCGGGCCTCGTCATGGTGACCGACGGCGCCGACACCGAGGAGTCCTCGATCCAGGAGTCGTTGCTCGGGCTGCGTGCGAGCCAGGTGCCGGTGTTCACGGTCGGCATCGGCCGCGAGACCCTCGGAAGCGACATTCAGATCAGCCGCGTCAACACGCCGCGCAAGGTGCTGAAGGGCACGAACCTCTCGGTCGATGTCATCGTGTCGCAGAGCGGGTTCCGCGGGACGACCGTGCCGCTCAACGTCGAGGACTCCGGACGCATCCTCAGCTCGCAGGAGATCGCGCTGACCAACGACGGCGAGCCGACGACGGTGAAGGTGCATTTCACCGCCAACGAGGCCGGCGCGCGCACGATCCGGTTCCGGATTCCGCCGCAGCAGGGCGAAGAGATTACTCAGAACAACGTGCGCGAGGTGCTGCTCGACGTCCAGGACCGCAAGGAGAAGATACTTTTCTTCGACGGCGAGCCGCATTTCGAGGTGAAGTTCATCCGCCGCGCTGTTGCCGACGATCCGAACCTGCAGCTCGTCGTGCTGCAGCGGACGACCGACACGAAGTTCTTCCGCATCCTCATCGACAGCCCCGACGAGCTCGCCGCAGGATTCCCGAAGACGCGCGACGAGCTGTTCTCCTATCGCGGCCTGATTCTCGGCAGCATCGAAGCCAACGCATTCACCGGCGACCAGCTGCGCATGATTGCCGACTTCGCCGATCGACGCGGCGGAGGGTTGATGATGATCGGCGGCCGCAGGTCCTTTGCCGAAGGCGGATATGCGGGAACGCCGGTGGCCGACGCGCTTCCGGTGGTGCTCGAATCCAAGCAGCCGGACACGACCTCGCGCATCCAGGTGACGCCGACACGCGCCGGCCAGTCGCACGCGGTCACGCAGATCGAGAAGACCGAGGAGGAATCGGTAAAGCGGTGGGGCACTCTTCCTCCTGTCATCAGCGTCAACCCGATTCGGCAAATCAAACCCGGCGCCACCGCGCTGCTCCGCGGCGTCGACGAGAACGGCCGCGAATCCATCGCGCTCGCCTACCAACGCTACGGCCGCGGCAAAACGCTCGCCTTTCCCGTCTACGATTCGTGGACGTGGCAGATGGACGCGAAGATCGCCGTCGAAGACATGACGCACGAAACCTACTGGCGGCAGTTGATGCGCTGGCTGGTTGACGGCGTGCCCGATCAGGTCGAGCTGACGACGACGCCCGATCAGGTCGAGCCTGGCGAAGAGGTGACGCTCATCGCCGAGGTGTCCGATCCGGGCTTTCTCGAAGTGAACGACGCCGGCGTCAACGCGCACATCACCGGGCCAAAGGGAACAGTCATCGACGTTCCGCTGCAGTGGACGGGAGAGCGCAACGGCGAATACCGCGGCACCTTCTCGCCGACCGAAATTGGCGCGTACGAGGCGCAGGTCGAGGCCGCGCGCGGCGGCACGACGCTCGGCACCACCGTGGCGCACGTGCGCGTCGCGCCGAGCGACAGCGAGTATTTCGACGCGGCAATGCGCGCCCCGCTGCTCCGCCGCATTTCGGAAGAGACCGGAGGCGTCCATTACACGCCGCAGACCGTGGCGTCGCTCGCGGACGACATCAAGTACACGGGACGCGGCGTCACGACGGTGGAAGAGCGAGACTTGTGGGACATGCCGATTGTGTTGTTCCTGCTGCTCACGGTGATGCTCGCCGAGTGGAGCTACCGCAGGGTCAGGCATCTGGCGTAAAGGAACGCTATCAGCGCGCGGCTGTCAGCCATCGGAGGCTGAAAGCTACTGACAGCTGACAGCTGACGGCCGAGAGCTATCTGGAGGATTCAGTGGCCCAAATCGAACAGGACATGCCGCAGGACGACGTCGCGCTCGCTGACCGGATGAAGCACGGCCGTCAGCGGATCATCGAGGAGCTGAAGAAGCTCATCATCGGCCAGGACGAAGTCGTGAATCAGGTGCTCCTGACGCTGTTCGTCGGCGGCAACAGCCTGATCGTCGGCGTGCCGGGCCTGGCGAAGACGCTGCTCATCCACTCGATGGCGCGCGTGCTCGACCTGAAGTTCAACCGCATCCAGTTCACGCCTGACCTGATGCCGTCCGACATCACCGGCACCGACATCATCCAGGAAGATCCGGCGACCGGGACGGCGGCAGATGGTGTTTGCGCCAGGGCCGATTTTCGCGAATATCGTCCTCGCGGACGAAATCAACCGCACGCCGCCGAAAACGCAGTCGGCGCTTCTCGAAGCGATGCAGGAACACCGTGTCACGGTGCAGGGACGGACCTACACGCTCGAGGAGCCGTTCTACGTGTTCGCGACGCAGAACCCGATCGAGCTCGAAGGCACGTATCCGCTGCCCGAAGCGCAGCTCGACCGCTTCATGTTCCACATCGTCATCGAGCATCCGCCGGAAGACGAGGAGTACGAAGTCGTCAGGACGACGACCGCGATCCTGAACCCGCAGTTCGAACGGCCGGTGAGCGGCGCGGATCTCGTCGCGTTTCAGCGCCTCGTCCGCCGCGTGCCGGTCGCCGAGTCGGTGATGCGTTACGCGCTCGAGCTCGTGCGCATGACGCGCCCGAAGGGGAAACAGGTGCCCGAGGTGGTCAAGAAGTGGGTCGCGTTCGGCGCAAGCGTCCGCGCAGCGCAGTACCTGATTCTCGGCGCCAAGGCGCGGGCGCTGACGAGCGGGCGCTATCACGTGAGCTTCGACGACATCCGCGCGCTGTCGCATCCCGTGCTGCGCCACCGCGTGCTGACGAATTTCCACGCCGAATCGGAAGGCATCACGAGCGACTCGATCATCGATCAATTGCTCGAAGCCGTCCCGACGCCTCGATCAGGGATGTAAGCGAGCGATGCGCACTAAGCAGATCGTCGAGCGTATCAAGATCCGGAGCGTAAGCGACGGCAGGCGCATGGGGGTGGGGCCCCATGCGAACTAAGTAATGGAACAGCACTCCCTTCCCGGCGCCCGTTTCGTCGACCCGAAGGTCCTCGCGCGCATCGGCAACCTCGAGCTGCTCGCGAAGACCGTCGTCGACGGGTTCATCAACGGGCTGCACCGCTCGCCGTACTTCGGCGCGTCGGTGGATTTCGCCGAGCACCGGGGCTACATGCCCGGCGACGACATCCGCCGGGTCGACTGGAAGCTGTTCGCGCGCACCGACCGTTACTACCTGAAGGAGTACGAAGCCGACACCAACGCGAACTTCTCGGTCATCCTGGACATCTCGCGGTCGATGGATTTCTCGAGCCGCGGCATCTCGAAGCTCGAGTACGGCAAATATCTGTGCGCGTGCCTGGCCTACTTCGCGCAGCGCCAGCGCGACCGCATCGGCTGCCTCACGTTCGACAACGACATCGTCACGCACATCCCGCCGTCGGCAAAGCACCTCGACCGGGTGCTGCACACGCTCGATCGGGCGAAGTCCGAGCGCAAAGGCGATCTGAAGGTGCCGATGCAGAAGATGGCCGAGCACTTCGGCCGCCGCGGCATCCTCGTCATCGTGTCGGACTGGTACGAGTCGCCGGAGGCCATCATGGATGCCGTCAAGCCGCTGCGGTTCCGCGGCAACGACCTGATCGTGTTCCACGTGCTCGACCCCGCGGAGATCGATTTCAATTTCACCGAAGCGGCGAGCTTCCAGGACCTCGAAACGGGCGAGCAGATTCCCGTCGTGCCGACGGCGCTCGCCGCGCAGTACAAGTCGCTCGTGCAGGAGCACATCACCGCGCTGACGTCGCGATTCTCGCAGAACCGCGTCGACTACACGCTGGTGAACACAGCGACGCCGCTCGATTACGCGTTGTTCAAGTACCTGTCGGCGCGGCAGCGCCTGAGCCGGGTGAGATAGATGGCGTTTCTTGCACCTCTCTTCTTCGCCGCGCTTGCGACGTTCGCCATTCCGATACTGATCCACCTGACGCAGCGCGAGCGGAAGCAGGTCGTCGAGTTTCCGTCGCTGATGTTTCTCGAGAAGATTCCGTATCAGTCCGTCCGGCGCCGTCGCATTCGCGACTGGCCGCTGCTCGCGATGCGGCTCGCGGCGATTCTGCTGATCGTGCTCGCGTTCGCGCGCCCGTTTTTCGATCGGCCGATTTCGGCGCTGTCGTCGTCGGCGGGGCCGCGGGAAGTCGTCATCCTGCTGGATCGGTCGTACAGCATGGGATACGGCGATCGCTGGACGCGCGCGCAAGCGGCCGCGCGCCAGGCGGTGCAAGGGCTGACGGCCACCGACCACGCCACGCTGATCCTCTTCGGCACCAACGCCCAGGCCGAAGTGCGGGCCAGCGCGGACCTCTCGCGTGTGATCGGCGCGATCGACGGCGCCAAGGTCGGCGCCGAGGCCACGCGATACGCGCCCGCGCTGAAACTGGCGCAGCGCGTCCTCGCCGATTCGACGCTGCAGACGCGCGAAGTGATCATGATCAGCGACTTCCAGCGCAACGGCTGGGTGCGCGACGAGAATCTGCGCCTGCCGGAAGGCACGACGTTCAAGGCGATCCCGATTACCGATGCGCAGACCGCGAACCTCGCCGTCGCAACGGTCCTGCCGCAGCGATCGCTCTTCTCGGGCCAGGAGCGCGTGACGGTTGCGGCCAGCATCGTGAACCGCGGACCGGCAGCGGTCAACAACGTGCAGGTGCGCCTCGAGCTCGACGGCCGCGCCGTCGAAACCCAAACCGTCTCGGTGCCGCCCGGCGCGCCCGCGTCCGTCACGTTTCCGCCGTTCACGCTCGCGCGCTCGTTCACGCGCGGCACCGTGCGCATCGGCGACGACGCGCTGAAGCAGGACAACGCGTTTCACTTCGTCGTCTCGCCGGCGCAGCGGCTTCCCGTCCTCATCGTCGAGCCGTCGCGCGCGCCGCGCGAGGCGAGCTTCTATCTACAAAAGGCGCTGTCGATCGGGACCACGCCGGCGTTTCAGGTGGACATGCGTCAGGGTGAATCGGTCGCCAGCACCGATCTCGATCGCCATCGGGTCGTCATCCTCAACGACGTGGCCGCGCTGAGCTCCGGCGACGTGCTGAAGAGCTTCGTATCGAAGGGCGGCGGCCTGCTCGTCGTGCTTGGTGAGCGAGCCAACTGGGGCACCGACTCGAACGATATTCTTCCCGCGCTGCCGGGCAACGTCGTCGATCGCCAGGGCCGCGGCGGCGCACTGGCCGAGCTCGACACCAGCCACCCGGTGCTCGAGCTCTTCAAGGCTCCGCGAAGCGGAAACCTGTCGACCGCGCGATTCTTCCGCTATCGCGCCGTGACGCCGAAACCCGAGCCGGCCGGCGACAAGGAAGGCGAGCACGGGCCGAACAACCGCGTCATCGCGCGATTCGACGACGGAGCGATCGCGATGGCCGAGCGGAAAATCGGATCGGGCCAGGTCATGATCTGGTCGTCCACGCTCGACAACTACTGGAACGACCTCGCGCTGAAGCCGGTGTATCTGCCGTTCGTGCACGAACTCGTCCGGCATCTGGCGACGTACGAGGAGCCGGCGAACTGGTTCACCATTGGAGAAGTCATCGACCCGGGGCATCTGCTGCGCGCGTCGGGCCTCGGGATGCAGAGCGGCACCGGCGCGATGGTGCTGACGCCGAGCGGCCAGCGCATCGAGCAGTCGGGCACGCCCACGCCCGTTCAGCTCGACCAGCCCGGCTTTTACGAGGTGCACGGACGCTCGAACCAGGCGGGCACCGTCAGTCTGGCGGCGAATCTCGACACGCTCGAGTCGGACCTCACCGTGCTCGACACACAGGAGCTCAGCGCCGCGCTCGCGGGACGCCCGGGGACGGTCAACCCCGCCTCGGCTGACGCCGCGACGCTCACGCCGGAAGATCAGGAGCGGCGCCAGAATTTCTGGTGGTACTTGTTGATGGCGGGCATCGTGCTGCTCGGTCTCGAGACCGCGATTTCCAACCGCATGAAGGGACCGGTCGAAGGGACGCGCATCACCCCGACGATCGCGTAGCCGCAGCCGCGCGCGCATGAACGACTGTCACGTCCATTTTTTTTCTGAGCAATTTTTCGACACGCTGGGTCGGCAGCGGCCACCCGGGTCGCAGCAGTCAGCAGCCGAAGTCGTCTCCGCCCTCGGCTGGGAAGCTCCAGGCACACCTGACGATCTCGCCGATCGATGGGTGCAGGAGCTCGATCGCGCCGGCGTCGGCCGAGCGGCGCTCATCGGCAGCGTCCCGGGCGACGAGGCGTCGGTCGCGAAGGCGGTCGCGCGCCATCCTTCCCGCTTCGTCGGGTTCTTCATGCTCGACCCGACCGCTCCTGACGCTCCGTCTCGCACCGAGCATGCGGTCGAGCGGCTCGGACTCCGCTGCATTTGTCTGTTCCCGGCCATGCAGCGCTATTCGCTGCACGACACTCGGGTGAAGGCGATCGTGGCGCTCGCCGCACAGCACTCCGGCACCGCGGTGTTCGTCCACTGCGGCGCGCTATCTGTCGGCGTGCGAAAGAAACTCGGGCTGCCCAGCCGGTTTGACGTGCATTTCGGGAATCCGCTCGACCTGCATGCCCTCGCCGCCGATTTTCCAGGGGTGCCGTTCATCATCCCGCACTTCGGCGCGGGACTGTTTCGCGAGGCGCTGCTGCTCGCCGATCTCTGCCCGAATGTGTACCTCGACACGTCGAGCACCAACCGGTGGATGTCGTACCACCCGGGCTTGCGCTCGCCGACGTCTTCCGGCACGCCGTCGGCGTCGCCGGGCCGGAGCGGGTCATGTTCGGCACGGATTCGTCATTTTTCCCACGCGGGTGGACCCGTTCGGTCTACGATGCACAGGTGAGCGCGCTGCGTGCGGCGGGCGTAAGACGACCACGACTGCCAGCGCATTCTGACGGGCAATTTCGACCGGTTATTCCCCGCCTAAAACGGGCCTTGACCGGGCGTCTTTGGTGCTACGATCGGAATAATTTCATCCCTCGACTCTCGCTCGGGATGCCCTGAGCTTGTCGAACAGCAGGGAGAGCGGCATGTCCTATGAACCGGTGTCGACGGCGAACCGATCAGAGCTGACCAGCATCATCCGCGATATCCGAAACCGCTGGCGGCTGAAGCTCGCCGTGCGCGGCGCCGCATTTGTCGTCGCGGGCTTCCTGCTCACGCTACTGGTCTCGGCATACTCGCTCGAGACGCTCAAGTTCAGTCCCGGATCGATCATCGCGTTTCGCGTCGCGATGGTCATGATTCTTGGCGCGCTCGCCGGCTACTTCTTCGTTCTCCCGCAATGGCGCCGAGTCACCGACGAACAGGTCGCGCTGTATCTCGAAGAATGCGAGCCCACGCTGGAGACCGCGATCCTGAGCGCACTGGAAGCCGAAAAGGGATCGTCGTCGCACTCGCCGGAGCTTGCCCGCCGCCTCATCGAACAAGCGATCGAGCGATGCGGCGTCCATCGAGCGCGGCCGCCGGCTGGAGGCCCAGCCACTGCGGCGTTATGCGGGCGCCATCGCAGGCACCATCGCGGCGGCGCTTCTTCTTTTCGTGCTGGGCCCGGCGTATCTGCGTCAGGGCGCCTCGGCACTGCTGCTCATGGCCGGCGACGTCCTCGAAGCCAGCCCGTACCGCATCAACGTGAAGCCCGGCAGCACGACGGTTCCGCGCGGCTCCGATCAGGTGATCGTCGCCACGATCCAGGGCTTCGAATCGGACAAGGCCGAGCTGCTCATCCGCAAATCGATCAAGGCGCAGTTCGAGCACATCCCGATGGTCTTCAACAACGACACGAAGACGTTCGAAGGCATGCTGTTCGACCTGCCGGGTTCGATCGACTATTTCGTCGAGTCGGGCGGCGTAAAGTCCGATGTGTTTACGATGCACGCGGCCGATCTGCCGTACGTGAAGCAGCTCGAGATGGAATACGTGTTCCCGTCCTACACGGGTCTCGCGCCGCGGAAGATCGAGAACGGCGGCGATATCGCCGTGCTGCAGGGGACGCACGTGCGCGTGCGCATCACGCCGACGATGAAGTCGCCGTCGGGCCGCATCCTGATCGACGGCGGCACGGTGATTCCGCTCTCGGCCGACGGAGACGCGTTCTCCGGCGACGATTCCCGTCACAAAGGACGGCTTCTATCGCGTCGAGCTGCAGGGCGGCCCCGAAAACAAGCTCGTCAACGCCTCGCCCCAGTACACGATCGACGTGCTCGAAGACCAGGCGCCGACCGTGTCGATTGCGAAGCCCGGCCGGGATACGACGGCATCGCCCATCGAAGAGTTCGCGATCGAAGCGCGCGCCGACGACGACTTCGGCGTGCGGCAGCTCGAGCTGGTGTACTCCGTGAATGGCGGCCCCGAGCAGACGAAGAAGCTGATCGACGCGGCCGGCAAGGCTCTGCCGGAAATTTCAGCCGCGCACACGTTCTATCTCGAGGAGCTGAAGGTCGCGCCGGGAGACTCCGTTTCGTATTTCGCGCGCGCGACCGACAACATCGGACGCAACGTATCGAGCGACCTCTATTTCATCCGGGTCCGCAAGCTCGACGAGCAGTTCCGCTCCGCCATGTCGATGGGCGGCGGCGGAGGCGGCGGTGGTGGCGGCGGCGGCAACATGCAGGTCGATGCGCTCTCGCAGCAGCAGCGCGAGATTATTTCGGCCACGCACAACATCGTTCGCGACCGCAAGGCGATGACGCCGGCGAAGCTGCGTGAGAGCCTCGTCGTCGTCGCGCTGTCGCAGTCGAAGTTGCGCGAGCAGGTCGAGGGCCTCGTGAGCCGCATGAACAGCAGGCTGGTCGAGCCGGACCCGGCGTTTCTGCGCATCGCGGAGCTCCTGCCGAAAGCGGTTGAAGAGATGCGCGCCGCCGAAGGAAAGCTGCAGGCACAGGCTCCGACGGACGCACTTCAGCCCGAGAACCGCGCGCTCGCGGAGCTGCAAAGGGCCGAGGAAGAATACGAGAAGCAGGTCAGCCAGCAGCGCGGAGGCGGTGGTGGCGGCGGCGGTGGCGCCGGATCGGTTCAGGAAGATCTCGCCGAGCTCTTCAAGCAGGATCTCGACAAGCTCGCAAACCAGTACGAAACCGCGCAAAGCGCGCAGCAGCAGCAATCGGATCAGCAGGTCGACGCACTGATGGAAAAGCTGCGCGAGCTGGCCCGCCGGCAGCAGCAGGAAGCGGAGCGCCAGCGGCAGCAGGCGCTCGCCGGGCAGGGCGGCCAGGGCGGCGGCGCGAGCCAGCGCGCGCTCGCCGAACAAGCCGAAGAGACGGCGCGACAGCTCGAGCGGCTGTCGCGCGAGCGTAATCGTCCCGATCTCGCGCAGGCCGCTCAGGCCGCGCGGCAGGCCGCCGACGCCATGCGGCGCGCGGCATCGTCCGGTGATCCGAGCAGCGCAGGGCAGGCTAGCGCGGCGCTCGGGCAGCTGCGCGAGGCGCAGCGCCGGCTCGAGCAGGAGCAGGGCGCCCGCGGCGAACGCGACATGCAATCGGCGCAGCAACAGGCCGAAGAAATCGCGCGCCAGCACCGCGAGCTGTCACAGGAAGCGATGTCGTTGACGCAGTCGAACGCGACAGGCCGTCCGAACGACAAGGCTCGTCAGGTCGGCGCAGGAAAAGTACGAGCTCGAAGCCAAGGTGAACGAGCTCGAAAAACAGATCGACCGTATGTCGGGCGAGATGCGGCGCAACGATCGCGAAGCGTCGCGCAAGCTTCAGGAAGCCGCCGACGGGATCCGCAACAACCGGCTCGAGGAGCAGATCCACTACTCGGGAAGCCTGATGCGGCAGAGCGGCCAGACCAGCGCGGACCTGGAGCGCAACATCGGCAACGAGATCGACAATCTGAAGCGCAAGCTGGGTGAAGCGGCGAGCGCGGTCGGCGAAGGCGACAAGAACAATCGCATGGCCAACAACCTCGACCGTGCGCGTAATCTGGTGCGTGGCGTTGATTCGATGCAGCAGCAGATGCGCGATGGCCAGCGCGGCCAGCAGGGGCAACAGGGGCAAGAAGGTCAGCAGGGCCAGCAGGGGCAGCAGGGCCAACAGGGGCAACAGGGCCAACAGGGCCAACAGGGGCAGCAGGGGCACAGGGCCAGCAGGGCCAACAGGGCCACGGGCCAACAAGGCCAGCAGGGGCAGCAGGGGCAAGGTGGTCAGCAGGGCCAGGGGCAGCAAGCCGGCAGCCGCGGTGGCGACAACCGCGACGGCTTCGGCCGCGCAGGTTCGGCGACCGACGGTGACAACTGGGGCGGATGGGGTCAGCGGGTATACACACCCGGAGAGATTCGCACCTTCCGCGATCAGGCGCGCTATTGGACCGGCGAGGCTCAGCGTCTCCGCGATCAGTTGCGCAACGACGGCGCGAACCCGGCCGATCTCGACGAGGTTCTGCGGGCGATGCGCCAGCTCGATGACGACCGCGTCTACAAGGACGCGCGCGAGCTCGAGCGGCTCCAGACGCAGGTTGCAGAGGGGTTAAAGCGATTCGAATTCACTCTGCGGCGGAAGGTCGAGGATTCCCAGGGCGACCAACCAGCGCTGACGGCAACCGACGAAGTGCCACGCGGATTCCGCGATTTGGTGGATGAGTACTACCGCTCGCTTTCGCGCGCATCGAAATAGGAACGGAGTTCCTGGTGCCGCTGTTTTCGTCACTCTGCTAATCGCAGCGTCGGCGTACGCGCAGATCTGGACGGACAGAGACATGTGGCGGGGATGGCGCGGCGAACCGCCGCGCTTCGCTACCCGCGCCCTTAAAGACGGCCGGTTTCACTTCTGCCGTCTGATGTATCCCAGCGCCTATCGCGAAGCGGGCGGACAGGGATGGCGCACGGACTATCCGGGCGCGGACATCAACTTCAGCGTTCGCCTTGCCGAGCTCACGAAGACCGCAGTCGGCATCGACGGCGAGGGGGAAGGCGACCCCGAACATTTCGTCGTGCGCAGCAGCGGCGACGACAACCTCTTCAACTGCCCCTTCGTCCACATCGAAGACGCCGGCACCGCCCAGTTCAGCGAGGCCGATGTCGCCCAGCTCAGGACGTACCTGCTGAAGGGCGGGTTCATGTGGAGCGACGATTTCTGGGGCTCCCGAGCGTGGACAGTGTGGGAGCACGAGATTGGGCGCGTCCTTCCACCCGAGCGCTTTCCGATCGTCGACATCCCCGTGACCCACGCGATGTTCCAGACCGTCTACAGCGTCAAGCGCATCCTGCAGGTGCCCGCGATCAGCCGCTGGCGTTACAACGGCGGCGAGACCTCAGAGCGGGGACTCGACAGCGCGGTGGTGAACACGCGCGGCATCTTCGACGAGAAGGGCCGCCTCTTGGTGCTCATGACCCACAACACGGATATTTCAGACACGTGGGAACGCGAAGGGGAGGACGTCGAGTACTTCTACCGCTTCTCGCCGGAAGGATATGCGATCGCGATCAACGTGATGCTCTACGTGATGACGCACTAGAACATGTCGAGGCCGAACTTCGGCTTCTTCCGGTTCCCTTCGATTTTGATCGGCAGCACCGTTCCCGCATCCTTCTCCTTGAAGAACGGATCGAAGGCCTTGAGGAAGAACCCCTTCACGCCGCCGCCTGCTACTTGCGACAGAGTGGCCTGCATTTTCAATTTACCCTTGAAGTTGATCATCTCGTCCCGCAGGCCGTAACGCCCGGCGAGCTCGACGGCCGCACCGGGAACGGAGAAAGTGAGGCTCGAGAAATTCGCGGCCGCATTTTCAACGACGAAGCGGCCCCGCAGGTTCGACAACACTTCCCCAACCTCCTCGCCCTGGTTCATGCCGCGTCCACGGCGGCTCAGGCCGACCAGCTTTGTCTGCACACCGGCATCGGTAAACGTCGCCTGAGAGAGCACGAACTCGCCGTTGAGCTGCAGCTTGTCGATCACTTTCTTCTTCTCAGGCGGGATCACGAGCTTCGCTTGCAATCGCGCGGCACCGAGCAGAATCGGCTTCTCGGATTGGACCGCGAGCTGCAGCAGATCTTCGATGCGTCCGTTTTCCATGTTCACGTCGACTTCTATGCGGCGACCCTGAACGCCCTCGAGTCCGATGACCGCTCCGTGTGCCGTCATCGACGTGTCGAGAAACGACGCATCCACCTTCGTCAAGTAAGTGTCGCCGTCGGACCCATCGACGATGGCGGTAAAGCGTGTTTTCAGCGGAACGGGCGAACCTCCCGCGTCGACTTGGAACTTCGGCGTGTCCGTCGTCCCCTGAATTTCGATGCGGTTGAGGGGTCCGTGGAACTCGCCCGTCGAGCTCAACACCCCTGCAAGCCCTTGAATGGTGTCGAGATTCGCGTTGGCGAACGTATATTGTCCCGTGACGGGTGTGCGCGCGGGATGAGCGATGTTCCAGGGTCCGAACGTGCCTGACGTTTCGATCTCCCCCTTCGGCACAGGATTGGTCAGCGTCGCGATGTAAGGGATCGTCTGGTTGACGCCGAGTGAGTCCATCGCGAGGTGGTGCACGGTGAAGACCTTCGGCGGTTTTCCCGCCCGCTTCGGGATGAGCGTGATGACCGTGTCGGGCGCCTCGAACTTCTCGATGATGACCCGCTGAAAGCTGCGGATGTCATCCTGCTTCTGAGCCTCGGACTTCTCCGGCTTCGCAGGGTCGTCTGCATCATCCCCCGGCGGTATCTTGACCTGCAGGCCACGCAGCCGCACCTCTCCAACGCGCCGCGGGTGTTGCATGAGATCCCGCAGAGAGCCGCGAATTTCGAACTCGTCGATCGAGAGGAGCGGCGGAACGTCGGTGCGGCCCTTGTGGCGAATCACCACGCCCCTGCCGCTGACCGACACGCGCGGAAAGACCCGCCCCTCGAGCGACTCGATGGTCACTTCGCTCTCGAGCTGATCGCTCAGAAGCGCAATCACTTTGTCTTTGAGGGTGTCGGATCGTATCGGAATCGTCGACAGCGCGGCGGCGATAATGATGGCGACGACGATCCCCGTGAGCGCGACGAACGTCAGGATCCGGGCGCGTTTCGTCATGTTTCTGTACACACGCAACATTGCGTAGGACCTTGAAGCAAGCCGCGAGCCATTGGTAGAGCTGAGATCAGGCTCATCTAGAAGCTACCGGATCGAATCTCTGACTTGGTGAGGAAGCGGCGGTAATTGGCGAGCGTCTGCTGGATTCGCATGCTTGCCACTCCTCGGAGCACGTGAAGTGTGTGGATCGACGCCGGCAGCATCAGGGCCTCGTCGGGTTGCTGGAAATCGACCTTCGCGTAGCGCAGGCTGGTTTCAGATTTCTCAACTCTGATGGCCGGCCGCACGCCAAAAGACCCCTCAGGCAACGGGATGAGAAATGGCTTCGTCAGCCGGATATCCACTCTCAACACGTCGTAGCTGTCTGGATCGAACCACAGGCGGCCCTTATGCGCCCCGCCATCGGCCTCGAAACAGTTGCCTGTCCACGTGATTCGAATCCGATCCGAAGGCGACTCCTCGAAATCGAGCGCGCGTGCGCCCGGCGGGCCGTCAGCCGCGTTTGCGACGGAAAACCGATAGCGCCGCTGGTTGTGCGCGAGCAGAAACTCCAATGGCTCGGGCGTGCCGGTTTTCGGGTCTGTGCACTCAGTTGCCTGATCTTTTCTCGCAGTGCGGCCGTTCACCGATTGAAGCGTTCGCTCCACGCGGAACGTGCCTCCGTCCTTCCCGCTCGAATCGCGCGACACGCTCAGCTCGTACACGATCGTTCTCGGCCGACCGACCGGCATGAGATTGGTTCTGAGATCCTGCTTGTGGACAGTCTCGGTGCAGATGATGCTGATAAATCGATCGTCGTACTGGTTCGTGCGCTCGGCGAGCCCGCTGAGGGCGATCGCGAGATCTGCCTGCTGCGCCTGCCCGGGGACGCCGCAGCAGACGATGACGGCGCCGATGATCGGAACAAACCGCCGCACCCGGGAATTCTAATTGGTTTTCGCCGGCGTGTGGTCGCGAACCGCGAGCGCGTGCGCCACGATGTCGGCCGCGTTCTCAATGTCCGACCGGCTCACGTCGAGATGCGTCACCATGCGCACGCGCTCGGTATCCACAGGAACCGCCAGGACGCCGCGCGCCGCAATCTGCGCGAGGAAATCGGCGGACGACAGTCCACTGGGCTTCACGCTGAAAATGACGATGTTCGTCTGCACTTTCGACGCGTCGAGGGCGATGCCCGCCGTGCGCGCCAATGCCCGTGCGAGAACCTGCGCGTTGTCGTGGTCTACCTGAAGGCGCTTCGGGCCCTCCTGCAACGCCATCAGCCCCGCGGCCGCGAGCACCCCCGCCTGGCGCATGCCGCCTCCGAGCATCTTCCTGATCGACCTGCACCGTTCGATGAACTCGCGGCTCCCGACAATCATCGACCCGACCGGCGCGCCCAGCCCCTTGCTCAGGCAGAACTGCAGTGAATCGAACCTTCTCGTCATCGCCGGAACCTGCTCCTTCAAATAAGTCGCCGCGTTGAACACCCTGGCGCCGTCGAGGTGAACGTGAATGCCGCGCTCGTGGGCGTGGTCACAGATCTCTTCAACGATCCCCGTACGGTACACAGTGCCGCCTGCCATGTTCACGGTGTTCTCGAGACAGATAAGGGACGTCTGAGGACGGTAATACACGTTCGGCCGGATCGCTGGCGCGATAGCATCCCACGTGAGCACGCCATCTTCGCCGTTGACGACGCGCGGCAGAACCCCTGCGAGCGCTGCGAGCGCGCCCATCTCGTAGTTGTAGATGTGGCCATTCGTCTCGCAAATTACTTCCTGGCCGGGGCGCGTCTGGGCGATCACGCACGTCAGGTTGCCCATCGACCCCGACGGAACAAACAGCGCCGCCTCACGCCCGAAGAGCGCCGCAGCACGCTCCTGCAGAAGGTTGAGTGTCGGATCCTCGAGAAACACGTCGTCGCCAACCTCGGCCTCGGCCATGGCTCGCCGCATCGCGGCGGAGGGACGAGTCACGGTGTCGGAGCGCAGATCGATAGTACGCATGAGGCCTAATGATGGTCGAGGATGCCGATGTCTGTCGAGATTCGGCGGGGTGGGCGTGCTTAGGCGATCCTGGGGAGCTTACGCACCACGATACGGGCAGGCTGGTCGTCGTCGCACTCGTGCCACCACAAACCCATCTCGATCCACCAGCCGTTTTCCCCCTGATCGTCGAACAGAGTGCCGCACCGGCCGCACACGTCGTACTCGAGCTTTACCTGGGAATTCTTCTTCACAATCATTTAGACTGCCGTCGACGGCCTCTGGTTCCCTGGCAAAAACGGTTTTTTAGGGGTTTTCAGGGTCGAAATCGAGCGAAACCCCGTTCATACAGTAGCGCAGCCCGCTTGGGCGGGGTCCGTCTTCGAAGACGTGGCCGAGGTGCCCCTTGCAGCGCGCGCAGTGTACCTCGACCCGCTCCATGCCGAGGGTCCGGTCAGACGTGGTTTCGACCGCGTTTGCCATCGGGGCCCAGAAACTGGGCCAACCCGTGCCGCTGTCAAACTTCGTGTCGGAACGGAAGAGCTCCTGGCCGCAGCCGGCGCAGCGGAAGATGCCCGCGCGGTGCTCGACATTCAGCGGGCTCGTGCCCGCACGTTCCGTCCCATGCTTGCGGAGGACGTGAAACTGTTCCGGAGTCAATTTCATCCGCCATTCATCGTCGTTGGCCGGGATGTCCATGAACCCAAATCTATCAGATTCACACGGGGCATTGCTCGCAACGGAGATTCGATAAACTCGCGAAGCCATGAGAACTATGGTGGCATCGGGTATCGTCTTTCTCGCGATTCTGGTCGCGATCTGGGCGATGCAGCGCAAGCTCATTTACTTTCCGTCTTCGTACGTGCCAGACCCGCACACCATCGGGCTGATTGGCGCGGTGCCGGTCTCGTTTCCAACCTCGGATGGGCTGACGTTGCGCGGCTGGTTCGTCAGCCGGGTGGCATCACCCGAATTCGGCGTGATCGTCTTCAACGGGAACGCAGGAAACCGGTCCCATCGAGCAGCGTTTGCAGACGCGCTTGCACGGTCCGGGCTCGCCGTGCTTGTCTTCGACTATCGCGGGTTCGGCGGCAACCCCGGAACGCCCACCGAGGACGGGCTCAGGCTCGATGCGCGCGCTGCACGCAACGCGCTACTGGCGCATCTCGATAACACATCAACTCGTGTGGTGTATTTCGGCGAATCGCTGGGAACCGCGGTCGCTGTAGAACTGGCGTCCGATTTTCCGCCGGCCGCGCTCGTTCTGCGATCGCCGTTCACGTCGATGACAGACGTCGGCCGGCATCATTACCCGTCGCTGCCCGTCAGCTGGTTGCTCCGCGACAGGTTCGACACGCTGCGACGCATTCCAGGTATTCACACGCCCACTTTCGTCATCGCGGGCGGCGAGGACCACATTGTGCCAATCTCCGAGAGCCGCCGTGTCTTCGAGGCGGCGAACGAACCCAAGTCGCTGCTCGTGATTCCCGATGCTGATCACAACGACGAGGCGCTTTTCACTGGCCGAACGATGATCGAAGGAATGCTTCGATTTCTCCGCCATGTCCGGTAGGCTGACATGGGAAACCCATGGACGATTCCGCGATCGTCGTTCGCGACCTGGTCAAGATATTCACCCACCGAGGACAGCCGGATGTTCGGGCCGTCGACGGCCTGACGTTCGCAGTGCGCCGCGGATCGATATTCGGACTCCTTGGTCCGAACGGTGCCGGAAAAACCACCACACTCAAGATGCTCACGACGCTGCTCCGGCCGTCGTCTGGAACGATTGCCGTCGAGGGTTTCGATCCCGTCAAGGACCCCCTCGAGGTACGCAAACGCATCTCGGTTGTCATTCAGGAGAGCGCTGCTGATTTATTTCTCTCGGTCCTCGACAACTTCGCCACCTTTGGCAGATTTCACGGCCTCTCGCTCAAAGCTATTCACGAGCGGACCGAAGACGTGCTGGATCAGTTCGAGCTGCGGCCAGAAGCGAATCGCAAGGTCATGGACCTGAGCGGCGGCTTCAAACGCCGCGTCCAGGTCGCAAAGGTGTTCATGATTGACACGCCGGTGGTGTTTCTCGATGAGTTCTCCACCGGAATGGATCCTCTCCTGAAACGATCGGTGATGGCGCGGCTGCGGCAGGAGTCGTCACGCGGCCGGACGATCGTGCTGACGACGCAGATTCTCAGCGAGGCGGAAGAGCTCTGCGACGACATCCTTATCATGCGCTCAGGCCGCCAGGCCGCGCGCGGCGATATCAACACGCTGAAGATGCTGTCGGGAGGCCTGTATGAGATCTCGGTCACCTTCGCCGCGCTTCCGGATTCGCTCGAGGCGGCAATTGCGGCTTATCACCCGCTTCGGATCGACGTATCGCAGAATTCCGCCCTAATCACCGTGCGCGAGCAGGAAGGGCGCGTTCTCGATCTCGTCGCGCACCTTGGCCGGATCGGCCGTGTACTGCGAATAGAGGTATCGGGCGCAAGCCTGGAGGACATCTTCATCGAGCTGACCGCAGCCGAACGGGTGGCGCCCGCATGAGCGCGCTCTCGGCCATCTTGTACCGCGAAGGCAAGATACGTGCGACCAACCTCACGTTCATCTTCTGGGATCTGTTCTATCCGCTCGGCTATCTGCTTGTGTTCGGCGTCGGCATGACGCAGGCGATGGGCATGGAGCCGCTCGCGATCGGCGTCGACTACAACGCCTTTTTTCTCGCCGGCGTGCTCGGGATGGCAAGCTTCGGGATCGCATCTAACACGGCGTGGTCCTTCTTCATGGATCGGGACAACGGCATTTTCTTCGAGATGCTGACCTACCCTATGCGGCGCTCGGAGTATCTGCTGGGGAAGGGTCTGTTCAATCTGCTGGTGTCGATCGCCCAGGCGATCGTCACGGTCGTGCTCGCGCAAATCGTGCTCGAGGTGCCCATCCGCTGGGGCTCGCTGCCGCTGCTCGCCGCTGCGGTGTTCATCGGCACGGCGGGATGGTTCTTCTTCTACGCGATCTTCGCGTTGATCATCCGCCGCAACGACGTGTTCAACACCGTGACATCGGTCTTCTACTTCGTGCTGCTATTCGCCAGCTCGATGTTCTACCCCGTCGAGCCGCTGCCCACGCCGCTGCGGCAGTTGTCCTGGGCCAACCCGATCACGTGGCACGTTGATGTGTTGCGGTACGCGACGATCGGCATCGGCGATCCGACCGTCGTAGCCGTCGAAGCAGCGGCCTTTCTTCTTTTCACCGGGGTGGCGTTCGGGGGCGCACTTCTTGCACTGAAGCGGCAGTAAGCCGATGGAAGGGCCTTCTCTTTATCTGGCCGCCGAGCAATTGCAGCCGTTCGCGGGACGGTCCATACGAAGCGTTGCGGGCAACAGCAAGATTGGCATCGAGCGGCTGGCCGGGCAGAAGGTGATCACGATCTTCGCCTGGGGAAAGCACCTCGTTTTCCAGATGGAGACGTTTGCGCTGCGCGTCCACTTCATGCTGTGGGGAACGTTTGCCGCCACGGTCAAGGGCCGTTCGGTAACCGGCGACTACAGGCGGAGCGGCCCGCCACGTCTGGTGCTCAACTTCGTGAACGGAGAGATCACGATCTGGTCTGCGTCGGTCAGATTCGTCGAAGATGCGGACGCGAAGGGAGCGTACGACTTCGCGGCCAATGTTATGGCGGACGCGTGGGATTCGCGCGCGGCGCTTGCCAAAGTGCGGACTTTCCCGCGCGCCGAAATCGCCGACGTGCTGCTCGACCAGGCGATCTTCGCCGGCGTTGGCAACATCATCAAGAACGAGGTGCTGTTCAGAGCGCGCGTCAGTCCGTTCGCCAGAGTGCGCGACATCTCGGACCGCAAGCTGAAAGCCATCGTCGCCGACGCACGCACGTTCTCTTTCCGCTTCCTCGAGCTGCGGCGAATCTTCGCGCTGCGGAAGAACCTCGAGGTGTACGGCAAGACCGTGTGTCCCCGGTGCGGTGGCGCGATCGAGCGGCGCGTGCACGGCCAGCGGGCGCGCCGCAGCTTTTTTTGCGCGAAATGTCAGGGCGTGCGGATCAGCGGACGGTCCAGAACGCCGACACGACGCTCAGGATCCGGAACGAGTACTCGTACTTCCCCTCCACGCGGTGCAGCCGTCCGGACGCGTCCAGCACCGCGGCGCGCGCAAGCGTAAATCGGCGGGTCACACCCGCCTCTGAATAGTCGCGCGTTCCACGATATCGATCACCGCTTCTGTCGATCGACATATAGTTGGGATCCCCTTCGTCCTTGATGTAGTTTCGGCCGCGCCAGAAAATGACATGCTCGCGCCAGCCGTCATGTTCAACGGAGACCCGGCCGAGAAACGCGACGCCGTCGCGCGTCAGATCCCGCCGGCTGCGATCGGGGACGTCCCGGGAGCCGAGTCCGAACAACTCGACCGTCGCCGCGTAGTGGCGGCGAATGGTGACGCTGAGGCTGGCGCCGGTCGCAACGGCGGCGCTGTCCGCGACGGCTCCCGACTGATAGAGCTGCCCTCCCTCGTGCACGACGTGAAGCTGCAGCGGAAGCGTGACGATGTCGTTGAGGCGATAGGCTGTGCGCATCCCACCATCGAATCGCTCGCGGTGCGCCGGCGTATTGAGCCGCTGCCACTCGATCCAGAAGTGGTGCTTCAGCGCGTTGCCGTTGAAGGTCCATGCCAGGCCGTTTTCGTATGGGCGGTCGTATGAGAGAGTCTCACGCTGAAGCGGCGGCAGCAGCCCGTGCGGGCCATTGCGGTCCGGTCCGGCAGGGGCATCGCTGGCAGGCGGCGGCAGCGTGCCGAGGATAAATGCGGACCTCCTGCCGCGCACGGTCAGCGAAAGCACCGGCCTGACCTGCTCGAACGCATCTTCCGAACCAAAACGCTGGTTCGCAAAACCGCCGGCCGCCACGGTTACACGATCGTTCAAACCAGCCTCTGCGGTCACGCGGGCCGCGGCGCCAAAGATCGTTTCGCCATCGCGAAACCGGTTGTGGAATTCGGTATCGTCGCCGTAAAACAGAAAGTCCGAGCGGATCGTCAGCCGCTCCTGCGCAGCTGCAATCGACGGCGGCATCGCGGCAAGGAGGAACACAGTCGCCAGCCCGCGCACCGAAGCACGCGTGGCCCAGCGTGCGCAGTGGTGCATGGGCTTATACAATAGCCCACCTGTCACGACGGAATCCCCTGCCGACGGCCGTCGCTCTGTTGACGTTCGCGCTGCTCGCGGGACAGGCACGCGCGCAGGGCCTGCCCTCTTCATCGTCGGACGATGCATTTGCAAAGGGGCGCTGGCGTGCCGAGTTTCTCGCCGAAGGCGCTTTGGAGGCATGGAACTACAACCCGTCTCATGAAGAATTGTTCGGCCTCGTTCAGGGCGTCACCTACGGTCTCAAGCGACGGGCTCGTACTGATGGCGCGGCAACGCCTGTATTACATCTCTCAGCGCAAGAACGATTCCAGGTTGTTGGGGGTCACGGCGGGATTGCGCGCGCGCGTATATCGCCGTGGACGCGCCTCTGCATTTCTGCAGTTCGACCTCGGCATCTCGGACGCAGCCGTGGCACTGCCCCCGGGCGGTACTCGATTCAACTACGTTGCAATCGGCGGCGGTGGCGCCATGGTGCGACTCAACAATCGCCTTCAGCTGTTGGCGGCACTGGAAGTCATTCACATCTCCAACGGTGGACTCGCCGGGCCGGATCGCAATCCGGACATCGAAGCTATCGGGCCGACCGTCGGTGTGTCGATTGGGTTTTGAACTGACGCAGCACAGTCTTCCAATCCAATCTTCCAATGCATTTCAAGCCCGTTTCCTCCGTTCGAGCTCGTCGAGTGTCTTCGGCCAATCGTTCTTCAGCAGCTTCGAGAGCGCGCGGTCGGCCAGGAGCCGGCCATCTGTCTGACACGCGGGACAATAGTTGACTTCGTGCTCGCCGTGCACGATGCGCTGAACGAGCGTACCGCAGCGCGGACACGGTTGCCCGAAGCGGCCGTGCACAGCCATCCCTTCGCGGAACGCGGTGACTTTCTCGGGAAAATGTTCACCCGCTTCATCCTGAAGACGCGCCGTCCATTCGGCGAGTGTCGCCACGGTTGCGTCATGGAGGATCGTGATTTCTGCGTTCGTGAGCTGCCGGGTCAGCTTGAACGGCGACAGCCGCGCGCGATGAAGAATCTCATCGGAATAGGCGTTACCGATACCGCTGAACAGATGCGGATCGGTCAGTGCGCGTTTCAGTGTGTGACTCTCCTTCTGAAGCGCCCCCGCAAATGCCGCGGCGCCGTTCGTCATCACCTCGAGCCCTCCTGGATCGAATGAGCCGAGGGCAGCTTCCCCTCGCACCACGTGCAGCGACGCGCGTTTCTGCGTGGCGGCCTCCGTCAAAAGCAGAGTTCCGTGCGAAAAATCGAAACCCGCAAGCCCGACCTTGCGAGGGATCACCGCGGCGCGCTCCCGCCATTTGAACCGGCCGGCAATCATGAGATGGAACACGAGGAAAAGCTCGTCTTCGAGCTCCCACACGACGCGCTTGCCGATACGCCGGAATCCCGTGACAAGACGGCCCTCGACCTGATCGAGCGGCGGTTCGACCGAGCGGAGTAGAAACGGCGTCGCGAGCCTCACGCGTTCGAGCAGACGCCCCTCGATGCGCGCGCGAAGGGCGGAAAGGTACAACTCGACATCAGGGAGCTCAGGCATATGTCACAGCCTCGTCGATGGCACTTCGCGGCCAGTCATCGTGCGATAGATCGCCTGAAGGGTCTGCAGGGTGTCGGCATCCGTCGCGGCCTTGTCGGGACGATACCCCTTGACGCGCGCGAATCGCAGCGCAAGCCCTCCGGGATACTGCGGGCTCTCTTGCACGTCATTGAAGGCGATCTCGACGACCAGCTCCGGACGCACGTAGACGATGTGCGCTTCGCGCCGCTCTTCCCGCTCGAGCAACGCGGCAGTCTGCCATGCGAGCAGCTCGTCCGTCATCCCCTTGAACGTCTTTCCCAGCATGACGAACTGGTTCCTGCCGGGATCTCTCGCGCCGAGGTGAAGATTGCTCAGCCAACCCTTGCGGCGGCCGCTGCCCCACTCGGCGGCGAGCACCACGAGATCGAGCGTGCGCACGTTCTTGATCTTCAGCCATGCACTCCCGCGACTGCCGGCGGCATACGGCGCGTCGAGCGATTTGGCCATGACGCCTTCGTGCCCACTCGCAATGGCTCGGTCGAAGAACTCAGAGGCCGCGGTGGCTCTCGCTGATGACCTGATGCGGGACCGCGAGGTTTCCTACGGCACTCTGCAGCGCCGCGAATCGCGCGCGTTGCGGCTCGGCCGTGAGCGGACGGCCGTCGGCGTAGAGACAATCGAAGAAGAATGGCGTCAACGGCAACGCCGTTCGAAGACGATCGACCTCCAACCGCCTTCCAAATCGGCGCATCGTCTCCTGGAACGGCAACGGCGTTCCGTCGGGTTGCAACGCCAGCACCTCTCCATCGAGAATCAGATCGCGGGCCGGCATTGAGGCGACGGCTTCAACAACTTCCGGCACCGCGGACGTGACGTCGCGAAGCGCCCGCGAAAACGCGCGCACCTCCCCGCCGGACTTGTGTACCTGGATGCGCGCGCCGTCGAGCTTCAGCTCGAACGCCGCCTCGCCGAACGCCTCTATCGCCTCCAACACACTCTCGGCCGGCGACGCGAGCATCGGCTCTATCGGCCTGAACAATTGAATGGCATATTTCGACAGCGATTGCGGACCATCCACAAGCGCTGCGCGCGCCACTTCCCCCAGGTTTCCGCACAACATCGCCGCCTGCCGGACGGCCGCAGCCGGCGCATCTACCGCTTTCGCCACCGCTTCCGCGACCACACTTTCCTGCGCACCCTGACGGAGCTCTCCGGAAAGAAGACGCACGAGGAAATCCTGTTCACTCTCGGTTGCGCGGCGGAAGACTTCGATCAGGAGTTGTGTTCGCGTGCGAGACGCGCCGGCGCCCTTGATGTTCGCAATTCGCGAGAAGGTATCATCGAGGTCCGTCAATTCAATCGATGGTTGCTCCGCTGGATTGACGGCGCGCGCCTGCGAAATGACCGACCATCCGAGACCGATACGGCCTTGCGGAAGCGAGCCGGACAGATATGCGACGGCAATTGGAATTTCCTCGGGCGTGAGGCGGTGCAGGATCTGCGCGAGCTCGCTAATCTTGCCGAGACGTCGCCGGGCACTTGAGACGGCACTCGAGGCCGCTGCGATATCGTGCAGCTGCATTCTTCTATGCTACATTCTCGGCTCTGGCTCTTGGCTCTCTTAGCTCTCTAAGCAAAGCCGTCAAAACGTCAGCCCAGCCGCGATGTGGAGGCGTGTACCGGACCCCAGGCCGCGCGCGACCGAAAGACCGATGCGGAACAGCGGCGCGGTCGCCCAGATTCCGGCGCCAACGCCTTTCTCGAGTTTCTGATTGCCGAACCGCTCACCATGGTCGTAGGTCGTGCCAGCATCCATGAAGATGCTGTACCCGAATCTCGCGATTCGAAGCGGCGATGTCGTCGGAATTCGCAGCTCGATAGAGCCCGCGACCAGCGTGTCGCCAACGGCGTAGCCGGCGCGGAACCCGCGGAGATTGCGCGAACCACCGAGCACGGACTTGTAGACGGCCGGCGCCGGCTGGCTGAAATCTTCCCGAATAGCTCGGAGGGCGAGCACCATCCCGCGGTACAACCCGACATAGCCATTGGCGTCGATTTCGGTTCTCACCGCGGTGCCGGTTGGCGAAAAGAACAGCCGCTGCACCGCCGATCGAACGAAGATGGCGTTGTGCGGCATCAGCGGATCGACTCTCGTGTCGACGACAACATCAGCGCCGACTGAAGTCGCTCGGACTTCTTCGCCGTTGAGGGATGATGTCTGCCACGCGACTTCCCCGGCCGTATGAACTTGCCTGACGATTGGCCACTCGGTTCGCCCCCACACGCGCTTCCGGTCGGCGTCGTCCTCGAAGAACGGATGCGTCCGTCTCTGAAGAAGCCCTCCCGCGCGCAACCGCGGCGCGAAACGCTTCGAAAACTCCTGCTGATACTCGGCACCGACTCGTTTGTCCCCGCCCCAGCTCGCCGGCACGACCATGCGGCGCCGTGCGGCGCGATGGCCGGCGAACGCGAACTGCGCGCCGTACGTGAATCCATAACCATCCTCCGCACTGAGAATCGGGATGAACATCATTCCGAACTTCGAGCGTCGGACGACAACCGGGCGGGGCGCCGGCGGCGCCGGGCTCTCTTCAGAGGCGATATCCACATCCGGAAGATCCACGCGGACCGGGCCTTCGTCGACCTGGATCAAGATGAGAACCCGCGTCGGGTCTGAAATCGATGCGAACCGCTTCAGCACCTCCACCGAGTCAAACCTCAATTCCGTGCTCAGGCGCGCTTCGGCGTCCAACAAGAGTGTGTCGGACACGGACCCTCCGACGATGATGCCCGAGACGCGAATAATTTCGTCGGCGGGGGTGATCGTATTCCCGTGCACTTGAATCGCAGCAACGATCTCCTGCTGGGCTGCGAGCGGCGGAGAGGTCAGGAGTAGCACAGCGGCGATCAGACCTGCGGTTCTGCGCACGTCAGCGAGGGCGGCTTGCCGGGCCGAGATATTTCCCCGAGGCTGCCGCCTCGCGGTATCCGGAGTACTGGATGTCATAGCTGACGGCGAACGGTCCGGGCGCGAGCACGAAGGAGCCCAGCACGTCGATCCGCTTCGGAAGCCAGACGCCTGGAAACGCCTCGCTCATCAGCATGTTGGCGCGCAGCTCGGTCACGCGCACGAGCCATGAGGCAGGGAGAAAATCGAGGCTGACGTTTTCGAAGGTGTACTTCACGATCTGCTTCTGATCCGGTTCCACCCACATGGTGACGCGCGACACCTTGTTCATCAGCCTCTGCATTTCGTCGCCGTACGCAGCGTCCCGGGACTTCGCGCCTGCCACCTGTTTCGCGCGTGCCTCCGCGCGCGTGTTCGGATCGTCGGAAAAGAGTCTGGTCGGGTAGTACTCGATGCGAAGAACGGACCGGTTCTCGATCGTCTCACGCCCCACCAGCGCGTAACGGCCCTCTTCGAACTTGAACTTCAGCAGGTACGCCGAGGACACGAACTGCGGCTCGCGTGTCTGTTGAAGAAGGCCCTGCAGGTCGGACGGCGCCACGTCAGCCGTGCCTTCGGTCTCCTTACCCTGCTCCTTCGCGCGCTCGTCGCGATCTTTCGTTCGTCGTAGAAAGGCCTGTTCGTACCGTTCCCGCTCAGCTTCGCCGATGGCGACGCCGTTGAAACGGACCGGGCTCCGGACGAAAAACCCGTCGCGCGGGTACCACATGTACTCGCGCCTGGTTCCCCAGAGCAGCGTCTCGCCAGGTCCGCGCAGCTCGACACGTTCGCGCTCGTCCAGGATGTATTGCTGAACCTTCTTCCAGTTCTCGTCGCGGCGGGTCAGGACCTGCGCCATGAACGTGTCGAGCTCGGCCGTCGGCGAAGGGGTCTGCGCGGACGCTGGAGCGAGCGCCAGGCACACCCCGATCGTCATCATGGCATGGAGGGCGCGCAGATATCCGCGCATGGTTACTTCAACCATATACGAATACGAGGGCGTTACGGGTGCAACGTTTTACCAGTGCGTCAACGATCCGTCCGGCCGGCTGTAGACATTGCTGGGGCGCGCCTGGTCGTAGTCGCCGATCTGCGTCAACACTTTGAAATCGACGGTGACCCCGATCCCATGCCGATCGTTGGTATAGAGCTTGCCGTTCTTGAACGTCAGAAATTCCGGAAGATAGGCAGGCGGCTGATCTCCGTAGTTGTATTCCATGAGCACCGGACCGGAGAACGTCGCCATCGTGTGCACGAGCGCGGCCGTCGCGACCGGTCCCGTGAAATGCGGGACGATGCCAACCGCTGACGTCTCGCACAACGCCATGATCTTGACCATCTCGGTGATGCCGCCGACGTTCGGCAGAGTCGCCCGAATGTAATCGATGTCCTTGTTATAGACGAGACGATGAAAATCCCACCGTTGTCCCCACTCTTCCCCGTGCGACAACGGACACGTCGTCATCATCCGCAGCTTCGGGATTTCTTCGAGCGCCTGCTCGTCACGTACGGGATCTTCGACGAGGAAGGGCTCGTAGTCTTCGATCAACCTGCAGCAACGGAGAGCGTCGGCAAAATCGAACTTCTGGTGAAAGTCAATCATCCAGTCGCCCTGGCCAACGCCGTCCCGGATCTCCTTGCACGCCGCGGCGACCAGACGGACGCGTTCATGTGTATTGAAGACGTTGTCTGGGATGGCGCCGCCAATCGACGCATCGACCCTGAAGCATCGGTATCCCGCCTCCATGGCCGCCCGAGCGCGATCGCGCAAGGCCGTACCGGCATTGGCTGTTCCGCCGCCGCCACGGCCGGCTCCGGGCTGGTTTGCGGTTGCCGCAGGACCGGCCCCCCGCCCACCCGATGTCGCTCCTGCGGGCCTGAAGGTCGTTGCGTAACACTCGACGTGGTTGCGCATGGATCCGTGAAGGAGGTCGTACAGAGGGAGTTGCAGCGCCTTGCCTTTGATGTCCCAAAGCGCCATGTCAAGGGCGCCCTGGCCATGGATCTTTTCACGCCCAGGCGGGTAGAAGCGATCCATGTACATGTGATGCCAGATTTTCTCGATATCGAACGGGCTCTTTCCGATGAGGCTGCCTGCAAGGTCCTGGATCAGATCGGGCGAGCCGCCTTCACCGATGCCGGTAATGCCGATATCTGTCTCGACGGTCACGAGCAGGGCGCTCTGGTTGAACGACCGGTTCATGGCCGGGTGGGACCAGCATTTCACGCGCGTGATCTTCGCCTTGGGGAGCGCGGCCTCCGAGCGGGTGGCCGGGAACAGCGCGGCCCCCGCGCCCGCCGCAAGAACTTTCAAGAGCGATCTGCGGTTGATCATACGGCCCGCCTTTCGTGCTAAGGTGTGGGCCGACATCCTACCATGCGGGATCAAGTTTCATTATGCGCGCTTGCCGCGCGCCGCGTAGCCTTTGGACCTTAGAGAGGAGCCCCATATGCGAACGATGTTCGTCGTCGGCTTCCTGTTGCTGGTGGGCATTCCGGCTGTCGCTCAAGAGACACGAAGCACCATTTCAGGGACGGTAAGAGACGAACAGGGGGTCATCCCCGGCGCCAGCGTGAAGGTGACCAACGTCGGCACTGGCGTGACTCAGCAACTCACGACGAACACCAGCGGATACTTCGAGGCGCGGCTGCTCATTGCCGGCACCTACGACGTCGTCATCGAGATGACGGGCTTCAAGACGCTTCGCCGCGACCGGCGTGACGCTGTCCTCCGGCCAGCAGCTCGCGCTGCCGCTCACGCTCGAGATCGGCACGATTGCCGAAGAGATTACCGTGACCGGCGAGGCGCCGCTGCTGGAAGTGACCACGCTGCGGCAGGGACTGGTGCTCGACGAGAAGAAAATCGCGGAGCTGCCGCGTGCAGTCGAACATGCCGGTGCTGTTCGCGCGGTTCGCGCCGGGCATGATGGCCAGAGGCGTGATTCCGTTTGCCGGCCAGGGATTCGTCGGCGGGCCCACGACCAACGCCACCCCTCTCGGCGGTGTGGGCGGCGTCGACTGGTCGATCGACGGCGCGACAAACAGCGGCGTCAACCGGCAGATGTCCACGTCGCCGAACACCGACATGGTGCAGGAGATGCGCGTCGAGTCGACGAACTTCACCGCGTCAATCGGCCACGGCACCGGTGTCGGCATCTCGATGATGACCAAAGCAGGCACCAATACCCCGCGCGGCACAGTGAACCACCAGTACCTGGACGAACAAGTTCAACCCGCCGAACCGATTTCAGCAAGTCGTGTTCGACCGAGATCCTCGCGCGAGGAGCGCGTACGAGGACGGGGCGTCGCACAACCTGTCGTTGACCTTCGGCGGCCCTGTCCAGATTCCGGGCGTCATCAATGGCACGAACAAGTTCTTCATGTTCGCCAACTATTCCTACGGACACGACGATTTCAACGGCAAGTCGGCGAACCCAACAGGACGCTTCCGCGAAGCGACCCCGGCCACAACCATCTGGCCGGCGATTTCTCGGACCTCCTCCTGCTGCCGAATCCCGCTCAGTATCAGATCTACGACCCGTTGACGACGCGGCCGGATCCGGCGCAGACCGGGGCACGTCATTCGCGATCCGTTTCCAAACAACATCATCCCTGCGGATCGGATCACCAACCCGCTTTACAAGCTCTACACAGGATTCCTGCCGACGCCCGAACACGAATCCGACGGCGTCGAATCAGCAGCCGATCAACAACTACTACGACACCGGCCAACCAGATCCGCTCAGAAGCCACGTCTTTGGCGTGCGTCTCGATTACAACCACTCGGACCGGAATCGATTCTTCGGGCGGGTCAGCGGCAGCAACTTCACCGAAGGCGCCGGGGATTGGACGTACGAGAGCGCGCCCGGGCTGCACGCGTTATCGCGCGTGCGAAAAACGCGGGCCGGCACTGGAAACTGGACTCGCGTCCCGGGCGACACGGTGATCGACGGTCAGATCGGCGCCAACCGCTTCCTCGAGACGGATCAGCGCCTCGGTCTGAAGGAGTACACGCCGAGCGGAATCGGGTTGCCTGCCTACATGGATCGAGTTCTGCCAGTCCCGCGGTGACTTCGGCGGCGTGACGCCGTGCCAGTTGCCGCGGATCAACTTCGGGGGAGCCAATCTCAATGGCAACTTCTACCAGGTCCTCGGTGACAACTCCGGCACGTTCGACCAGGGCACGCACTACCAGGGCCAAGTGAACATGAGCCAGGTCCGCGGCGTCGCACACGCTGCGCGGCGGGGCGGACTACCGGCGGCACGAGCGCTTTCGCAACTTCCCCGGCAACGCGTCCGGAAACTTCACCTTCGACAACACCTACACGCGCAAGGCCGACGACACGACCGAATCGCCTGCGGCGAATCTCGGTCTTGGCTGGGCGGCGTTCATGCTCGGCATTCCCACGCGCGTGGAAGGCCGAGATGACGGCGAGCTCTCTCAGTCTCGAACCACTGGGTCGGCAGCTTCTTCCAGGACACGTGGCGCGTATCGGAAAACGTCACGCTGAACTTCGGTCTGCGGCACGAATACGAGACCGGCCTCACGGAGAAGAACGACCAGATGCTCGCTCGGCTTCGATCCGAATGCGGACGTCGCGATCGCCCAACTGGCCGAGGCGGCCTATGCCACGGAATCCGATTCCGCAGCTGCACCGAGCGCATTCGACGTGCACGGCGGAACCGTCTACGCCAGTGATCCCGGCCAGACGGGTCTGAGCTGGGGCGGACAATCGATGTGGATGCCGCGCGTATCCGGTTCCTGGTCGATCGAACGAGCGGACCGTGTTCAAGGCGCGGCTACGGCATGTACTACGACGTGCTGAGTGCCACCAACTTCACGCCCAACCAGCTCGGATACAGCGCGACGACGACCAACGTACGCGAGCGTGGATTTCGGACAGACGTGGATCCTGGGCGATCCGAAGAGAGGCATCTCGCCGATGTCGGATCCGTTTCCGATGCGGACCACGGGATCGCGCTTCGACCAGGCGCTCGGCAACTCGCTCGGCGCGAACACGGCGCTCGGCACCCGTTTCCAGGCCCAGAATCCCGCTCGCGTCCATCCGCGCGTGCAGCGGTGGCGCGCGAGCGTGCAGCGCGAGATCAGCCGCAACATGGCCGTCGAGATCGCCTACAACGGCAGCCGGGGCGACCGCCTCGACCGCAATATCCGGCAGGATTACTTGCCGGAAGAGTGGTGGAACGGCAGCAACGTCCGCGACGTCACCCAGCAGAACCTGCTGAACGCCAACGTCACGAACCCATTCTTCATCAGCAACTTCGCGTCGCTGAGGACGTCGGATCCCGCGCTCTACAACCAGATGGCGGGAAATTCATTCTTCACGAGCCCGACCATTCAGCGGCACCGGCTGCTGCGCCCGTTCCCCCACATGTCGAGCGGGGATGGTCTCGAATTACCAGACCCTTCCGCTGGGAGAGAACAGAGCACACTCGCTCGAGATCAGCTTCAATCGCCGGTTCGCGAATGGCTTCACCGCGAACGTCTTCTATACCGCGACCAAATTCAGGGAGAACAGGACGGTCGAGGAATACGATCGCGAGCCGACGATCTGGCAGACGACGTCAGGAAGCACGGCCGCACCGCATCACGGCCGACTTCATCGCCGAGCTCCCGTTCGGCAGCGCGAAGCCGTTCCTCAATGACGGCGGCGTGCTCGCCGCGATCCTCAGCGACTGGCAGGTCGGCGGGACGTACGAGTGGCAGCCGGGCGCGCTGCTCGAGTGGCCCGCCAGCGAACATCTTCTTCTACGGCGACCTCGATGACATCAAGCTCGACAATCCGACGATCGAGCGATGGTTCAACACTGACGCCGGCTTCGAGAAGGATCCCGCGAAGGTTCCGGCGAGCTTCCAGAAGCGCGCGTTCCCGTTCCGGATCGATGGCGTGCGCGCGCCGGGCCTGAAGCATCTGAACATGAACATCGGACGGACGGTGCGGTTGCCTGGGCAACAAGACGCTGCAATTCCGCGTGGACGCGCTCAACGTCTTCAACAACGAGACGTACGCCAACGCCGAACCTGAATCCGACGTCGACCCAGTTCGGCATGATCACGGCGAACAACGGAACCTACATGCGTTTCGTGACGTTCGTGACGAAGTTCAATTTCTAGCCGTTTAACGCCTTGCCGGGACGCGGAGCAAAGACTTTAGCTCCGCGATCCCGGCGCCTCGGCGTTGTGTTAGCCTCATCGCCATGCGATTGCTGCTGCCGTTCCTGTGTGTGCTGTTTGCAAGCTCCGCCGCTGCCCAGTCTGCCGATCCGGGCAGAACGATTTACGCAAGCCGCTGTTCCGGATGTCACGGCAGCAACGGCGGCGGCGGCGAGCTGGGTCCTTCGATCGTCTCGCGCGTGCCCTGCCCGCACGGACGAGGAACTGACGACGGTCATTCGCCAGGGGCTGCTCACGGCGGGCATGCCCGCATCGCCGGGTCTCTCTGACGGCGAGGTTCGCGAGCTCATCGGCTTTCTTCGCACCCTGAGACCTCGCGAGGGCTCCGGCCCCGTTCGCACGAAGATTGCGCTCGCCAACGGCAGCTCGCTCGAGGGCCTCGTGTTGAATCGGGGCACCAGCGACCTCCAGCTGCTTGGGGACGACCGCAAGATTCACCTGCTCCGGCCTTCAGCCGGCGATCGGTACAGGGTTGTGACCACACAGACCGACTGGCCGAGCTACAACGGACAGACGGCCGGGAGCCGGTACAGCCCACTGACCCAGATCAACAAGACCACTGTGGCGCGGCTCGCGCCCAAGTGGATGTTCAGTCTGCCAAACACTCCACCCCTGCAAGTGACGCCGGTCGTGGTGGACGGCGTGATGTATGTGACGAGCGCGAATCAGTGCTACGCGCTCGACGCCGGATCGGGCCGGCAGATTTGGCATTACTCGCGTCCGCGAACCAAAGGGCTCATCGGCAACGCGGCAGGCGGGGCGAACCGCGGCGTGGCCGTGGCGGGCGATCGCGTGTTCATGGTGACCGACCACGCGCACATCATCGCGCTCAATCGCTCGACCGGCGCGCTCGTGTGGGAAACCGAGATGGCCGACTGGCGCCAGAACTACAACGCGACCGGCGCGCCGCTCGTCGTGGGAAACCTCGTCATTTCCGGTTCCGCTGGAGGCGACGAAGGCGTGCGCGGCTTCCTGGCCGCGTTCGATCAGGCTACGGGCAAGGAAGTGTGGCGATTCTGGACGGTGCCTGCACCAGGCGAACCGGGCTCCGAGACGTGGCAGGGAGGCGGCATCGCACATCCGGGCGCGACCACATGGCTGACGGGCACCTACGACGCTGAGCTCGACACGATCTATTGGCCGACCGGGAACCCGACTCCGGATCTCTACGGGGACGATCGCAAAGGCGACAACCTCTACTCTGATTCCATCATCGCGCTCGATGCGAAGACCGGGAAGCTGAAGTGGCATTTCCAGTTCACGCCGCACGACGTCTGGGATTACGACGCGCAGGAAACACCCGCGTTGATCGATACGAACTGGCAGGGCAAGCCGCGAAAACTGCTCGTGCAAGCCAATCGCAACGGATTTTTTTACGTGCTCGATCGCACCGATGGAAAATTTCTTTTCGGCACCAAATACATCAAGAACGTCACATGGGCGACAGGCCTGACTGCAGAAGGAAGGCCGATTCGCGTTCCAGATATGGAGCCGACCCTCGAAGGCCGGCGGGTGTGCCCGTCGCTCGAGGGCGCGTCGAACTGGTACTCGACGTCGTTTAATCCGGCGACCGGTCTCTACTACGTGCAGACGAACGACAAGTGCGGCATCTTCACGAAGATTCCAATGGAGTGGGCAGCCGGCAGAGGCTACATGGGCGGGTCATTTATGCAGGCGCCCGATGAGCCGGCGCAACGCGTGCTCCGCGCGATTGACATCCAGACAGGAAAAATCGCATGGGAACTGCCGCAACACGGTCCTGTCACGTCGTGGGGCGGCGTGCTCAGCACGGCAGGCGGCATCGTGATTTTCGGCGAAGACAGCGGCTCGCTCATGGCTGCGGATGCCGCGAACGGGAAGCCGTTGTGGAGTTTCCAGACGAACCAGAACTGGAAGGCATCGCCGATGACCTATGTCTTCGACAACAAACAGCACGTCGCAGTCGCCGCGGGGTCGGCGATCATCGCGTTCGGCTTGCCGGACTAGGTCTCTTTCATCGCTGAAACTGGAACCGGACAAGGAGCTGGATTCTCACGCGCAAGCGCGACCGCTGTGACTGCGCCGAACCCGGTCGGATTGACGATGTTGCCAGCCGCATCCTTCGCCAGGATCGAGGTTCAAGCGGCTGTGGAGGCGCTGATTCCGCTGTTCATTCTGCAGCCACGGCAACCGCTCTGAGGAGGCCCGAAGGACTGCTAGAGCGTCCTCTGCGTTGGTCCAATTTGGCTATTGCCCCACGCGGAACTGCACTTCTCGCGCGGCGCTCGTACCGGTATCAAGTCGCGAGATGGCTTCGAAGCGCACGGAATACACGCCTGGCTTCAGATCCTTCAGCGGAATCTGGGCGGCATAGCTGAACGTCCCGCCATTCGCCGCAAGATCCGCGCTCGAGCGCTGCTCTTGATGGCGGCTTATCGGCTTGGAGCGGTCTTCCCCCAGAATCGTTGCCGTCACATCGACCGTATGCGGCTTGACTCGCTCGTTGTCGTACACCTCTGCGAAGATCACCAGCTCGTCGCTCGATCGGAATTCGCGCGTCGTCGACGGCACAATCGGCAGCCGGCCCTTCAGTTGCTCGGCCCGCCCGGTCGGCACTCCGCCCGTGTCCACTGAAGTCAACATGAGGCCGCTCATCCCAAGGGGCGCCGTTACGAAGTCCGGTACTTCGAGGTCGGTGAAGATGGTGCCCAGCGATCCTCCGCCGGATTCTCGTACTCCCATCCGAAGGTTGTATTTTCCCGGGGGCACGTCGATTTTCGAGATGACCCGGAACCCCGTGGCGGTCAGAATCGCGCGGCTCTCCGAGCGAACACGGATGTTCAGATCGAAATGCTCGCTGCCTCGCGCTATTCCCTTTGCATCGATGGCGCTGACCGACACTTCCAGCTTGTCCTCGATCCAACCGTCTTTCTCCGAAAACGTAAACCCGGCGCCATCGACCGTGATCGTGACGGCCACTGATGTATTCGCCGCAACGCCTTTGAATGACGCCGTGTTGGCGCGGAGTGTGAGACCGCTTGTCGGAATCGGCCGATTCAGTGCGTCGGCCAGCTCAGCCGATCCCTCCACCTTCGCGAGGCGGCGTGCGGCCGGCTCGCTCTTTCCAGGAGAAACGTACCCCTTGCGCGCACGCACTTGCAGACCAGGTTTATTCATCCGTACTTCGATCCGCCGGAACCGATTGTCGCGCCTTTCGTTCGTCGGGTAGTACCCCAGCATGTAGTAGGAACTGTTGTCGCGAACGACACGATCGAATGCCTCCCCGAGGTCGTTCGAGTTCACGAACGCAAGGCCGCCTGTCTGCTCGGCCAGCACGCGCAGGCTATCCTGCGAGAGCCTGAGCTCATCCTGGAGCCCCGCGCTATCCAGACGTAGATTGGGATTCTCGGGTACGTAATTAATCTCCATGCCCGTGTCGCCCATGTTCGTGAGCCCACGGGGATCGATGCTGTAAATGCTGACGTTCGCTCGCGAAGCGGCCGTAATCGTGTCGCGCAGAACGCCTTCGATAACCACGCCTGTGCGGGCATTTCCGCTGATCTCCCGCCACTCTTCGAAGTTGGTCGTGGTGTAGCTGATCCCCTCGCTGATATACACCAGCGCTTTGCGCCGTCCGTGCACGCCCGACAACGACTCCGCGAGGTTCTTGAGGGTGAGCAGCGTATTGCGCGCGCGTTGGCCGCGCTCGACGTCGTACGCGTCGTTCGCGGTCTTACCCCTCTGCCCGAGATCCTGACCGGTGAGATCCATCTCTCTCTGGTAGCTGTCGAGCTTTTCCAGAACCGCAGATCTGAGCTTCTGCCCGACAAACGTGTCGACCGCGGCGAGCAGGAGGCGTCGGTTGGACGTGAAATCCTGAACGGCCTCGAACCGCCCACTTGTCGTGACGACCGCTGCGAGATCGTTGTCGGCGAGGTTGTGTTGGATGAACCGGCGCGCCGCGGCCTTCACGAGGCCCGTGCGCGGCAAGTCCGTGTGCACATCATCGAGGACGATCAGGTACAGGCGGCCCTGCAAGCCGCCTGCATTGGTCGACACATCGGGCTCAATCGGCTGCAGATCAGAGGCGGACGAAGGAGGGCGCTGAATGGGGAGATCAACGAGCGAAAGGCCGGCCACCTTCTGGGGCCGGCCATCTTCGAGAATCTGAAAATCGTCCCTGGTTAGCTCGCGGACAAAGCGGCCTTGCTCGTCGGTGACGACCGCACCGACCTCCACGTAGTTGACTTCGGTCTTGAAGCTGACCGGCGGCGGTTCCTGTGCGGAAACGATGCAGAGTGAGGCGACCAAGGAGAAGAGAAGGGGTAAGGGGTAAGGGGTAAAGCGTAATGCAGTAAAAGATCGCTTGACGCGCATAGTGGCTACTCAGTTACCCCTTCGCCCTCACCCCTCACCACTCAACCCTTACCCCTCGCCCCTTCACCTTGCAGTCCCTTAGAACAGGTACTTGATGCCGCACTGCATCTGCCGCGGAGTCGAGTTGCCGTGCTCGAGATCGACCCGAACGTGGCTCCCCCGAAGGAACCGTCTGGGGGCTGGAAGTTCGCGTTATTGGCGACGTTATACACCTCGATTCTAACCTGCAGCCGGCTGTCGCGCGCCATAACGAACGTCTTGAAGATCGAGAAGTCGACGCGCCGCTGCGAAGGACCGTGCAACAGGCCCACTGGCATTCGTCACGCTGTACCGGCGTTATGAGCTGGTTGCACACGACGCTCAATCGATGTGGCAACGGCTATTGACGCCGTCGTCGCCTGGGCGTATTCTCCGGCCCTCGCACGTCCGTGCGCCTGGCCGACATCTCAACTGACGGTGTCGAAGCGCTTGCTCCTTCCCTCCCCCTTGGAGCTGGTGCGTCAAGGGCACTTAGTGAACGCGACCCTCTTTCCAAGTCGACCGGCACCGTCTTCGCGGTGCGTAGGGAGGTTTCGATGGATCAGACGAGAACACGAGCAGCCTTCAGGTCGGGTCTGGCCCTGGCGTTCGGCGTCATCCTTCAGATCACCGCATTCGCTCAGGTTGATACCGGCACCATCCAGGGAACAGTGCGGGACGCGACCGGCGCCGTCCTGCCCGGCGCGGTTGTCAACTTGATCAACGTCGAAATGGGCGTCTCATTCCAAACCACAACGAACGATGTGGGAAACTATCAGTTCCCTTCGATTCGCATCGGCACATACACGGTCGTCGCCGAACTGCCGGGCTTCGCGCCCATCACCCGCGAAGGCATCTCGCTCAGCATCCAGCAGCGCTACGTCGCGGATTTCGTGATGAAGCCAAGCAACCTCGCCGAGACCGTGAGCGTCACTGCCGAAGCGGTACAGCTTCAAACGCAGGAGGCCTCTCTTGGCGCGACGATCCAGTCACAGGCCATCAACGATCTTCCGCTGAACGGTCGCAACTACGCGTTCCTCGCTCAACTCTCGGCCGGCGTCGTTCAATCTGTTCAGGACGGTCGTGGATTCGCCTCGACGGGAAGCTTCTCGGCCAACGGCCAGGACAGCTTTGCGAACAACTATCTGCTGGACGGCGTCGACAACAACTCCAACGTGGCGGACTTCATGAACGGTTCCACGTATGTGTACCGTCCCTCGGTTGACGCGCTGCAGGAATTCCGCGTGCAGACCAGCAGCTACAGCGCCGAGTTCGGCCGGGCGGGCGGCGCCGTTCTGAACGCCAGCATCAAGTCCGGCACCGATCGGCACCACGGAAATCTGTTCGAATTCCACCGCAACGCCATCTTCGACGCGAACAACTTCTTCAACAAGGTCCAGGGACAGGAGAAGGGAGAATTCATCAGGAACCAGTTCGGCGGCACGCTCGGAGGGCCGCTGCGGTTTTTGCAGCGCGGCGATCGACGGACGTTCTTCTTTGTCGACTACGAAGGAACATCGCAGAGGCAGGCGCAGCTCTTCCAGATCAACACCCCTACTGCATTGATGCACCAAAGCAACTTCACGAACTTCTCCGAGCTCCTCGCGCAGGGCGGAACGCGCACCGACAGGTTGGGACGCGTGTTCCCGCTGGGAGCGATCATGGATCCCGCGACGACGCGCCTCATTCCGGCGGGCGCGATCGATCCAGTGACGGGGATGCTCGTCACGGGAACCGGAAACGCCTGGATAAGAGATCCGATCGACCCGTCTGGCACCAATGTGATCCCGGCGAATCGCATCAACACGAACGCACTCAATCTGCTCAAGGCGTTTCCTCTGCCGACTCGTGCAGGACTGAACCAGAACTACGTGTCGAACCCGATCGAACGCTACGACAACCACCAGGGCGATCTGAGAATCGACCAATATCTCGGCCGGAGCGATACAGTGTTTTTCCGGTTGAGCCTGTCCAACAACGACGCCGTCCTGCCGCCGCTCTACCCGGGCGTGATCGATGGATCCTTGTGGGGCGGCAGCCCCACGACCATCCGCACGCACGGCGAGGTGGTGAACTGGACGCACATCTGGTCGTCGACGACGGTAAGCGAATGGCGTTTCGGGTATACCGGCCTCGACATGGATCGGCGGCGGGCCTACGGCGACGACTTCAGCGTGCCGGCGCAGTTCGGCCTCCCTGTCTATGAGCAACCTGGGTATGGAGGCTTACCCTATTTCCTGATCACCGGCATTGGCCAGTTCGGGCCACCGGAGTGGAATCCGGCGACGACAACGTTGAGCACGCCGCAGTTCACCGCTGTCACAACCAGGCTGCACGGCGATCACAGCCTGAAGTTCGGGTTCCAATACATGCGGCCAGGGACGACCTTTTATCAGCCTCGGTCGCCGGCGGGCGGGTATGAATACTTCGGCCAGTTCACTGATGTAGCCAACACCACAGGCGGCAATACCGGCATGGCGCAGATGCTCCTCACGCCGATTCGGAACGTCTACGCTTCGGAGATCGCCAACGTCTGCGGGCCCGGCGTAGCTGCGCCATGCCGATCCGATTTCCTGGGCGGCCCCAACGCCATCAACAACACCAAGGACCCGAGCCCGGTTCCTGAAGCGATTTGGAGCATCTGGTCGGGATTCTTCGAGGATACGTGGAACGCAACCGACAAGCTGACGCTGAATCTGGGGATGCGGTACGACTTCGTGCGGAACTCCGATGCTCCGGACGGACGAGGCGCTAATTTCCTGCTCGACCCGGTTCCCACATACATACTCGCTAAGGATCAGTGCAATGCGGAGCTGTCGCAGCTGTTCCTCGATCAATTGACGTCGAACGGCATCGCGCTCGGCTGCCACCCGAGCAACAACCTCATCAACAGTCCGAAGAATATGTTTGCGCCCCGCCTCGGCGCCGCGTACAACTTCAGCGACAGATGGGTGGTCAGAGCGGGCGGTGGCATCTTCTATCAGACCAGCGTCCGCAGCAACATCCTCGGGAATCTCCGGCAATACCCGTTCGAGTACACCGTTCGTCTCACGAACCTCAGCCCGGGCGAGCCGATTGTCTATGCAGATGGCACGACAGCCACCTTTGAATCCGGGATTGGCCCCATCGGCATCCAGGATCCGACGACGTTCAATCCTCGGAACATGGGCTTGTCCGGCACCCCCAGTCCTTGGAAGTTGCCGTACAGCGTCCAGTACAACGCGACCATCCAACACCAGCTGACGTCTTCGCAGACAATCTCGGTGGGATATGTCGGCAGCAAGAGCCGAGACGGAGCATTGACCTACGACTACAATTCGGCGCGCGTCATCGCGCCCCCCGGCTTGAGCACGGCCACGTTCCGGCAGTTCCCCGATTTTGCGAACGCAAACCAGACCGTGTCGGGCTCCGAGGGCAGCTACAACGCGCTGCAGGTTACCTACGACAAGCGCCTCGCGAGAGGATTCACCACGAAAGCCAGCTACACACTCCAGAGGTGTCTCAGCGAAGCGCGCCAGCCGTTGACCGGCGGCGACGTCGGCGGGAACCGGAATCTGTTCGTGCTCGGTCCCGATATGGTCTTGTGCAATACCGACGCCCCACACCTGCTGGCGATGAACGGCACGTTCGCCCTGCCATTCGGCAACGGCGAGCGTTTTCTGGGCAACGCTTCCGGCGTGACGGACCAGTTGGTCGGCGGCTGGCGTATGAACGTCATTTTCATCGCGCAAAGCGGCAATCCCATAACCATCGGCTGCCCTGTCGCGACGACGACCGGATCTGGCTGCAACGCGCTCCTGACCGGAGAACCGCTGTACCCGGAGAACCGCACCTACATGCAATGGCTCAATCCAGCGGCTTTCACCAACCCGCCAGTGGCGACGACGCTAGGACAAACCGACGTCTCCCCGCTCGGCGGTGTCGGGACGCAAGCGAGAGGCCCTTACTATCGCAGGCTCGACTTGTCGCTGTTCAAGGACTTCTCCATCGCAGAGAATCAGCGGTTCGAGTTCCGAATCGAGGTGTTCAACCTGACGAACACGCCGAACTTCAGTGCTCCTGGATTTTCGGCGGGCACGGCGGGCCTGCAGCCGCCGCCGGGAGTCAGGGATTTCACGAACACGGCGAACTTCGGGCGTATCACGTCGCTCAGGAACGGGCAAAACGATCAGCGGCAGATACAACTCGGGCTGAAGTATTACTTTTAAGCTCAACTGAAGTTGAGCCTACCGCTTCATTTGGTCTTGACGGCAAACGGCGGCAGGAACCCTGAGCCTCTCTGCGGCACATTGGGTCCGACGACATCGTGCTCGTCGAGCAGCCATCCCCACAGATGACCGGCAGGCGCTTTCTCGCTATCGATCTGGATGTAGAGCCTGCCGCCGCGCAACGCCGCGAGTTGGCTTGGATCGAGTTTGATCTGGCCAGTCACCTTGCCCGCAACGTCGCCAGCCAGAGTCAAGCCAACGAACGGACTACCTGGAATCCCCGGGCCTCTGCTCAATGACAGATGAGCTTTCGTCGCCGGGCCCGACAGGCCTGTAAAAGTTCCGGAGATGGAGAGCGTGTTTCCGTCCAGAGTGGCCGACGCGCTTCCCTTGCCAGTCATGATCGGCTGCGTCGCATCGTTGAACGGCATGGCCGACAAATACACCTGGTATTTCTCAGCAGCGGTCAGCGGCGCGAAAGACAGAACGGCTATCAGAACTGCCAGTTTTTTCTTGCTTCGCATGGAGCCCCACCCCCACGCACTGCCGTCGCGTACGCTCCGGATCTTGGTTGTGCCATTCGTCTGCTTGGTTAGCATCGGGTACTCCAACTATTCGACTGTCCGCTTTGGCAGCCCGAACACGTACACACCGTGCCCGATCGTCGGTCGCTGGATCTCGCCGCGCAACATCGTCGTCGGCTTCTGCTCAGGGCTGCCGCCGTTGTATCCGGTAGGCACGGCGACGAACTGATCGCCTCCGACGCTGAATGTCGTGGGATACCCCTGCGCTGTCGTAGGCAGCCTCGTCTCCCACAATGTTTTCCCGGTCTTGATGTCGAACGCGCGGAACGTGCGGTCGAAATCGCCGACGAACCCGACGCCTCCCGAGGTGGAGATGACGCCCGTCAAGAACGGGCTGCGCTGCTGAAAGCTCCAGACCGGTCGCATCGTGTTGGTTTCGTAAGCCGATAGCCGTCCCAGGTTGCCGTCGGTTCCCGGCATCTCGTAGAACAACTGCGGACCGCCGCCGTACATCGCGCAGTTCTGGCTGAGCGGAAGCAAGAGCAGATCGTTGGACGGATCGTAGCTCGTGGCCTGCCAGTTGTGTCCGCCGGACGGGCTCGGACAGGACGCGACTGCCTGGCCCGGCTTCTTTTCGAGGATGTCGTCGCGATAGGTCGTGCGGCCGGTCTTCATGTCAATCGCCGCCCAGACGTTCTGGAAGACTGTCTCCTTCACGTCGAGGAACTTGCCCGTGACGCGATCCAGCTTCCACATCAAGCCGGACTTACCGACGGTCATGAGCGTTTTCTGCTGACCGTGATCGATCAGCGTACGCTCGAACACCTCGTCGAGATCGAGCGTCTCTCCGGGCGCGTTTTGAAAATGCCACTTCAGTGTGCCGGTGTCGGGATCGAGCGCCAGCGTGGTATTCGAGTAGAGCGCGTCGCCGTTGGATCCGCGTTGATCGCGGCTCGATCCCTTTGCCTGGCCCGTGCCCCAGAATGCGAGGTTGAGCTGCGGATCGTAAGTGCCGGCAATCCACGCGTCTGCACCCGACCGCTGGTCGTCGGTGAGATCCCCCCACGTATCGCCGCCCGGCTTTCCCTTACGTGCGACCGTATAGAACCTCCAAAGCAGCTTTCCGGTATTGGCGTCGTAGCCGGCAATGAAGCAATGGTCGCGGGCATCCAACTGGTTGCAACGCGTGATGCCGACGAGCAACTTGTCCTTCGCCATCATGATTCCCCCGATTTTGTCATCGGGGAACTCAGCCGGCCTGGTCTTCCAGACGATGTTTCCAGTGCGGGCGTCGAGGGCGTATAACGTCGCATCGGTCGCCGGATAGAACACCAGGTTCCCATACATCGCCATTGTCCGCGTCGCGTTCTGACCTGATGTCGCGATCGGCCCCAGTCGATGCTCCCAGAGCAGGTCTCCCGTCCGTGCGTCCAGCGCCTGCACCGTGTTGGTCATGTTGGTCGACAGGAACATCACGCCGTCGTGCACGATCGGTGTGATCTGTTGTCGCATTCCATCTTCGAGCGGCCACGCCCACTTCAACTGAAGAAGGCCCACGTTCTTCGTCGTAATCTGTGTGAGCGGACTGTTGTTCCAGCCCGAGTACGTGCGGTAGTGCATCAGCCAATCGCCATCGGGAGGATTCGCAAGCATCTCGGTGGTGATGGAGGTGTAACTCTTGATGGAACCGGGCACGGTGAGACCCATGCGTGGCGCGCTTGGTGCTGCCGAATCGTCTTCTCCTCCGCGTCCACGGCCGCCCCTGCCGCGCCCGCCGCGCGCTGGCGCAGCACCTCCGGCCACCAGATCGGCCGGCATCTGTCCACTCGCAATTGACGCAATAGGAACGCTGGTCGCAGTAGTAAACGCGCTCGACCCGGCCTGCGCGCCATTCGCCTTGAGCAGAAACGCCACTATCGATGCGTAGGTGTCCGCGGAGAGACCGTCTGGGTTTTCTGGCGGCATAGACGTGCGGATGCGCGTGAATAACTCCTCGGTTGTGTGAGTCCCCCATGAACCCATAAACGTGCTGCCGGCGAGCGCGGGCGCCTCGCCGCCCCCGGACAGCGTCCTGCCGTGACAGCCGCCGCAACTCAGCACGTACGCGGACTGACCGGCTGCGGCCTGCGCCTCGGTGAATGGCGCCCCTGCAATATTCTGCCGGGCACTCGCCGCACCTGACCATCCGCCGACCGCTGCGGCAACCGCGAACCCAGCAAGTGCGACGAGTGCTCGTGTGGTCATATCTCGATCCTCAGAAGATCAACTTCAGGCCGAACTGCAATTGCCGCATGTCCGTCCGCGTCGCGCTGATTCTGCCGAACGCCACGCTCGAGAGCGTGGTGTTGGGCTCGGCCCAGTTGGGATGGTTCAGGAAGTTGAACGCCTCGAATCGGAACTCCAGGTACGGCCGCCGATCGGAGAAATGAAACTCACGCAACAGCGAAAAGTCCCAGTTCATGATGCCGGGCCCAATTACCTCGCTGCGGCCGGCGGTACCGAACGTACCGTTCGGCGCCCGGGAATAGGCTGCCGTATTGAACCACCGATCGATGGTCGGATCGTCCGACTTCGTGCTCGCGTTGAAGTCGCGATTCGGACGGCAACAGTTACCGATATTGGCGGTGTCCTCACCTGCCGAGACGGTCAACGGAAATCCCGAGGCAAGCGTGACGACGGACGTGACCTTCCATCCGCTAACCACTTGTCCCATGACTCCCCCGTCGCTGAGATAACGGCGATCCGGTCCGAACGGCAGGTCGTAGACGACCGACGTCACGAAGCGATGGCGTTGATCGAACACCGATGGCCCATCCTCGCACGACAGGCAGTAGGAGTTCTGCGGATTCAAGGGGTCGGTACCCAACGTTCGGATGCCGCTGCCATTGTCTGTCGATTTCGAAAACGTATAGGCGCCCAGCACCGTCAAGCCGGCGGAGTAGCGCCGGGTCAGCTTGATGCCGAGCGAATTGTAGTGTGAGTAGCCGACATTGGCCGCGCCCTGGAACAGGCCGAATTCCGGAAAGGGCGAACGTTCCGCGGGAGTCGAGGTGCCGGGCACCGGCTGGTTCGCGAGGTTGACCCAACGCTGCAAATCTTGCCCGTCAGTCACCAGGTAACTGACCTCGAGCGCCATGTTGTCGCTGAGTTGCCGTTCGACGATCGCTTCATACTGATCGACGGACGGCGTTTTCCGATCGATCTGGTCGGTCAGCACCAGCGGTCTTACCACGCACACAATGCCCGCAGGGGTATTGCAGGGGTTCGATCCACCGAAATTGAACGGATCCTGCCAGGTGGAAATCAGGTTGGTGGCGGTGGATTGCACGGTCAGCCGGCCGTTCAGGTTCCGGTTCTTGTCGAAGACGATGTTGCCGATGTCCTGCACGAAGAACCGCCCCACACCCGCACGAAAGGCCCACCTTTCCGTCGGACTCCACGCCACGCCCAGCCGAGGCGCAAAGTTCGTGTACTCGGCCTTGATCGGGCGATCGCCGAAGCGCCCATCGCGCGTCACCTGAATGTCCGGCGAATACCTGATGTTGGCGTCCTGATAGAAATCACCCGTCCCTGCGCGGACGAGCACGGGATGCAAAGCGCGATCGGGCACCTGCGGCTGCTGGGTATTCAGCGGTATGTCAGCCACTATCTGCCTTTGCGAAGAGTCGGTCCACGGCGGAATGAACTCGTAGCGCAATCCGAGATTGATGGTCACGCTCGGCTTGATCTTCCACGTGTCGGCGACGTAGTACGCCTGGCTAGTGGCATGCAGTCTGGCGACAGCGAGTCCCGACGCGTACGACCAGGTGTTCAGATACCCGAGCAGGTAGTCGGCGAAGGCGTTGCCGGTGGCGACGTTGTTGGCGAACCCCGCCGAGCCTCTGGCGAACTGATTGCCGTCCTGGTCGTAGGTGTCGAAGCGGAATTCCCCGCCAAACTTGAAAAAGTGTTTGCCGCGCGTCCACGAGAGGTTGTCGATGATTTGAATGTTGGCGTTGCGATTGACGAACGGCGACTCGGAATTGTCGCCAAACCCCGAGAATCCGGCGATGGCAATGCTTGGCGTTCCCCAGGCATCCGCAGGAATGGGGGTCGGAAGCTTGAGGCCGATTTGGCTGATGGGATCGTAGACGTTGTTGAGCTCTCCGCCTGCGTGATTGAAGAAATTGTTGTAGCCGACGCGCACCTCGTTGACGAGCGTGTTGGTCAGCACGCGCGCGTTGTCCACCACCACCTGATGAGCATTGGTGGCGACGCTCGAGCCGTTGAGAAGGATTCCGCCGGCGAAGATCGACTCATCCGTCCAGCTATACCGGCCGTACCACGTCGATTTCTGGTTCTCCACCCAATCGACGCGCGTGGTGAACTGGTTTTTGTTGGTTTCGTTCTGGTTCACCGCCAGATAGTTGTTCACCAGACTCGAACCTGGCTGGTTGGGCGCCGGATAGTAATCGAGCAGCGCCTGCGAGATGGGGTCTATGCGATCTTTCGGGATGATGTTCCCCGGGAATGGCGCGTTCCGCACGGGATCTCTGAGCGCCGTACTGACCTGGGAGAAATCGCCGTTTCGCATGGCAACCGACGGCACGCTATAGGGCGTCTCGCGCTGGTTGCGGAGGCGGAATCCCTCATAGTTGGTCATGAAAAACAGTCTGTCCTTGCCGCTGAACATCGGCCCAAGCTGCACCGGACCGCCCAGCGTGAACCCGAATTGATTCCATTTGAACGGACTCGATTTCGACACGGCGCCGGCGAATGCATACGGAAGCGCATCGAACGCGTCGTTGCGGACGAACTCGAACACCGAGCCGTGAAAGACGTTCGTTCCCGCCTTGGTTGTGACGCTCACCTGACCGAGCTCACGGCCCAGCTCTGCCGAATACACGCCCGTCTGCACTTTGAATTCCTGCAGCGCATCGATCGACGGCAGGAAGATGTACGAGTTGAAGTTCACGTCCGTGTTGTTGATGCCGTCGAGCGTGAAGTAGTTCCACTCGCGCCGGCCGCCGCCAATCGACAGCTGCTGCGTCGAGCGATCCCCACCCTGACGCGGGCCTGACGATCCCGAACCGGAAAAGCTTGCCGAGACGTTCGGCGTGAGCTCGACCATCTTGAGGAAGTTGCGTCCGTTGAGCGGCAGCTCGACAATGCGGCGGTTTTCGATGACGGTGCCGATCGTCAAGTCTTCGGTGCTGATCATGGGCGCCGAGGCTACGGCTTCGACGGTCTCGTTGAGCGTGCCAAGCTCCAGGCGGAAATCCATGCGGATCGTCTGCTGAATCTGCAGTTCGACGCGATTGCGTGCCGCGCCGACGAAGCCGTCCATCTCGACTTTGACGTTGTAAATACCGGGGAGCAGGTTTGGAAAGACGTAAATACCCGAGCTGTTGGCCTGCTGAGTGGCGGTGGCCGCGGTCTGTGTATTCGTGACCGTCACGGTGGCCCCAACCAGGACGCCTCCCGTCGAGTCGGCGACGATGCCGGTTACCTGGCCGAAATTCTGTGCAAACGATGGTGAGGCGAAAAGAACCACGACGGCCACGACGACGAGTAGGATGCGCATCGCTCCTCCTTGGTCGTTCTCTTGACGGGTGACGAGAGTGTTTTACGAGAATCACCGGGCTTCGTCAAAGCATTTCGCGGGGCGTATCGGAATGTAGCCGGAAGGCTGATCGGGTGTGCCCGGTTGGCCGGCCTCTGCGCTTCTACCGAGCGACTGGCGCGAGCGCGTTCGCGCTCGCGTGGCGACGGAACCGTCGATGGCCGCTGTGGGAACCTGCCGGGAGATCGGTAGATCGGTAAATCAGTAGATCAAAAAGAAAACGCCCATTGCGATTGGCTCAGCAATGGGCGTTGTCTTTCTTAATACTCCCGGCAGCGATCTACTCTCCCATGCAGTTTCCCACACAGTACCATCGACGGTAGCAGGCTTAACTTCCGTGTTCGGAATGGGAACGGGTGTGGCCCTGCTCCTATGACCACCGGGAACTTGTTCTACGCTGGCTTCGGGTTTCTGACTTCGGGCTACTGCCGGAAGAGCTCCCAAGCACGACACGCGTAGATATCTCAAAGATCAACACTGATCCTCGACAACTCAATATTCTGCACACGATCGCTTATCCGAATCCACATTGCACGCAGAGTGCAAAAAAATATGGTCAAGCCGCACGACTTATTAGTACCAGTCAGCTAAAAGCATCGCTGCTCTTACACACCTGGCCTATCGACCTGGTCATCTTCCAGGAGTCTTTAGGAGCCTTATGGCTCGGGAGATCTCATCTTGTGGAGGGTTTCACGCTTAGATGCATTCAGCGTTTCTCCCTTCCGGACGTAGCTACTCGGCGCTGCCACTGGCGTGACAACCGATACACTAGAGGTCCGTCCAACCCGGTCCTCTCGTACTAAGGTCAGCCCCACTCAAATCTCCTGCGCCCATGATAGATAGAGACCGAACTGTCTCGCGACGTTCTAAACCCAGCTCACGTACCACTTTAATCGGCGAACAGCCGAACCCTTGGAACCTGCTACAGCTCCAGGATGTGATGAGCCGACATCGAGGTGCCAAACCCTAGCGTCGATGTGAACTCTTGGCTAGGATCAGCCTGTTATCCCCGGCGTACCTTTTATCCGTTGAGCGATGGCCCTTCCACGCGGAACCACCGGATCACTAAAGCCTGGTTTCCCACCTGCTCGTCTTGTAGGACTCGCAGTCAAGCTCGCTTATGCTTTTGCACTCTATGGCTGGTTTCCAAACAGCCTGAGCGAACCTTCGCGCGCCTCCGTTACTCTTTAGGAGGCGACCGCCCCAGTCAAACTACCCACCTAGCAGTGTCCTCGATCTGGATGACAGATCTAAGTTAGAACGCCGGAACAATAAGGGTGGTATCTCACCGTTGGCTCCCCCAAGCCCGAAAGCCTGGGTTCAAAGCCTCCCACCTATCCTGCGCATATTGCGCCAGCATTCACTACTAGGATGTAGTAAAGGTGCACGGGGTCTTTTCGTCTAATCACGGGCAACCGGCGTCTTCACCGGTACCACAAATTCGCAGTGCCCCTCGTTGAGACAGCGCCCAAATCATTACGCCATTCGTGCAGGTCGGAACTTACCCGACAAGGAATTTCGCTACCTTAGGACCGTTATAGTTACGGCCGCCGTTTACCGGGGCTTCAGCTCGAAGCGTCGCCTTGCGGCTAACCTCTCCCTTTAACCTTCCGGCACCGGGCAGGCGTCAGACCCTATACGTCGTGTTCGACTTCGCAGAGTCCTGTGTTTTTAGTAAACAGTTGCTTGGGCCTCTTCACTGCAACTCTTTCCCGCTTCGCGGCGCGAGGCCGCTGACGGTAATAGAGCACCCCTTATTCCGAAGTTACGGGGCTAGTTTGCCGAGTTCCTAAACGAGGGTTCTCACTTGCGCCTGAGGATTTTCTCCTCGCCTACCTGTGTCGGTTTGCGGTACGGGTACCCGAAAGACTCCTTAGAGGATTTTCTCGGCAGCGTGGCGTCTGCGACTTTGTGAGCCTTGCGGCTCTTGCTATAGCCCCTCAGGGAATATGACTCACCGGATTTGCCGGGCGAGTCCCCCTACAGGCTTAAACCCACACGTCCAATCGTGGGCTCGCATAGCCTCCTGCGTCCCCCCATCGTGATAACGTCTTCCAAGTAGTTCCGGAATATTAACCGGATATCCATCCGCTACGCCTTTCGGCCTCGCGTTAGGACCCGACTGACCCTGAGCGGACGAACCTTCCTCAGGAAACCTTAGGCTTACGGCGGAAAGGATTCTCACCTTTCTTCTCGCTACTTATGCCGGCAGGGTCACTTCTCAACGCTCCACCAGTCCTTTCGGTCTGACTTCACTGCGATTGAGAACGCTCTTCTACCATTGTCAGGATCCGAAGATCCTGTTCCAATCTATGGCTTCGGTTCTGTGCTTGAGCCCCGTTGAATTGTTGGCCCAGAGCCGCTTGACCAGTGAGCTATTACGCTTTCTTTAAAGGATGGCTGCTTCTAAGCCAACCTCCTGGTTGTCTAAGCGTCTCCAGATCCTTTCCCACTTAGCACAGAATTAGGGACCTTAGCCGATAGTCTGGGCTGTTTCCCTCTCGACGATGAAGCTTAGCCCCCACCGTCTCACTCCCGGGATACGTGTCGTTGGCATTCGCAGTTTGGTTGGATTCAGTAAGCTGGTAAGCCCCTTAGTCCATCCAGTTCTCTACCACCAACGCCGACCTCCCGAGGCTGCCCCTAAAGGCATTTCGAAGAGAACGGGCAATCACGAAGTTTGATTAGCCTTTCACCCCTACCCTCAGCTCATCCAAGCTGTTTTCAACCAACACTGGTTCGGGCCTCCATACGAGTGTTACCTCTACTTCACTCTGGCCAAGGGTAGATCACCTCGCTTCGCGTCTAATCCCAGCGACTTGTCGCCCATTTCGGACTCGCTTTCGCTGCGGCTCGCTTTCGCTTAACCTTGCCACTGAGATTAACTAGCCGGCTCATTATGCAAAAGGCACGCGGTCAGGCGTGACCGGAGCAAGCTCCGGTTATAGCCCTCCCACTGCTTGTAAGTGTACGGTTTCAGGGTACTATTTCACTCCCCTCACAGGGGTTCTTTTAACCTTTCCCTCACGGGTACTGGTTCACTATCGGTCGCCAGAGAGTATTTAGCCTTACGAGATGGTCCTCGTAGATTCCCACGGGATTTCACGTGTCCCGCGGTACTCAGGAACCTACCCAACGAGCCGAGAGAATTTCGTCGACGGGGCTGTCACCCTCTATGGCCGATCGTTCCAGATCGTTTGACTACTCTCTCGGTTTTTGACTCGCCGGCCTTGCGGCCTGGTAGGCCCTACAACCCCAACGTGCAAGCACGTTGGTTTGGGCTCTTCCGCGTTCGCTCGCCGCTACTAGCGGAATCACTTTTGTTTTCTGTTCCTGCAGGTACTGAGATGGTTCACTTCCCTGCGTTGTCTTCCACCCGCCTATGTATTCAGCGGGGGATACCTCAACATGACTCGAGGTGGGTTGCCCCATTCGGACATCTTCGGGTCGAAGCTTGTTTGCAGCTCACCGAGGCTTTTCGCAGCTTGCCACGTCCTTCATCGACTTCTGGCGCCAAGGCATTCACCGTACACCCTTAGTAGCTTGACCATAAGAAACTCAAAACTGACGCTCACCAACCGTTTGCATATCAGTTGGTCTGCGACAGTTCCTTGCAACACTGCGTGCCCCACCTTCGCGCTTGCGCGCTCCGGCGGGATGAATGTTGTGGTCGGAAAAAACTACCGTGTGCAGAATATTCAGTTGTCAAAGATCAGATGGGAGCTTTGCCCCCAAGCCCCCGGCTCGGTCGCTCGCGGGGCCCCAAAGCCCCACTCCGCTTCCTCGCCGAAAGCATGCCGCAGCAACTCGCTGAAGCAATCTGTTAACGTCGGCTGCCAATCGGAGCCGAAGCTCAACGATTTCAGCCGACGTCGGTGCGCGGTTAGAGAGCCTGCCTCGCCGAAGCTGCCGAGCCGGCTTGTTCAACCAGACTCTGCGCCAGCACAGGCGGGCCTCATTCGCTCACCGAAACTTTTCAAAGACCAGCTTAAGTAAGACTCCGCGATCACGCGATCGGTCTTACCAGACCAAACAAAGTGGAGAATACCGGGCTCGAACCGGTGACCTCCTGGTTGCAAACCAGGCGCTCTCCCAGCTGAGCTAATTCCCCGTATCGAATTGAGCAGTGATTGATGTGCGCGGTGGAAGGAAGGTTGGAAGCAACTCCGAACTTACCTTCGCGCGCTAGGCACTACGCAATCTCAATAAGCACTCCTCTCTTTCAGCTGGCTTGCCAACCGAGCTCGCGTCCGAGCGAAGTGGTGGGCCTGAGTAGATTTGAACTACTGACCCCACGCTTATCAAGCGTGTGCTCTAACCAGCTGAGCTACAGGCCCGGCTTACATGCGACTTGCTTGGGCTGTCAAAGAACCGACGGCCTCCGCTGCCGGTTCTCTCAAAACTAGACAGAGCGCATTTCACAAAAACCGTAGTCGAAGTTGTTACCAGATCGATCTTTTAGAGATAAATCTCTAGAAAGGAGGTGATCCAGCCACAGGTTCTCCTACAGCTACCTTGTTACGACTTCACCCCAATCACCGACCATACCTTAAGCGCCTGCTTCCCTTGCGGGTTAGCGCGGCGATTTCTAGTGCAGCCGGCTTTCGTGATGTGACGGGCGGTGTGTACAAGGCCCGGGAACGTATTCACCGCGGCATGCTGATCCGCGATTACTAGCGATTCCGACTTCATGCAGGCGAGTTGCAGCCTACAATCCGAACTGAGACCGGCTTTCTGCGATTAGCTCCCCCTCGCGAGTTTGCGACGCTTTGTACCGGCCATTGTAGCACGTGTGTAGCCCCAGACATAAAGGCCATGCTGACTTGACGTCATCCCCACCTTCCTCCGGTTTATCACCGGCAGTCTCCTCAGAGTGCCCACCATAACGTGATGGCAACAGAGGACAAGGGTTGCGCTCGTTGCGGGACTTAACCCAACATCTCACGACACGAGCTGACGACAGCCATGCAGCACCTCTACGAGTGTCCTTGCGGAAGCGCCCTTTCGGGCGTGGTCACTCGCAGTTCAAGCCTGGGTAAGGTTCTTCGCGTTGCGTCGAATTGAACCACATGCTCCACCGCTTGTGCGGGCCCCCGTCAATTCCTTTGAGTTTCAGCCTTGCGACCGTACTCCCCAGGCGGAATGCTTAATGCGTTAGCTTCGGCACAGCAGGGATCGATACCCGCTACACCAAGCATTCATCGTTTAGGGCCAGGACTACCGGGGTATCTAATCCCGTTTGCTCCCCTGGCTTTCGCTCCTCAGCGTCAATATTGGTCCAGGATGCCGCCTTCGCCACCGGTGTTCCTCCAGATATCTACGCATTTCACCGCTACACCTGGAATTCCGCATCCCTCTCCCAAATCCAAGCCATCCAGTATCACACGCAGTTCCCCAGTTAAGCTGAGGGATTTCACGTATGACTTAGTTGGCCGCCTACGAGCCCTTTACGCCCAGTAATTCCGAACAACGCTTACCCCCCCCGTATTACCGCGGCTGCTGGCACGGAGTTAGCCGGGGTTTCCTTTAACGGTACCGTCAGGACCGCGGGCTGTTAACCCGCAGTCTATTCGTCCCATTCGACAGGAGTTTACGATCCGAAAATCTTCATCCTCCACGCGGCGTTGCGTCGTCAGGCTTGCGCCCATTGCGAACAATTCCCCACTGCTGCCTCCCGTAGGAGTCTGGGCCGTGTCTCAGTCCCAGTGTGTCCGTCCGCCCTCTCAGGCCGGATACTGATCGTTGCCTTGGTAGGCCATTACCCCACCAACTAGCTAATCAGACGCGGGCCCCTCTTCAAGTGCCGGGTCTTGCGATCCCCAGCTTTGATCTCCACCTCTTCAAAGGCGGGATGTTATGCGGTATTAGCGTCCCTTTCGGGACGTTATCCCCCGCTCGAAGGCAGGTCACCCACGTGTTACTCACCCGTTTGCCACTCTACTTGCCCCTTGCGGGGCTTTCGCGTTCGACTTGCATGTGTTAGGCACGCCGCCAGCGTTGATTCTGAGCCAGGATCAAACTCTCATGTTAAGTGCGTTTAGCCCCGCCCGAAGGCAGAGCAAACTTATCAACACGAAAAGCCGATTGCTTTGGCTCTTGCGTTGTTCTTACTAGTTTGTCAAGTTTGTAGGTGGTTCACTGCTCCACGCCCGGCCCAAACCAGAACCGATCGCTTCATTCCACAGCGCCACCCGCTGATAACTCGACGGGTTTTTGTGCTTGTACGCTCTATCTAGTTTTCAAAGAACCGACGCCGACCGAGCCGGATACCCGCTCTCGGTGGCCTTCCCCAGTCTTTTTTAGACCGTCGTTAGGGGAACCTTCTAAGGTTACTACAGAGGACTTGCCCTGTCAATACCTTGCGAAGCTTTCTTGCGTATCACCGTTCGGGGACAAAAAAAGTTGCTCCACATCTTCTTCGGAGCAACCCTCCGGCTTGCCGCCGGGTCTCGCCTTACCGAACGAGAACGAACCTTCAAATCCTATCACAATACACGCGCTCGGGGTGGGCTTTCCGCGCCCACTTCGGCGATTCAACGTCAGCGGATATTGGCTGAGCAGGCTTGATCGACCACCGAACCCCGCGCGCGCTATCTAACACGTGCCACTGCCGCTTATATAACGGCGGTCAGCGTCACAAGCTTTGTTAATGATACGGCACGCGACGAGATGCGGTCAAGTCGCCTTACGCCTCCACTTTGACGATGCGGCGTTCGCGCTGGCCTTTCCGCAGCACGATCACCGATCGCCCGATAGCATCCGCCATCGTGACCTGCCCGCGCTCCTCGGTGAGACGCCGGTCGTTCACGTACAAGCCGCCCTGTTTGATCAAGCGGCCCGCCTCTCCCTTCGACGAGGCCAGGCCCGCCCTCACCGCGAGGTCGGCAGCACTGATGCCACTTTCCAAAGACACGCTCTCAATCGAAATGGACGGGGCATCGTCGAACACCGTCAGGATGTCCTCGACCGCTGCCTCGGCAATCGATCCGCCAAACAGCACCGCTGCCGCGCGCTCGGCGCGGCCGACAGCCTCGGCGCCGTGAACGAGCGACGTCACGTCGCGCGCGAGCTCGCGCTGCGCGCCGCGCCGCTCGGGATGCGCCTGCGTCTCGCGCTCGAGCTCGGAGATCTCTGGCTGCGATCTGAACGTGAAGAACTTCAGGTACGACATCACGTCGCGATCGTCTACATTCAGCCAGAACTGATAGAAGCGGAAAGGCGATGTCCGATCGGGATCGAGCCACACCGCCCCCGCTTCCGTTTTCCCGAATTTGGTCCCGGCCGCCGTCATGATGAGCGGCATCACCAACCCGTGCGCGAGTGCGCTGCGGCGGCGGCGGATCAGGTCGCAGCCGGCAACGATATTGCCCCATTGATCGCTGCCACCTATCTGCAACGTGCATGCGAAGCGATCGTACAAAATGAGATAGTCGTACGACTGCAACAGCGAATAACTGAACTCGGTGTAGGAAATGCCGCCATCGCTTTCCATCCGGCGTCTCACCGATTCCTTCGCGATCATGTGATTCACGGTGAAGTACTTGCCGACATCGCGCAGGAATTCCATCGCGGTAACCGTCGTCAGCCAATCAGCATTGTTTTCGAGCAGCGCGCCGTTGCCAGCTGACCCGAAGTCGAGAAAACGCGCCAGCTGTGCGCGAACGCCTTCGGCGTTCGTGCGAACTTCGTCGAGCGTCAGGAGATTGCGCTCGGTGCTTTTTCCGCTTGGATCGCCGATTAAACCGGTGCCGCCGCCAACGAGCGCGATGGGCTTGTGGCCACAACGTTGGGCACGGGCGAGGCCCAGCACGGGAAGCAAATGGCCGATATGAAGACTTGATGCAGTCGCATCGAACCCCGCGTACAGCGTGAGCGTGCGGTTCACGAGAAGATCTCGCAGGCCTTCGGTGGAGTCGTACACCAGGCCGCGCCACTCCAGCTCCGAGAAGAGATCGCTCATTGAGTCCATTATCATAATGCCGTGCCGGTCGGCCGGAGTGCCGTCACACGCGAACTGCCCGCCGACGTGTTGGTGATGACCCTGAGATGTGTGAGATCGGTTGAATCGGTCCGAGCGGCTTCAGCGGCGCAACAGCCGTCGCCCGTCCAATCGCCATCCGTCATTGAGTAACAACTGGATCGCCATCGGATAGAGATGGTGTTCCTTCTCGAGGATGCGTGCGGCTAACGCTTCGGCATCATCCTTTTCATCCACGGCCACAGGTTCCTGAAGCACGATTGGCCCGCCGTCAAGTTCGGTGCTCACGAGGTGTACCGTCGCCCCGGTCCATTTCACACCGTGTTCCCACGCTTGATACTGCGCGTTGATTCCTGGAAATGCGGGCAGCAGCGAGGGATGAATATTGACGACCGACTGAGGAAAGGCGTCCAGAAATACTTTCGTGAGCAGCCTCATGAAGCCCGCGAGGCAGACAAGCCGGACGTCTCGCGCCTTCAACTCTCGCGCGAGCTCGAGGTCGTAATCGTCGCGCGTGGGAAACCGCTGCCCATCGGTGTGATCGAGCACTACAGTCTCGAGCCCCGCGTGTTTCGCCCGCGTCAGGCCAGCGGCTCCCGGCCGGTTGGAAATGACAACAGCAATCTCCGCATTCAACTCTTTCGATTTGATCGCATCGATGATCGCCTGGAGGTTGCTGCCGCGTCCTGAGATCAGCACGCCCAGCTTTCGATTTGTGTGGTCCATGGGGTCAGACCCTATTTTTTCGTTTTTCGTAAACGGTACCAGACTTGCTCAAGCGCGCTGCGAAGAGCCAGGCGTGCCAAGAGTTCGACGACTGACAAAAGCAAACTACGTGTATCACGTATTGAATCGCGGCGCCAAAAGAGGCCTGCTGTTTGCGGATGCTTCCGACTATCGCGCATTCGAGGAAGTGTTGAGCGAGGCGGCGAAGCGTGTGCCGATACGAATTCTTGCGTACTGCCTGATGCCTAATCATTGGCATCTATTGCTATGGCCGCTGCAGGATGGGGATCTCAGCCGGTTCGTAAAGTGGCTGACGACCACCCACGCCTGCCGCTGGGCGCGCGATCGTGAGTGCATTGGCAATGGCGCCGTGTATCAATCGCGGTTCAAGTCAATTCCTATCGAAAAAGGCCCGCACCTGCTTTGGACGTGGCGATACATCGAGCGAAACGCGCTGCGCGCTGAACTGGTGTCAAGGGCAGAAGATTGGCAGTGGAGCAGCTTGCGAAGACGAATGGACACGCCGACGGAGCAATGGCTCAATCACGGGCCGATCCCTCTACCACCCAACTGGGCGGAGATTGTGAACGTGCCTCAATCACACGCTGAGATTGAACAGTTTCGACAGCGAGTGAAGGAAGGGAAGCCCTTTGGGCGTGACGAATGGATTCGTGGCGGTGAACCCCTGCGCGGCCGGCCGAATTTACGAAAAACGAAAAAAGAGGGTCTGACCCCTATCTGACGGCTCAGACCCCAATACTAGCGAACTTGGAGTGCATCGGCCGAGTATTCGAGTCCCTTGGGCGTGATGATGACACGACGGGTTGCGCTGTTTTCGACGTGGCCGGCACGGAAACCACCAAATGGGAATCCTTTCGCGACGTCCAACACCGTTGCGACATCGCGCTCGGGCACGTAGATCGCGAAACCGGCGCCCATGTTGAAGTTGCCGTAAGCCTCGGCGTCATCGACGCCGCCGACAGACTGGATGAACTCGAAGACGGGCTGTGGCGTCGGCAGACGATCGACAACGTAGGCGAACGTTGCCGGTGCGCGCATCAGCTTGCGCCAGCCGTGGCCGGTAATGTTCACCGCGTAGTGGATGTCCACACCTCTACTGAGGCAATCTTCAATCGCGGCCACGTAGATGTGCGTGGGCTCGAGCAGTGCCTCGCCGTACGTGCGACCGTCACGCAGCGGCGTCAGGTAGCCGTTCGTCGAGCGCGCGGCGATCGCGCGGGCCAGAGTGAGGCCATTGGCGTGGATGCCGGAGCTCTCGAACACCACGATGGCGTCACCGTGCACGATGTTCGCGCGAATCAGCCGGCCTTTAGGGCGGACTATCCCGATCGCAGAGCCAGCCAACACGACAGTCGACGCCTCGACAATCCCGCTCAGCGTCGGTGTCTCCCCGCCGCCCCACGCGCATCGCGCCAGTTGACACGCCGTCTTCCAGCCGTCCACCAGGTCGGACGCCCGGCGCTCATCCGCAAACCAATCGGAGGAACCGACGCCCAGATGCATGGCGACGGCGAGCGGCAGGGCACCCAGCGTCACCATGTCGTTCACGATCATCGCCACGGTATCCTGCGCGATGGAATCGTAATAGGACCGTTCGGGAACCAGCCGATACATCGCATCGGCGACGAGATTCTTCGTGCCGAGCCCTTCTTCGACGTGCGCCAGATAGTGGTCGGGGGTCTCGATCAGGTAGGCGCTCTCGCCGCGGCTATGCTCGACTTCTGAAACGCCGAGGCGGCGAATTGCATCAGCGGTCGATCGGCCGGCGAGCTGGGCTCGTCGCTTGAACGGATCGAGGGCGCCATAGTCGACGCCAGAGCCCGCGTAGGTCATCCGCTCCATGAAGGATTCTTGCGCGATCAGAATTCCATCTTGTCGATGAGCGCCTGTCCGACGCGGCGAGTCGGTGAGGCTTCGGCCGCCTGCCAGTAGCTGCGGCGAACTGCGGCGAAAAAGCGCTCTTCTGCGTAGTCTTCTTCGAGCATCTCGAAGCCCTCCGAGATGAGCGCGATCGCGCCGTCCGCCTGTTTGTAGCCTTCCAAAAACGACAGGAGCAACGGCGTGTTCCGAATCGCCACAGTGCCTGCGCCGAGCGCCATCGGCGCGCGTGGTGGATCGACTGATGTAATGCCCGTATTGAACAGCGCGGTCAGGGCTTGGGCATTGCCCGAGTTCGCAAGCGCAACGAGTCCGGCCACGGTGTTGCGCAGCAGCTCCTGGTATCCAGACGTTTTCTCGGCGAATGCCAGCGTCTCGACAAGGTAGCGGACGTGAGTATCGCAGTTGACGCCGAGCAGACAAATCGCGGCAGCGATCGTCGGCTGCGATTCAGGTTCCGCACTGCGCTGCAGTGCGGCGAGCGTCTCTATCGCGCGCTGATCTTTCAGCTTTCCGAGGGCGATGACTGCATCGACCTGCAGTGGGCCGGCTTCGCGCGCGATGGTAGTGAGCGGCTCAAAGGCGTACGCCAACCGGTAATCGCCGAGCGCTTCGATCACTGCGCTTCTGAAGAAGTCCTGTCCACGCCCAACCTCGACGAGCAGCGTCTTACGCACGCGCGGATCGCTGCCCTGGGCGGCAAGCGCTCTGATCAGCGCCGGTCGAACGAACTCGCTCTCCTCGCGATCCAACGCCTTGAGCAGGGGCGGAATCATGCTCGCCGTCGGATGGTGCTCGTAATACATGTACGCGACCGTCCGCAGCCGATCGTTCGGGTTATTGACGACCTCGCGGACCAGCTCTGCGGTCCGCACGTCGTCAAACCCGGTAAGCAACACGAGCGCGCGAAACCGCGCGAACTGGTCCTTGTGGCTCTCGACCGCCCGAATCAGCGCGGGTGCAACCGAGGCGGCGGGCGCGCGCCGGAGCGTCCGCGACGCGTTCATGCGCGTAGGAAAATCCAGGTTCCCGAGCGAATCGATCGCGGCCTGAATGGCATCGGCTGACATCGTTTGCGGCCCGCGCTCCTGCGCTCCTGCAGGCGACGGCAGCGATTGTGCGGCTGGGCCGCTACCGGCGAAGACAATCAGCGCGGCGACGATGAAGCTGTTACGTCTTGACGCCATGGGTGTCGAGTTTGAGCGCAAGCTGCAGGTAGGCCGCTTCGTTGCGCGGGAATGCCACCGGGTACTGCCCCGTGTAGCACGACGTGCAGTACGAAGAGCGCCGCGTGCCGACTGCGGACAGCAGACCTTCCAGGCTGAGGTACCCCACGCTGTCGGCGCCGATGTACTTCTGAATTTCTTCGAGTGTATGCGTCGCCGCGATCAGCTCGGATCGGCGCGGAGTATCGACGCCATAAAAACACGGTGAAATGGTCGGTGGGCAGCTGATGCGCATGTGCACTTCCTTTGCGCCGGCGGCCTTCACCATCTTCACGATCTTGCGGCTCGTCGTACCGCGCACGAGCGAATCGTCTACAAGCACGACACGCTTACCTTCCAGAATGCTGCGGACAGGGTTCAGTTTCACACGCACGCCGAAATGCCGAATCGACTGCTGTGGCTCAATGAAAGTACGCCCCACATAATGATTGCGGATGAGCCCGACGCGCATGGGAATATCCGACTCCTCTGCGAATCCAATGGCGGCACACACGCCTGAGTCGGGCACAGGGACGATGACATCCGCGTCCACCGGTTTTTCACGGGCCAGCAGACGTCCAAGGTTCGTGCGGACCTCGTTGACGCTTTCGCCGAACACATAACTGTCAGGACGCGCGAAATACACATGCTCGAACACACACTGCGCCGACGGCGCGGGCGCAAACGGCTTGAGCGACTTCACTCCGGTCGCGCTGACGATGACCACCTCGCCCGGCTCGACGTCCCGGACATACGTGGCACCAATCAGATCGAGCGCACAGGTTTCCGAGCACACGATCACGGCGTCACCAAGCCGGCCGAGGGCCAGCGGGCGGAACCCGTGCGGATCGCGGACCGCGATGAGCCGATCTTTGGTCATGAGCGCGAGCGAAAACGCACCCTGGACGTGGGACATCGCCTCAACGATCGCATCGTCAGTCGTCAGCGCGCGCGACCGCGCGTACAAATGCAGAATGACTTCGGTATCCGTGCTCGTCTGAAAAATAGCGCCGCGCCTGCCAAGCTCGTCCTTGAGCTCGCTTGCGTTCACCAGATTGCCGTTGTGGGCGATGGCGATCTGCCCGTGGGCACACTCAATGAGGATCGGTTGCGCGTTGTCGACGTTGCTGTCGCCCGACGTGGAGTAGCGTACGTGTCCTATGGCAATCGTGCCGGGCAGCTTCTCGAGCGTTTTCTCGGAGAATGCGTCCGCGACATGGCCCATCGCCTTGGATATCCGCACGTGCACGCCGTCCGATGCGGCTATGCCCGCGCTCTCCTGGCCTCGGTGCTGGAGGGCGTAAAGCCCGAGGTAGGTCAGGTTGGCCGCTTCGGGGTGCCCGAAGATGCCGAACACTCCGCATTCCTCCTTTAACTTGTCGTGGGGGACTTCTTTCCATTTGTCGCGGGGCCCCACCCCCATGACCTGTGCCTCGCCGCCTCGCGGCGGCTCGGCCCTGGTGGCGGCGATTTTCTGCTTAGTGTTCATTCGGTCCTCGGCTTGTTTCTTCCTTAGGCCTAAGCAGCTCGCTGCTTGAAAAATTTCCCCAGGGCGCCATCCCAGATGGCCTCGGCTTCGCCCACGGCGATGTCGATGGTAGTCCGCCCATTGATTGAGACGCTGATCCGGCCGGTTCCGGTTGTGCCAATCTCGCGTGCCGGCACGCCGAGGTTTCTAGCGCGCGCCAGCACAGCCCCGACGTTCCCTGTGGTTGCCGACACGATCACTCGCGACGCGGACTCAGAAAACAACGTCGATGCCGAAGCCCACGCGTCGGGGGCACCGTCTGCGGGCACGTCGACCGTCAATCCAACCCCACCCGCCCCGAACGAGCACTCCGCGAGCGTTACCGCGAGACCGCCTTCCGCACAGTCGTGCGCCGATCGGAGCAACCCTTCGCGCGCGGCCGAGACGAGCAGCTGTTGCAAAGCCCGTTCGGCATGCAAATCAACTTCAGGCGGCATCCCTGCGACGACGTGTTGGAGTACTTTCAAATACTCGCTGCCGCCCAATTCGTGCCGGGAGTCGCCAAACAGAACGATCCGGTCCCCGCTGCCGGCGAAACAACGGCCGAGCACTTTGCTCGAGTCTTCGAGAAGTCCCACGACGCCGAGCACGGGCGTCGGATAAATCGCCCGGCCATCGGTTTCGTTGTAGAGGCTGACATTGCCGCCGGTGATCGGGATGTCCAGAGCCTTGCACGCGGCGGAGATCCCTTCGACGGCTCTCCCGAACTGCCACATGATTTCCGGCCGTTCTGGATTGCCGAAGTTCAGGCAGTTGGTCGCGCCGATTGGCTCGGCGCCGGCACACGCCACGTTCCGTGCCGCCTCGATGACCGCAAGCATCGCTCCGGTGTACGGATCGAGATAACAGTAGCGGCCGTTGCCATCGACCGACAGGGCAAGCGCGCGATTGGTGCCCTTGACGCGAACGACTCCGGCTCCCATTCCAGGGAGCACCAGGGTGTTGGTGCGGACCATGTGATCGTACTGCCGATACACCCACCGCTTGCTCGCGATTGCCGGCGACGCGAGAAGCGTGCGCAAGGCATCGAGGTCATCGGTCAGCGGTCTTTCGGGCAGCGAGAGCTTCTGCACCGCCGCAAGATACGAGGGCGTGGCCATCGGCCGGTCGTACACCGGCGCGGCGTCTGTCAATGCTCCGGTAGGAATTTCGGCGACCACAGTCCCGCGCTCGCGGACCCTCATCAATCCGTCGTCTGTGACTTCGCCGATGTGCGCGGCGTGCAGATCCCACTTCTCGAAAATTTCTTCAACTTCGCGCTCGCGGCCGCGCTTGACGACGAGCAGCATCCGTTCCTGCGATTCGGACAGCATGATTTCGTACGCGGTCATTCCGGTCTCGCGCTGCGGCACGTGCGTCACGTCGATGTCGATGCCTGCGCCTCCGCGGGATCCCATCTCGCATGTCGAGCAGGTCAGCCCGGCGGCGCCCATGTCCTGAATACCGATCAAGGCGTCGGTCTTCATCACTTCGAGGCACGCCTCGAGCAGCAGCTTCTCCATGAACGGGTCGCCGACCTGCACTGCCGGCCGTTTTTCCGCCGAGTTCTCGTCGAACTCCGCGGATGCCATCGTCGCACCATGAATGCCATCGCGACCGGTCTTCGATCCGACGTAGTACACCGGGTTGCCGGTGCCTTTCGCAATGCCTTTGACGATCTCGTCGGCCCTGGCGAGACCGAGACAGAACACATTGACCAGCGGGTTGCCGGTGTAGCACTCCTCGAACGCGATCTCGCCGCCAACCGTCGGAATGCCGATACTGTTCCCGTAGCCTGCGATGCCGGCAACGACGCCTTCCATGTTCCGCCGCACGCGAGGGTCGTCGAGCTCGCCGAACCGCAGCGAGTTCATCAGCGCAATCGGCCGCGCGCCCATGGTGAAAATGTCGCGGATGATACCGCCGACCCCGGTGGCCGCGCCCTGATACGGCTCGATGAACGACGGGTGATTGTGCGATTCAATCTTGAAGACGGCTGCCAGCCCTTCGCCAATGTCGACGGCGCCCGCGTTTTCGCCCGGACCCTGCAGCACGCGTGGGCCCGTGGTGGGAAGGTTTCGCAGATGGACGCGCGAGCTCTTGTAACTGCAGTGCTCGGACCACATGACGGAGAAAATTCCCAGTTCGGTCAGGCTGGGCTCGCGGCCGAGCGACGTGACGATGCGCTGGTACTCTTCGCCGTTCAGTCCGTGGCGCTCGATGGTTGCGCTGTCATGCGCTCGCGCTGAGCTCATACAGATGCGCTCCCCGCGGCAGCGAGTGTGCCTGCGGCGTGGGCCTTCACGACGGATTCGAGCATCACGAGACCATCCCGGCTGCCGACCGACAGCTCGCAGGCGCGCTCCGGATGCGGCATGAGTCCGACGACGTTCCGACGCTCGCTGCAAATGCCCGCAATCGACTGGAGCGATCCGTTTGGGTTGGACGTGTCAGTGGCAACACCGGCGGCATCGACGTAGCGAAATACGATCTGTCGATTCTGCTCGAGCCGACGCCATTCGTCCGGAGTCGTGAAGTAGTTGCCTTCGCCGTGCGCGATCGGCATGCGGAGCACCTGCTGAGAGCGGCAGGCGAACGTGAATGGCGTATCGGTCTGCTCGACCCGCACATGTACGTGCTCGCAGACGAACTTCAGGCCGCGATTTCGCAGCATCGCGCCGGGCAGCATTCCGGCTTCGAGCAGGATCTGGAAGCCGTTGCAGATGCCGAGCACGGGACCGCCGCCGGCCGCGAACGTTTTCACAGCGTCCATGACGGGCGAGAATCGTGCGATCGCGCCGGTTCGAAGGTAATCGCCGTGAGAGAAGCCCCCCGGCAGAATCACAGCATCGGCGCCTCGAAGATCTGTCTCTTTGTGCCAGACGAACTCAGCCTGCTGGCCGAGCACCTCTTTCGCCGCGTAGTACGCGTCGTGGTCGCAATTCGATCCCGGAAACACAATCACCGCGAATCGCATGTTTTTTAGTGTGTGGCGAGGCCCCACCCCCGCCACCTGTACCTCGCATCCTTTGGATGCTCGGCGATGGTTGCAATACCGGGCTGCTCAGTGAGGCGTTCAGCCAATCTCAATTCGATAACTCTCGATCACCGGATTCGCCAGCAGCTTGTCCGCAACCTCTGACGCCATCGACCGGGCCTTGTCGGTCGAGTCCGCTGCCACTTCGAGCTCGAAGTACTTGCCCTGACGGACGTCTTCGATCGCGCCGTACCCCAAAGAGTGCAGCGCGTCGACGATGGTCTTTCCCTGCGGATCGAACACCGACGGCTTCAACGTGACGAACACCCTCGCGCGCATCAACTTTCCTCGCGGGGGCCCCTCGCCCCGCTCGAGGCAGCTCGCTTGTGGGGCCCCATCGCCCCACGCCGCTCGCTGCTATTGCTCACGACGCTCCCGCCGCCACGGGCATCTTGAAGACGCGATCGAAAATGCGATCGACGTTTTTCAGCTGCACCTTTTTCCTCGCGGGGGCCCCTCGCCCCGCTCGAGGCAGCTCGCTTGTGGGGCCCCATCGCCCCACGCCGCTCGCTGCTATTGCTCACGACGCTCCCGCCGCCACGGGCATCTTGAAGACGCGATCGAAAATGTGATCGACGTTTTTCAGCTGCACCTTTTTCCTCGCGGGGGCCCCTCGCCCCGCTCGAGGCCGCTCGCTTGTGGGGCCCCATCGCCCCACGCCGCTCGCTGCTATTGCTCACGACGCTCCCGCCGCCACGGGCATCTTGAAGACGCGATCGAAAATGTGATCGACGTTTTTCAGCTGCACCTTTTTCCTCGCGGGGGCCCCTCGCCCCGCTCGAGGCAGCTCGCTTGTGGGGCCCCATCGCCCCACGCCGCTCGCTGCTATTGCTCACGACGCTCCCGCCGCCACGGGCATCTTGAAGACGCGATCGAAAATGTGATCGACGTTTTTCAGCTGCACCTTCAAATCGAACGCATCCTCGACGGTTTTCTCGTCCAGGACGCGCATCACGTCGGCATCGGCGAGCAGCAGCTGCCTGAAGTCTTTCTGCTCGTCGTACGAGCGCAGCGCATTGCGCTGCACCCATTCGTAGGCCTGTTCCCGCGAAATGCCGCGTTGCGCCAGCTCGAGGAGCACGGTTCCCGAGAACACCACGCCGCGCGACAGTTCGAGGTTCTGCTTCATCCGGTCGGCATTGACGACAAGGCCTCTCACGATCCGCGCGAAGCGGCGCAGCATGTGGTCGAGGGCGATGAAGCTGTCTGGCAGAATCACGCGCTCCACGGACGAATGCGAGATATCACGTTCGTGCCAGAGCGCGATGTTCTCGAGCGCCGCGTGCGCGTTGCCCCTGAGCAGGCGGGCGAGCCCCGTAATCTGCTCCGAACCGATCGGGTTGCGCTTGTGCGGCATCGCCGATGAGCCCTTCTGCCCTTTGCCGAACGGCTCCTGCACTTCGCCAATCTCCGTCTTCTGCAGGCCGCGAATCTCGAGCGCGAATTTCTCCAACGATGCGCCCGTAATTGCGATCGTCGTCAGCAGCTCAGCATGGCGATCGCGCTGAATGACCTGAGAGGAGACCGGTGCTGCCTCCAACCCGAGCTTGCGGCAGATCGCCGCTTCGATTGACGGATCGAGATGGGCAAACGTCCCGACTGCACCCGAGATCTTTCCCACAGCAACGGCGGCACGCGCGCGCTTCAGCCGTTCCAGATCACGCAGCAGCTCCGCGTACCACAGCGTCAGCTTCAGCCCGAACGTCATGGGCTCGGCATGCACACCATGGGTCCGGCCAATCATCGGCGTCCGCCGATGTTCCTCGGCTCGCGCGCGGACGGCGTCGAGGAGCGCCTCGACGTTCTTGATGAGGAGCTCCGTCGCCTCGCGCATCTGAATGCCCTGCGCAGTATCGACGACGTCCGAGGACGTCAGCCCGAAGTGCAGCCAGCGGGCAGCGGGTCCGACGTGCTCGGCAACCGCGGTCGTAAAGGCGATGACGTCGTGCTGGGTGGTTTCTTCGATGGCGGCGATACGGGCGATATCGAACTTTGATCGTTCCCTGATGTCGCGCGCGGCATCGTGCGGAATGATCCCGGCGTCGGCCATCACCTCGGCAGCCGCAATTTCGACCTGCAGCCAGGTCTCGAATCGTCGCTCCTCGCTCCAGATTCGCCCCATGTCGGGGTGTGTGTAGCGAGCAATCATTTCGCGGGTTGTCGATCGTCCATCGTCTAGTTCAGATTCAGCCGCTCTCGTGGAAGCTGAAGTCCATTCACTTGTCCGAGCACCGTGGCCGCCAGCGAGCCGTTCGAGAACAGTTCTCCTGCCACGCGCTGCACATCGGCCGGCGTGACACGCTCGATGCCTTCGAGCGTCTCATCGAGGCTGAACTGACGATCGAAGTAGATCTCCTGACGCGCCAGGTGCGACATGCGGCTCGATGTGTTCTCGAGGCTCAACATGACGCTGCCCTTCAAGTGATCCTTTGCGCGCCTCAACTCGCTGTCGAGCACCGGCGCCTGCTTCATCGCCTTCATTTCCTCGACGACGAGGTCGACGACCTCGCCAACCGCGTCGTTGGAACAGCCGGCATAGACCGTGAGATACCCGGCGTCGCGATATGCGTTGATGCCCGAGAACACCGAGTACGCAAGGCCGCGCTTCTCGCGAATATTCTGGAACAGCCGCGAGCTCATCGACCCGCCGAACATCGTGTTCATGACGTAGCTCGCGTAGCGGTCGCTGTGGTTCTGGGGATAGCTGGACGTGCCGAGACACACGTGACTCTGCTCGAGCTCCTTGTTGCGGATGATGACCTTCGGAATGACGTGCGGTGGCCCGGTCGTCTGATCGAGCCCGTTGGCGGGCATCGAACCAAACGCCGCCTCCAGGGCGGCGCGCAACTGTGAGTGCTCCAGGTTGCCGGCGGCCGAGATGATGACGTTTTCGGCTGCATAGGCGCCACGGAAATGGTCGCGCAACCGCTGCTGGGTGATGGCTTCGACACTGTCCTTCGTGCCGAGGATCGGCCTGCCGAGCGGATGGCCCTCCCAGAATGCCTGCGTGAAAATCTCGTGTACGAGATCGTCCGGCGTGTCCTCGACCATCTTGATTTCTTCGAGGATGACCTTCTTTTCGCGCTCGATGTCGACCTCGTGAAACGCGGGACGCAGCACGATATCCGACAGGATGTCGACGGCGATCGGCACGTGCTCGTCCAGCACTTTCACGTAGTAGCTGGCGTACTCCTTGGCTGTGAAGGCGTCGAGCTGCCCGCCGATAGAGTCGACCGCCTGTGCGATGTCCTCGGCCGTGCGCGAGGCCGTGCCCTTGAACAGCATGTGCTCGACAAAATGAGCGATGCCGCTCTCCTCGTCTGTCTCGTGGCGCGACCCGCGCGCCAGCCACACACCCAGGCTGACCGACCGCACGTGGGTCATCGATTCAGTGACGAGACGAATCCCGTTGTCGAGTGCGTCGCGAACAATCATGGATTTGATGACTAACGCCGTGCAAACGCTCGGGCCCGCGCGTGGGACCCGGTGGAGATGAAAGGTTGAGAGCGAGCGAGCTGAAACGATCTTAACACGAGTACAATCGAGAAATAGAAGGCCAGATGCCCAACGTTCGGAACAGCTTAGCGGCCGATAGCCGTCCCGATCTGGCGTCGATGGATCTCGCAGAGCTCGAGGCCGCGCTCGAGGCGCGCGATCACCCGCGATTTCACGCGCGCCAGATCTTCTCCTGGCTGTATGCCAAGGGGGTGACCGATTTCGAGAAGATGACAGATTTGTCGCGCTCGCTGCGCGCGGACCTTGCCGAGCACTTCCGCATCTCGACACCCGCGGTCATCGCGAAAGACACCTCCTCGGACGGCACGGTGAAACTGCTGCTCGGCCTCGAGGACAACCGGCGCATCGAGTCGGTCTTCATCCCCGATACGCCCAGCCAGACGTTCTGCGTCTCGACGCAGGTCGGCTGCGCGATGAAGTGCGGCTTTTGCCTCACCGGCAAAATGGGGCTCGTCCGCGATTTGAGCGCCGGCGAGATCGCGGGGCAGGTTCGGGTACTGGCGAACGAGATGGGACTGCGGGACTCGAAGTTCAACATCGTGCTGATGGGAATGGGCGAGCCCCTGCATAACTACGACAACACGATGAAGGCGTTGCGCATGCTGAACGACGAGCACGGCCTTGCCGTGTCCCCGAAGCGTGTGACTCTCTCGACCGTCGGAGTGCTGCCGGCGCTCGATCGGTTGGCGAGCGAACCGCTCATGCCCAACCTCGCGATTTCACTGCATGCGACAACGGAAGATCAGCGCGACGCGCTGGTGCCCGTGAATCGCAAATACGGCCTCGAAGATATCCTCGCTGCGGCCCGGAAGTTCCCAGCTCGGCGCCGGAATCGCATCACTTTCGAATATGTGCTGCTCGGTGATGTGAACGACACGCCCGAGGACGCACGGCGCCTGGTGCGGTTGCTGGGCAGCATCCGCTGCAAAGTAAATCTGATTCCGCTGAACGAAGCCGCGGGCATCTCGTTCACCCGACCGCCCGATGAACGGGTCAACACGTTCGCCCGAATTCTTGCAAGTGCCGGCCTGACCGTGTCGGTGCGCAAGAGTCGCGGACGGGACATCCGTGCGGCCTGCGGTCAGCTGATTGTCGAAGGCAGCCAAAAGTCGACAGGCCAGAAAGCAGCTGCCCTGCTGTAGGTTTCAGGTTCCGGTTCCAGTTCCACGTTCCGGTTCGTCAGACGATCGTGCCGGTCAGAAGATCGCCGGTGTGGGCGATGGCCACCGTCACCCACTCGTTCCTTGCCCGCCCCGGATTGATGCGCACCTTCAGATAGTTATCCGTCACGACAAGGGATCCGTCTTCGATCGTCAGCCCAGGGCGGACGCTGTCGTGCTGCGCCTCATGGAACGCCCGATTCAACTCGCGTCCAATGCGGCGTATGGCGCTCGCCCGATCGCGAACGACGGAGCCGTGCACCTTCTCAGGTCGTTCACTCGCCGCGGTCCCGGGCCGATCCGAATACGGAAACACGTGCACGTGCGTAACCGGCGAATCGCGCAAATACGCCTCGAGTATCTCGAAGTCGCGATCGGTTTCACCGGGAAACCCCACGATGATGTCTGTGCCGATTGATGCGTGCGGAATGCGCTCTCGTATGCGATCGACCAGCCGCCGGTAATAGGCAATTGTGTACGGCCGGCGCATCGCGGCGAGCAGCCCGTCGCTTGCGTGCTGCAGCGGCAGATGAAAATGCGGCGCCAGAGTCTTCGACGCCGCCACCAGGTCGACGATCTCGTCGGAGCAATCCATCGGTTCGAGCGAGCTGATGCGGAACCGCATATCCGAACAGCGCCGGTCAATCGTTCGCAGCAAGACGACAAGCGACGATCCGTCCGCGAGGTCGCGGCCATACGAGCCAAGGTGCACGCCTGTTATGGCGACCTCGCGATAACCTGCCGCGCTGACGCGGTCGATTTCAGACAACACATGGCGGAGTGGGCGGCTCCGGCCCGCCCCTCGCGTGGAAGGGATGATGCAATAGGCGCACGACTGATCGCAGCCCGTCTGGACGCGGAGAGTGAACGCGGTGCGGCCCGCGAGGCCAGGCGCGATCGCCGCGCCGCATCCGCCGTCACCGTCTCCAAACCGCTCGGCTGTCGTCAGCCCCGCCTTCTCCAGTTCGAGCGTCCGCCTTCGCTGAAGCTCCGGCGGACCGCCGTAGCCTTGGCGGAGGCTGGTCGGCTTGGCAAGCCCAATCTCGGCAACGAGATCATCCTTGCGACCATTGGGAACGAGCTGGACGACTCCAGGAAGGTCCGCGACTTCATCAGGCCGGCGGGTTGCATAGCAGCCGGTCACGACTATTCGGGCGTGCGGATTCTCCCTGGCGATCTTTCGAATGATTTGGCGGGCGCCTTGATCGGATGCGTTTGTGACCGAGCAGGTGTTGATGACCACCACATCCGCGTCACCGGTCGCTGTGGCCGCGCCACCGGCCGCAATCAGCTGCTCCTCGATGTGAAACGAGTCCGCCTGATTGACGCGGCATCCGAATGTGACGACCGAGTACTTCACTCTAGGGATTAAAGATTGGGGATTAGGGATTGGGGATAGGAGAGCCCGCGAGTTTGCGAGCGGCTTCCTCTACTTTCTCCGCCAATCCGCGCTTGTACGTTTCGACGCGCTCTGCGATGCTTGTGTCGCCAAGCGCGAGAATCTGCGCCGCGAGGACACCGGCATTCGTCGCACCGGGCTTACCGATTGACACCGTGGCAACGGGGACGCCGGGCGGCATCTGGACTGTGGACAGAAGCGCGTCGAGTCCGTTGAGAGCAGAGGAATCAATCGGCACGCCGATAACCGGCTTCGTCACGTGCGCGGCGACGACACCGCCGAGATGCGCGGCCGCGCCGGCGCCGACGATGAACACGCTGACGCCGCGCATGTCGGCGTCCGCCAGCAGGCGCATGACGCGCTCGGGCGAACGGTGAGCCGACGCCACCGTCATCTCGACCGAGATGCCAAGCTCTTCCAGCACGTCAACGGCCCCCTGCATCACCGGAGCGTCATTCGGGGAACCCATCAATATCAGCACTTGCAGTGGTGTTGGAGTCATGTTTTTGTTCGCGCGGGGCCCCACCCCCGCGCGGGTGCCGTCGCTGAGTCTCCGGATCTTGATATGGTCGACGATCTGCTTAGATTACGGCTTTAGCTCCAATGTCCCGTCTGTACTGCATGCCTCCGAAACTGATTTTATCGACAGCCTCATACGCGCGGTCAATCGCCTTCCGATAATCGCTGCCCGACGCCACGACCGTCAAGACTCGCCCGCCCGCCGTCACGATATCCGAGTCGCGCTTCGCGGTGCCGGAGTGAAAGACGTTGATGCCGGGCAACGCTTCGGCGACGTCAATGCCGTGGATCACCTTCCCCGTTTCGTAGGTATCCGGATATCCGCCAGAGGCCAGAACCACCGCGACTCGCGGATCAGGGTCGATCGCGGCGCGCGTGGCCTGCATCTCGCCGGCGGCCGCGCTCATCAAAAGCGTGGACAGATCGTCAGTGACCGCGGGCAGAATCGCCTGGGCTTCCGGATCGCCGAACCGCACATTGAACTCGATGACCTTCGGCCCGTCCTCAGTCAGCATCAGGCCGACGAACAGGAAGCCACGGAACTCACTTCCCTCGCTGCGCATGCCCTCGAGGACAGGGAGCACGATCTCGTTCATCACCCGCGCTTCGGTCGCGGGATCGAATCGCGAGCTCGGCGCGATTGCACCCATGCCACCGGTGTTTGGCCCCTCGTCGCCGTCAAGGGCGCGTTTGTGATCCTCGGCAGAACCGAGCGGTATCGAGCGGGTGCCGTCGCTCAGCACGAAGAACGACGCTTCCCGTCCAATGAGCAAATCCTCGATGACGACGCGCGTCCCGGCCTGGCCGAAGCGCTTGTCGATCATCATCGACTGCACGTGCGACTCGGCTTCCTCGAGATTCGCGGCAATCACGACGCCCTTGCCCGCCGCGAGGCCGTCCGCCTTCAACACAACCGGAAAAGTGAACTCGCCACTTCGCAGGACGGCGATCGCCTGCGCGGCCGCGTCGCACGATCGATAGCGCGCCGTGGGCACGTGGCAGCGCTGCATGAATTCCTTCGCGAACACTTTGCTCGACTCGAGACGCGCGGCGCGCTGCGTCGGACCGAACAAGAGATTTCCTTCGGCGGCGAACATGTCGGCGATGCCGCGGCTGAGAGGCAACTCCGGGCCGACGATCGTGAAATCAATCTCTTCACGTCTGGCGATCTCCGCAACGGCGTGCGCATCGGCGGGATCGACTGGAATGCACCGCGCTATCCGGCTGATGCCGGCATTTCCCGGCGCGCACACGATGTCCGAGACGCTCCGCTCGGAAGCCAGTTTCCAGACCAGGGCGTGTTCGCGCCCGCCGTTGCCGATGACCAGGACTCTCGTGGACTCCACGTTTGTGCAGTAAGCTCTTGGATATAAAAGGGTTGTTCTGAGGGACTAATTCGTTGACGGGGCTTCAGCTTTGCGCCTAAGATTCGCAGTCCCGAATTAGCGTAACACAATCGTTAGACAACACCGCGTGATGGCAAGCCCAGGAAGTCGTCACGATCGCCCGATTTGAGGGGGTGTAATAAGCGTGGCGGAAGTCAAAGTGCAGGACGGGGAATCGATCGAGAGTGCTCTTCGGCGGTTCAAACGGAAGGTACAGCAGGAAGATATCATCAAGGATATCAAGAAGCATTCCTTCTACTTGAAGCCCGGAGACAAGCGCAGGGCCAAACAGGCGCTGGCGCGCAAACGTAACCGCAAGAAAATGCGACGCGACGCAGAGTAAAGGGCGCGAGCAAGGGGCGACACGATGGAGTTCCAAGACAAGATCCTGAGTTGTGTGGATTGCGGCGCGGAGTTCGTCTGGACGGCTGGTGAGCAGCTCTTTTTTGCGGACAAGAACTTCAAGAACGAGCCGAAGCGATGCAAGGCCTGCAAGGCCAAGCGGGCAGCCCGGGCCGCGTCACCCGGGATTCGCGAGCGCGTCGAGACCACGGCCACATGCTCGGCATGCGGCAAGGAAACGACGGTTCCGTTTCGTCCAACGCAGGGTCGCCCCGTGTTTTGTAAGGAATGTTTTCAGCAGAGGAAATTCGCCGGAGCGGGAGGACTGTAAGTCCTTCCGCTTCGAATGTCGCACAGCCAGGGCTCTCGCCTCGTTCTCTTCAATCTCCTGATTTCATTGCGCCCTGGTCAATGGACGAAGAACTTCTTCGTCTTTGCGGCCTTGGTGTTTGCCGAGCAGCTCAGCGACCAGCGCTCCGTCCTGAAGGCGGTCACCGCCTTCAGCGTGTTCTGCGCGCTCTCCTCGACAATCTACCTCATCAACGACGTGCTCGATCGACGGCAGGATCGGCGCCATCCGCTGAAAGCGAATCGGCCCATCGCGTCCGGCGCGCTCAGTCCGTCGGTGGCGCTCACCGCTGCCGCGATCATCGGCGCAGCAGCGATGATGACGTCGTGGGCGATCGGATGGCGGTTCTTCCAGACAGCCGCGGCGTACTTCGTGCTGTTGATCGCGTATTCGGCGTTTCTGAAACAGATCGTCATTCTTGACGTCCTCACGATCGCGGCAGGGTTCACGCTGCGGGCGGCGGCCGGAGCGGCGGCGATCGCCGTTCCCATCAGTCATTGGCTGCTGGTGTGCACAACGCTGCTCGCGCTGTTCATTGCCTTGAGCAAGCGGCGGCATGAGTTGACGCTTCTAACCGACACGGCCGGAGAGCACCGCGCGATCCTGGGCGAGTACACGCCGTACCTGCTCGATCAGATGATTTCGGTGGTGACGGCCTCGACGCTGATTGCCTACGCGTTCTACACCATCAGCCCCGAGACGACCGGGCGATTCGGCACCGATCTGCTCAGCCTGACGATTCCTTTCCCGTTGTACGGCATCTTCCGGTACCTCTATCTCGTCCACCGCCGCGATCAAGGCGGAAGCCCGTCGGAGCTGGTCGTCAATGACAGACCGCTGCTCATGTGCGTGGCGCTGTGGGCGCTTTCGGTGATCGTCATCATTTACCAGTAAAATCGTGGCAATGCCCCAGGCACGCGTTGCCATCCTGCGCACAAAGCCAGAGACCGTTCTCCGCGACTATCACCGGCTGCTCAATCTCGCCGACTACCAGAGTGTCATCGCGAAGGACGCGGATACCGCACTCAAGGTCAACATCTCGTGGCATTTTTTCTTCCCGGCCAGCTCGACGACTCCGTGGCAGCTCGACGGCGTCATCAGGGCGATGAAGAAAGACGGCTACTCGCCCGACCTGATGCACGCGTGCCACAACAGGACCGTGGTGATCGATGCGCACCTGGGCGAGCGCGAGAACAAGCAGCTGCCGGTCGTCGAGGCGCACGGCCTTCGCAACGTTCACATCTACGAAGGCGAAGAGTGGATCAACATCCACGAAGCGGTTGGCAGCCTGGCGAGGGAGTTTCTCTGCCTCAACGAGGTGTACCCGCAGGGGTTCATGATCCCGCGCCGGTTCATCGGCGAGAACATCATCCATCTGCCCACGGTGAAAACGCACGTCTTCACCACGATGACCGGCGCGATGAAGAACGCGTTCGGCGGATTGCTGAACGAGCGGCGCCACTGGACGCATCCGGTCATCCACGAAACCCTCGTCGACCTGTTGATGATTCAGCAGAAAATCCATCGCGGCGTCTTCGCGGTGATGGACGGTACATTTGCCGGCGACGGACCCGGACCGCGCTGTATGATTCCGCGCGTCAAGAACGTCATCCTGGCGAGCGCCGATCAGGTCGCCATCGACGCGATATCGGCCAAGCTCATGGGCATGGATCCGTTGTCGATCAAGTTCATCCGCCTAGCGCACGAACGGGGGCTCGGCTGCGGCGATCCGCGCGACATTGAAATTGTGGGTGACGAGGACGCGGGAGCCGAGAACTGGCGGTTTGCCGGCCCGTTCAGGAAGATGACATTCGCCGCACGCATGCAGCATCAGATTTACTGGGGACCACTGCGGAAACCGGTCGAGTGGTCGTTGAAAACCGTGCTGGCCCCATGGGCGTACGCCGCGAGCGTCATCTATCACGACAGCTTCTGGTATCCGCTCAAAGCGAAAGCGCTGATGCGCGACGTGCTGGCCAGCCCGTGGGGACGGCTGTTCCGCGGATGGGAAACAGCGGTGGCGAATGACAATGGCTACCCGGAATTCGGGAGCGATCCGGCTGAAATCGAGCGCACCGGCTTACGCGCGCTCGTCCGATCGGTGGGCATTCTTGGGACCTGCCTGAAGGAAGCGCCGGAGTTCGGACTGTATTTGAACAGGGGTAAGGGATCGGGGTAAAGGGCAAATGAGCGCACGCCTCACGCGCGCGGTTGCCCTTTGCCCCTCGTCCCTTCACCCTACATGTATCGGGTGAATATGGCAGATTTCAATATTCGGACCGACGCCGTCGACGTCGAACAGATCATGCGCCAGATCCGGGCGCGGATTGAGTCGAAACGGGGCGTCGACTACACGGAACAGCAGATTCAGGAACTCGCCAACGTCAAGCTCGAGCGCTTCCTCAATCCAAAGGGCGTTCGCTCGGATCTGGTCGATCAGTTCAAGCGCGTCCGCGACGTAAAGCTCGAGCCATTCCAGATCGAACCTGAACTGAGAACGGGTTTTGATGCGGAGATGCTGTACGGAACCCATCGAGGATCTGCGCACCATACGCCGCCTGCTCAACCCCATCCTGAAGCTCTTCTTCAATCCGAACACGCTGATTCACGCGGTCAACAAGCAATCCGGGGTAAACGCGCTGTTCGAGGCGCAGTTCCAATTTCTCCGTCACAAGGCGCAGCAGCGCGACGAAGTCGACGTGCTCTATTACGAGCTCGTGCACAACCTGGTGCTGGAGCTGACGCGGATCGGCATCGAGAATCGCAATCTCAAGATGCGGCTGGAGTCGCTTTCGAGCCGGATGGATTTTGACGAGCGACGCGCACGAGCGCTTGAAGGCGTGGTCCAATATCGGCCGGGCACCGGTCCCGCGCGCGAGCCGCAGGCGCCGCGACCAGGGCCGGCCGAGCGTCCGGCACCACCGCCGCCGCCGGCATCGTCTGCAGTCCAGCCTGTTCAGGTGCAGCCTCCGCAGCCCGGGACCGCGGCCGAGGAACAGGTCGGCGAGTCGAATACCGCTCGACGCCGCCGCCGCAGACGGCGTGGACGTCGGGGCGGCCGCAGCCGCACACTAGCCGAGGGGATGGCAACAGAAGGCGCGCCGGCGGAAGTGGCGTCGCCGGAAGACTCCGTAACATCGCCGCATGGCGACCCGGTCGCTGATGCCGCGTCGAACGACGCGTCGGATGCGGATTTCGATGACGATCCGGCCGGCGACGACAGGGACGACTCCGGTGAAGAACCGGATCCCTCAGCGCAGTGAAGCTCGCTGTCGTGGTGCAGCGCTACGGCGCCAACATTAACGGCGGCGCCGAGCTGCACGCGCGCTACGTCGCGGAGCACTTGTCGCGGCACGCCGCAGTCGACGTGCTCACAACCTGTGCGCGCGACTACGTGACGTGGCGCGACGACTTTCCGGCCGGGATGGAAATCGTGAACGACGTTCCCGTCCGCAGGTTTCGGGTCGATCAGCCGCGCGATCCGCACGTATTCGGCCGCTGGTCCGAGCGCGTGTTCAACCACCGGCATTCATATCTCGACGAGCTGAAGTGGCTGAGCGCCGAGGGGCCGAAAAGCACCTCTCTCCTCAGGCACCTCAAGTCGGCCGAGGCAGGCTACGACTACGTTTTTTTCTTCAGCTACCGCTATTACCATTCGTACCATGGCGCGAAAGCCTTGCCGTCACGCGCGATCCTCGTTCCGACAGCGGAGCGCGACGAAGCCATCGGCCTGGCATTGTCGCCTCGCATCTTTCGTGGCGTCCGCGCGCTGATGTACAACAGCCCCGAAGAGAAGCGGCTCATTCAATCGGTCTCGAACAATCAGGACGTGCCCGGCGTCGTGGTGGGCATCGGATCGGACATTCCATCGCGGCCTCAGGGCGAGCGGTTCAGGCAGAAGTATGGGATTGAAGGACGCTTTGCGCTCTACGTCGGCCGCATCGACCAGAACAAGGGGTGCAAAGAGCTGTTCTCGTTCTTCTTGAAGGGACTGGACGCGCTCCCCAAAGGACTTCAGCTCGTCCTCATCGGTAAAGAAATGCTGCCGATCCCCGATCACCCAAGGATTCGCCACCTCGGGTTTCTCGGCGACCAGGACAAGTTCGACGCGCTGGCCGCGTCAGATCTGCTGATTATGCCGTCCTACTATGAAAGCCTCTCGATGGTCGCGCTCGAGGCGTGGGCGCTCGGGACACCAGTGCTCGTCAACGGCAAGTGCGAGGTGCTGAGAGGCCAGTGCGTCCGCAGCAGAGCGGGCCTGTACTATGAGACGCACGCCGAGTTCGTCGAAACACTCCGTGCAATTTCCGAGAGCCGCGGGTTGAACGCGGCGTTCAGCGCGAACGGCCGGGAGTTCTTCCAGCGGCACTACGCGTGGCCGGTGATCGAGCAGAAATATCTCGACATCCTTGCGCACGTGAAGGAAGAGGACGCTCGGGGGTTCCGCGGCAACGGCATGGTGCCCGAGCCCGGCTGGTTCGCCAGGCGACGCAAGGATCTTCGGCCCGCGAACGACGTCCTGGCCGACCTGCCATTCGGACCGGTGCTGAATTGAAGAAGCAGAAGATTCACCAGGTGTTGGCCACGCTCGGCTATGGCGATGCCATAGGCCACGAGGTGCTCGGCATTCAGCGCGTGCTGCGTTCGGCCGGTTTCGAATCGGACATCTTCATTCAAACCGCGGATCCGCGCCTCGAAGATCAGACCCGCGACTATCGCGACCTGATACAGGAGAGCGACGCGTCGAACATCCTGATCCATCATTTTTCCATCGGCTCCCGCGCGTCGCGCATCACCTACGCTTTGCCGGACCGCCAGATCCTGATCTATCACAACATTACGCCTCCGGAGTTCTTCGTCGACGTGCACGAGCAGCTTGTCGAGCAGTGTTTCAAGGGCCGCCGCGAGCTCAGTATCTATCCGGCCCGCGTCGATCTCGCGCTCGGCGATTCCGAGTTCAACCGCAAGGAGCTCGAGAGGCTCGGGTTCTTCCCCACCGGTGTACTGCCGGTCGTCCCCGACTTCTCGCATCTCGATCTGCCCCCCAACGATCTCATCGCGCAGGAGTTCGACGACGACTGGACGAACATCGTGTTCGTCGGCCGCATCATCCCGAATAAGCGCATCGAGGATGTCATCCGGTCCTTCCAGCGTACCAGCGCCACTTCAACCCGCGGTCGCGACTGCTGCTCGTCGGGTCTTACGGCGGATTCGAGAAGGACCTCGCGATGCTGCACCAGCTCGTGGCGCGTCTGGGCGTGACCAACATACATTTCGCGGGCCACGTCTCTGATGCAGAGCTCGCGGCCTACTACGATGTCGCCGACCTTTTCCTGTGCGCGAGCGCACACGAGGGCTTCTGCGTTCCGATCGTCGAATCGTTTTACGAGGGGATTCCTGTGGTCGTGTACGCCGCAAGCGCGGTGCCGGCGACGATGGATGGCGCCGGCGTCCTCTATTCGACGCGGGAACCGTTGGAGGTAGCTGCGCTAGTCGACGCGATCATCGACGACGAAGATCTATGCGACCGGGTCGTGCGCAAACAGGACGAAGCCCTCGCGCGTCTCCGTGCGAGGGACTTTGATGGCACGCTGCTTCGATTGTCGACCAGGTCCTGAAAGCCCGCGCAAGCCCGTGCCGCCGGTCGCCTGGGATTTCTGGGATCAGTTCCGGCTTGCCGAAGAGCTGTTCGAGCTCAGCAGTACCGCCCCGCGATTTTTCGCGGCCTGCCGGCCAGCCCGGAGCCGAAGCCCGGCCTTGTCGAGGAGAAACGCTGATGCGCGTCAACCAGTGGGTGCCTGCCGCCCACAATGGCGATGCGATAGGCGACAGCTCCAGACGTATGCGCGACCTGCTGAGAGCGATGGGCCACGATTCCGAGATCTTCGCCCTGACCATTGACGACGATTTGCGCCATGAGATCGCGCCTTCTCGGATCCCGGCCGCTAAGCGCGGCGATGTCACGATCTTTCACTACGCGCTGCCTTCGCCGATGTCTTCAGCGTTCGCGGCGCTGCCCCACGGTCGGGTACTGCAGTATCACAACGTGACTCCGGCGCGGTTCTTCGCGCCGTACGCGCCGGCTCTGTTCCGGCTTGCGTCAATCGCGCGTGAGGAGCTCGCCGGCCTGGCTCCGGCGTGCGAGCTGGCGCTCGGCGACTCCGAGTACAACCGCCGGGAGCTCGAAGACCCTCGAGTTTTCGAACACGGGCGTCCTCCCTATTGCGGTCAACACCGAGCGGCTCACAAACGCGCCGCCAAACCCGGTCCTCGAAGAGATTCTGGACGACGGCCTCGTCAATTTCCTGTTCGTCGGCAGAATCGCCCCGAACAAGAGAATTGAAGACCATATCAGGCTGGCCGAGCAATACAAGCGTTACGTGGACGCCTATTACCGCTTCATCTTTGTTGGCCGGTACGACGTGGTGCCGCAGTACGATGCGACCATCCGCGCGCTGCTCTCCGATAAGAATGCTGGAGGATCGCTTCGTCTTTACCGGCCCGGTGCCTGACGCCGAGCTCGCCGCCTACTACCGGGCGTCGAGCGCTACGTCTCCCTTGAGCGAGCACGAGGGGTTCTGCGTCCCTCTGGTCGAAGCGATGGCCATGGACGTCCCAGTGCTTGCATACAGCGCGGCTGCCGTTCCCGACACGCTCGGGGGCGCGGGGGTGCAGTTCGCAACCAAGGATTCGAATACGCGGCGGAGCTGCTCGGCATGCTGGCCTTCGAGGAGAGCCCGCGCGATCAAGGACTGGCCGGTCAGCGGGGCGCGGCTCCAGCACTTCGGCGATCCGATCATCCAGCAGCGTCTAGCGACGGTCATTTCCGGCTTCTGACCTTCACGCGGTGCGAATTGCCTTCATCGTCCAGCGATACGGCCGGGAGATACTCGGCGGGTCCGAATATCACTGCCGTCTGATCGCCGAGCGGATGGCCGGCCGGCACGTCGTGGAGGTGCTGACCACCTGCGCTCGCGAATACATCACGTGGGCGAACGACTATTCGGAAGGCACCGAACAGAATCAACGGCGTCACCGTGCGGCGCTTTGCCAACGCGCGCACCCGCGATATCGATGCCTTCAACAGGTACCCCGAGTGGATTTTCCACAACCCGCATACGCGCGATGATGAGCTGTCGTGGCTGGAGCAACAAGGCCCGTGGTGCCCCGCGCTGATCGATCACCTGGCACGCACTCGCGCTCGTACGACGCGGTGATTTTCTTCACTTACCTCTACGCGCCGACGGTGCTCGGCCTCGACGTTGCCGCCGAGCGCAGCATCCTCGCCCCCACCGCGCACGACGAGCCCGCGATCCATCTCGATATCTATAAAGACATGTTTCGGCGGCCAAGGGCGATCGCCTATAAACACTGAGGTCGAAAAGGTATTCCTCAAGAGCTACATTCGACATCCGGGCGGCCGCTGAGGAAACGGTTGGATGCGGCGTCGATCTGCTCGGAATTGGTGCGACCCTGCCGCAAACGGGTCTGAAACGGCTCGCCTCGAGGACCCTTCCTGCTCTACGGCGGCCGGATAGATCCAGGCAAAGGGTGCGACCAGCTGCTCGAATTTTTCGCGGCCTACAAAGACGGCGGTGGACCGGCCACGCTGGTACTCATGGGCGCGAAGCTGATGCCGCTGCCGGACGTCCCGTGGGTTCAGTATGTCGGGCTGTTGTCGGAATTCGATCGCCTTTCTCGCGCTGAACGCCGCGACCATTATCGTCGTGCCATCCCCGTTTGAGAGCCTGTCGCTCCTCACGCTCGAGGGAATGGCCGTCGGCAAGCCGGTGGTGTGCAACGCACACGCGGACGTGGAACTGGTCGATCATTGCCGGCGCAGCAACGCGGGACTCTTCTATTCCAATCGCGAGGAATTCGACAGAGTGCGTTCACCTGCTGCTCGCGAATCGTGAACTGCGCGACCGAATGGGCCGGAACGGCTAGAGTGTACGTGACGAACAATTACGCGTGGGACGTCATCATGGGCAAGGACCAGGCCCTGATGGCGGCGCTGCCGACAGCATGACTGCCGGTCTTCTCCGCAAGCTCGTCTTCGCCGTCATATTCGTGACTTCGTTCGGGATCTATGTGATGC
>CAWAPZ010000007.1:0-220141 GCA_963784045.1 Vicinamibacterales bacterium
CAAAGAAAAAGGGTTCGGCGCATACCCTTCAGTTTACGCCGAACCCCGAGGTTTTATTTCGCAGCGCGAAGAGTGATCTTCTGAACGCGCCAGTTGGCGAGTTCGCCGACCAGCAGTTCGTTTTCGTTGCGGCAGTCGATCGAGTTCACCAGGCTGAATTCCTTCGGCAGTTTTCCGGCGCTGCCGAATTTGCCGAGCACGTTCCCCTTCAGATCGACCTTGTAGATGGCGGCGTCTTCCATGCCGTCAGGGTCGCCTGTATGCGCAACGTACAGCACCGGCTGTGCGCCGCGTGTCAGGCACAATGCCGTCGGCGCCCCCACGTTGGTGAACTGTGTCTTGAAATTGCCTTCGGTATCGAACACCTGCACGCGCTTGTTGCCTTCATCCCCGACATACACGTTGCCCTGTGCGTCGATGGCGATGCCATGGACGATGTTGAACTGCCCCTGGCCGGTTCCGCGTGAACCCCAGTTCTTGAGCCACTTGCCCGTCGGTGCGTATTTCGCCACGCGCGCGTTGCCGTAGCCGTCGGTCACGTAGATATTGCCCTGAGCGTCCCAGGCGACGTCGGTCGGCCGCGAGAAGCTCTCGCCTTCGACGCCCGCGCCGGGCAGAGGGCGGTCCGCGCCCGGCGCCTCCGCCGCGCCGCCGCGCCCGCCGCCGGCAGGTGGCTCGGGCTGAATGGTCGGAATGCCCGTCGGCAGCGGTGTGAGCCGCGGCGCCGGCACCGTCAGTCGCTTCCGGCTTGCGGCTCAGCACCATCTGCACCCGCCCGTTCGAATCGAACTTGATGACCTGCGTGGACATCTGATCGACGACCCACACGTTGTCCTGCGGATCGACGCGCACCTGCTGCGGCTGCAGGAACCCGTAGATGCCCTGTCCGATCTCACGCACGTACTTGCCGGTGCGATCGAACTGGAAGAGGCGGCCGCCGCCGTGCGCCACCGCGCGCGCGGTGCCGATCGTAATCGTGGGGTTACCCGTGCGCGTGTAGACGTAGATATCGCCCCGCGAGTTTGTCGCGACGCCCGCGACCTCGCCAAGGTGAATGTTCTCGGGCATCGTCAGCGGGCTCGGATTCGAATCGAACTGAATCGTGGGCACCGTCTGCCCGGAGAGGAGCCCCCCGCTGACGGCGAGCGCCGCTGCAATCGAGAAAATCAGTGTTTTTTTCATGTCGTTCCCCTTATCGCGCCGCCGCAGACGGACGTCGCCGGCTGCATCTTTGACGGATTCAGGATGATCTTCTGCGCGCGCCACGCGGAGATCTCCGAGACGAAGAGCTGATCCGGATTGCGGCAATCGATCTCGTGCACAGTGCTGAACTCGCCGAGGCCTTTGCCGGCCTTGCCGAACTTGCCGATGATCTTGCCGTCGAGCTCCATCTTGTAGATCTCGCCCGTGATGTCCCACGAAGATGCGGGCGTGTTGCTGTCGGGGTTCGAGTTGGACGCATACAGATACTGATGCGATCCCGGCGAGATGCATACCGCCCAGGGGTTGCCCACGTTCGTGTATGGGTCTTGAACGTCATGTCATTGTTCAGCACGACGATGCGGCGGTTGCCGCGATCGCCGACGTACACGTTGCCCTGCCCGTCGACGCGATCGAATGCGGCGTGTTCAGCTGGTTCGCGCCCTCTCCTCGCTCGCCGGCGAACTGAGCGATGAAGCGGCCGTTCTTGTCGTACTTGACCGCGCGCGAATTCACATAGCCGTCGGAGATGAAGATGTTGCCCTGCGGGTCCCAGGCGACGTCGGTCGGCCGTCCGAACTGATATTTCTTGTTCAGCACCGGCGGGTTCTGCGGCGTTTTGCGTCGCGTGGCGCCGGCGACGGCCTCCGGCCGCCGGCCCAGCACCATCACGACGCGGCCTGCGGGGTTGAACTTGATGACCATGTTCGTCCCCTCGTCAACAACCCAGACATTGTCCTGAGGATCGACGCGCACCTGATGCGCGAACTCGATGCCGTAGACGCCGACGCCCCATTCCTTGACGAAGGCGCCGTTCGGGTCGAATTCGAACAACCGCGTATCGCCGCTGCGGTGGTAGACGAACACGTGCCCTTTCGAATTCGTCGCGATGCCGATGCCCTCGCCGAAGTAGAGATCGGCCGGCAGCTTGAAGAAATTCGGCACCGACGAGTGGGGAATGGTCGGAACGTTCTCCGCTGTGGCTTTGGTCTGCGCGAACAACAGCGCGCCATCGAGAAGCGCGGCAGCCGCGACGGACAGCACTAGACGAGTCAGCACTTTCATGACGCCTCCCGCTCTGGGTTGTTACTGTGGTGAGCGTGAAAATCTATACCGGATTCACTGGACATTCAAGGTTTTCAGCGGCGACGGCACAACGGGTGGTTTCTGCAGAATGTCACGGACCCGCTGAATCTCGAGCTCTTCGAAGATGAGGCTCGGTGCGATGACGGAGACCGCCGAAGTCGCGCCCGCGCGGTACGAGAAAACATGCCGCTCTTCGGAGGCCTCTGCAAGGTCCCTGAACGCCATCGGCGAGACGACGCCGAAGCGCATGCCGCGGACGGGACTCTCCCGGCCGTCGAGCGTCACCTTCACAATCGAGTCGATGCCTGGACCTGTGCCCCCTGGCCGTCCGATCGCACGCCCCGCACGATGTAGCCGAAGGTCTTGTCCTGCGCTTTAAGCAGCGCGATGTACTTGTCCTTGAGCTCGGCGGCCGGAATCGCCTGCGCGCTCTCGATTTGGAACACGCCGGCGAGCACGGTCGTCGACCGGCCGTGGCCGTTCGAGCGCGGGAAATTCTTCTGCGGGACGCGTCCGGTCAGCAGCGCCGCCAGCCGCCCCTTTTCGACAAGCTCGACATCCTTTGCGCGCATCCCCTCATCGTCGACAGCATAGCTGCCCGCGAGAGGCTTGCCTTCGAAGTGCGTCACCGACGGCGTATCGCTTGCGCTGAATGCATCGGCCATGACCCGAAGGCCCGTGCGATTCAGAAACGGCGATGGCGGAACCTGTCCCATGCGGGGATTTTCGGCATCCGGTGGACGGCGCGCCTGCATCATCTGGACGAGCGTCTCAGCCACGAACTGCGCGCCGCCGACGCCTTCGACCATCACGGGGCCGGCGAACTCCTCCCCGATGGGCGCCACGCGCGCCCGGTCGACGTCCGCTCCGATCTGCTTCGCGCGCACGACGAGATCCGCAGCCGATGGCAGATCGGCGACCGTGCGCCCGACGTCGGTGAACGTCTGCCGCACCGGCATGCCATCGCCAGCCTGCGCCTCTCCGTACATCGTGAGGGATGCGATCTGAATCGGCGCGACGGTTTTGAACCCTTCGCTGTTCAGGTAGTACCGCGTGCCGTGGACCTGCGAGATGGAAACTTCGGAGAGATCGACGTCAGGATGCGACGCGAATACCGCAGAGGACTGCTGGACGCGCTCGAGGACGCCGGCGCGGTCGGGCTGAAACCGCGGGGCGGGCAGGATCGTCTCGACCGGGGCCTCCGCTGAAAAGTCCGGTATCGGATCGCTCGCGGTGCGGTTCTGGAACGCCGCCTTCTTGCGCGCGAACATCGTAATCGCACGCTTATACGCGACGTCTGTCGTCAGCCAGATCTCGCGGCGCATCGCATCGTAGTCATCGTCGAGCGGTGCGATGACAGTCTCGCCTGAAAGCGCCGCGCCGCCAAACCCCTGTATGACAAAGCGGGAGCTGTCGAAAGTGTAGTCGCCGACGCGCACTTCGACGCGCAACGTGCGCGTGCGGCGAGGCGGGGTTTCGATGATCGCGCCGAGTCGGCCGGAGACGTCCGACATAGTGCGGTCGAGCACCTCGTAGGCGATGTAGTACGGCGCTGCCTCCCCTTTCATGCGCAGCTCTTCCATCGAGCGCTTCATCTCATCCTGCATGGCCGCGACAGTGGGAGACTCCTGTGCGCGCAGGCCATCGGCGAAGAGCCATGTGACGGCCATCAACCCGACCACGGCCGATCGGCCCACCATCCGGGAGCACGCGCCAGCGGTCATGATTTCCGGGCCGCCGGGGGGGCGGGCAGGATCGGTCTCGTCTCCTGCGACTGAAATTTCTTCTGCACCTCGACCTCGCTCACCAGCAGCGCGGGCGATGAGGCCGACACTGGGACGCCGCCGCTTTCGGCGCCGCAGACGCCGTTGAACACATCGACGCGATCGTCGGTCGCGATGATCTTTCCAAACGCGGCGAGCGGAGTGCCGATGAGGTCGACGCCGCGGACGAGCTCCGGGTCGCGACCGTCCGTGTAGATTCGATACACGACGTTCGGAAGCACGTTGAACGCGTTCGGCGATCCGCGTCCAGTGGTGGTGAAGCCGCCTTCGATGTTGTCGAACAGCAACCCGAACGGCTTGCCCTGGCGCCGGGCCTCGTCGCGCAGCTGGTTCATCAACTGCTCGCGCGACACCGACTTGCTCGATTCGACCTGCAGATTGGATTGGCGCGACACCGGCAAGAATCCTGGCTCGGCTCGGCCGTGGCCGTTCGAGCGGGAGAAGTTTTTCAGCGGCGCACGGTCGAGCAGGAACGCCTTCAGCACGCCGCTATCGACGACGGTGACGCGCTGGGCCTTCACGCCCTGGTCGTCGTAGAGATAATGCCCCATCAACTCGATGTTGCCGACGTTCTTCACGGTCGGATCGAAGGAGACGCTCAGAAACGCGGGCAGCACCGGCTGTCCAACCCTGCTCGAAAACGTCTGGCCATCGTCAGCGTTGCGCTGGCGGTTGCCCTCGACGCGGTGGCCGAAAATTTCATGAAAGAAAACACCTGCGGCGCGCCCCGACAGGATCGCCGGGCCCGAAAAGGGCTGAACGATGGGCGCGCTGCGGAGACGCGCGAGCAGATCGACCATGGCGCGCGCCTCGGCGATGAGGGCGCTCTCGTCCGGCAGTCGACCCGGCGAGGTCGCGAAGTAGCTGCTATAGAGCGGAAGCTCCATGCCGTCTTCAGCCTTGGTGACTCCCTGGATGAAGATGCGCGAGCTCAACCCGCCGGTGACGATTTTCGAGCCCTCGCTGTTGATGTAGTACCGATTGTCGGCATCCACCGTCAGCGAGACCTGGCTGCGCAGCACCAGCGGGTCTTCACTGAAGACCGCCGACACCCGCCGCAATCGCGCTTCCCACTCAGGCGTGTCGAGTGAATACGTGACGGTGTCCGTCGCGTGCTCCTGCTTGTCCTCGCGCGAAAAGTCCGGCGCCGGATTTTCGTCCTGCACTTTTGCCGCGACGTTCGTGCGCACCCGCGTCAGCGCCTCGCTCGCCTGTTTGTAGCTGCGGTCAGTGGCGCGCCACAATGCGAGCCGTATCGGTTTTTCGTCATCGGACATCGGCAGGCTGACCTGCACGAGTCTCGGCGACAGTGCGCGCGCATCCCCTCGGATTGGGTGTGTATTGTCGAGCTGATAGTCGCCGACCCGCACTTCGACCGTGGCGAACCGCTGGCGATTTTCGTCGCTGCGATCGATCGCGCCGAATGACGCCAATATCTGGGTGTGCCGCGAGTCGTGCAGGGTATAGGCCGCGTAGTACGCGGGCACTGGCTGATGTTTAAGGACGTCGATGTTGCGCGCCAGCTCGGCTTGCAGCATACCGACGATGGCGTTCGAGCCATCACCGCGCCCGGCGGCAGTCCTGGGAGGCTGGGCCGCGGCGCCCTCGACGACGCACACGAGAATGGTCACCGTCAGAAAGCGAAATATCGGCATAAACCGCTGTATGAGATTGACGGATCATACCCCAGTACGAAATCCTTCCTTACATATGGGGCAGCTGAAATTGGCGGCGATCACCGTGTGTCTCGCAGTTGCGGCGGCCTGTACCACGCAGGCAGATAACTCGCCCTATTTCGGCAAGACAGTGCCGCCCGAAGGGCAGCACATGCGCTACATTTCGGGCTCCGAGCCTGAGTCGCTCGACCCACAGGTCTCGTCCGGCCAGCCCGAGGCGCGGCTTCACATCGGCTTGTTCGACGGCCTCACGGAATACCACCCGGAAACCGCACAACCGATTCCCGCGCTTGCGGAACGCTGGGAACCGAACTCCAACAATTCAGAATTCACGTTCCATCTTCGCGACGCGAAATGGTCGAACGGCGTTCCGATTACAGCGCACGATTTCGTGTATTCAATGCGGCGCGGTCTCGCGCCCGAATTTGCGGCGCGCACGGCGTACCTCGCGTACTACATCAAAGGCGCGCAGGCCTATAACGAGGGCAAGGGGAAGGCTGAAGACCTCGGCATCACCGCGGTCGACGATCGCACCGTCAAGTTCACGCTCGCGCAGCCGGTGCCGTTTTTCGCGGGTCTCGTCGCGCATCAATTTTTTCGGCCGGTCCCGCGCACGGCCATCGAAACCTACGGCCAGGCCTGGACGCAACCTGAGCACATCGTCACCAGCGGGGCGTTCACGCTGAAGACCTGGAAGCCGTACAACAAGCTCGTCTACGTTCGCAATCCGCAGTACTGGGATGCGGCGAACGTCAGGCTCGAGTCGATTACGTTCTATCCAATGGAAGATGCGACGACGATGATGAACCTGTACAAGGCGGGCGAGATAGACGCCCTGTACAACCACGTTCCGCCCGCCGCGTGGATCGATCATCTCCGCCGAACGGTCGATCACATGGACCATCCCGAGTGCGCGATCGACTATTACATGCTGAACACGACGAAACCGCCGATGGACGATGTCCGCGTGCGCAAGGCGTTCAACATGTCGATCGACAAAGTCGGACTGGCCGCCTACGAGCGCACAATCAAGCCGCTCACGGCGTTTTCACCTGAAGGGATTTTCCCTGGATACCCGCAGCCGGTTGGCGATCCGTTCGATGCGGGTCGCGCCAAGCAACTGCTTGCGGATGCAGGCTATCGCGACGCCAACGGTAATTTTGACCCGGCGACATTCCCGATTTCCGAAGTCGAGCTCACCTACAACACCGCCGAGCGGAATCGCCACATCGCCGAATACGTGCAGTCACAGTGGAAGCAGAACCTCGGCTTGACGGTGCCGCTCAAGAACATGGAGTGGAAGACGTTCCTGGACTATCGCGCGAAGCTCGAATATAAGGGCGTCGCGCGGACCGGGTGGGTCGGCGACTACATGGATCCGTACACCTTCCTCGATCTGTTCAGCACCAAGACCGGCGACAACGGCACCGGGTGGTCGCCACCTGAATTCGTCGCGGCAATTCGCGAAGCGAACAGCGCTCCCGATCCCAAACGGCGTTACGAGCTGCTGGCGAAAGCCGAGAAGATGCTGCTCGACGCGCAGCCGGTGATTCCACTGGCGACGAGCTCGACGAACTGGATGAAGAAGCCGTACGTCAAAGGGATGTATCCGAATCCGGTGACGCTGCACGCCTGGAAGTTCGTTTACATCGAGCACGACCCCGCGAAGTGGCTTGCCAAGCCGTAGCTCGTTTGCGACAGAGAGCGAGCGAGGGATGGTAAGGTTCATCGTCAGAAGGCTCATCGTCATTCTTCCCATGGTGCTGGTCGTGGTGTCGGTGACGTGGGGACTCATCCGTCTCGCGCCGGGAAACTTCTACACTGGCGAGAAGCCTCTCCCGCCCGCGATCGAAAAGAACATCCGGGAGCGCTACGGTCTCGACAAGCCGTGGTATGTCCAGTACGGCAAGACGATCTCGAGCACCTTACGCGGTGACTTTGGACTGTCGCTGCGGTATCAGGGGCAACCCGTCAACACCATCCTGAAGCAGGCGGTGCCGGTGTCGGCCGCGCTCGGGCTCACGGCATATTTACTGGCGCTTGCGGTCGGCATCGTCGCAGGCACCTATGCGGCGCTGCATCAGAACAAGCGGATCGACTACGTGTCGATGGCGATCGCGATGCTGGGGATTTCCATTCCCAACTTCGTGCTCGGACCGACGCTCGTGCTCCTGTTCGGATTGACCTGGTATGTGCTGCCGCCTGCGCGCTGGGAAGGGTTCGGCGTGTACATGATCCTGCCGGTACTGACACTGTCGGCTATCTACATGGCGTACATCGCGCGGCTCACCCGCTCGGGCATGCTCGAGGTGCTGCGCTCGAATTACATCCGGACAGCAAGGGCGAAAGGATTGCCGGAGCGCCAGATTCTGTGGCGCCACGCGATGCGCGGCGGACTGCTGCCGGTCGTCTCGTTCTCGGGTCCGGCGCTGGCGCTGCTGCTGACTGGCACCGTGGTCGTCGAGCGCATCTTCGCGCTGCCGGGCCTCGGCAACTACTTCATCAACGCGAACCTGAACCGCGACGAGCCGCTCATCATCGGCATCGTCGCGTTCATCTCGATCGTCGTGCTGATATTCAATTTGCTGGTAGACATCGCGTACGGATTCATTGACCCGAGGGTGAGGTACTGACGCTGAAAACTCCGATCTAGGATCTGAAATCTAGGATCTAGGGCGTTCTACGCAAGATTCGAGTTTCCAGATTTTAGTTTCTAGATTTCTGGTACACGCTATGGACGAGCCCGTCGTCGGCACATCGCTCTGGAAGGATGCGTGGAAGCGCCTCAGGCGCAATAAGCTCGCCGTGCTGGGCATGGTCGTGGTGAGCTTCGTCATCCTCGCCTCGGCGCTCGGGCCTCCCGTCATTCGCAGCGTGACGGGCTACACCTACGACTACATTCCCAGCGATCCCAGGCTCCTCGTGTCGTTGCCGCCGTTCACGGCCCCTGACGGATCGTTCTCGTGGACCCACCCGATGGGCACCGACAACGCCGGCCGCGACATCCTCGCGCGGGTACTGCTCGGCGGGCGCATCTCGCTGATGGTCGGAATCATCTCTACGTTCGTATCGCTTCTGATCGGCATCACCTTCGGCGCAACCGCGGGTTATCTCGGGGGGAAGGTCGACGAAGTGATGATGCGCGTGGTCGACGTGCTCTACGCCATACCCTACATGATGATCGTCATCGTGCTGCTCGCCTTCTTCGGCGGCCAGTCGCCTTTCGGGCAGCTCGTGCTGCTGTTCGTCGCGCTCGGCGCCGTCTCGTGGCTGACGATGGCGCGCATCGTCCGCGGCCAGGTGATTTCACTCAAGAACCAGGAGTTCATCCTTGCCGCTCGCGCGACAGGCGTGCCCGCGTGGAAGATCATCGCGCGGCATCTCGTGCCGAACACCCTGGGGCCTGTCATCGTGTACGCCACCTTGACTATTCCGTCGGTCATGCTCCTCGAAGCGTTCCTCTCGTTTCTCGGGCTCGGCGTGCAGGCGCCGCTCGCATCCTGGGGCAGCCTTTCGGCCGACGGCATCCAGAACATCGCCATCTTCCCGTGGCAGTTGCTGTGTCCGGGCATTACCATGGCCATCACGCTCTTCTCGCTCAACTTTCTCGGAGACGGCCTGCGCGACGCGCTCGATCCGCAAATGAGAAAGAGTTGACGCTCCTCTCGGTCAGAAACCTGCGCACGTACTTCGACGAAGACGGGCGCGTCGTCAAGGCGGTCGACGGCGTGTCCTTCGACGTGTTGCGGGGAGAGACGCTCGGGATCGTCGGGGAGTCCGGTTCCGGCAAGTCGGTGACCAACCTGTCGATCATGCGGCTCATCCCGAGCCCGCCGGGCCGGATCGCCGGCGGCGAGGTGATCTTCGACGGCAGGGATCTGCTCAAGCTGCCCGACAGCGAGATTCGCGCGATTCGGGGAAAGCGAATCGGCATGATCTTCCAGGATCCGATGACGTCGCTGAATCCCTTCATGCGCATTTCGAAGCAGTTGATGGAGGTCACGCAGCTGCATCTCGGACACTCCAGGGACGAAGCCCACGAGCACGCGGTGAGAATGCTCGAGATAGTCGGCATTCCCGACGCGCGCCGCCGCGCTGATGGCTATCCTCACGAGTTCTCAGGCGGCATGCGGCAGCGCGTGATGATCGCCATGGCGCTTTCGTGCAGGCCGGAGCTGATCATCGCCGACGAGCCGACGACGGCGCTCGACGTGACAATCCAGGCGCAGATTCTGGAGCTCATCAAGAAGGTCAAGGACGAGATCGACACGAGCGTCATTCTCGTCACGCACGACCTCGGCATCGTGGCGGGCACCACAGACGACGTCGTTGTGATGTACGCGGGCAAGATCATGGAACGGGCGCCAACGGTTGAGCTCTTCGAGCGCCCCGGCAATCCCTACACAAAAGGACTTCTCGCGTCGGTGCCCGACCCGTCGAGCGAAGACCGTAAAGACCTGTACCAGATTCCCGGCCTGCCGCCTGACGTGGCGCATCTGGGGCCGGGGTGTCCGTTCGCCCCGCGATGCGCCCGCGCCGAGGCTGTCTGTCACGAGACGTTCCCGCCGTTTGTCGAGCTGACATCCGACCATCATTCCCTCTGTCATTTCGCCCACGAGGTCTATGGCGCCGCTGGTCTCAATCGCTGACCTGAAGGTGCATTTCGATCTCGGACGCGGCCGCGTCGTGAAAGCGGTCGATGGCGTGTCGCTCGACATCCTGCCCGGCGAGACGCTTGGGCTTGTCGGAGAATCGGGCTGCGGAAAGACAACGCTCGGCCGCGCGGTTTTGCGCCTCATCGAGCCGACGGGCGGGCACATCATGTTCAGGAATATCGACATCGCGAAGCTCTCGAGATCAGAGCTTCGCCGCACCAGACAGCACATGCAGATGATTTTTCAAGATCCCTACGCGGCGCTCGATCCGCGCATGACGGTCGGGCAGATCATCGCGGAGCCAATCGAGACGTTCGGGCTGGCTGCGGGGAATGCCAAGCGCGATCGCATTCGCGAGCTGATGACAACAGTCGGACTCAGCGAGCGATTCATCAACCGGTATCCGCACGAGTTCTCCGGCGGACAGCAGCAGCGCATCGGCATCGCCCGCGCGCTCGCTGCCAACCCTGATTTCATTGTCGCGGATGAGCCGATCTCGGCGCTCGATGTGTCCATCCAGGCGCAGATCCTCAATCTGCTCGAGAAGCTGCAGCGCGATCGGCATCTGGCGTATCTCTTCATCTCGCACGATTTGCGTGCGATTCGGCATACGTCGCACCGAGTCGCCGTGATGTATCTCGGAAAAGTCGTCGAGCTTGCCGATGCCCGCCAACTCTACCGCCGTCCTTTGATGCCGTACACGAAGGCTCTGATTTCGGCGGTGCCGGTGCCCGATCCGGCTGTCGAAGCGCAGCGGCGCAGGATCGTGCTCGAAGGAGATGTGCCCTCCCCGATTAACCCGCCCGCGGGTTGTCGTTTCCATACGCGCTGTCCGTATGCCGTCGCGGAGTGTAGCGAGGTCGAGCCCTTGCTCGCCCAAATCGAGCCGAACCATTTCGCCGCGTGCATTCGCATCAGCCCGTCCGAGCCCGACATCGACCGCGTCGCCCCGGGCGCCACGCCTGGTATTGCAGCCGCACATCCGGGTTGAAACTGGTTCCGAGTTCCAGTTTCGGTTGCAGGTTGTGGTTCCCGTTCTAAGTCGGAATCGGACCGCCGGCGATCGAAGCGCAATCTGTCGTATGCCGACCTTCAGGTCGGCATCGTTATCTACACTACCGACTGAGGCGTGTGCCCGGCCGCGGGTCCGAGGTTAAGGAAAGTCAGCGCCTCTGGATCGGAGTCGTCGAACTCGGGCTCGGGAGGCAGCGTCCATCTGCGGGCGCGGTGCCGCGCGGCGATCTCGAGCATCACGATCACCGCGAGTCCTTCCGCAAGCAGCATCCCGAGTCCCCACGCATCGTTCAGCACCTGCAATTCCAACCGCACCGGCACGTAGGCAATGGCCCACATGCCAAGCAAGTACAGGTGCCATCTCGTTTTGAGGCGCGCGTGTCCGGGAGGATATGCGCGCGTGAAGGGGACGCCATCCACCAGCAGCGACGCAAACTGTGCAGTGATGACAACGGCGCCGGCGACGACGAGCGCGTGAATGGCCGCGACTCGCCAGCCGAGCAGCGGAAGCACGATGAGTGCGTTCGCGAAGAGCGCCGGTCCAATGGCAAACGCGACCATCGCGGCGCGTACTCCTGCCCAATACGACACAGACGGCAGCCGTGAGTGCACGCGGAACGCCCACGCCGCTTTCAATTCGGTCGGAAGCACGAACGACGCACGCAAGCCGACAATGATCCAGTAGCCGAGGACAATCGGAATCCACAGAACAACCGTCCTGGGCACTCGCAGCTCCGCGAACCCTCCATCCCTTGTCGCAAGCGCAATGCTGACGATCGCCACCCCCAGCGAGGCGGCTATCGCGATTGGCGCCTGTTGCCCCGGACTGCGCACGAGCGTGGTCAGCACGAAATCGGATGTCGCCTGGGCAACGCGATCGCGGCCGGTGAGGAGGGCGGCGAGGCGCCGCCGAACGCTCGCCCGCGCCGCCACTCGAGCAGACGGCGCCAGCGCCACGCGCATTTGCCGCCAATATCCCAGGTAGGTGACGCCGATCGCACCAGCGACCGACAGCGGCAGCACGAGAAGCGCCCGGTCGGCGAGAGGGCCGATGGTGTCCTGACGCGCTCCACGAATGAGCTCGAAGAGGGCCGCAAACCAGGAAATCGGCGGGACCACCTGGCCGATCGCGGTTGGCACCATCATGAAACACAGGACGCCGCTCAGGAACAGAAACTGCAGAAACGACCCCACTGTCGCCGCCGCGTGCGCGCTGACGAGCAACACCAGCAATCCGCGAACAATCACGAGCGTCGAGAACATGAATATTGCGCCGCCAATCGTGCCTGACAGATGACCCGCGAGGTGTCGCAGGATATGGCCCTCGGGCCCGCCGGTGACGAACCCGAACGGAACCCCCGAGGTGACGTTCACGGCAAGGGCGGTGCCGATAAGAAACGTGGCGAGCGCGGCCAGCTTCGCGCTGACGATCGTCGAACCCCGCAGCGGAAGGGGCCCGAGCACCATGGCATCGCGTTTATCGAATACGAGCGCGTCCCAGATGAAAACTGTCAGAAGACCAATCGTGCTCATCGAGTAGGACACAAAAAGCACCGCCAATTGCGCCAGCCGTATGTCGATCCACTGCGGCATGTTCCGGGCCTTGGAGACCATCAGCAGCATCTCGTAGTCGGGCATGGTCTTCATCATGAGGAACAGACCAGGGACGATCAGGAAGGCGATGACGCCGATGATCGCGCGCCGCGTCTGCAGATCCGAGGTGGCCGATTCGTTCGCCGCAAATTGTTCGATGAATACCCGCCACAGCAGCGTGAACGGCTGATCGGCCTGGTGAGTCATTGCAGATGCATCGCCTCGAGCAGCGCGCTCGTGCGCTTCTCGACGTTGTCTTCTTCTACGAGCGTCGCAAAGACCGCATCGAGTGACGGCAGCTCGAGCGTATTCCGAAGGTTGGCGACCGAATCGTGGCCGACGATGCGTCCGTCCTTGAGGATGACGACACGCGAGCACACCTGTTCGACGACCTCGAGCACGTGCGAGCTGAAGACGACCATCTTCCCCTCGGCGGCCAGCGAGCGCACGAATGCCTTCAGTACGCGGGCGGCGCTCACGTCGAGTCCCGAGAAAGGCTCGTCGAGTATGACGATGCGCGGATTGTGGAGGACCGCGGCTGCGATGAGAATTTTTTGCCGCATGCCCTTCGAGTACGACGACAGCGTCTGATAGCGGTCGTCGTAGATGCCGAGCAGTTCGAGGAATCGATCGATCTTCTGGTTCAGCAGTAGCCTCGGGAATATTGCGGAGCCGGCCAATCAGCTGAAGGTATTCCGGCCCGGTGAGATACGTGTAGAGGTACGGCTCTTCGGGCACATAGCCCAGGAGCTTCTTATATTCCTGCAGATCGGCCAGCGCGTCGCGGCCATCCAGTTCGACATGGCCGCCCGAGGGCTCGAGCAGCCCCATCAGAATCTTGACCGTCGTGCTCTTGCCCGATCCGTTCGGACCGAGCAACCCGAACACCTCGCCCGGGCTCACTTCGAACGAGACATGCTCGACCGCGGTCAATGCGCCGTAGCGCTTGGTGAGGTCGCGGACGGCAAGCATTCATACTTTGACACCGGTTCCGGATTCCAGTTCCGTTGGAAGATTGGAATTCCAATCCTCCAATCTGCCAATGTATTGACTAGAATGAACCGCGTGAGTGTCGGACGCCGCGGCTTTCTGAAATCGGTCGTAGCGGCGCACGCCGGGGCGGCGCTCAGCACCGCTGCGGCGCGACAGACGCGCGCACCCGCAGACGTGGTCGTCGTCGGCGCGGGCGCATTCGGCGCGTGGACCGCATTGCATCTCAGACAACTGGGCGCGCGCGTCAGGCTCGTCGACGCCTACGGCCCTGGAAATTCGCGGGCCACATCGGGCGACGAAACACGCGGTGTTCGCAGTTCGTACGGCGACCGTGGTATTCGCTCAGAGTTATGGACCACCTGGGCGAACCGCGCCATCGATCGGTGGGCAGCCTTCGACGCCGAGTGGGGCCGCGCGATGAAGGTGCGCCTTTTCTTCAACACGGGCGATTTCATCTTTCGCGCTGCCCCGGAAACGTTCACGGACAGAACGCAGGAGCTCTGGAAGCAGCTCCGCATTCCGTTCGAGGTGGCGAAAGTCGAGGACGTCGCGCGTGATTATCCGCAATTCGATCTGAAGGGCGTCGCGTTCGCCCTCCACGATCCGAGGGCCGGTGTCGTGCGGGCACGCCGGGCCATCGAAGTGGTTGCCGAAGCGTTCCGGCAGTCGGGCGGCGAAGTTTTGATGGGACATGCGTCGGTCGGCGATCGCACCGGCGACCGGCTGCAAAACATTCGCACGGCCGGCCCCGCGGCGATGCTCACCGCGGCGACATTCGTCTTCGCGCTCGGCCCGTGGTTCCCCAAGGCCTTTCCCGAACTGATGGCGACGCGCATTCGCACGCCGCTCGGCCACGTCCACTATTTCGGCACGCCCCCAGGCGACGACCGCTTCACGTTCCCGAACGTGCCGAGCTGGAATTTTCCCGGCGTCACGGGATGGGCGGCGCTGCCGCCCGACAATCGGGGGTTTCGCGTGCGGCTGCGCGGATCAGCGCCCACCGATCCCGACACAAGCGATCGCGCCTTCGATCGCAGCCACGACGCCATTGCGCGCACGTTTCTTGCGGAGCGCTTTCCGATTTTGTCGAAGGCTCCCCTTCTCGAGACGCGCGCGTGCCACTACGACATGAGCGCGTCGGGAAATTTCATCATCGACCGCTTCCCGGGACTCTCAAATGTGTGGGTTGCCGGCGGCGGGACCGCCGAAGGATTCAAGTTCGGGCCGGTCGTGGGCGAATACATCGCTAAACGCATACTCGGCATCGAGAATGACCCGAGCATCGATGAGGCGTTTCGGCTGCCTCCATGAATTGGCAGGTTGCCACAGCGGAGGATTGTAAGAATGTTATTGGATTGTAGAGGTAGGATTTTCGACAACATTCTTACACTCTATCAATCTGCCAATCTTCCAATGTTTGGATGTGGCAGCTTTACCGTTGCCCTCGCGCCTTTCGCGCCAGGGCGCGGCTCGAGCGTCAGCGTGCCGCCGTGCGCTTCGGCAATCTGACGGCCCAGCACAAGACCGATACCTGATCCCCGCGGCTTGGTGGTGAAGAACGGCACGAACAAGTTGGAGGGGTTCGCCAATCCTGGGCCCTCATCGTCTATGTAAACCGCCACGTGATGGCCGTTTCTGTGCCACCCGACACGCACGGCCCCGCCCGTCTCCAGCGACGCATCGACGGCGTTGCGCATGAGATTGATCAACAACTGCTCGAGCTGATCGGGATCGGCCTGCACGGCAATGGGCTCGCCATGTTCTACCTGAATCGGTTTGCGCATCTCGAGCCGCGCGACACGCTCGACGAGCGCCGGCAGATCGACCTCACGCATGTTGGGCCGCGGCAGGCGCGCCAGCGCGGTATAGGCGGTCGTGAATCGGCTGAGCGCGTCGGTTCTCCCTGCGATGATCCCTAAACCGCGCCGCATGTCCTCACGCCAGTCTTCCGGCATCGGATCCTGAGCCGCAATGCTCTCGAGACTGCCGGCAATCGACTTGATCGGCGCGAGCGAGTTGTTGAGCTCGTGCCCCAGCACGCGGATGAGGCGGTGCCAGGCGTCGCGCTCCTGCTGGCGCAGCGGGACGTTGACGTCACTCAGGACGACGAGCGTGTGAGGAAGGCCGCCTTGCCGGAACGATCCGCGGCGTACCTGCCACTGGCCGCTGCCGCCGGGAAACGCGATGTTCAGCACTCTGGGCGCGCTGCCGTCGAGACACGCCGACAGGCTGATTTCGTCCGCGGTTCGTCCAAGCAGCTGCTCCACAGGGCGGCCGAGCAACCGTTCGCCCGCCCGATTGACCAGCCGAAGCTTGTGCTCATCGTCGAACGCAAAGACGGCGACGTCGATCTCGCTCATCACCGTTCGCAGCAGCGCCGTCGCCTCGAGCGAGCCGAGCCGTTCGTCCCGCAGCGTGTCGGCCAAAGCGTTGATCTCGAACAGCGTCTCGCCGAGCGGGTCGTGGCGCGTGGCGCCGCGCGCGCGAAACGAGAAGTCGTTCTCCCGCAGCGCTTCGAGCAAGTTCGCCATTGTTTGAAGCGGAAAGACGATCCGGTGGCGGAGCGATGACGCCACGACGGCCAGGACGACGATCATGACGAACCCCGTCGTCGCGATCGTCTGGGGGGAGTACCCGCCGGCCCACAAAAGAGCGAGCGACGTCACAATGCCGGGGCCTCCGGCGGCAAGCGCCAGAAGGAGAATCCGACGGTCGTAACGAAGCTTCATGAACGTGGACGTCTTCGCTTTTCAGTATTCGGTATTCGTTTTTCGTTTTTCGTTATGGTTCTATCCCATATCGTTCGAGGCGACGATATAGCGCACTGCGGCTCAACCCGAGCGCTTTCGCTGCCTCGGTCACGCTGCCGTACCTGCTGATGGCCTTCCGGATCAGAAACGCCTCGACGTCCTCGAGTCCCATGTTCTCGAGACTCTGGGCGCCGTCCTGCGACCGCCGCAAGCCGAGATCGCCAGAAGCCACAGTAGGACCGGCGGCCATCAGCACCGCCCGCTCGATTGAATGCTCGAGCTCGCGCACGTTGCCCGGCCATGGATGCCGGAGAAGCGCGTCCATCGCGCCGCTGTCGAAGCCACTGAGGTTTTTTCGATAACGCCGCGCATGCTGTTCGAGAAAATGCGTCGCCAGTGACGGAATGTCATCGCGCCGATCGCGCAGCGGCGGCAAGGCCATTTCGATGGTGTTGAGGCGGAAGAGCAGATCCTGTCGGAAGCGCCCTGCCGCAACCTCGCCGTCGATGTCGGCGTTGGTCGCCGAGAGGATGCGGACATCGACCCGCCGCGTGCGCGACGAGCCGAGGCGCTCGAATTCGCCGGCCGCGAGCACCCGCAGCAACTTCGCCTGCTGCGACGGCGGCACGTTCGCGATCTCGTCAAGAAACAGCGTGCCTCCGTCGGCAAGCTCGAAGCGCCCGACGCGGTCAGCCCGCGCGTCGGTAAATGCGCCGCGCACGTGGCCGAACAGCTCGCTCTCGAACACCGTTTCGGAGACGCCGCCTGCGTTCACCGTCACCATCGGCCGGCCCGCTCTCGGTGACAGCGCATGGATCGCCTGAGCGACGAGGCCTTTACCAGTGCCGTTCTCGCCGGTGATCAGGACGTTGGCATCGGACGGCGCTGTCCGCTCGATCAGCTCGATGACCGGCTTCATCGCCGGCGAGCGCGCAATCAGAGGAGGCGCACCATCGAAGCTCAGGCGGGCGGCGCCCTCGAGCTGGCGCCCGCGCCGTAATGCGCGGCTCAGCTCGACCTGCGTCCGCACAATGGCGAGCAACCGGGCGTTGTCCCATGGCTTTTGCACGAAATCGCGCGCACCTCGACGCATCGCCTCGACCGCGACGTCGACGCTGGCCCACGCGGTGAGCACGATGACCGGAAGCGTCGGATCCTGGGCGTGCAGCCGCGCCAGCAGGTCCAGCCCTTCCTGCCCGGACGTCGTGTCGCGGGCGTAGTTGAGATCGATCAGCGCGGCATCGAAGTCGGCTTCGTCGATCGCCGCCAGGACGGCCGCGGGCGACGTGACGGACTGCACCTGGAAACCCTCGCTCTTGAGAAGCAGTTGAAGCGCTTCGAGGATGTCGCGCTGGTCGTCGGCCAGAAGGACGCGGGGAGATCGTGACGGCACGGCTATTCGCTCGCGCGAATCATTGCACGATCCACCCATCGCGCAGCTTGATGACGCGGTTGCCGAATTGCGCGTTGGACTCCGAGTGCGTCACCTGGATGATCGTCGTTCCGCCGTCGTTGAGCTTCTTGAACAGCTCCATGATTTCACGGGCCTGATCCGAGTGGAGGTTGCCGGTCGGTTCGTCGGCGAGAATCAGCCCTGGGCTGGCGACGACGGCTCGGGCGACACCCACGAGCTGCTGCTGACCGCCTGAAAGCTGGCTGGGATACAGATCCTTCTTGCCGACAATCTGAAAGCGATCGAGCACATCGGAGACGATGCTCTGGCGCTGTGCGCGTGGCACGTCGCGATAGCTGAGTGGCACCTCGAGATTTTCGTACACCGTGAGATTGTCGAGCAGGTGGTAGCTCTGGAAAACGAAGCCGATGTGTTTCTTCTGCAGGGCCAGCCGGTCTTTCTGACGTAGTGCGTGCACGGGCTGTCCCTGCAGCTCGTATTCGCCCCGCCAGTCAGTGTCGTGCATCCCGAGAATGTGCAGCAAGGTCGATTTTCCCGCACCCGACGGCCCCATGATCGACACGAACTCGCCTGGCTTGACGTCGAGGTTGATCCTCCGAAGCAGGAACGTTTCACCTGCTCCGGTCTTGATCGACTTTTCCAGACTACGGACTGTGATCACTGATACCTCAATGCGATGACGGGATCGACGCGACTGGCGCGGCGCGCGGGCAGCCATACCGCACACAGCGCGACGAGACTTAGAAGGACGGGGATGAAGACGAACACCCCAGGGTCGTGCGCCTGCACTCCATACAGAAAGCCGGCGATGATCCGCGCCAGCCCGAGCGCGGCGACAATACCAATGACGACGCCGACGAGCGCCAGCCGCATGCCCTGAAACACAACCATGGTCTTCACATCGCCTGCCAGCGCGCCCAGCGCCATCCTGATGCCGATTTCCTGGGTGCGCTGCTGCACCGAGTACGCCATCAATCCGTAAATCCCGATCGCGGCGAGGAGAAGCGCCGAGGCGCCGAAGACAGTCATGAGCAGCATGTTGAAGCGCTCGCGCGACGTCGACCGCGACACGACTTCCGTCATCGGGCGTACTTCCGACACAGGAAGGCCGCTTGCCTGACGCAACTGTTCCTGAATCGCCGCACTGAGCGACAGCGGCGGCACGCGCGTTCGGACCACCCACGCCATCGGCGTAATCCGGACATTCAGCGCGTTGACCGGATCCGGGACTTGCGCCTGTGGAATGAACATTTTCGCGCCAGGATCATTATTCAATCCCCCATCTCGCGAATCGGCCACGATGCCGACGATCTGCCGCTCGGACTCGTTGGCGAACTCGCGCATGACACCCCGGCCAATGACGATGCGGTCGTTCAGCGGATCGCTATCCTTCCAGAACTGCTTCGCCATTGCTTCATTGATGATGGCGACGGCAGGCGCCCCAGCGGCATCCCGATCGGAAAACGTGCGCCCGCGTTTCACCGGGATCTTGAAGACCTCGAAATACCCGGGAGAGACCGTGGCCCAGCTGCCACCACCGTGATAGGGCCCATTTCCTTGAGGACGTCCAACGACATTGAAGGGAAGGCCATAACCACCCTCCAGTGGAACGCAGCATGTCGCGCTCGCACGCTCGACGCCGGGCAATGCCTGCAATCGCTCGCGCCCGTCACGAACCATTCGTTCCACGCCCTCAGACTGCACAAAACGCGAGCCGCTCAGCGACATCCGCATCGTCAGCACGTTGGTCGCGTCGTATCCAGGGTCCACAGCACGCAACGCGAGCGACGTGCGAATCAGCAGCGCGGACCCCACGAGCAGGATGAGCGCCAGTGCCATCTCGGTCACAACGAGCAACGAGCGCGATTTGTTGTGACGGAAGCCTGTGCCGGAGCGCCCACTGCTTTCCTTGAGCGTCTCGCTCAGGGTCGTTCGAGATCCATGAAGGGCCGGAATCAAGCCAAACAGAATGCCTGTCGCGATGGAAACGATCAGCGCGAACCCGAGCACTCGCCAGTCCATGGCGACGAGCGATCCGTCCGTTCCGAGGCGTGGAAGCCCTGCGGTATTGACCGTCAGCAGCGCCCGTATGCCGAGAAAACCGACGATCAGGCCAAGAGTCCCACCCGTAAGCGAGAGCAAGACGCTCTCGGTCAGCAGCTGCCGAATAATGCGGCCGCGGCCGGCTCCGATCGCCGAACGCACCGCGATCTCACGCCTTCTTCCCGTCGCGCGCACCAGCAGCAAATTCGCCACGTTCGCACACGCGATGAGCAAGACGAAGCCAACGGCGCCAGCGAGCACGAACAGCGTCTGGCGCACGTCGCTGACGAACGCTTCCTGGAACGGCGTCACGCTGAAGCTTTCGTTGTCGTCCAGCGCTTTAGGAAACTTGCGCCTGTACGCGCTCGAAGATGCATCGAGTTGCGCCTTCGCCTGCTCGAGTGTCACGCCAGGCTTGAGACGGCCCGCCGCCCGGAAATAATGCCCCTGATCGTTCGAGTTGGGATCGAGCTGGAACGGCACCCACATATCCAGTGGGGGGCCGAACTCTCCGACGTCGAACGCGGGGCCGATGATGCCGATCACCGTGTACGGGTCGCCGCCCAACGACAATGTCGTTCCGATCACCCCGGGATCGGATGCGAAGCGCCTCCTCCACAAACTGTGGCTGAGCACAACGACGCGCTCGCCTCCAGGGCGGACTTCCTCGGCCGAGAACGTGCGCCCTCGAAAGAGGGGAGCGCCAAGCAGACGGAAATAGTCCGCAGTCACCTCGCCTGCGCGGAGCTGCTCGGGAATTCCGGCGCCTGTGAAATTGACGATGTTGTTACGGAACGCCGCGACGTCCTGCACGACGCGCGTTTGCTCACGCCAGTGCAGGAATTTCGCGGGCGAGGCGAAGCTGCCCGAACCCTGCGGGCTCGTGTTCATGAACATCACGAGACGGTCGGGATCAGGAAAGGGCACCGGCTTCAGCAGCACGGCATTCACGACCGAAAAAATCGCCGCGTTGGCACCGATGCCGATCGCAAGCGTCAGGATCGCGACGATGGTAAAGCCGGGAGCTTTCCGTAGTGACCGTGCACCGTACCGCAAATCCTGAAGCAGTTGGTCCATCTCACTTTGTTCCCGCGGCGCGCGGCGCGACGATCGGGTTGGTCAGCGTTCCGATCCCTTCGTAGCTGCAAACCGACACGTCGCCGGCCTTGAAAAAGATCGGCGGCTTCCGCGCAGAACCGACGCCGGCAGGGCTCCCGGTCGCCAGCACGTCCCCGGCGCGCAGCGTCAAAATATGCGAGCCATACGACACCAGCTCGTGCACCGTATGAATCATCAGGGACGTATTCGCATCCTGCATCACCTGGCCGTTGAGCGTGAATTTCACCTGTAGATTCTGCGGGTCGCGAACAAATTCCTTCGGCACGATGAAGGGCCCCATCGGGGCAAATGTGTCGTGGTTTTTTTGAAGGACCCAGTCGGAGCCATGCCGCGTGTCTCCGCGGCCGCCCCGATCGGACACGTCGTTTTCGAGGGTGTACCCGAAAATGTAGTCGCCTGCACGGTCGGGCAACACATGGTCGGCGGTTCGGCTGAGGACGACGCCCAGCTCGCATTCCCAATCGATGTTCGTCCGGCCGATCGGTAGACGGATCGCCTCGCCGTCGGCAATCACGATGGTTGGCGACTTGAAGAACATGTACGGATTCCATCGCTTGTCATCCGGCTTTCGCTCCCAGATGCCGGGGGCGCTGGTCGTGCCCGGCAGCGCGTCGCCCTGCGCGGCCCCGCCCGCCTGCGTCGTCGCGCCGCCTGCCATCTCGGCTGCGTGCGCGCGGTAGTTCACCGCGACGTTCAGCATCGTCGTCGGGTACATGATGGGCGGCAGCGTTTTCAACGATTTGAGATCGTGGACGAATGCCGGGCGTCCCGCACCTTCGAGCGGTTTGGTGTTGGCGATGATCTCGCCGAGGCGCGCCCGCACGCCGCTGTCGTAGCGCGCGATCAGATCTTTCATGTCCGAAGGCGGCGCTACTTTCGACGCCGACGCTTGCAGCTCGGCGCTGGCCCGGGCGACGTCGATCACGATCGAATCTTTCAATACAATCCCGACGAAAGATCTGCCGTTCTGGTCGAACGTGCCGAGCTTGAACGGCATCGCGCTCTGACCGAAGGCATTTGCCGCGGCGGCGCACACTACGAGAGCGGTGATACTCCTGACCGTTCTGGACATACGGATCTCCTCAGTCGTTTTTGAGACTTGCCAACGGATTCAGTGCGAGCATACGCCGAACAGGCACGTAGCTGGCAAATAGCGCGACGGCCATGAGGGCCATTCCCGATAGCGCCATGGTTGATGGGTCGCCGGGCTTCACATCGTAGAGCAGAGTCTCGATGTACCGCCCGAGCGCGGCCGCAACGGCGAGTCCGATCATCACCGACACGAGTACCACTTGTCCCGCCTCCCGCAGGACGAGCTTCACGATATTGCGTCGTGTCGCGCCGAGCGCCATGCGCACGCCGATTTCTCTCGTGCGGCTTCCCACGACATGGCTCATCACGCCGAACGTGCCAATCGCGGCAAGCATCAACGCCAGCCCGGCGAACAGCGCCGCGATGAGCATCGTGAATTTCTGCGTCGCGATCGACGCGCGCATATCATCCTCCACAGGACGGACGCGGGAGATCGGTTGATCCGGATCGGATGCGAGCACGGCTTGCCGGACAGTCTCACCGATCGCGGACGGTGGAATGGAGGTTTTCACCAGATAGGCTGCAGATGTAAACGGGTCGAGGGCCTGACGGAACGGCGCGTACGTCGTCGCCCGCGCAGGCTGCCCGAGCCCCTCGTACGTGTCGGCGGCAAGCCCGACGATCGTGCGCCAGTAGTGCTCGTTGTTGGGGAGACCGTACGCGATCCGCTTGCCGATCGGATCCTGTCCAGGATAGTACTGCCGCGCGAACGCTTCGTTGATGACGACGACGTCCGGCGATCGAAGGTTGTCGTCGCGACTGAGCGCTCGGCCGCGCACGAGTTGTACGCCGGTTGTCTCGAAGTACCGTTCGCTGACGGTGACGAACACCGTCAGGTTGAATTCTCCCGGCGGCGGCGCAGGGCGTCCTTCGATCCACACACCCCGCGTGACGGGCGCCGGCCGCATCGGGGCCTGCATCGCCATCGCAACACTGCGGATTCCGGGAGTTGCCGTGAGCCGCTCGAGGACGTCCTCGTGAAAGCGGATGCGTGTGTCGGCGGCGCGGTACTTGGCGCCCGGCAGACTCACATCGATGGCGACGAGATCGCGCGGATCGAAGCCCGGACTCAGCGACGTAAGACGCACGAAGCTGGCAAGAAGCAAGCCGGCGCCCACGAGCAGCACCTGCGCAATCGCCAACTCGCTTGATACCAGCAGCATCTGCGAGCGCCGATGTCCAGCGCCGGAAGTGCTTCGCACGCTCGCCTGAATGGCGGAGTTCAATTGGCGTGATGCACGCCACGCCGGCCATAAACCGAATCCTAAGGTCACAAGTACCGTGAGACCGACGGCAAACGTCGCAATCCGCCCGTTGACGGCAATCTCTTCGAGGCGGGGCAATCCTTCGGGCGCGAGCTGAACCAGCAGGTTCACACCCCAGGCGGCCAGCGCCAGGCCAAGAGCGCCGCCGCACGCCGCAAGAAGCGTGCTTTCGGCGAGCAGCTGACGGATGACGCGACCCGGCGAGGCGCCGAGCGCGCTGCGCATCGCCAATTCGACCTCCCGCGCTTTCGTCCGCACCAGCATGAGGTTCGCGACGTTCACCGAGGCGATCAGCAGCATGAGCGCGACCGCACCCAGCAGCAACATCAGCATCCGTCGCGTGTGCCCCACGAGCGCCGTTTGTAGCGGGTCGAGGGCTGTGCCCCAGCCCTTGTTGGTCTTTGGGTACTCGCGAGCCAGGCGCGCGGCGATGACGTCGAGCTCTGCCTGCGCTTCCGATAGCGACGCGTCCTCGCGAAGGCGGCCGACGGCGGTGAGCATATGGACGTCGCGATTCTGCTGGAGATTCCCAATCGACGAGAACCGCGGGATTCCGCGATCGCCGAGGAGCCAGATTTCGACTGTGTCCTCAAACCGGAAGCCCGCCGGCGCGATGCCGACCACTTCGACCCGTTGATCCGAGACGGTTATCGCGCGGCCGATCAGGTTGGCCGCGCGGCCATATCGACGCTCCCACAACGCTTCGCTCATGACTGCTTGCGCGGGCCGTCCAGGCGCGTCGTCGGCCGGTAGAAACAGCCGTCCGGCGAGCGCGTTCACGCCCAGCAGCGAGAAAAAATTTCCCGAGACCTGCGCGCCCTGCACGAGCTCCGGTGTGCCGTCGCCGGTCAGCCGCATGGAGTTGGTCGACACCGAAGCCATGCCTTCGAAGCTCGAGGCGCTGCGATAGTCGAGAAAGTCGGCCGGCGAGAGATCGCCTCCACGTCTCGTCTGAGATCCACCTCGTGACATCGGAGACGTGGCCGATATCAGCACGAGACGTTCGGGGCTTACGAACGGAAGCGGTCGCAACAACACGGCGTCGACGGCGCTGAACATCGTCGTCGTCCCGCCGATGCCGAGCGCGAGCGACAGGATCGCGGCAGCGGACGTGATGGGCGCCTTGCGCAGGAGTCGGGCGCCGAAGAGGAGGTCTGAAAAGAAGGTGGCCATTACGCGGTCCTCAGGTCACGCTGACTCAAGAAAGCTGCCAGAGCGGGCCTGAAAAGTGTTGAGAATTCTGGCGGAAAACGAGGCGTGCTGTCCGCCGATGGGATCACCGTCCCGCAAACGAACGGAGCACGTACCGGCATTTCGAGCCTCACGATACCGTCGTCGTGACGGCTTCGTAAAGATGAAAAGGCACGGGTGATGCCAGCGCGGACAGCCGGGATTTCTTCACTTTCCAGCCAAGATCCATTTCTTCTTCGTTCTTCGTTTTTTTCCTTACTCGTATCTCAGCGCCACAAGCGGATCGATGCGCGACGCTCGACGCGCAGGAATGAGAGCCGCGAGCGCCCCTAGCATCAGCACGATGGCGGCCGCCGCAGACAGCGTCATCAGATCCATCGGCTTCAAACCAAACAACAGGCTCTCCGCGGTGCGCGACGCCGCCAAGGCGAGCGGGATGCCAAGCGCGACCCCAAGCGCGGTCCACACGAGCGCGCGCCGAAGCGTGGCCCACAAAACTTCAGCGCGCTGCGCACCAAGCGCCATACGGATGCCAATCTCGCTCGTGCGTTGCACGACCTGGTAGCCGATCAATCCGTACAGGCCGATACATGCCAGGCCAACCGCCAACAGACCGAAGGCGATCGACAACTTCACAATCATGCGCTCCTGTACCAGCGCTCGATCGACCAGCTCAGGAGCGACGTGCGCGCCGCTGACCGACAGGCGAGTCTCCTCCGCAGACACCGCTCGTTGAAGAACCGGCAGCATGGCTGACGTACCGCCGGCGGGTGCGCACCATGAACTGGACGCTCGCCAGAATCCAGGTCGGCCGCGTAACCGGCAATTGCGGGTAAGGAAGGTAAAATCGCAGCTGCGGTTCATCCCGCAGGCTGCCCTGCTTCACGTCGCGCGCAACGGCAACAACCTCGAAATCAGTGGGATTGGAATCGCCCCACACAAGCTTGCGGCCGATGGGACTCGCGTCCGCGAAAAATCGGTGCGCCATCGTTTCGTTGATGGCAATGACCCGCGGCGACGACTCGTTGTCGCGATTCGTGAAATCGCGACCCGCGACCAGGGGAATACCCATCGTCGAAAAGTATGCCGGGCCCACGACATCCCAGCGCGCACGAGGATAACTGTCAGCAGCAGGAAATCCCTCCGGCCGAATCAAATCCGTCCCGCTGTCACGACCGAACAGCACGCCGTTTTCCGAGTAGCTGGCTGCCGTGACGCCCGGCATGGTCCTGATGCGCTCCAGCACTCTCTGGGTAACGGCAAGGGCGTTCGTGCCTTTATATCCGGCCGCCTGGGGATTCACGTTCAGCACAATGAGCCGCTCCGGCGCGAAGCCCAGATCGACGTTGCGCAGATTCGCCAACGTTCGCAGGAATAACCCGGCACCCATCACCAGCACGAGCGACACGGCGACTTGAGTAACGACCAGCAGCGGGCTGACGATTTGATTCGAGCGATATCCTGAGCCGCGCCTCGTCGCGAGGGACGTGACGAGCGATGCGCGAGACGACCGCCACGCTGGAACAGATCCAAAGAGAAGCGCGGCCGCAACAGACACGACCCCGACGAATGCGATCAACCTGAGATCAATCTCGAGTACGCGACGAAACGTGATCGTCAGTCTGGCTTCCGCCTGAGCAATCGTCATGCCGGGCTGCAGCCTGCCGATGATGCGGAGCCAGGATGTGCCAGGGCTGTTCAGCAGGTCGCGGCCGCGCAAGCACCTCCGAGAACAGATCGGTCTCCTGACGAAAAGCTTGATACGCACGATAGTGGCCGACCCCGGCGAGATAGAGCTCGTCCGGATTCCTGACCGGAAGCGACTTCAACACGACCGCATCAAAAACGCTGAAGATCGCCGTCGTCGCGCCAATGCCGAGCGCCAGCGTCACGACCGCGACGATCGTGAAGCCCGGATTGTTCAGCAGCGTGCGGAACGCGTAGCGCAGGTCCGACAGCATCCCTGTTCCTTTTTCCTGTTCCTTTTCCTTTTTCCTTCTTCGTTTCGTTTCGTAGTTCGCTACGCCTCTGCAGTAAACCCGATTTCCTGATTCAACTTGTGCGCCGTGCTCTCGTCGACGATCTGACCGTCGAACAGATGAATCGTGCGATCGGCGTGGCGCGCGTAGCGCGGATCGTGCGTCACCATGCAGAGCGTGGCGCCGGCGCGATGCAGCTCTCGCAGCAGCTCCATTACCGCTTCGCCGTTCTTCGAATCGAGGTTGCCGGTCGGCTCGTCCGCCAGCAGAATCGACGGCTCGCCGGCGACCGCACGCGCGACCGCGACGCGCTGCTGCTGGCCTCCCGACAGCTGGCTGGGATAGTGCTTCGCGCGATGCGCCATCCCGACGCGCTCGAGCGCTTCCTGCACGCGCTTTCGCCGCTCGGTCGACGGCATGCCGCGATAGGTGAGCGGTAGCTCGACGTTGTCGAACACGGTCAGATCGCCTATCAGGTTGAAGTTCTGGAAAATGAACCCGATTTCGCGATTGCGCGTCCGCGCACGTTCGCGCATCGTCAGGTTGGCGACCTGCTTGCCGTTCAGCCAGTACTCTCCGGCAGTGGGCGTATCGAGCAACCCGAAGATCGACAACAGCGTCGACTTGCCGCAGCCAGACGGTCCGGCGATCGACACGTACTCGCCCCGTTGTATCTCGAGATGGATGCCGCCGAGTGCGTGCGTCTCCACTTCGTCGGTGTAGAACACTTTCTTGACGCCATCGAGCTTGATCAGATTCTGGTCCATAAGATCCTCACGGTCCGGCTAAGCCGGACACTACGCGCCCAATGCACCCGTTGCACCCATCGCACCCGTCACGGCGTTCCGCACGGCGGACTTCCCGAGAGATTCAACCGGTCGTAGTCCGCCCACTGCGACATGTCGGTCAGCACCACGCAATCGCCGACGTTGAGGCCGCGCACGATTTCGATCGTATTGACCGAGCTGCGCCCAAGCTCTACAGGCGTCAGCGCCGCAGTGGTGCGATCAGCCGATACCTTGAACAAGCTCATCTTCGACTGCTCCTGGCCGAATGCCGGGCGCCCGACGAACAACACGTTGTCGAGACGCTCGAGCTCGATGTTGCCGTCGACGCTCATGTCGGGACGCGCGCCGCGCGGCAGTGCACCGTCGAGCGCGACATCCACCGTCACAGTGCCATTGCGGGCGGCGGGATCAATTCGCACGACCCGTCCTTGTGTGACGCCGCTGCGTGTGTCGATTTCGGCCTTCTGCCCGATGGCGACATCCTTGACCTGTGTCTCCGCTATCTGCAGCTGCGCCTTCAACCGCGTCGGGTCGACGACTCGCGCGAGATTCGTACCTGGCGCGATACGCTGCCCGACTTGCACCGGCACTTCCTGCAGCACACCCGCAACTCCGGCCCGAATCTTCAGCCCGGTCGCCTCGGCCCGCCGGAGCGCAGCCATCGCCTCGCGCCGTTTTACTTCGGACTGCTGCACAGCCAGCTTCACGGCCAGCGTCCGCTCGCTGTTCGCGAGGCGCTCTTCTTCCATCTTCTGGCGTGCTGCTGCCGTTTCCGCGAGCAGTTTCGAGCGGCGCAGCTGAATCGCGGAGATGAGACCCTGTTTCGCCATCGCCTCATCGGCGTCGGCATTCATGGCCGCCTGCGCGGCGTCGGCAGTCACCCCGGCGGCGGCGGCACGTTGCGCGAGCAAATCGCGTTCGAGATCGGCCTTGAGCACTTCGGAGTTGTCCTGAGCGGTACGAAGATCGAGATCGGCCGTCATGGCCGCTTGCTGCGTCTGCGGATTGCTCAGCTCCACAAGGACGGTGTCAGCCTCCACCGGCGTTCCAGGCAGTACCACGATCCGCTCCACGGTTCCGTCGGTAAGCGCCGTGATCCAGCGAATCTCATCGGGCACGAGCACGCCCGTACCGTGCACGTTGCGCAGCATGGTTCCACGTTTCACCGGCTCAATCCATAAACCGCCGGCTTCGACCGTGGGCGCCGCAGGCTTGAGGCGGGCGAGGCCGACGGTGGTAATGACGACGACAAGCGCAGCAGCGGCGCCCGCAAGAATGCGGTTCCGCTTCTTCCGCTGGGCAACCTCGGGTGGTCTGGCTACGTCCATTGAGGTTCAATCAGGTCAAGAATCCTGCCACCAGAGCGGCGCTAAACCAGCGCGTTTTTGGCTCTCTACGTGATAGGACGTCCGCCGATGGGATTTCCGTCCCACGCACGGACATGGAACTCGAAACGCACAAGGCAGAACGAATAACGAATATTGCGCCGTTGCCGAGCCCCGATCGCTTGCGTTATACGGTTTGCGCTCTCGTTTTTCGCTCTACGTTTGTCGCTTTTCGTTCTTCGTTTTTCGTGTTCGTTTCCCCTACCAACCGTACAGACGGGCAGGATTCTCGGAAAGGATTAGACGACGTGTGGCCGCGTCGGGTACCCACACCGGCAGAAGATTCAGCACTTTCCCATCGTCTGTCTGCATGGGAGGCGCGAGATCGGTAGGCTTGCGTCCAGCAACCGGGTTCGATCCTGGATGGGGCCAGTTGGTCCCCCAGAGAATGCGCTGGGGATTGGCCTGGACCAACGCCCGGGCGAGTGGCGTTACGTCTTCCAGGTCGGGTTGCGTCGACACGGAATCGGCGCTGCCGGAAATCTTCACATATGCTTTTCCCGATTTCACCAGATCCACGAGCGCGCCGAAGCCCGGTTGGTCGAGCCCGCGCGCCGCCGCCGCGCCACCGAAGTGATCGATGACGAGCGGCACCGGCGACGCGAGAAACTGCGGGCTGAGCGCGTCGATGACCGGCAGCTGCGTGTTGAACTGAATATGCCAGCCCCGCTTCTCTGACCGGGCAACCGCATTGGCGAATCTCTGGCGAGCGACCGACGGATCGTTGATGCCGGCGGTCGCAAGGTTCAGGCGAATCCCTCGAATGCCGGCTTTGCCCATTGCGTCCAACTCGGCATCGGTGGTCTTGTCGTCGATCACCGCCACACCACGCGCGCGACTTCCAAGCGCTCGCATCCCATCGATCGTGCACGAGTTGTCGGTCCCATAGACGCTCGGCTGCACGATGACAACGCGCTCGAGACGCAGAGCCGTAAGCAGTTGTCGAAGCTCGTCCACCGACGCAATCGGGGGCGTATAGGTTCGGCCCGCAAAGAACGGATACTTCTTCGGATCGCCGAACACGTGCACATGGCAATCGCACGCGCCGGAAGGGACGTCGAAATTGACTTTCGTCCGCGGCTGAGGCGCATCCGCGAAGCCCGTGCGAACAGGCCCGACCAGTCCGGCGACACCTGCGGCAATGCCACTCCTGAGCACTTCGCGTCGTGTGAGCATGGAGGGAGTATAGGAGTCGCGAGAGTCAGACTCAAGAGTCCCAGACTCAAGAGTCTTGGAGTCTTGGGAGTCCAAAGTCCAGAGCCCAAAGCCCAGAGCCAAAGTCCAGAGTCGTAGCGTCTTGGCGTTGAAACAACCAACAGCCGAGTTGCTAGGAGCTATGACCGAATACGAGGTGCTCGGAGACGAGGTAGTTCGGGATGGCGCAGGCGAGAACCGCCGCGGTGTTGGCCAGCTCGGGAAGCAGGCCCGCATGAATCAGCAGCGCCGCTATCCCGAGACTCGCTGCGAGCGAGGCCGTTTTGGCAATTTGATAGCGCCAGTAGCGGCGAAGCCATTCGCGCCAGCCGCCGGCCGGTCGGTCGCGCCACGTCCAACAGGTGTGGCCGAAGAAATTCTGCAGCGCCGCCAGTTCGAGCGCCGCGGCCGTCGCAGGAAACGGAGACCAGCCGAAGCACCGAGTCAGCAGCGCAATCGTCCCGATCTGGGTGGCAAAGCCGGCGAAGCCCACAAGATTGAAGACACCCCACCGCCGAGCATTGAGTCGCACATCAGGATATGCGAATTGCCGCTGGAAAGCGGCTCAGCGCGGCAATCGGGGAGGTCGAGCTCCATGGCGGACGGCCCCAATCACCGGGATGTACTCGAGCTCTTGCGACGCCGCTGCGGCGCGCAGCAGCACACCACCGCGGCTCATGTCGCCCCGGCCGACGAATGTCGCGGGAAACACGAGCCGCTGGCCGAATATGGCGCTCAGCACCTGCACGTACTTGTCCGACGCGATGCTGCCGAGCAGCACGAACTGCGCATCGGCGCCGGCCGCATCGCCCAGCTCGCGGGCGGTCTGCTCGAGCGGCGTGCGATATCCGGGATTTCCGAGATCGATCTCGGCGTCGGCAAACCGGGTGAGCACCTGCGACGTGATGGTCGTCTCTGCCGGCAGCAGGCCCTGATCGGGCGTGATCACAAACGCGCGGCCGAACTTGCGCGCGTAGGTGATCTTGCCGCGGAAGTACAGACCGCTCATGTGGGCGAACAGCTCGCCTATCGGCACACCGTTGCTCCGGAGACGTGCGGCGACAGAAAACGCTGCCTTCGGCGAGAGCACTTGTTGAGCACGCCGCCCACGACAGTTGGCGGGCGAGAGCAGGAACACGCGAGTCGGCGTCACTCGTCCAATTTTATCAGCGCCACGCTGCGTGTTCGAGCCGGTAGCATCGCCAGCCCGACGAGGAATAACGAGAGCGTCGCAAACGCGACATACCCGGCGGACGGGTGCAGCACAGGTTGCGAAAGGGTGCCAAGGGTCACGCCTTCCAGCAGCGCATACAACAGCCGTTTTACGACGCCCTCGCCCGGATCGGATATGGCGCCAAGCACGATGAATTTCAGGATAAATGCCGCGCCGGTGATGACGGCCATGCTGCGCAGGACAGACACGCGATCGGGAAAAGCGGCGAGCGTGTTGAGGAGCAGCACGAACAGGAATACGTTGAACAACAGAAACGGCAGGCCTGTTTCCGGCGTGACGAGATTAAAAATCTGTGCCGCAGCGAAGAAGGTGGACAGGATCACGACGAGGCCGTTGAGGTTTTCCAGCGGCATGCGCGATGCGCTCATCAGCCTCTCCGGCGCCAGCACCCGCCCGCGCACCAGTACGCCGAACAGCATCATCCCGAGCACGAGCGCGAATAATGGGGGCGGCACGAACGTCACGCGCGCGTCAACCCGCAGACCGCCGAGGAGCGCGACGGTCAGAAACAGCATGGGCAGATAGACGGCTTCCGTGGCAGGCTTCATTTTCGTGTCCTGAATACCCGCAGCGGATTGAAATCAGACGCTTCAACCCGGAGCCCTTCAACCAGCTCCGCACGGAGTTCGTCGCCGCTGTGGATGTACAGCTCAGGGTCCTCGACGATCAGACGTCCGCCCGGCGCCAGCGCGATCGCCTTGTCGACGCGTTCCAGCCCTTTCCTGAAAAGCGCGTTGTCTTGGTACACGCGACCCCAACCTGATCGATAGTAGGAGTAGGCGATGTAGAACTGCGTGCGCGCATCCTGCCCTGCCGGGTCTGCGCGGTCGAATGCGGCACGCGACGCTTCGAACTGGTCACGGCGGAACAGCGCGAGGCCATCGTCAAACGCCTGCTGATTGATCCGGTAGGCACCGACGGTAGCGGTCAGGCCGCCGGCAACTTCCGCAAGGGTCTGTGGCTGCCGGACGTACAGCCAGACGATGAATGATGCGTAGATCATTGCCAACGCCAAACCAATTGCTCGAACAGACCGATCCGCCATCAGCATGAGCATGCCACGTGATACCGCGCCAACGCCTCCATTTTGATTGGGTGCATCGCGCCGCATACTCTGCGACTTAGAGCAGCAGCACTTCGACGCGATGCGCGTGAACGGACTCTTCGCATGGAGACCATGCGAAGACCGTAAACCGCCGATCCTGCGACGCCACAAGGGCGATGGCGTTGCGCTGGTCGTGGACAAACTGCGCGGCGGACAGGTGTCGGGTGCCCCCAAGCTGCGCGGCGCTCCACATCGTCGGCACTCCACCTTCCACCGGTTCGGTTACCATCACGGACTCGACCGGTGCCGCCCCGCGCCGGCGCTGAATCTTCGCGCCGAACGCCAGCAACTCGTACTGATCGGTCAGGACCGCGGCACCGTCCACAGCCGTCAGCCCGGCAATCGCTTCCACGCTCTCGCGGAGTGCGTCTTTCCACACCTCGGCCTGCCGCCCTTCTCCCGTCTCGCGCATCAGCTCTGCCATTTCGCGAAAAGGAGGCGAGACGGCATATCGAATCGGATGCACGATTGACTCGCGCCATGCGTCGCTGTTTGCAGGCACGATCAACAACGAGCCTCCGCGACCGTGGCTGCGCATCGACACCGCGAGCTGAACGAGCACGTTGACCGAATCGATCCACGACGCGGGCGAATCGAATCCCAGAAGCGAGGTGACCAGGTCGGGGCAGTCGGGAAGGCTCGACGCGCTTTCGTCGACGATCTTGATCTGGTCGCCTTCGAGCACGGCGACGTTGACGTACTTACCCGACTGTTCTCCGCGGTGATGCTTCACTACGATCAGCCCTGGCTCGACCACCTCCAGCACGAAGCAGAACGTCGGGATGTTATGCGCGGTTCCCCAGATGCACAGTTCCCCGTTCACGTCCCAGACGCCGAGATGAATGCCGGCATGCTCCACGATGGCCGCAACCTTCGTCAGCGCGTTGGGAGCCAGCGCGACAGGCTGCTCCAGCATCATCGGATGCTCGGTATGCTCGGGCGGGAGAAACGCCATGGAGATTTTCGGCACGTAGCCTTCCTCGCGCCGAAGGCTTGCCCAGAAGGTCGCGTTGATCATCCGTTCGATGACCTCTGCTGACGGCAGCGCGGCAACGGGATCGCGGCCGCGCGCTCGGGCTGCGGCTAGATGCTTCGCGAAATGGGAGTGGACGGTCGGCGCGACGAGCTTGGCTGTCGGATAACTCTGTTCGCTCAAGTTCTTAATGATAGTCCGGCTACGGAGCAGGAGCCGTCTCGGGAGGCGCCGGCGCTTGTCTGCGGAACCGATTGAGAGGGGTGGACGCCCGGTGCACCCATAGTGGAATCGGGCACTTCGGAGGGTTGATCAATCACGAATGGCAGACAGCAATGTACGTACCAGCGTGACCTTCTTCGTTTTTCATTATTCGTTTTTCGTTTTCAAAAGCGCCAGCAGGTCACGATGTGCGAACACCGCGTCGGGATGCTCTTGAAGCACGGTGTCGTATCGCCGCTCGTAAATCGTGCCTTCGGCGTTCGGTGACGTCAGCGCCTTCACCTGGGACACGACGGCGTCGACGTCGTTGCGCATCGGAGGGGTCTTTTTCTCGGCCAGCAGTTCGTCGATGCGGACGATCAGCTGCGAGATCGGGCGCAGCCACGCGAACTGCGGATCGTTGAGCAGAGCATTCAACAAATCATGGCTGGTCTGGCGCCCGTGAATGCGCTCGTATCCGCCGCGCTCCCAATCCAAAAGCGTCTTGTGCAGACGAAGAAGCCCTTGCCGTAGATCGCTCAGCAGCTTTTCGGCTTGCCGCACTTCCGCGACATCGTGATCGGTCATAGGCGCCTCTCCTCTCATTATGCATAATGTTGTCCTACATGACCGTCCCCGGCCTGCAAGAGGCCATCTCTCGTTTCTGGGGTTACAGCTCATACCGTCCGCTGCAGGAAGAAGCGATGCACGCCGTGCTCGCCGGCCGCGACTCGATTGTCGTGTTGCCGACTGGAGGCGGAAAGTCGCTCTGCTTTCAGGCTCCGGCGATCGTGCGCGACGGTACGGCTGTCGTGGTCTCGCCGCTGATCTCTTTGATGAAAGACCAGGTCGACACGCTGGTCGGCAACGGCGTGGCGGCCGGCCTCTTCAACAGTTCCCTGACCGCAGGCGAAAAATCCGATGTCATCGCCGGGCTCCGCAGCCAGCGCTACAAGCTGCTGTACGTGTCGCCCGAGCGGCTGGTCGGTGAAGGATCGGACGCGTTTCTGGCGATGTTGTCGTCCATTGATGTCAGCTTCGTCGCCGTGGACGAGGCGCACTGCATCAGCCAATGGGGCCACGATTTCCGTCCCGAGTATCGGCAACTCGGCCGGTTGCGGCAGCTTCTCCCCGGAGTCAACCTTCACGCGTACACGGCGACTGCCACTGCCCGCGTGCGTCGCGATATCGCGACGCAGCTCGGCCTCGAGAACCCGATCGAATTCGTGGGTTCGTTCGATCGTCCCAACCTGATTTATCGTGCGCTTCCGCGCGCCGCTCTCAAGAAGCAGCTCACGGAGGTGCTTGCCCGCCATCGCCGCGAGGCCGGCATCATCTACTGCACGTCGCGCCGCGAGGTGGACGCGCTGGCGGCGTGGCTGACCGAAGTCGGACACACTGCGCTCCCGTATCACGCGGGCCTTTCGGACGGCGAACGCAGCCAACACCAGGACGCGTTCCTCAGCGAGCGCGCCGATATCATCGTCGCAACCGTGGCGTTTGGAATGGGCATCGATCGGTCGAACGTCCGCTTCGTCGTTCACGCCGGCTCGCCGCGATCGCTCGAGCACTACCAGCAGGAGTCCGGCCGTGCGGGGCGCGACGGACTCGAAGCTGAGTGTCTGCTGATTTATTCGCCTGCCGACTTCATGAAATGGCGCGCGATGCTCGAGCAAAACGGTGAGCTCAACGACGCCAGCCGCACGCTGCTTCGGCAGATGGAGCGCTACGCATCTGGTGTGGGCTGCCGTCATCGCCACCTGTCCGAGTACTTCGGCGACCGTTACGAAAAGGAGAGTTGCGGCGGCTGCGATTACTGCCTCAACGAGCTCGAGGCGGCGGCTGAACCGGTCGTCATCGCACGGAAGATCCTGTCGTGCGTTGCACGTGTTGGCCAGCGGTTCGGCGCCACCCACGTCGCAAGCGTTCTTCGCGGACAGGCGAGCGAGCAGGTTGTCAGCCGCGGGCACGACCGGCTCAGCACGTTCGGGCTCCTCTCAGATATGTCGAATGCCGAAGTGCGCGGCTATATGGAACAACTCATCGGCACAGAGCTGCTGCAGCAGTCGGATGGCGTGTACCCGGTTGTGGTTTTGACGCATAAAGGCGTCGGACTGCTGAAGGATGCGTCAAGTGTCCCGGGACTCGCCCTTGCTCGGCAGCGCGCGCCTCGGAAAGGCGCGCCGCGCGCGCAATCACGTGTCGAGGCGGAATCCTGGGAGAACGTCGATCGCGATCTATTCGAGCGGCTGCGATCAGTTCGCCTGGAGATTGCGCGGTCGCGCGGCGTGCCACCCTACGTCATATTCCACGACGCCACGCTGCGCGAGATGGCACGGCTGCGTCCTACCTCGATCGACGCGCTTCTGGCGGTCAAAGGCGTCGGCGCCCGAAAGGCCGACGATCTCGGCGGGGTGTTCCTCGACGCCATCCGCGCGCACGCCTAGCCGATGCCGCTCGTGTCGCTCGACCACATCAGGATGGCCTATGGCCATGTGCCGCTGCTCGATGATGCAAATCTGTTGATCGAGGCGGGCGAACGGGTGTGCGTGATCGGGCGTAACGGAACGGGCAAATCGACGCTGTTGCGCATCATCAGCGGCGACGTCGTCGCCGATGCCGGCACCGTCTGGCGGCAGCCCGGGCTTCGCATCGCCCGCCTGGAGCAGGATGTTCCGCTCTCGACGGAACGCCACGTGCGTGAGGTCGTCACGGACGGGTTCAACGAGCTCCATCACGTCGATCGCTGGCACGTCGACGTCAGCGTCGACATGGTGATGTCCCGGCTCGGGCTTCCGGCCGACGCGGTCGTGTCCACGCTCTCGGGCGGCTGGCGGCGCCGTGTGTTGCTCGCGCGATCGCTGGTCGCGCAGCCGGATGTGCTTCTCATGGACGAGCCGACAAATCATCTCGACATCGAAGCCATGACCTGGCTCGAGTCCTTCCTCGACGACTATCGCGGAGCCGTCGTGTTCGTCACGCACGATCGGGCGTTTCTGAAGCATGTCGCAACCCGCATCGTCGAGCTCGACCGCGGCAGACTTACGTCCTGGCCGGGTGATTACGACCAGTTCCTTCAAAAGAAGGAAGCCTGGCTGTCGAGCGAAGCTATCCAGCACGAGAAGTTCGACAAGCGGCTCGCGCAGGAAGAGGCGTGGCTGCGCCAGGGCGTCAAAGCCCGGCGCACGCGCGATGAGGGACGGGTCCGCGCGCTGTTGGCCATGCGCAACGAGCGCGCAGAACGCCGCAACCAGATCGGCAGAGTCAGATTGCAGGCCGAATCCGCAGACCGGTCCGGGCAGCTGGTGTTCCAGGCCGAGGACGTGAGCAAGTCATTCGGAGACCGGACGATCGTTCGTGGCGCGTCGTTTCGCGTGATGCGACGCGATCGCGTCGGCTTAATCGGGCCGAACGGCTCCGGTAAAACCACGCTGCTTCGAATGATGATGGGCGAGCTCGAACCCGACTCCGGTGAGGTTCAGCGCGGGACAAACGTGCAGATCGCGTACTACGACCAGCAGCGCGAGCAGCTTGACCCCGAGCGCACCGTCTTCGAGACCGTCGGCGACGGCAACGACACCGTGACTGTGAATGGCAGGACGCAGCACGTTCACGGATACCTGAGAGATTTTCTGTTTTCACCGGAGCGTGCCAATTCGCCGGTGAAGGCGCTGTCAGGAGGAGAACGGAATCGTCTCCTGCTCGCGCGGCTGCTTACGCGCTCCGCGAACGTGCTCGTTCTGGACGAGCCCACCAACGATCTCGATCTCGAGACGCTCGAGCTGCTCGAGTCGTATCTGGTCGACTGGCCGGGCACGCTCCTGCTCGTCAGCCACGACCGAGCCTTCATCGATCATGTCGTTACGAGCACGCTTGTCTTCGAAGGCGATGGCCGCCTGCAGGAGTTTGTGGGCGGCTACGAGGACTGGCTGAGGCAGCGATCAACGGCAGAACCGGTAGCGACGCGCGTGGCACCCGTAGTCCCCGGCGCCGAAGTCTTGGCGAAGACGGCTAGCCGTTCCGGAAAAAAGAAACTGTCCTTCAGAGAGCAGCGCGAGCTCGATGAACTGCCGCGCCGCATCGAACGCATGGAGTCGGAACAGGAAGCGCTACTCGCCCGGATCGCCTCGCCGGACTTCTACAAGGAGCCCGCTGATGCGATCGCGGCAGCGCTTTCGCGCGTAGACGAGTTGAGGGACACCCTGCATGACGTCTACGCGCGATGGGACGAACTGGACTCGCGATCGAAATCCTGACGCTACGCCGGCACCGGCGTCTTGCGGCGACGCGTCGAAGTGCGCGCACCAGTGGATTTGCGCGCTGGCGGCTTTCCGGCTGTGGGCGCCTTGCGCGTGCGACGTGCCCTGACAGGCGCGCGCCGTTCCCCGGCGCCCATTACATTGCCGTCGGGCTCTGCCGCCACCGCTTCTTCGACCCCAAATTCTGCTTGCCCGCCGTCGCCGCCGGCTGCCTGTCCCGCAAGCTCGGGGCTGGCGGCGTCACGTATCTCCTCGTGGTTCGACGAGGCGACCGGCTCGGCTTCGTAGATCTCTTCCGGCCGCTGCTCCTCGGTAGCCTGAGAAGGCATCCCAGCCGACATCGACGCGGTCTGCAGCGCTGTGCCAGGGAATACGCGGATCTGTCCGCGGCGATCGCGCTCGAGACGGAACAGCCCTTCGCGCTGACACACGCGTAGAAACTCCATCACCGTCGCGAAGCCCCACTTGCGCTCGTCGAATACCGAATCCACTCCACGAATGAACTGTTTGAGCTGGCGAACGTACATCGGCCATCGCGGCGGCTGGGCCGCGCGGTTGAACAGGTTTCGCGTCGATTCGACCACTTGCTGAATCTGCTCGGGGTCCACGACAGACGGCGCCGACACCGCCTGTGGCGCCTGCGGAACCACCGACGGCGCCTGATCCTGAGCGGGCACGACAGCGGTCGCAGATGATGTGGTGTCTAGCGGTTCCGTTACGTCCGTGGTTTCGACGGCGTCCACCATCATGCTGCGGCCCGAGTGGCGAAGCGTGACGAGCCCTGTTTTGGCGACCTTCTCGATGAAATCGCGGAACGTGCTGACACCGTAGTCGCGCTCGGAGAATGTCGAGTCGAGCTGCAGCAGCGTGCTTTTCAGCAGCCCGAGCTGCGGCGACACTTCGCGATCGGTCAGCACTTTGAGGGCGCGCTTCACCAGTGGAATCGCCTTGGCGACATCCGCCGCCGTAGCCGCCACGCTGGTCTCCCGACGCGGTCCGGGTCCTGGAGCGGCCGGCCGGCGGCTCACAAGATTCTCGTACGCGATGAACTCGTGGCAGTTCTTCTGCATCACCTGGCTCGTGAACTGGCGACCGCCGACCACGAATACCTTCTTGTCGTACTGCTTCAGCTTCTCGACCAGCGTGATGAAATCGCTGTCGCCGCCGACGATGACGAATGCGTTGATGTGATCGTGCGTAAATGCCATTTCGAGCGCATCGAGCGCCAGGTTGATGTCGGCGCCGTTCTTGTCGCCTCCGGGCGTCAGGTTCCGCTGCACCATGCGGATGGCGTGCTGCGACATCAGCCGGCCGTAGTCGCCGGCCCGCTTCCAGTCGCCATACGCGATCTTGGTGACCACTTCACCACGCTCTTTAATCCCGTCCAGAATCGCCGCGATGTCGAACTGCGTATGCAGCGTGGTCTTCACACCGATTTCGATGTTGTCGAAATCGATGAAGACCGCAATTTTCAGTCTTTGATCGATCAAGTTGTCTTCTCCCTGCGCACGTGAACTTTGTTTCCCCGGATCTTTGTCGCCTTCAGCGCCGCGATGATGCGATCGGCGAGCGCGTCCGGCACTTCCACTAATGAGAACTTGTCTGCAATTTCGATGGCGCCAAGCGCGCGCGAGGGCACGCCGGCCTCCCCTGTGATCGCGCCAACGAGATCGGCGGGCCGCACGCCCGCGGCGCGGCCCGCCCCGATGAACAGGCGCACGCCGTCCTCGTTGCGCGAACGCCGGTCGAAATTCTGATCCCGCTTCACAAGGCGTCCTGCCGTCGGGCTATCCCGATCGCTTCTGTGCGGGCGGTCAGACGCTCTCGCCGGCCCGCCCGCCGTCTTGTCCGCCGTAGCGGTCCCCGCCGAGGCGGAAGCGCCGGCATGCGCGGACCCGGGCTTGCCCGCCGTCGCGCCGGCCGGCGCGAAGGCGGGAATCTCGCGTTCCTCGTTTCCGCCCAGCGCGTCGTGCGCCATCTTGACGGCCGCGGCGGCGATGTCGACGGGATCGAACTCATCGGACAGAGATTCGACCACCACCCTGACGTCGTCAAAGTCTGCCGCCACAAGGCGCTCGCGCAGCGATGCGCGAGTCAGCTCCAGGCGGCGGGCTCGCAAATCGGCGACCGTGGGCACCTTGCCGATCTCCAGCTTCGCCTTGGTGAATCCTTCGATGCTGCGAAGATGCCGCTGCTCGCGCGGTTCGGCCAGCGTGATCGCCGTCCCTCCTCTGCCAGCCCGTCCGGTGCGCCCGATCCGATGCAAATACACCTCTGGCGATGCCGGCACGTCGTAGTTGACCACATGCGACAGGTGCTCGATATCGAGGCCTCGAGCGGCGACGTCGGTAGCGATCAAGAGGTTCGCCTTCTGCGCCCGGAAGAGTCCCATCACGCGATCGCGCTGTTTCTGCATCATGCCGCCGTGAAGTCCTTCGGCCCGATGTCCGTGCGCGTTGCACGTCTCCACCAGCGATTCGACCTCGAGGCGTGTGCGGCAGAAGACGAGCGTGGCTACCGGATCCTCCATGTCGAGAATCCTCTCGAGCGTCGCGGCCTTCTGCGCGCGCCCGACGATGTATGCCACCTGGCGGACGCGCGGCAGCTTGCCCGCCGTTGGCTTCTCGCGCGCAATCGTGATGCGCGCGGGATTCTTCAGATGCCGCCCGGCGATCGACAGAATACGGGCGGGCATCGTCGCCGAAAACAGGGCGGTCTGCCGGGACGCCGGCGTCGCGTCGAGAATGGCATCGAGATCCTCGGCAAATCCCATGTCGAGCATTTCGTCCGCCTCGTCCAGCACGAGCATGTGAAGGCCGTCGAGCTTCAGCGTTCCGCGCCGGATATGGTCGAGCGCGCGGCCGGGCGTCGCGACCACGACCTGGGCGCCGCGCTCGAGCTCGCGGATCTGCCCATGCATCGGCGCGCCGCCGTAAACCGGCAACACCGACAGCCGCACCCCTTTGGAGTACTTGTGCACCGCTTCAGCCACCTGCATCGCCAGCTCGCGGGTCGGCACGAGAATCAGCCCGGCCGTCTCGCGCGAGTTGCGCTTCTGCTGCGCGATGCGATGCAGCATCGGCAAGGCAAACGCGGCCGTTTTGCCGGTGCCCGTCGCGGCCTGGCAAAACAAGTCCCGCCCTTCGAGCAGCAGCGGAATCGTTTCGCGCTGGACGGGAGTGGGCTCTTCGTAGCCAAGTGCCGCCACAACATCTGACAGTTCGCGTGGAAGTCCGAGAGACGCAAAGCTTGCTGGCGGGGCGGGTGTACTCATCCACACGAAAGCACTAACAGCTGAAACGCTTAAGTTTACTCCCTCGGTACACATATTGCCTATAAATCAGGCCAGGAGCTGCTATGGCGCAAACACTCGTTAAATTCGACATTCCCGTCTCGCACCGCGACGGTCGTTCATACATCGCCATGGCCTGTGGTCGAGAACGCGACAACGGGCAATGGGAGGGGTGGCTGGAATTTGAGGACGTGGAGAGCGGTGAGACACTGCGATCGCAGCGCGAGACGACCCAGCCGAACCAGAAGGACGCCGTCTATTGGGCCACCGGCCTGACACCGATCTATCTGGAAGGGGCGCTCGACCGGATTCTTCATACGCCCCACGTCAGAGAGCCGGAAGCTGTGCCGCCGCCGCGTTTCGACGGACCTGCACCACACGCACGCGTGGCTATTTCGACTCGCGAGTCGATTCTCGACCCGTTTTCTGTGTACGACAAGAGTCCCAATTTGCTGGCTCAGGAGCTGACGGCGCTCCGCGGCTGGCACCTGCGGCAGATCATCAGAGACTACGCGCTCGTTGACGAGCGCGAGTATCCGATAGACGGTCTCACCGAGCCGCAGCTCGGTTCGCTGATTTTGAAGCGCGTCCGCGAGTTACACCCGTGAGCGAGCGACTCCACGCCGATCGTTGGCAAGATAGTCCACCATGCGCACGATCTCGCCAGGTTCGACCGGCTTGGCGACGTGCGCCTGAAAACCTGCCGCCAGAGCCCGCGTGCGCTCTTCCTCCCGCGCGTGGGCGGTGACCGCAGCGGCCGGAATCAACGACATCTCGGTTCCTGCCGATCGAATCTGGCGAATCAGCGAGTACCCGTCGTCACCTGGCATCGCGATGTCGGCGAGCAGCACGTCGATGTCGTCGCTCTCGAGAATCCGAATCGCTTCATGCGAGTTCGCCGCCAGGCTAATCTGCGCACCCTTGTCTCCAAGGGCACGTCCGATAAGCTCGCGCGCGTCCTCTTCGTCATCCACGACAAGCACGTGAAGTCCGTCCAACCGGGGCGCTGAGAGCTTGTCGTCCGCTGTCACATCGCGTGCGACGGCATCAGCATGTCCATTGTCCGGCAACGTCACGACGAAGGCGGTGCCCTGACCGCTTCCCGCGCTTTCTACGCGGATCGTGCCGCTATGGGCCTCGACAAGTTGTTTAGCGATTGAGAGTCCGAGCCCGAGCCCGGAATGGTTGCGGGTGCTGGTGCCGTCGCCCTGGCGGAATCGATCGAACACGTGCGGAAGAAACTCGGGTGCGATGCCGATGCCGTCGTCGGCAACGCGGACTTCGAGATTGCGGCCGATCGTCCGCGCCGACACGTTGATGTGGCCCCCTGCCGGAGTAAATTTCAAAGAGTTGCCCAGCAGGTTCACAAACACCTGTTCGAGCCGCCGAACATCGCCGTGCAGCGTCGCCTCGGGAATTGCCGACACCTGTATCTCGATTTGACTGCTCGCTGCCAACGGAATCACCGACTCCACGATCCCGCGCAAGAACGCCTGCGCGTTGATCGGCTCGAGATCGAGTGCGGTTCTTCCGCCGGCAATGCGCGCGAAATCCAGCAGATCGTCCACGAGTTTCGCCTGCCGGGACGCGTTGCGATGGATGGCTTCGACCGCTTGAGGCACGACGCCTGCGTCGACCGATCCCATCCGCAGCATCGACGCCCAACCGAGAATGGCGTTCAGCGGCGTGCGGAGCTCGTGAGATACCGTCGACACGAACTCGTCTTTCAGCTTATTGGCCGCTTCAGCTTCCGTGCGCGCCCGCTCTGTTTGCTCGTACAGTCGCGCGCGATCCAGTGCCTGCGTACAGTGCTGCGCAACCGAGATCAATAGCGCCCGGTAGTCGTCATCGAAGTTCACGGGCGCGCTGAAGTGAAACTCCAGCACGCCGAGTGGGGCGCCCGTGACGACGAGCGGCAGGACGGCCGCGGATGCGAAGCCCTTGTCCGCGGCCCGCGATGCGGATCGCCAATACTTCTCCTGCAGTTCGCCAAGCGAACCCGCAAACACCGGCTTCTTCGTCTCGAGCGCATCGGCCGCACAGAAGCCGGCGTCGAATTCGGATCGGTCGTTGCCGAGCAGCTTCAGTTCGGCTTCGCTTGCGCCGACGGCGAGAGGCGCCTGCTCGACGATCACCCGGGTCACGGCCACCACGCTGGCCGCCTCGGACAAGCCGGCCGTGAGTGCATGGAGGCGTGTCGTTCTGGTCGCGAGCGCGCGATAGCGCGTTTCGCTCGCGCGCAGCGCGACCTCGGTTTTCTGGCGCTCCGCCAGCTCGACATCCGCCCGCTGCTTCAGGCTTTCGGCGTCGTCGCGAGCCTGCTCGACTGACTCATACCACCACATGCGCTGGAGCGTCTGCGCGGTTCGCGAGCAGAGCATGTCGATGAACTCGTGATCGTCGGTGGAAAACTCGCGGGGCGCATCGAAGTCGATCTGCAGGAATCCGATGACATGTCGATCGGCCGCGATCGGGAGCACGAGCGCGGCCTCGTGGTCCTTCCACGGCCCACCCTTCGACCAGGTGTCGTAACTCGACGGCCGGCTCTCGGCAGACTTGATGACGATAGGCGCCAGGCGCCGCAGCGCCTCGGCGAAGGGCGAATCGGCGCCCCACTCGTCGATCTTCCATGATTCGCGGTGGTCGAGCCGGTAGCCCACGGCGCGAGCCACGGTGAGGTGCTGCCGGTCATCGGACAACAGAAAAAACACGCCGAAGCCGGCTCGGAGCCAGTGCAGCGGCTCATGAATCGCCGTTGCGATCGCGTCTGTCGAGGTACTGGCGTTACCGAAGGCCGCGCTGGTTTGCGCCAGTCGATGAGACTGCGCAGTAGCCCGCTCGGCGGCCACACGGCCGGCTCGCTCGCGCCTGACTGTCCGCACTGCCCACACGGTGAGAAGCGCGACAAAGACACACACGCCAGCTAAAGCCGCGAACGCGAGCGACTCTGATGCCGGGGATAGCCCTGCGGCTGAAAGCATCAATCCTTCGATCGCAGGCGCGCGTAATCTGGGGGGTTGGATCAGTATACAGGCATGGAAGATTGGCAGGTTGTAAGATCGTGGGCGATTGAAGATTCACGAATCCGCGGATTTCGACGAGTATTCTTCCAATCTGGCAATTCAGATTGCTTAGAGGCGCAGGAAGTGGCGGACGCGTTCGAGGAGAGAGCGGCGCACTTCGGTCGGCGACGCCGTCGCCGTGTGCGTTTCGCGGTGTCGATCGAGCTCCTCGCGGCGCGCGGCCGTGACGGTCGTCACGCGTTCGAGCACGGATGGGTTCGCCATCACCACCGCGCGGAAGCCCTCTGCGTCGATTTCAACAAGATCGCAGTCATCGACAGCGGACACCGTAGCCGTTCGCGGTTCGCCGGTGAGCAGTGACATCTCGCCGAACAGATCGCCGCTTCGCAGCCGGGCCACTTCGCCATCCGTTGCTGCGAGCGTCACCGACGCCTCGCCGCGAACGACCACGAACAGCGACATGCCGGCTTCGCCCTGTCTCACGATGGCTTCACCTGCCGCGTACCGAACCGGTTTTGCGACGACAAGCAGCGCGGCGCGCTCGTCGTCCGAGAGCGACGAGAACAGCGCAACGCTGCCGAACGCGTCGGCCGGAACGGTAGTTCTGATTGGCTCCAGACTTCCCTCTTCGGCAGACATCTCGACCTGAATCGGATACGGAATGGTGATGTTGTTGCGCTTGAACGCGTAATAAATGAGCGACCGCACCACATCATTCACACGCTCCTCGGCCTCGAAATCAGCCACCCAGAAGTGGACGCGATACACGATCGCTGAAGCCCCGAAATCGACGAGCCGCACCTGGGGCGCGGGGGCTGGAAGGATCTCTGGCCCGTTCTGCAATGCCTGGCGGATGACGTTCTTCACGACGTTCGGCGCCACCTCATAGCTCGCTCCAACGTCTACGTGCAGACGCAGCGATCGCATCGGTTCGGAATAATTGAGAATCGTATCCTTCGCGAGAACGCTGTTCGGCACGACAACGAAATTGCCGGCTCTCGTGCGCACCTTCGTCGCGCGCCAGGTAATCTCGCTCACCATCCCATCCTGTCCGCCGATCGTCACCCAATCACCCACACGGAACGGCTTCTCGACCTGAATGGCGAGACCCGCGAACAGATTGCCGAGGGTGTCCTGTAGCGCCAGACCGATGACGACCGCGCCAACCGCTGTCGTCGCCATCACGCGATCGCGGAGAATCAGCGTCGCGACGAGCGCGAACAAGGCGATAACGATCGTGTCCTGGACGATGTTTGGAAAACGCTCGGGAATCCGGTCGACGCGCCAGGGATTGATGGTCAGCGCAACGACGAGATTGATGACGCCGAAGACTATCAACAGCCAGTTGACGGCCTCGAGCGTTTGCCGGGTGTCGTCGGGAACTGAGAGCCAATGGAGGCTGCCCGCCGACACGGTGTAGGCGGCGAACAGCACGGCAGAGAGGAACAGTCGGCCGCGGATGTGCCGGTTGATCGTCGCCCGGCGAATGCCGAGCGACGTCAACAGAAGCGCGAGGCCGACGATCACGCTGACCGGCACGCGGAACTAGACGATTCCCTTCCTGAAGGCAGCGGTCTCTGCTGGCGAGATTGCGACTTTGACTGGGCTCGGGTTGTCGCCCCCTTTCGCCATACGATCGGCGCCCACTCCCCGTGCCCCTCCGGAGGCCGACACCTGCTGTTCGTTCTTGCCCGCGGTCGTCGACTTCGTGAGGCTGCCGAGGCCAAACCCCTTCTTCTTCTCTTCTGCCTTTTTCTCTTCGGGCTTCGACGGCGGCGGCGGCTTGGCGCCGGCCAGCCCCGCGGATCCCTCGACAACGGTCGCAACGTCAGTGAGATCGGTCGGCGGGTACTTGATGGTCGCCGTGTAGCGCGCGGCAACGACCGCGCCTGTCTTCGATGCCGCCAGCTGCTTCACCTTGGCGATACGCTCCTGCGTCTCTGGATGCGATGCGAACAGCCCGTTCTTTTCTGCCTGAGCCTTGTTGCGCTCAGAGAGCCGGGCGAGAAACTCTGACAGGCCGGTGCCGGCGTAGCCCGCCTTCTGCACCAGGAGAATGCCCTCCTTGTCGGCATCGAGCTCGTCGCCGCGATCGAACGAGTTCTCCAGCACCATGTCATAGGCGCGATTCGCGAGCGCGCCGATGAATGCGCCGCGATTCGACGACGTCTCGCTGGTGCCAATCTGTACGCCCTTGGCCTTTCGAATGGCATTCACAGTGTGCTTCTGGACGACGTGCGCAATCTCGTGTCCCAGAACCCCGGCCAGCTCGGCTTCGGACTTGACGAGCGCAAGCGCCCCGCGAGTGATATGGACGAAGCCGCCCGGCGCGGCAAACGCGTTGACGCCATCGGTGTCGAGCACGATGAACGTCCACGGCAGCTTCGCGCGGGTCGACTGGTCGGTCAGCGTCGTGCCGACGAGCGTCACGTATTTGTGCACCGCGGCGTCCTGCGCGACGCCAAAGCGCGTGCGGATTTTCGCGCTCACGTCGGCGCCAATTTTGTTTTCCTCTTCCTCCGTAATGTTCAAGTCATCGAACTGCTGCTTGCGCTCCTGAGCCTCCTGGATACGCCGCCCGATACCGCCGAGCTGGGCGAAGGCGGGAGTGCTGACGGCGAGAAGCGCGAGGGTGATGATCCACACTCTCATGCCTGGTTCTCCTTCACCTCGAAAATCGCGACCGGTCTGGTCTTGCCCTTCACGATGACCTCGCCGAGCGGTCGAAGCACGTATCGGTCGGGCAGGGCATCGCGCGTAGCCTCGCTGATGATAGTGCGTGTGCCGTACTCCTTGTTCAGTGATTCGAGGCGCGCGCCCAGGTTCACCGCGTCGCCGATGACCGTATAGCTCATGATCGCTTCCGACCCGATGTTTCCCGCGATCATCGGGCCTGTACTGACGCCGATCCCGATATCGAGCGCGGGCCTTCCCTCGCTCGCCCACTTTTCATTCAGTCGGTTGAGCTCGCGAATCATCTCGAGCGCTGCGTCGACGGCGTGCTCGGCGTGGTTCGGATCGTCGAGCGGCGCGCCAAAGAGCGCCATCACCATGTCACCGACGAACTTATCGAGCGTGCCCTTGTGCTCGAACACAATCGCGACCATGCGCGAGAAGTACTCATTGAGGATGGCAACGATCTCTTCCGGCTGCCCCTTCTCCGACACAGTTGTAAATCCGCGGATGTCGGAGAAGAGCACGGTCATCTGCCGCCGCTGCCCGCCAAGGCGCGCCAGGTCCGGATTCGCAACAAGCTGCTCGTAGACGTCCTTGGATACGTACTGGCCGAACAAGCGCTTCATTTTCCGCTTCTCGCGTCCTTCGAAGAAATACTGATAGCCGACGCCCCCAAACAACGCGACGGAAGCCGCGAGCGTCGGCTGCGTCATGTTGATCCAGTTGCCGGCAGCAAACTGCCGTGTGGCGACAAATGCAAACCCAGTAACGATCGCGGCAACAATGGCGGCGGCCCACCACGCCGGTACAAGCGCCGAGATCAGGCCGACCAGAAGCGCGAGCGCGACAACCAGCGCGAATCGTACGCCGCGCGACTCGGGCCGCATGACACGATTCGAAAGGAAATCGTCGGCGACGGACGCATGGATCTGAATGCCAGGCATCAGTCCGCCTGCGAACGGCGTTTCGAAGACATCGAACAAGCCAGCAGCGGTGACCCCGACGAACACAATCTTGTCCCTGAAGACCGCCGGATCGATGTCAGGTTTCTGTTCCGCCAGAAGCTGCTCTTCCGAAAACAGCAAGTCAAAGAATGAATGGTGCGGGTACGGACGCCGCTTCATGTCGGCGAGAAACGCCGGGCCTCGAAAATGGATGAGACCCCAGAGCATCTCCGTGACGCCTCCCTCGGTATTCACCCTCCGCATTTCGAGCGGCATCAGCCGATCGCCCGCGATTAGCGACCGTCCGTCGATGCGCACCGCAGACGGGTTGAGACCAGACGCGCGCAGCGCCGCCGACAAGCCGAGCGACGGCATGGCGTGGTCGCCGGTTCTGACGAACGGCACGACGTGACGCACCGGTCCATCCGGGTCGAGGCTCAGAAAATTGTGGCCTAGCGCCGCCGCCGCCCCGGACAGCGCGCCCGCCGGGGGAAATACCACGCGTCGTTCGAGGACACCTGGAACGTTGATCCGATACCCCTGATCCGGCAGCGTCTGCTTGTCAGTGGTTTCGCCGGCGAAGGTCGCGTCGGCGAGGAGGACCACATTTCCGGCTTTTTTGATCGTATCTGCGAGGGCCTTGTCCGATTCGGGCCCCGACCATGTATCGCCGCCATATGGGAATCCAACGCGCAAGTCCTCGTCGGCGAACAGGACGTCATACACAATCAGCTTCGGCTTGCCGCGATTGAGATAGTCGATGAGGCTCGCATGCACGACGCGGGGCCATGGCCATCTGCCGGCATGCTGCTGTAGATTTCGAAGCGAATACTCATCAATTTCTACGAGTGCGATGTCTTTGCGTGCGGTCGAAGGATCAGCCGTGCGCGCCAGCCGCCAGTCGTACGTCTTGAGCTCGACGGTCTGGAACGCCCCGAGGTTGGTAAGCGCCAGCACGATGGCCGCGGCGCACACCCCTATCAGTAATCCCGCCGCCGCTTTTCGCACCAATGTGTAATATAGGCGGCCATCCGCTGAGCCGCAACGGATACGGATTTAACGTGCGCGGTTTTCGGCCAATCGATACACGCCACGCTCGAGCATCGTCGCGTATCCCTCCGCGACCAACGCGAGGTTCCCGCGGCCAGCGTCGGCACGCGACAAGCCCGTCACGCGCGACAGTTCACCGGGAATCGTCAGGCCCGCTCCGGCCAGAAAGCCCCGCGCGATCTCCCGCAGCGCCGTTTCACGACTGACCCGCCTGCGCAGCTCGCCGGGAAACCGATCGATCCCGAGCGACCAGATGTAGGTGAACTTCGGGGCATACACAGCGGCCGTCGGAATGACGATCATCGCAGATTGCAGCTCGTCGAGCGCTCGCGTAAATGCCGCCCTGTCCTTCACGCCTGACTCCTCGCGCAAGTCGGCAGTGCCCATTTCCCACTCTTTGCGGAGCGCGTTCAGGACGGCACGCGCGTGTGTGCCGAGACGCCGGTGCTCGTCGGATCGGCGGAGGCCCCAGACGGCGTGGAAATACTGAATCATGCGCGGGGCAAGGAACATCGGCCGGCCGCGCGCGAGCTTGGCGTAATACACCTTGCCGCGCCCAATGATCTCGTCCTTCAATTCCCACGTCAGCGCGGTCTCCGGGTCTTTCTGGACATTGCGCGGCAGCACGGCATCACGGCGTCCGCACACCGCGACGTAAAGGGAGGGACCCGGCCGGCGAGAATCAACGAAGCCTGACGCAAACCCTACGTCTTCGACGAATCGCTCCGCGTCGAGAACGCTCTCAATGCGACGCGCCTCTTCGCGACACCACCGTTCGTCGCGGTAGTCTTCAATGTCCTCCGGCAGAGGGGTCAGACCCTCTTTTTTCGTTTTTCGTAAGTGGTTCTGATTCACGCGGGTACGTTTTACGAAAAACGAAAAAAGAGGGTCTGACCCCTAATTACGGAACAAGCTCAAGTCGATCGCTTCGCCCATCGCCTTGTACCCCGCGTCGCTCGGGTGCAGGTGGTCGCAGGAGTCGTAGGCCGCCAGCAACTTCTTCGGATCGTTCGGGTCGCGGGTCGCCTTGTCGAAATCGACCACGCCGTCATAGGCCTTGCTCGTTCGGATCCACTCGTTCAGCGCCTGGCGCTTCGCTTCGCCGGCGTCCGTGTAATATCCGGCACCCCAGAAGGGCGTCAGCGTCGCGCCGAGAATCTTCACTCCCCTGGCGTGAGCCCGCACGATCAACTGCGTATGAGCGGCGATGAGGTCCTGCGCGGTGGGCATGGGATTCTGCCGCGCGTTGCCGATGTCGTTGATCCCCTCCATGACGATGATGTGCGTCACGCCTGGGTGGCTGAGTGCGTCGACCTCGAAGCGTGCGAGCGCGTTGATTCCTGAGCCGTAGGTGCCTTCGCTGACGACACGATTGCCGCCGATCCCGGCGTTGAGAACACCAACCTTGATAGGTGTCGCCGAACCGAGAAGGCGCCGGGCGAGGACGTCCGGCCACCGGTTGTTTGTATCGGCTGTCGACGCGGCGCCGTCGGTGATCGAGTCTCCGAATGCCACGACGACTCCCGAGGCGTCCGGCGCGTCGACTTCAACGCGCGACAAAAGGAACCAGCTGCGCGTCGTTGCAACCGCGGGCAGCTTCGGCGCGCCGGCGTGGTTGCCGGTCTCAGAGATGTAGGAGGTCTGGAACGCCGAGTTGTGCATTGCAAGCAGTGCCGGCGTATTCGTGGTGCCTGGCAGATACACATCGACAGCAAGATCGGATAACGGCGGCACCGTCAACGCAACCGGATCGCTGTAGACAATTGCGTTCGCTGGAATGGTGATACTGCTTCTGCCGCTGAACGTTAAAGGCCGGCCCTGCCCCGCTCGAATCCCTTCGTCGCTCTCGCGAAGCGCGATGTGGGCAGCGCCGATGGTGAGGGGCGCGCTGCCGAAGGCATTGCTCAGCACCGCACGCAGTCGCGATCCTCCCAAGCTCGTACGGACAATCTGCCGCAGCGTCTGGTTCGTGAAGTGTAGGAACGGCGGAGGCGCGAACGTCACGCCGGGCGGAGGTACGGGCGGCGCAGTTGCCGGCGCGGCAGGGGCCGGACATGCGTTGGGCATGAACGGGGCAGGGGCGGGTGGCCCCGGAAGTGGTGGAGTCTGCGGCCGCCCGACAAGCGCCGTTGACCACGAACCGACCCAGCGCTCGGTTGGCGCCTGGGCTCTCGACGCCGGCTGCAGGGCTCCGACTGCAAGCACCAGCAAGGCAGCCACTACCGGCGCAAAGATTCGCTTTTCGTTTTTCGTATTTCCTTTTTCGTTAGAGCTCAAAGGTCACTCCCTCTTTAGCGGCGCGGGTATTCTCGAACACCTCTTGAGCCGCGAATTCCAGCTGTGACATTTCCTCGTCCGGCCTGCCGGGTTTGTGATGGAACAGCCACAGCTGACTGGCGCCGCAGCGCGCAGCAAAATGCGCGCACTGCGACCAGTCACTGTGTCCCCATCCTCTATGCGCGGGCGTTTCCCCAGGCGTGAAATGCGAATCGAGAATCATCACCCGGGCGCCGCGCGAAAAATGCGCGAGCGCGAGATCGATGTCCGCGTTTCCAAACTCGTGGTCGGTCGCATACACGAGATCGCCTTCCGCTCCCGCGATCCGATAGGCGAACGAACCGCCGGGATGATGCAGCAGTTGCGCGGACACAGTGAACCCATTGATGTCGACGCTCGCTGTTCCGTTCATCCTGACCGCCGGACGCGACGGCAGCCGATCGTACGGCACCGGAAAAAATGGCGATTCGAACATCGTTTCCATATCGGTGAACTGCCGGCCGAGTGCGGGTGCCCAGACCGTGACCGCGGCGCCGCGCCGATACAGCGGTGCGAAGAATGGCAGTCCCTGAACGTGATCCCAGTGATAGTGGGTCAGTACGATGGGAATCGGTGTCACCGCCTCGAGCGTCGCGCCCACGCCGACAATGCCGGATCCTGCGTCGAGGATTAAGCGGCGGCCGCTCGGATCGTCGATAATCTCGACGCACGGCGTATTGCAGCCATGACCGATAGAGTCTCGCGTGGCCCACGGCACCGAACCACGCACTCCCCAGAAACGCACACGCATTCTAGCTCTCAGCTATCGGCTGTCAGCTCTCAGCCCAGGTTCTACATTCTAGATTCCAGTTTCTAGTTTCGAGATTCCAGATTTCAGTTTCCAGTTTCCAGTTTCCAGTTTCACTGGTGATACAACGGCCGCACCTGAAAGAGGATGTAGAGCGAGATCAGCCCGAACAGCAATCCAGAAACGATATGTCCGCTCAGAATGTTGTAAGCGATGCTCACGAGCTGCGAGTAGAAGAGCAGCTGCCATCCCGCCATCTTGCGCGCGAAGAGCCCGGGCAGCGCGGCGATCATCAGGCCCAATTCGACGATGACGAAGAGCGTGAGCACTCCGAACCCCGACGCGTAGCCGACGCCGCCGAACGGGATCAGAATTGCGCCGAGGCCGAGAGCAAACAGCAGGATCGGCAGCGTCAGAATCAACAGCACGACCGTAATCCACGGCCCGAACTTCACGATCCATTCGCGGCCTCCGTCCGGAATCTGAAACGGCGCCTGCTTCACCAGGTAGAAGTCCAGGAACCCGATGAGATCCCTCGGTGCCGCGGTGGCTGGTGTATTCATGGCGCAAATCCTAGCACCGTTCTCGCCAGAGCCACGGCGAAGGCCGCATACTTGTGGCGTATGGCTGAAGGGCGGATCGTCTACTCCACCGGCGTCGGCAAGATGTGTCCTGGTTGCGGATGGCCGGTAAAGGATTGCAAATGCAGCAGCAAGGCCGGCACAGAGTCCGTTCCGGGGCAGATCGTGGCCAAGCTACGCATGGAAAAGAAAGGCCGCGGTGGCAAAACCGTCACCGTCGTGTACGATCTGCCGAACAACGCTACCTTCCTGAAAGAGCTTTCGCAGGAGCTGAAGCGCGCATGTGGCACAGGCGGAGCTGTGGCTGAAAATACCGTCGAGCTCCAGGGCGATCTGCGGGATCGGGTGCGGGACCACCTCATGAAGAAGGGGTGGCAGGTCAAAGGATAGAATTCTCTGCATGGCATCGCTCATCGAAGCAATCGACATCAAGCGGAAAATGTTCTTCGAGTACGAAGGCGCGCCCTATCACGTCCTCGACGTCGAAGTGTCGCGACCGACCGCCCGTGGCGGGCAGACCCTGGTGCGCATCAAGATGCGTAACCTGGTGACGCGCGCTGTCTTCGACAAGACCTTCAAGGCCGCCGAGAAGTTCGGCGAGCCCGATCTCATCATGGTCGACGCCGCGTACCTGTACGCCGACAGCGCGGGCCTGAATTTCATGGATCAGGAATCGTTCGACACGCTGACGCTGCGGCCTGAGCTGCTCGGCGACGACCGCCTCCTGCTTATCGACAACCTCGTCGTGCAGGTGCAGAAGTTCAACGGCCACCCGATCGGCGTGCAGTTTCCGCCGCATGTCGAGATGGCGGTGCGCGAAACAGAGGAAGGCGTCCGCGGCAACACGGCGAGCGGAAGCGTGACGAAAACCGCCGTTCTCGAGTCAGGCCTCGAGATTCAGGTGCCGCTCTTCATCAAGCAGGGCGAGAAGGTCCGCGTTCATACCGAGACCCGGGAATTTGCCGGGCGGGCCTGACGAGGCTTTGCAGCTCGCCGTAGTGATCGAGCAGGTCCGCGGGATCGCGATAGATTCCGATGCAGCCTGCCCCACGCAGGTCATCTTCAGGAAAGCCGCCGCACAACACGCACACTGTCCTGAGGCCCGCGCGGCGGGCCGCAATCGCGTCGTACGGCGTATCGCCGATGACGATCGCCTTGTCCGGCTCGACTTCGAGCTTCTCGAGCGCGACTTCGAACACATCGGGACACGGCTTCGAGCAATCCACATCGGTGCTCGACGTCTCGGCGTCGATGAGGTCGGCGACATTCGCCAGGCTCTTGTAGCTGGCCACTTCCTGCTCGTTGGCTGACGAGGCCAGCGAGATCCGATGCCCGTCAGCCCTGATGCGCAGGAACAGATCCCGCACGCGAGGGAACGGCTTGATACGCGGCAGGTACTCACGCTTGAACAGGTCGCCCCGGTACTCTTCGATGTGCGTACCGAGCCGTTCGAGGAGATCGGCGGGCACGAACACCGGCAGTAGCTGGTCGCCGCCCTTCCCGATCTGCGAGCGGACAGCCAGATAGGGCACATCGAGCCCGAAATGTGCCAGGGTTTCCTGCCACGCCTCGGCGTGAAGGTCGACCGAATCGATGAGCGTGCCGTCGATATCGAAGATAAACGCTGATGACATGACTGCCTACAGTCATGCGCTAGCATATAAGACGCCAAACAGTCCCGCTCGCAACGCTTTGATGGCAGACCTTAAGAACGACCTCGCAGCGCTCCGTCTCGAACGTGAACCAGACATCCAGCCGCGCCGCCGGTGGGTCGTGTGGCTCGTGCTCGCCGTGTTTCTCATTGGGGCTGGCGGCGGCGCGTGGTGGTGGTTCAGCCGCGAGCGCCCCGTCGAGGTTGAAACCGCTACAGTGTCCTCGCGTCAGGCAGGAACGCAGGCGGCTGTCCTGAATGCGACGGGATACGTCACGGCCCGCCGGCGGGCAACCGTCTCGTCGAAGATCACAGGCAAAGTGATAGAGGTCAACATCGAGGAGGGCATGGCGGTCCGCCAGGGCCAGGTCCTCGCGCGGCTGGACGCTGAGACGCAAAGTGCCTCGGTGGCGCTGGCCGAGGCGCAGGCGGAAGCCGCCCGCAGGAACGTCAACGAAAGCGAGGTACGCCTCAACGAGGCGCGGATCAACCTCGACCGCATCAGCAAACTCGTCGGAGTGGGCTACTCGACGGCCGCAGAAGTCGACGCGGCGCGTGCCGCGGTTGACTCACTCGAGGCACGCATCCGCGCCGCGCGCGAGCAGGTGCGGGTGGCCGAGCGACAGATCGCGTTGGAACAGACCAATCTCGACAGCACTGTTATCCGCGCGCCCTTTGCAGGGGTTGTGATCTCGAAGGATGCGCAGCCCGGCGAGATGGTTTCGCCTGTGTCCGCAGGCGGCGGGTTTACGAGGACCGGTATCGGCACGATCGTCGACATGGCCTCGCTCGAGATCGAAGTCGATGTCAACGAAAGCTACATCAATCGTGTGAAACCAGAACAAGGAGTGACCGCCGTGCTGGATGCGTATCCGGATTGGCAGATTCCGGCGCGCGTCATCACGACGATCCCGTCGGCAGACCGTCAGAAGGCCACGGTGCTGGTCCGGATCGCATTCATGCAACTCGATCCGCGCATTCTGCCCGACATGGGTGTCAAGGTGACGTTCCTCCGCGAGAACGAAGACACGGCTCCCGCCGCGCAGCCGGTCACGCTGACGCCCAAGGCAGCGATCAAGACCGACGGCAAACAGTCCTATGTGTTCGTCGTCGTCAACGATCGCGTCGACAGACGGGCCATTACGACTGGAGGGACTGACGGCGAGCGGGTCGAAGTGATCGCGGGCCTCAACCCAGGCGATCGCGTGGTCGTCTCGCCTCCCGCCGAACTTTCAGCGGGAGCGCTCGTCGTGAGTCGATAGTAGGGCTGGCCTGAAAGCCAGCACTACGACGGCCGCCGGCGCTGTGCCGGCTGTAGTGCCGACCTTCAGGTCAGCCGTGGAAACAACTATGAATGAACTTGTTCGCGTCCAGGACGTCCACAAACACTTCACCAGAGGCAGCGAGCGCATCGACGTCCTCAAAGGCGTCAACCTGGAAATCCCAAAGGGAGACTTCCTGGCGCTGATGGGACCGTCGGGGTCCGGCAAGACGACGCTCCTGAATCTGATTGGCGGGCTGGACACGCCGACCGGCGGGGCCATCGACGTTAACGGCGTGCCGGTCAGCTCGCTGAGCGGCAGCCAACTGTCGAAGTGGCGCGCGCAGAACATCGGGTTCGTGTTTCAGCTCTACAACCTTCTCCCCGTTCTGACGGCCGAGAAAAACGTCGAGCTGCCGCTGCTGCTCACCAAGCTGTCGAAATCTGAACGGCGAAAACGGGCGGGCATCGCGCTGAAAGTGGTCGGCCTCGCCGAGCGCGCGAAGCACTATCCGCGGCAGCTCTCTGGCGGCCAGGAGCAGCGCGTCGGCATCGCACGCGCCATCGTGACCGACCCGACGCTGCTGTTGTGCGACGAGCCCACGGGGGATCTCGATCGCAAGGCAGGCGACGAGATTCTCGACCTCCTGCAATCTCTCAACCGCGACCACGGTAAGACGATCGTCATGGTGACGCACGATCCGCGCGCGGCCGAGCGCGCGCAGCGTACGATTCATCTCGAGAAGGGTGTCTTGACGAGGGACGAGGCATGAAATTTCTCCCGCTCGTCTGGAAGAACATCTGGCGGCGGAAGTTCCGCACTGTCTTCACGCTGCTGTCGATCTTCATCGCCTTCGTGCTGTTCGGCATCCTGATGACAATCCGATACTCGTTCGCGTTCGGGGTTGAGATTGCCGGCGCGGATCGGCTGGTGCTGATCCACAAAGTCAGCCTCATCATGCCGCTGCCGGTGTCATACCAGACGCGCCTGCAGCAGACGAAAGGCGTGGAGGTGGCGTCACATCAGACGTGGTTCGGCGGCATCTATCAGGACCCGTCGAATTTCTTCGCAAACATCGCCGTCGAGCCCGAGCCGTTTTTGAAGATCTATCCGGAGTTCACCCTTCCGCCCGAGCAGATTCAAGCATGGCGCAACGACAGGCAGGGAGCGATCGTCGGCCGCGATCTCGCCGAGCGTTTCGGTTGGAAAATTGGAGACCGCGTGCCGCTGACGGCGGCCATCTGGCTGCCGAAAGGGGGCGGGACTACCTGGGAGTTCAACATCGCCGGTATTTACGATGGCGGCGATGCGGTCGACAAGACACAGATGTTCTTCCGCTACGATTACCTCGACGAGAACCGCTTGCGCGGCGAGGGTCAGGTCGGATGGTACGTCGTCAAGATCTCCGACCCCGCGCAGGCGGTCGATCTCAGCCGCACGTTCGACGAGATGTTCGCCAACTCGGCCGCGGAAACGAAGACCACCACCGAGAAGGGGTTTATCGAAGGCTTTGCCAAACAGATCGGCGACATCGGAAGCATTATGGTCGCCATTTCTTCGACGGTGCTGGTCATGTTCGGCCTGGTCGCGGCCAGCACGATGGCGCAATCGGTGCGGGAGCGCACGAGCGAGCTCGCGGTACTGAAGACCCTCGGCTTCTCTGGCCCGATGATCCTGACGCTTGTCCTCGCCGAGTCTCTATTCATCGCCTTCACTGGGGGCCTGATCGGCCTCGGGCTCGCCTGGCTGTTCGTGCAAGGGGGCGATCCGACCAATGGGATGCTGCCGATCTTCATGCTGCCACCCCGCGACGTTATGTTGGGCATCGGACTCATGGCATTGATCGGAATACTCGCAGGCCTGATGCCGGCGATGGCGGCGATGCGGCTGAAGATCACAGACGCGCTGAGGCGCACATAACGATGCAGTGGATCAGACAGACATTTGCGGTCCTCGCACTGAACGTTCGCACCATTCCCCAGCGGCTGAGCTCGTCGGGCGTCGCGATCGTCGGCATCGCGGGCGTCGTCGTCGTCTTCGTCTCGGTGCTCTCGATTGCCGCCGGTTTCGCCGCAGCGATGCAATCGTCGGGCTCTCCGGATCGCGCGCTCGTCATGCGCAGCGGCGCCGACACCGAAATGACCAGCGGACTCAGCGGCGAGGATGTCGATGTCATCAAGCAGGCTCCGGGCGTCAGGCGTGACGGACAGACACCGCTCGCCGCCGCGGAATTGGTCGTCATCATCGACCTGCCCAAGATCGCGTCGCCAGACGCTCCGGCGAACGTTCCGGTGCGGGGGATCGGTCCGGAGAGCATTCCGCTCCGAAGCGAGTTCTCCATCGTCGAAGGGCGGATGTTCAAGTTCGGCACTAATGAGGTGGTAGCCGGCAGGGCCGCGAAGGGGCAGTTCGTCAACCTCAACGTCGGCGACACGGTCGTCTCCGGCCAGAACCGGTGGGAGGTCGTCGGCATTTTTGAATCCGACGGAGGAGTGGCGGAGACCGAGATATGGATCGACGTCGCGCACGCTCCAGGGTGCCTATCGCCGCGGCAACACATACCAATCCCTGCTCGCGCGGCTCGAATCGCGCGAGTCCTACGACGCGTTTCGCGACTGGCTCACGTCGAATCCGCAGTTGAACGTGTCGATCCGCCGCGAGAACGAGTACTACGCCTCGCAATCGCAGGCGCTGACGCGATTGATACGCACGATCGGATTCGGCATCGCGGCGCTCATGGGAATCGGCGCGGTGTTTGGCGCGATTCTCACGATGTACACGGCCGTCGCCACACGCGCCCGCGAAATCGCGACGCTGCGCGCGCTCGGTTTCAACACCGGCTCGGTGCTGGTGTCGGTTCTCGCCGAGTCGATGGTGCTCGGGTTGATCGGCGGCACGATCGGAGGCGCCGCGGCATACCTGGCGTTCAACGGGTACCAAACGTCCACGATGAACTTTCAGACGTTCAGCCAGGTCGCCTTCGCTTTTCGCGTCACCCCGGAGCTGCTCGCGATGGGTTTGTTTTATGCGTTGCTGATGGGTTTGGTCGGCGGGCTGTTCCCCGCCATCCGCGCTGCGCGGTTGCCGATTCCTGTGGCGCTTCGAGAACTCTAACCGTCTACATTGGTCGATAGAAGATTGCAGGGGGCGAAGAAAAGGGCGAAAGCCGCGGTATAGTTGCGCGGTGCCATTGGCATCCTCGATCGACACGTTGAACCCGAAGCAACAGGAGGCCGCGCAGTTCGGACCCGGCCCGTTGCTGATTATCGCGGGCGCCGGGACAGGCAAGACGAATACGCTGGCGCATCGTGTGGCGCATCTGGTGCTGTCGGGCGCACGGCCTGAACGCATTCTCCTTCTCACCTTCACGCGGCGTGCGGCGCTCGAGATGACACGCCGCACTCAACGCATCGTAGGCGAAATGCGGGGTCTGACCCCCGTACCGACGCGGGGGTCAGACCCCGTCCGCATCCCATGGTCCGGCACGTTTCACTCGATCGCCAACCGCTTGATTCGCCGCCACGCCGCCGCTGTCGGCCTGGACACGAGTTTCAGCGTGCTCGACCGCGGAGACGCCGCCGATCTCATGGACGTGCTGCGGCACGAGCTCGGGTTTTCGAAGGCGGAGAAGCGCTTTCCGCGGAAAGACACGTGCCTCGCGATTTACTCGCATCGCGTCAACACGCAGCGCCCGCTGGCCGAAACACTCGACGGACTGTTCCCCTGGTGCGCCGAATGGGAAACGCAGCTTACCCGGCTCTACCGGGCGTATGTGGAGAAAAAGCTCGTCAATCAGGCGCTCGACTACGACGACCTGTTGTTGTACTGGCACACGATGATGAGCGACGATCGGCTCGCGGCAGATATCAGCAGTCAGTTCGATCACATCCTCGTCGACGAATACCAGGACACGAACGTGTTGCAGGCAGAAATCCTGAAGCGATTGCGGCCGCACGGTGAGGGCGTCACCGTTGTCGGCGACGATGCGCAGGCGATTTATTCGTTTCGAGCCGCGACAGTCGACAACATCCTTGGGTTTCCGGAACAATACCAGCCGGACAATGGGCGACCAGCGTCGGTCATCACCCTCGAAGACAACTACCGATCGACGCAGGGTGTGCTCGATGCGGCGAACGCGTTGATGGCCGAAGGCGGGCGGCAGTACCGCAAGGTCCTGCGGACGACGAAGGGGGCCGGACATCCACCGCACTACGTCACGGTCTCGGACGACCAGGCCCAGGCGGAATATGTCGTCGCCCGCATTCTGGAAACCCGCGAGAGCGGTGTCCCGCTCAAGCGTCAGGCCGTCCTCTTTCGCAGCTCGCATCACAGCGACACGCTCGAGCTCGAGCTGACGCGCCGCAACATTCCCTTCGTGAAGTATGGCGGCCTGAAGTTTCTCGAAGCCGCGCACGTGAAGGACATGCTCGCGGTGCTGCGTTGGGCCGACAACCCGAAGAACCGCATCGCGGCATTTCGCGCGTTGCAGCTGCTGCCGGGAATGGGACCCTCGACGGCAGAGCAGTTCGTCGCGCGATTCGAGCGGGCCGGCTTTTCATGGAATGCCTTTCGAGATTTCAGCCCGCCCTCATCCCTCGCAGAAGTCTGGGATCCGTTTGCCGAGCTGATGGTCGGCCTCGCCGTGACCGACGGACCGTGGCAGGGACAGGTCACCCGCACACGCGAGTGGTTCGAGCCGCATCTCGAGCGAATTTACGAGTCGGCGCAGGTGCGCCTGGGCGATCTGATTCAGCTCGAGCGGCTGGCGCAGCAGTTCGCCACGCGCGATCAGTTTCTTGCAGAGCTGGCGCTGGATCCTCCGGCGGTTACCGGCGATCTGTCAGGCACCCCGTATCTCGACGAGGACTACCTCGTGTTGTCGACCGTCCACTCGGCGAAAGGCCAGGAGTGGGACGCCGTCTACATCCTGAACGTCGCCGACGGCAATTTTCCATCGGAGTTCTCGACCGGCAAGTCGGAACAGATTGAAGAGGAACGTCGTCTGCTCTATGTCGCGATGACGCGGGCGAAAAACGACCTTCATCTCATCGCTCCGCTGAAATACTTCGTCGCCAACCAGCCGAAGCACGGCGACCGCCACGTCTACGGCGCGCGAAGCAGGTTCCTGACCAAAGGGGTCGTGTCCAGGCTCGACGCGATCACCTGGCCGGACAATGGGGATTCACCGGAAGCGCTCGCGCCAAGCAACGCCCGCGTCAATGTGGCGGGGAAGCTGCGCGGCATGTGGTAGCGTAAGCAGCTTCCACGTGAAGGAGGTTGGTATGAAGCTGGTTATTGGGCTTGCGGCCTCGTTGCTGCTCGTCGTGTGCGTGTCCGTGTTTGCGCAGCACGATCACTCGGCAGGCGACGGCGACGTCGGCAGCGATCGCGTGAGCTTCGTCACGTCGTGCGCGCCGGCCCTGCGTCCCGACTTCAACCGCGCGGTCGCGCTGCTGCATTCCTTCTGGTTTGCGCAGGCAATCGCCGCGTTCGAGGCGGTCGCCGCGAAGGATCCATCCTGCGCGATGGCCCACTGGGGTATTGCGCTGAGCCGCTGGGGCAATCCGTTTGCGGGACTTCGCTCGCCGCAGCAGATCGAGCTTGGGCGGGCCGCCGTTCAGAAGGCGCAGGCCACTGGCTCGCCGACGCCGCGCGAGCGCGCGTTCATCGCCGCGACTGCCGAGCTTTATACCAGCGCCGACGCGTCGACGCAGCGAGCGCGCACCATTGCGTACGAACAGGCGATGGAGCGTGTCGTCCGCGCGAATCCTGGTGACATGGAAGCGCGGATTTTCCATGCGCTCGCGGTAAATCAGACCGCTCTCGCGAGCGACAAACAATACTCGCAGCAGTTGAAAGCCGCGGCCATTCTCGAGCCGCTCTTCAAGGAGCATCCGAAACACCCGGGCCTCGCGCACTACATCATCCACGCCTACGACCACCCGCCGCTGGCTGATAAGGCGCTCGCTGCGGCGCGTAGCTATGCATCTCTTGCGCCGTCTGTGCCGCACGCGCTGCACATGCCGTCCCATACCTTCACGCGCGTCGGCTTGTGGAAAGAATCGATCGAGACCAACCGGCGATCCGCGGAAGCTGCGCTCAAGGAAAATGCAACCGCCGAGGCGCTGCACGCGATGGACTACCAGGCCTACGCGTACTTGCAGATTGCAAAGGATGCCGAGGCGCATCGCATAGCCGACGAGGCGCGTACCGCGGCTCAACGTCTCGATCCGAACGCGACGGGAGCGGCGGCGCCCGGCGTTGCCGGCGTGTTCGCCACCGCGGCCATCCCCGCGCGCTACGCGCTCGAACGGGGCGCCTGGACGGAAGCCGCCGCGCTGACCGTCCGAAAGTCCACTTTTCCGCATACCGACGCGATTACTCACTTCGCGCGTGCCCTCGGCGCTGCGCGGGCCGGCAATCCCATGGCCGCAGCCGCTGATATCGATCAGCTTGCTGTCCTTCGTGACGCTCTGAAGGCCATGTCGGATGCGTACTGGGCCGAGCAGGTCGACATCCAGCGCCAGATCGCGATCGCATGGGTCACCTTCGCAGACGGAGACAAGAGCCGTGGCATCGATCTGCTCCGCGTCGCGGCGGCGGCGGAAGACGCCACCGATAAATCGGCGGTCTCGCCTGGCCCGCTCGCACCAGCGCGCGAGCTGCTGGGGTACATGCTGCTCGATGCCGAACGGCCGGCAGACGCGCTCGTCGAGTTCGAAGCGACGATCAAGAAGGAGCCGAACCGTTTTCGCGGTCTTTACGGAGGAGCGCGGGCAGCGGAGGCAGCGGGACAGCGCGCGCGTGCGATCACGCTCTACAAACAGCTGCTACAGGTAGCCAGTGAACCAGACACAAATCGCCCCGAGCTCGAGCACGCACGCGCCTTCGTCAAGTAGTGCCCGGCTTCCCGGGAGCGTGCTCGATCCGCCCCGAGATTGGCTCGGGACCGCGTCGCACCTCGGTCCGGGTCTCATCATCAGCGCGGCCATCGTGGGGTCGGGGGAGTTGATCGTGACGCCCAAGGTGGGCGCCGCCCTGGGCTTCTCGATGCTGTGGTTCATCATCCTCGCGTGCGTCGTCAAAGTGTTCGTGCAAATCGAGCTTGCCAGGCTGGCGATCGTCGAGCGCGTCACAACGCTCGAGGCGCTGAACTCCGTGCCGGGGCCGCGCTTGCGGGTGTCCTGGCTCGTCTGGTTCTGGCTGTTCATGTACCTGGGGCTGGTGTTTCAGGTGGCTGGCCTGATTGGAGGCTGTGTCCTCATCTTCGAGACAATGAACTTCAACGTGTCGCGCGACCTGATCCTTGTCGGCATCACGGCGTCAGGAGCGCTGCTGCTCGTCACTGGGAAATACAAGGTGGTCGAAGTCGGTTCGACGCTGATGGTGGCGGCATTCACGCTCAGCACCATCGTCGCGATGATCGCGCTGCAGTGGACCCCGTACCGCGTGTCGTCGGCGCAACTGCTCGACGGGCTCACCTTTCAGCTTCCGGCGTCGTTTACCGTCGCGTTTGCCGCGTTCGGCATCACGGGAGTCGGCGCGTCCGAGTTGATTTACTACCCGTACTGGTGCCTGGAGAAAGGGTACGCCCGGCACATCGGGGTGAGGGACGACACCGATGGCTGGCGGCGCCGCATGCTCGGATGGCTGCGCGTGCTGCACACCGATGCCACGCTCTCGATGCTCATTTATACTGGCGCGACGATTGCGTTCTACATACTGGGCGCAGCGGTTCTGCATGGCCAAGGCCTGCAAGTGACCGATCGCGAGTTGATCGATACGCTGGGCCAGATGTACCGCCAGACGCTCGGCGCAACCGGAGCCTGGATTTTCCTCATCGGCGCGTTTGCCGTCCTGTACTCCACCTTCTTCGTCGCGACCGCGTCGAATGCGCGGCTGTTCGCCGATGCCGCGGCCATTTTCGGCGTGGCCCACTACCGTGACGAATCGGAGCGGCTGCGGATGGTACGCATGGCGTGCGTCGGGCTGCCGATTGCGTCCGGTACGGCCTACTTTCTGTTTCCACAGCCTGTGATCCTCGTGCTGATTGGCGCAGTCGGCCAGGGGCTGATGCTGCCGTTCCTCGGAGCCGCGGCGCTGTACTTCCACCATCGACGTCTCGCCGGCGTCATTCATAGCAGCGCGATCTGGACGCTTTTCCTCTGGCTGTCGGCGCTCGCCATGATGCTCGCCGGTGGCTACCAGCTCGTGCAGACATTGAGGCCTCTGCTCTAAGGCGCCATGGAAGACAGCGAGCCGAGCGTCTGGGATCTCGCTAGCGAGGCGTTCCTCAAGATCTCGAAGATGGACGAGCCGTTCGACGAACCGGTCAACGACCGGTTAATCGAGCTCGCTGAAATCGATGCCGGCCATACAGTCGTGGACGTCGCAACCGGAATCGGCGATCCCGCGCTGGCGGTCGCGCAGCGCGTCGGTCCAGCCGGCCGCGTTATCGCGACGGATCAGTCCACAGCCATGCTCGCCATCGCCGAGAGGCGCGCGCGCGAGCGCGGCTTGACGAACATCGAGTTCCGGCAGCTCGATGCGAATGCCTACGATTTTCCGGACGCCAGGATCGACGCCGTCGTGTGCCGCTGGGGCCTCATGTTTCTGTCCGACCTCGCACACGCGCTTGGCCGCATGCGGCGTTCCCTCAAACCGGGACGCGTTCTGGCCGCCGTGACGTGGGGCGAGGCCGAGAAGGTACCAATCATTTCAATCAGGCGCAGCGTCATCCGCGCGTTTGATCTCCCCGGAAGCCCAAACGATCCGTTTCGTCTGTCGTCGGCAGTCACGCTCGAGGAAACAGCGATGGCTGCCGGGTTCGACGACGTCGTGGTCACACGCGCGGTTGTGCCGTACGAATATGCGTCGGTCGACGCATTCGTGGAGATGCAGCGTGAAGCCCACCAAAGCCGGATGACGGCGCTTCTCTCTCGGACACCTGGGCAACAGGCCGAATTCTGGCACGCACTCGGTGTGGCCGCCGAGCCTTACGCGGGGAGCGACGGCGTGGTGCACGTACCAAGCGAGATTCTGCTCACGGCCGCACGAACGCGCGCATGATGACTCTGATGCCGCCCTCACTCGACGACATCAAACACGCGCGAGCTGTTTTGCATGGCGTCATCCGACGCACGCCTCTGATGCGGCATCCGCTGCTGTCGGCCGAAACCGGCCTCGACATCCACGTCAAACACGAAAATCACAATCCGACCGGGGCGTTCAAGGTTCGTGGCGGGGTCAACTTCGTGGCGTCGCTCTCGGAGGATGAACGATCGCGAGGTGTCATCACCGCCAGTACCGGGAATCACGGCCAATCGATCGCGTTTGCGTCGAAGCATGCCGGCGTGTCATGCCTCGTCTCGGTACCGAGGGGAAATAATCCGGACAAGAACGCCGCAATGCGTGCGCTCGGCGCCACGGTGGTCGAACACGGGAAGGATTTCGACGAAGCGCGGGAATGGGTCGAGCACGAAGCCCCGATCCGAGGGCTTCGCTACGTGCATTCCGCAAATGAGCCGCTGTTGATCGCCGGCGTCGGTACGTACGCGTTGGAGATCTTCGAAGACCTCGCGGATCCCGACGTCATCCTCGTGCCGATCGGCGGCGGCAGCGGCGCGTGCGGATGCTGCATCGTCCGAACCGGTCTCGGAAGAAAAACGCGTGTCATCGGTGTGCAGGCGGCCAAGGCGGACGCGTTTACCCGCTCATGGCGCGGGCCCGAACGGGTCTCCACCGATCGCACCGCGACGTTTGCGGAAGGCCTTGCCACCCGCTTTTCGTTCGATTTGACGTTCGGCATCCTCAAACGCGAGCTCGATGACATCGTCACGCTGACTGAATTGGAGCTCGAAGAAGGCGTTCGCCTCGCGCTGCGCGCGACGCATAACCTCGCAGAAGGCGCGGGCGCGGCATCACTCGCTGCCGCAATGAAGCTGCGCGATCGGCTTCAGGGCAAGAAAGTGGTCGTCGTCATGTCGGGCGGCAACATCACCACCGGGGTCATGAGGAGGATCCTCGAGCAGGAGCCGAATCTACAAACTGAAATCTAAGACAGATTCTAGTTTGTAGATTCTAGTTTGTAGATTTCGATTTGTACATTTCAGGGTCATCGTCGTCCTGCCCGAAGTGCTATAGTGCCCCCTATTCATAGGAGACGCGCATGATTCGCAGACACGTCGTCACTTCCCTTGGAATTGTCGTTCTCACCGGTTCGCTCGCGACGGGGCAGGCCCCCGCTCCAGCGGGCGGCGGCCAGCGGGCCGGCGGGGCTCCGCCAGCGCCCATGAAGAACCTGCAAGTGCTTCCGAAAGACATGCCGCAGCCGCAGGTCGTCGCGATCATGCGGGCCTTCAACGCCGCTCTGGGTGTCGAATGCGGACACTGCCACATCTGGACGAAGCCCGGTGATCCGAGCAACGACATGGCGGCCGACACCAAGATCGAGAAGACCGTGGCACGCGTCATGATGCAGATGACGGACGAGAACAACGCGAAGCTCGCCGCCAGCATCAAAAAACCGGCCGATCAGATCGCGCGCGTCGAGTGCGCGACCTGTCATCGCGGCGCCGCGATTCCCGTCACACCTCCACCACCACCGCCGCCCGCGCGTGCCGGCGCACCGGCAGCAGCACCGCCCGCAAAGTAGTCACTCCGGAGCTGCGAGGAGCATTTCCAGGTCCCGACCAAGGCCGAGATGATCCTCGCATGGTCCGCATCCTTCCTCGACCGTGGAGGTCGCTGCTATCTGAGCTTGCCGTCCAGTTCGTCGTAGATGCGGCGGAAGGCGACCGGAGCGTTCCGTTCGAACACGGACCACGCCGCATACGGACCCCAATCGACGCGCGTCAATCCCTCTTCAACGCCGACACCGGTCTTGTGAATGCGCGTGACTTCACCGACAACATACTCGAGCGCCTGCTCGAATTCCGCCATCTCGCGCGTCATGTTGGGGACCGGATCGAGAAAGCCATGGCCGGGAACCACGAATGTCGCGTCGATCTGCCTCAGCTTCTTGACGGTCTGGATCCACTCTGCAGGATACGCGTTCGCCATCGACGGAAAGATGTGGCTCGAGAAAGACTCGCTGGTAAACAGGATCTTTTCCTGCGGCAGGTACACCTCGAGATCGCCCCCGGTGTGGGAACGGCCGCTGTTCAGAATCTGAATTTCCGTGTCGCCCATCTTCAGCACACGCCGATCGGCCACCGTGACGGTGGGCACAATCATTTTCCGGCGGTTGGTGCTCTGCGCCTTGGCCTGCCGATCGAGGCTGGCTTGCGAGACCGGGCTCGATATGAACGTCGCCGTCGAAGGGAAGGCTTCGTTTCCTCCTGTGTGATCGCCGTGCTCGGAACAGACGACGACGTACTTGATGGGTTGGGACGTCAGCAGTCCGACCGCGTCTACCATCTTCTTCGTGGCTTCCGGGCTGTTCTGGCCGTCGGCTATCAGCACGCCATCAGACGTGACGACGATGAGGTTGTTGGTGAGAAAGCCAAGTGCGTGCACGTCCTGCCATACGTAGATGTTTCCGGTCGTACTTTTCATCGTCGGAAAATCGCGGGGACTCAGATTTCGCCCGGACAGCAGCGCGGTCGGGACGAGCACGTCACCACCTCTGCCGCCACGACCAGCCCCTCGACCGCCACGTCCACCGGCAGCTCGCCCCGTATCACTTCCCTGGCCAGACACCGCCGGCACCATGAAAGCGGCGCACGTTACTGCAATCACACACCACACGCGGAACTGTCGTCCACTCATGACATCTCCTCTGCTCGATGTCAGTGTCTATTTTCTCGAGGCAGGCGCGAGGTTCTGCGTGAGCTCGATGCGTGTGCCCCATGGATCGGTTATGTACGCGCTCGCGATCCGGGTGCCGGGGATTTGACGCGACGCCGCATCAACATTGATGCCGAGAGCCTGGAGTCTCCCGACGAACGCGGCGAGGTCTTTCACCTCGAAGCCAATGTGATCGAGCGAGCGTCCTTGCGTGGGCGCAAGCGCCGCGCCTCCCTGCGAGGCTGCGAACGTCACCGTCATGCCTGGAAAGTGGACGACTTCGTTCCATCCCGGACTCGACACGCGCGGACGCTGACCGGGTACGCCGCCAAGCGCTTTCATATACCAGTCTTTGGACGCGGCGATATCGGGAAGGAACGAATGCGTGTGGTCCATCTTCACAGGCACAAGGATGGCCGGATCGCCGTAGTACTCGATATTGATGCCATCCGGTCCCCACACGTATCCCTGATTCCCATTACCTCCCGGTCTCGCATCGGCTCCAACGGCTTTCCACCTGGCGAGTGTCGCGGGCAGGTCCTTGTACACGAACCCGAAATGATTCAGGACAGATCCGTCGGGAGGCGCCGAGTATTCCCGTTGCGTCAAAACGATGTATGCGCCTGGGAACTCGATCATCTGCAGAGGCCCGTTGATGACCAACGTTCCGCCCATGACGTCGGTCCAGAATGTCTTGTGGACCTCGACGTCTTTGACGAACAGATGCACGTGCGCGAACGTGATGCCGACGCCATTGAAGGGAGCGAGGTCCGCTCGCGCCGCAGCCGGAGAGAGAAGCGAGAGCAGAAGGACGCCGGCGAAAAGGCGATATGGATGTTTCACGGTTTCTGGCGTGTGCGCGCGTTCATGCTGTTCAGCGGTTGAGTGTAACTCAACCCTGCGTCACCCAATGATCGTCGTCAGAAGTATTTTTTGTTTCGCTGGTTTCACGGTTATCGATCGCTCGCCGTCCGGCGGTGCCTGGAGAACGCAGGCCAATCGCGTGCAACTGACCCAGAATGGCGCGGTCGTGAGGAAGGCTTCTCCTGAGCTTCCAAACTCCTTCATGTTTGAAAGGGTGTCTCTCTGCGCCTCCGCGTCTCTGCGTCGACAGGAAGCGGATCTCAAAATGCTTCACCGATTCCGATGTTGATTCGCCATCGGCTTTTCTGCGGCTGCCCGTCGATGCGCAGCCCTGCCAGAGGCCGCAGCTGATACCCGAAATCCACACGAATCAGGCCGAACGGCGTGTCGAATCGCAAACCGGCGCCGGCGTCGTAGCGGAGATCGCCGAGGCGCAACGTCCATGGTTGCTCCCACACATTGCCGGCCTCGACGAAGACCGCACCGCGCAGGCGCCTGACGATCGGCGCTCGCACCTCACCGGTCGCGGTAAACAGGCTCGTGCCGCCGACCGGCTCGCCGGAAGCGGACAGCGGACTCAGTTCGTAGATGCCCCAGCCGCGCATCTCGTTCGACCCGCCCAGAAAAAATCTCTTCAGTAACGGGATGTCCGATTCAGCGCCTCTCGGATCGATCGACCCAGCCCGTACTCGGCCGGCAAACACCACGCGATCGTTGAAGGCACGGCGATAGCGCCGCGCGTCGCCGTTCATGCTGAAATAGTTGAACGTGCCGGGCATCCATCCGCCAGCCTGTTCGACGTGGAGCGACAGGCTTCCGGTCGGGCTGGCCGACTCCGCCCCGCGATGCACATCCAGTGACCACGCGCTGAGCATCCCGTCCTGCAGGCCGAGAAGCGGACCGAGCGCCGGATCGACATCGCTTTCCTCACGCGATACCGCGTACGAGACCGTGCTCGACAGAACCGGCGTCCATTGCCAGGCCGCCGCCGCCTGCCCGCCGCGCGACAACACGGAAAATGCCTGCTCGTCGATCTCCTGATGCCTCGCCAGCAGGGACAATGACAGCGCGGTATGCCAGGTGTCTGACTGCGTAAACGCCGCTTCCGCCGTGCGCTCGATTCGCGACAGGCGGCCTTGCAGGTCAAATCGCTCCGCCGAGCCAAACACGTTCAGATGACTGATGCGAGCGTCGACGGCAAGGCGTTCTCCCGCGGCGTATCCCGCGCCAACGTTCCAATGCCAGGGCGTGCGCTCTTCGAGCGTGATGAGAGTGGGGACCGCTGCGGGGCGTGCGTCGACATCGTGTGCGCGGATCTCTACAGACTTGAAGAGGCCGAGCGCGCCGATGCGCTGCTGAGTCTGCTCGATTGCGCTGCGCCGAAACAACCCTCCAGGCGCGTAGGCGATCCGCCTTCGGATGACGCGATCGTTGACACGCCGATTGCCGGCGATGGTGATTGGGCCGAAAGACCCGAGGGTGCCCGCGTCGGCGCGGAGCGTGACACGCGTGCGTGCGACGTCGACCGGCTCGCGCGCGAGCGCCACCTGCGCATAGGGATAACCGTGATTCTGCAGAGCCTCGACGGCGCGCTCGCCGGCCGCCTTCTCGACCTCGCTGGTCAGCGCCGCCCCCGGGCGAATCGGCAGATCGGCGCGAAGCTCGTCGCGCACATCAAGAGGCAGAACATCGAACCCTTCGAGCCGGACTTCTTCAACGGTAATGGGATTGTCGGGAACAGCTTTCGGGGGGATCCGTGCGCACGAAATGAAAAGGGCGGGTCCCAGTATCAGGACCCGCCCCACCTTCTCTATTCGTTTTTCGTTATTCGTTTTTTGCTCTTCGTTTTTCGTTGTTCGTTTCGCTGTCTATCTACACCAATTCGTGCATTTTCTCCTCGGCCGTCGGGAAATCCTTGCCGAGCGATGTCTTGAGAATCTCTTCCGCAATCGTCAGATAGACATCGCCCACGCTGTTATGCGTCTTCGTGTGCATATTCCCCTTGATGCCACCGCCCGCGACAAGCATCGCGAGGCCGTTGCACTTGTGCGGATCGGCTTCGGCGTGCTCGTGCACGAAGACGGTCGCCGTGTTGTCGAGCAGGTTGCCGTCGCCTTCAGGAATGGACCTGAGGCCCTCGAGCAAATACGCGTACTCCTCGACGAACCACCGGCAGATGTCGCGCATGATGCGTTGCTGCTGAGGCGTGCCGGCGTTCGTGTGCGTGTAGTCGTGATGCCGGTTGTCCGAATGTCCGAGCCACGGGAACCGCGTCAGGCTCTGGCACTTCGTCAGCATGTAGGATGCGACGCGCGTCTGACCCGACGCGAACGCGTGGATCAGGAGATCGGATTGGATCTTCGCGATCTTCGGATAGTCCGTCAGATCGGTGATGTCCTCGGGCTCCTTCACCTGCTGGCCGTAGTCGGGCGGCAGGCTCGCGATCGCGCGCTCCAGGTCGCGCACCGACGTCAGGTGCTGATCGAGCCGCTGCTGATCGGCCGCGCCGAGCGCCGGCTTGAGTGCCTGCACGTCGCCGCTGACGAGATCGAGCACGCTCTTCTTACGGTTGACCCATCCCTCGTCACGGACGCCGAACAGGCGGTCGAACAGGTTGTGGGGAATGTGCTCCTGAGGCAGCGCCCGCTCGAAGCCCGCCCACGTCATGTTGCGATGGACGTTTTCACCGTGCGATTCCTGCGCCACGCCGATTTGCAGCGATCGGAAGCGCGTCTTGGTGCCGATCTTCGCAGCGAGAATCTGATCGATCGACGGCCCCGCCGCGCCGCGCCCCGTGTAGGCCGTGCCGGTCATCAAGCCGCACAGCGCGCTGAAATGGCCGTTGCCCTGGCCATTGAGACGCGCCGCGACGTTGTCGACGCCGCTGAGCACGTGCACGTAATCGCGGACGCGACCGAGCGGCGAGAGGCACGCCGTCAGCTCGTAGTCTTCGCCCGTCTCTCGCGGGATCCAGTAGCGCTCGGGAATGCCATTCCCGTTCCACCACACCATGAAACGCTTGTCGATGGCGGCAGTCTTCCCGGCTTCGGCTGCGTAGGCAGTGCCATTCATGTTGAACATGGCCGCCAGCGGCGGAAGGCCCACCTGCACGGCCGCGCCCGTCATGCTGATGCCTCTGAGGAATTTTCTTCTGCTGAGCATTCCTGCCTCCGTTACTTGCGAGCCGATCCGGCCGGGCTGTTCCATTGTCTCAGGAACTCCGGCGATTGCACCAGCGCAACCAGCAAGCTCTTGAACCTGAACCCTGACGCCTTGAACTGGTCGTACAACTGATGGATGGTACTTTCGTCCGACGCGGTTTCAAGCCTGCCGTAGGAGTATCGGAACATCTGCCGGACGACGCACTCCTGGCACACCGGGCTGTTTGCGAGGATCGTCCCTAACTGCTTGGCGCCGGAGAAATTAGAGTTCGGGATCCCGGCGATTTCGCCCTGCGCGTCGATCTCGAGCGGAATCGGCGGCGGCCCGTTTCGCCCGCCTCCACCTCCGCCCCCGCGCCGGCCGGGGACCGGGATCATCTCCTGCTGCCGATACTGGCCGATCGCATCGAAGTGTTCGAACCCGAAGCCAATAGGGTCCATCAGCCGATGGCAGGAGGCGCACGTCGGGTTCTCGACATGCTCGACCATCAGCTGCCGCCGCCCCTTCGCCTTCTGCCCATCGACAAGAGGATCGGGCAGCGTCGTAATGACGCCCGGCGGCGGTGGCGGCACGTGCTGGCACAGCAGCCGCTCGCGAATGAAGATGCCGCGCGCCGTGGGCGACGTGTCAGTCGGCCCCGCCGTCGACGCGAGGAACGTGCCCTGGCCGAGAATGCCGGCGCGGTTCGAGTCTGCTGGAAACGTCACCATCTCGAACTGATCCTTCGGCGCCGGCAAGCCATACACCTCGGCGAGCTCTGACGTGAGGAAGCTGTAGTCGGCGGTCAGCAGCTCCATGAAGTTGCGATCGTTCCACACCAGGTGATGCAGGAGCGTGCGTGTTTCCTCTGCCATCGCCAGCGCGAGCTCAGGCGTGAACGCCTGATACCGGTTGGCTTTCACCGCGTTGACGACACGATCGAAGCGCAACCATTCCTCGAAGAACTGATCGAGTGCGTCGCGACCTTTCGGCACGTTCTGGAGCATGCGGCGCGCGGCAGCATCCCGTCCAGCCGGCGTTGACAGCTCGCCTTTCGCCGCAGCCTCGAACAGCGCCTCGTCCGGCATCGTGTTCCACAGCAGGTACGACAGCCGGCTGGCAACTTCGTACTCCGCGTGGCGCCCGTCAGGACCCGCTTCGACATGGAACAGGAAGTTCGGCGACTGCAGCATCGCTTCCACGACAACGCGAGCGCCGTCGAGGAAGCGCCGGCTGACGCGAGCCTGCTCGGAAAACACCGTCGAGTAGCGCTTCACTTCGTCTTCGCTGAGCGGCCGGCGGAACGCGCGCAGCCCGAAGCGGCGCACGAACGCGTCCCGGCACTTCTGATCGTTCCACGCCCACTTGTCCGCCGCCGCGCGGCTCGATCCAGCCGAGCTTTGGCGAGTTGCGCCGGAGCCTTGCGAAGACGCACACGGGATGAGGCCGTTGATGTCACCGATGCGGAACGCGTTCAGCGCGAGGCGCTCGGCGGCGCTGCTGTAGGTCTCGACCAGCAGCGGCGGCATGCCCTGGCCGGTCAGCTGGTTCTTGAACCCGTCGACGTAATCCTCGGGCGGAAACCGTTCTGCGGGCTTACTGTAATCGCCCAGCAAATCGCGCACGGTGTTGTCGTACTGCGCATGAGTGAGGCGGCGCACTAACTGCTTCGGTCCCGTCTCGCCTTCGCCGGCGACCAGCGATTTCATCGAGGCGGCGAGACTCGCATCGGACGCCGACGCGAGCGACGCGACCCATCTGGCCAATATTTGCTCTTCAGACGAACCCGGCTTGATGCGCAAACCGCCGGTATGACGTGCCACGTTGGTGGGCTTGGTCAGCAGCAATGACTTCGTCACATCCGCGCGATCGACGAGACTCGAGAGCGAGAGGCCGAATGCCTGGATCTGCGCCGCAGTCGCGTCCTTGTCGGGAAAGTGCAGGCGCGTTGCGGACGCGACGCCAGACGCCGCATGGCAGCCGCTGCAGTTCGCCGCTTCGAATACGGGAAACACCTGCGATTGGAAGAACACGGGATCGGGAGCCGATGCCTGCGCCTGCGGGCGCGGAGCGGTCATCATCGACACGAAGAGGATCAACGCGAGCGACAGGCCCGCAAGACGAACCGTCATTGCATTTCCTCGATCACAGGTTTCTCGTTGGTCAGCGGCGCGCCGCGCGGCGCCGGCCGCTTGGCCCACGACACGAACGTATCGGGATGCTGCTTTCGAAACTCGGCGACCGCCTCCGGGCTGACCTGCGTTTCGGTCAGGTATAGCGCTTTCAGGTTCGGCAGCTTCGCGAGGCGCTGCAGGCCTTGATCGCCGACGTTGGTGTAGGAGATGTCGAGATGCGCGAGCGTCGGCATCCCCGCGAGCACATCGGCCGCGGCGTCGTCCAACGACTGCGACGCCCACACGCTGAGCCGTTCGAGCGGCAGGGATTGCAGCACCTGCAGGCCCTCAGGTGTGAGACGCGCGCCGCTGATGTTCAGCCGCTTGAGGTTCTTCAGCTTCGCGAGCTTGGCGATGCCGAGGTCGCTGAGCTGCAGTCCGCCGGTCAGCGTGCAGTTGCCGCCGCCAGGCGCCGCGGGCTTGCCGCCCATCCCCAGCTTCATGCCCACGCCCAGGTCGAGCTCTTCGAGGCCCGCGAGAAGCGAAATGGTGTCGAGATCGAGATCGGTGACGTTCGGCGTCCAGCACGCGCCCGCGTTGCGCCGCTGTACACCGCGGAGGCTCAACGTCTTCAGCTTCGGCAGCAACTTGAGAAAATTCAGGTTCAGCCCGGTAATGAGCGTGGCGCCGATTTTCAGATGCTCCAGCTCGCTGAGATTCGGCAGATGTTCGAGGCCGACATCGCCGAGCATCGTGTAGCTGATGTCCAGCGATCGCAGCCCGGTCATCTCGCCGATGTAGGGCATGCCGGCGTCGGTGATATCGACGCCGCGCACGACGAGCCGGCGCAGCGCGCGATTCGCCCGAAGATGCGCCATCGACGCATCAGTCAGGAATTCAGCGGTGTCGAGCGTGAGATCTTCGAGCTGCTGCAGCGCCTGCAGCTTCTTGATGCCGCGATCGGTGACATATGTGAACGACAAATCAAGCTTCTTGATCGTCTTGAGCTCGACGATGAAGTCGATGTCGTTGTCGGTCGCCCACGTCCGCTCAAGCGACGCTTCGACGACAACACCCTCCTTGTCGCGCGCGACCGAGCCGCCTCGCTGCTCGATGCGCTCGATGGCATGCGCGATTGCGGGTCCGTCAGACGAGCGTCGCGACTGGGCGGTCGCAGCACCGGGGGTCCACAGCGCCATGGCCATGAGGACGGCCAGGACGTAGCGTGACCAGCGCGTTCTCTTTTCGTTTTTCGCTCTTCGTTTTTCGTTCTTCGTTATTCGTTCTTCGTTTCGCATACTGCTACGTCCGCCTCCTCGCGCGCACGGCGTCGAGGCTCCAATTGATCTCCGCGTTCGGCAGCGCCTTTTTCACGCTGTTGAATCCCTGCTCGGACAACTGCGTGTGGTACAGGTCGAGGTACTTCAGATTTTTCTGCGCGGACAGCCACGCCAGCGATTTGTCCGTCACGTCGGTCCGGTCGAGCCGGAGGTCGACAAAGCCGGCATTCTTCGACAGTTCCGCGATCCCGGCGTCGGTCACGGTCGTGTAGTTCAGGTTCAACGCTTCCAGTTTCGGCAGTTGAGCCACCCAGGCCATACCCTTGTCGGTAATGCTCGTTTGCTCGAGACCGAGCCGCTTCAGTGCGCTCAACTTGGTGATCATCTCCAACCCGGGCTCCGCGAAGCGCGTAAAGCTCAAGTCGAGATCTTCGAGCCGGGTCAGCATCGCGAGGCCCTCGAGCCCCTTTTCCGTGATGTCCGCGGACGTGAGGTCGAGCCGCTTCACGTTCGTGAGCGCCGCAAAGTGCGCCATGCCGGCGTCGGTGACATCGGTGTGGCGGAGGTTGATCGACTCGAGGCCTGTCAGCTGCGCCAGCTGTGCCATCCCGTCATTCCCGAATGGCGCGTCGCCCAGATCGAGCTCGCGGAGGTTCCGCAATGCCTTCAGCGCGGCGAGCCCGGTCCCTTCGACCAGCGTGCTCGGCAGGTCGAGCACGCGCAGATTCGTCAGGGACGCGAGCATCGGCAGCGCGCTGTCGCCAAGAAGGGTGTGACCGAGATCGAGACGCTCGAGCGAACGCACCGCCGCGACCTGTTCCAGTCCGATCGTGCTGATCTCCGTGTGCTGCAGCCGTAATTCCTTCAACTGCGGCAGCTTCGTCAAGACGACAAGTTCCTGGTCAGTAATGGACGTGCCGTTCAGTGACACAGCAGTGATTCGGCCATCGGCCATCTGTAGTTTCCCGCCGATCGCGCGCAGCCACTCGCCGATGGCAGGCTCACCTTTTGCGGCCACGGCGGTTGCCGCCATCGCGCGCTTCGGCTCGCGGTTGGACGACTCGAGGAGGAGCAACTCGGCCTTCGGGAGCTTCGACGCGAGCTCGCGAGCGCCCGAGCTCGTCACGCGGCTGTACCGCAAATCGACGGACCGGAGATTCTTCAACCCGGAAAGCGCCCCAAGACCCGCATTCGAGACCTTGGTTCTGTACAGGCTGAGCTCTTCGAGCTCGGACATGTTCTTCAGCACGTCGAGCCCTGCATCGGTGACGTCCGCGCTCTGCAGGTTCAGCCGGCGGAGTTTGGTGAGCCCGGCGAGATGCGAGAGACCGACGTCGGTCATCGAGACATCCGAGAGATCGAGCTCGACGAGGTTCGTGAGGCCGGAGAGATTCTGGATGCCCGCGTCGGTAATAGACGTGCCGCGCAGATACAGGCGCTGCAGAGTGGTCTTGCCCTTCAGGCTTGCCATACCGGTGTCGTTGAACGTCACCGCGTAGTTCAAGTCGAGATGCGTCAGAGGAAAGGCGGCCAGCGAGACGCCCGAGCTACGGGTCTGATGAATGCGTACTTCCTTCAGACTTTTCAGCGACGAGAGACCCTTGAGCGCTGGATCGTTGAATGGAATGTAGGTCTGCACCGGCTTGCTCATCACGAATTTCTCGAGCTCGACCGCTTCGTTGAAGAGCGCAATCGTGGCCTGCACGCGTGGCGCCGGCTGGTCGTACCAGAGCCGGCCATTGATATACAGCTCCTTGAGGTGCGGCAGCGCAGGCAGCCGGCGAAGCTCGTCCTGCAGCGACGCCGCGTACATGGTAATGCCCGTGAAGTTCAGTGCATGAATACGGAAATCGGTCGTCGGCAGATCGGCAAGATCGGTAATCGGCTTTCGCTGGCCTTCGAGGACGATGCTCCCGCCCATCCGAAGCATCCATTCCGCAACCATGCGATCCGCTGCCGGACCGACGATGGCGCCAGCGGCGGGCCGGCCGGCATTGATTGATGGGGCATCGGGGATTGGTGGGGCATCCTGCGCGACGACGGCTGCGGCCGACAGCAAGCACGCCGCAACAACGGCCGCGCCCAGACGGCTAGTTTTCCGTTGAAAAACAGACCGGACGTTCATCTTCGACTCCGTTTTAAAGGCTGATAATTGTAGTCCGGAATCGGCGTATTACGCACATAGCGCGACACTTCGCGACAACACTGCCTACTGTCGCGGGGCGAATGTCTCCTGCACCGAAACCGACCACTCGGCGCCGGCAGATTCGACCAGAAATTCGTAAAGTCGTGGGTCATCGCCGAACTCTGCGCTGCCGCTGCCCGTTCCGCGCTGATCGGCAATCACCTGCAGGGGACGCCCGCTGATGCCGCTGCGCAGCGTCAACTGAAACGCGCCCGGCCGCGCGTCGTCCTGGTTCTTCGTCTTCCACGTGATGCGGAATGATCCGGATTCGCTGGCGAACCCGAGCGTCGAGTTACCCGCACCGGACCACGAGCCCAGCTCGCGGCTTTCGGGCACTGCCGGCCGCGCCGTGTCGCGAACGGCATCCGGCGCCGTCCCGCACGCGAGCGCAGCCGTCAGTACGGCGAGCGGCCCGAATCGCATCAAAACCTGTGGGAGTACTGGAACTTCATCGACAGCTTGGTGTCGTGCACGTGGAAACGGAGGCTCCGGTTCTCCTCTTCTTGCTGTATCCAGCCTTGATTGAACGCGAGAAAAAAGTCGTTGCCTGGCTGCAGCGTCCAGCGAATGCGGCTCTGCCACCCGAGGTTCCTCGAGCGATTGTCGTACTGGATGAGGTTCGAGAACGATAGCCGCGGCGAGACGGTGTACCCGATGTTCGACGTGTGGATGCGCGCGATGAAGTCCCCCTCGGGCAACCGCGCGAACGTTTGGTTCGTGGAGGCACTGACCGTCAACCAGGGCGGAAGCCTGAAGGTGACCGACGCCGTCACCTGTTCCGCCTCACCCGACCAGTACGTTCCCGTTCCGATGCTCAAGCTGCCCGAGAGCTTGCGGCGGGCGGCGCTCACGGCGTTGGATCGGAACCGAGTGAACCGATACTCACCGGGACGGAGAAACACACCGGGTGCGATTTCGAACGTCTCGAAGAGCCGTTCGTAAACCGGATTCACATCGAGCACCGCGTGCACGCTGTCGCCCGAGTTCAGGTGCCAGTCCAGCGGCGCGATGTACAGATCCCAGCTCTCAACCAGGTTGTTGTCAAGGTTGGTGAAGCGCGTGTAGTAGACGTCGTGAAACATCTGCTGGATGTTGAGGAAGTGCGGGCGTGGATTGTAGCTGGCGCCCACTCGCAGCAGCCGCGCGTTGTCGCGCTGGAAGAACCCCAGCGCGGGCCGGAAGTTCCGCTGGATCTCGCGAAATGCCACCTGCGCGTCGAACTTGTCGTTCGGGAAGGCCGCGGAGAATCCGTAAGACCAGTCATCCTTCGAGTCAGGACCGGTAACGCCTCTTACGGCAAATCCATCGACCACGAAGTTGCGCTGACGCCCGAGGAAACTCGAGGTTGCGAGCCGCGCGTCGGCGCCGTAGGTCTGCGCCGACGTTCCCGGCGACGGGTTGCCGGCGGTCAATATCGCCCCGACGTACGACTGCTCGAACAGGTTCTGTTTCACGCGGCCGATGAGGAATCCTTCATCGTCGGCGACCAGCGCATTGTCCACGATCAACTCGCGAGTGCGGACGCTCAGCACGCCGACTTCGGTACGCCCGATGGTGCCTGTCAGTTTGACGCCGGCGTCGAGCGGAACCTCCTGGCCGCCGATTAACCCGATGCGGCGGCTGAAAAACGGGTACACGTCCGCGCCCGTGCCGGGAATGCCGCCCGGTGTTTCGGGTCCTGTGCTCGCAAAGCTGAACACGCCGGCGCCTTCGAGGAAGAACGCGCGCTTCTCGGGGAACAACAGTGAGAATCGCGTGAGGTTGATCTGGCGCGCGTCGACTTCCGTCTCGCCGAAGTCCGTATTGATCGTCGCGGTCAGCCTGAGGCTCGGCGTGATGCTGTAGAAGATATCCAGTCCCGGCTTCCCGCTGAAGTCGTCGCCGCCGTTTTCCGCCAGGTGCAGCCATTTTCCGGCGAGGAACGGGCGCAAATCGAGGCCGATACCCTGCGTGAGCCCGCCGAGGTTCGTAATCTCGCCCGCTTCCGACACCTGAAGAAACTGCGTGTCGAGACGGGCCCCCGACCAGCGGTCGTCCTCGAGCTTGCGCGAGATGGTTCGAGCGATGTTGAAGCCCCAGACATTCTGGTCGGCGGGAAAACTCAGGCTCTTGAACGGAATGGCAAACTCGGCGGTCCAGCCGTTGTTCGTGCGGGTGGTTCGCACGTGCCAGATGGCATCCCACTCGGTGTTGAGCTGCCCGTTGGCGAACGCCAGTCCGTCGACGAGCGCGCCTGCGGCGTTGGTTGCGAAATAGAACGCGCTCCGCTGGTCGCGGAAGGTGTCGAGCAGGATCTCGATGCGATCGTCCGCATTCAGCGACCCGTCGCGCACCATCTGCGTACCGACCACGCGATCGGGCTCAGCGTCGTAGGCGACCACTCCGACGTACAGATTGTCCTGGTCGCGAAGCAACGTGATCTCGGTTCGCTCGGTGGGAACACTGCCGGTGTCGGGCTGACGCTGGATGAGCTCCCCGATCTTCGGTGCGGAGCTCCACACTGCCTCGTTCAACGAGCCATCGATTTCTATCGGGCTGCCGATCGTGGTGACGTCGGCCGATCTGATGACGTTTCCTTGCGCAACGGCGTTCTTAGCGATGATGCCAGACACGAGCAGCGCCAGCGCTGCAATGCATACGCACCGATACATTCGAGGTCCTTCGATGGGTTTCCTGATTACGTGTGTTGCGGCAGAGAGATCCCGAATCGCTCCGCCTACGGCGTCAAAGCGGGAATGATGTTCTCATGAAGTTGGACCTATTCGACAAGATCCCTGAATTCTTCGCGCCAGGCCTCGGCAAGGGCGGGGCAGTTCGCGAGCTCCCGCGCGGCATCCATATGCGTCGCGCCTCCGCGGCTGTACGCCGCGGCGTTGACTGCGTCGATGGTCAGATGCGGGTACGGACGATCGACCACAATCAACACATCGCCGCTTTCGATGTGGCCGGTCTCGATCACGCGAAGATACCAGCCCGTGCGGCCGCTGTGCACGACGAGCTTCGGCATATCGAGACGATTCCATCGGCGCCCGAGCTTCCAGCACGGCGCGCGCGGCTGCGAGATTTGCACCACCGCTGTCCCGATTTTAAACGTGTCGCCGATCGCCACCTGCGTTTCGGTCTGTCCTTCGACTGAAAAGTTCTCTCCAAACCACCCGGGACCGCTCTCCGCAACGCCGAGCTCTTCGCGCCACGCCGGGTAGTGGTGAACGGAATACACGCACACGGCCTTGTCCGGCCCGCCGTGCACCTTCAGATCGGCCTGCCCATCGCCGGCGAGATTTTCTGATGCAAGACGGACTCTGCCCTCCACGGGGCTTTTGTAGATGCCGCTGGTCCACGGCTCCGCAGCGTCGACGCGCACAGGGCGTCCAACATTGAGCGACACGAGTCGCACGGTCATCGTCGGCTGGATTTTACGCGACGGCGTGTTTTCTCGATACGACGACGGACGTTTGAACACGAAGGCACGAAGAGCACATAGAAGGCACAAAGAAATACCCACCACAGAGCCACGGGCAGCCGTCGACGACCGATGCTCAGCCCATCAGCTCGTATGCGCCGCGCACAGCGCTCGAACCTGGAAACACCCGATCGGCCTGTGCGGGCGTCAGATCGAAGGCCGCTGCGATAGCACCTTTTAATACCGCGCGCGTGTCGAGGGTCGGCTTCAAATCCCGGCCTTCGAAGAGCGCGCGATCGCCAAGACCGGGCCAGTCGGAGTGGACTGTCGACTTCGCCACCTTGGGTCCGATGACGAAACCGGCGCCGGCCGTGCCGTGATCCGTTCCGCGGGTGCCGTTGGGCCGCGCGGTCCGCCCGAACTCCGTCATCACGACAACAGTCGTATCCGCCCACGCATCGCCCATGTCGGTGCGGAAGGCCATCAGTCCTTCCGCGAGCTGCCCCAACAGCCTGTCGAGCGCGCCGCCGGCAAGGCCTTGATTCGCGTGCGTATCCCATCCGCTGAATTCGACCGCCGCAATGTTCGGCCCGCTCTCCTGGCGAAGGATCTTCGCTGCAGCCTGCATCAGCGGCGTAATGCCGCCCCGCCTGGCGCCACCGCCCGCCATCGGCTCTTCTCCAACGAGGTCCTGCTGCTGCATCGCCGCTTCAAAGCGGCCGTAGAGCACCTTATCCGTGCGATAGAGCGTCGCCAGGCGATCCAGATAGGCATCGCTGACCGCGCCGAGCTGTGTCGGCGACCACGTCTGCACGTCGTAAGGCCCGCTGAGCGAACGCGGCATCCCCGATGCGATCGCAATTCCCGACCGATCACCGGTCATGACCTGCAGAAGACGATTCAGCCAGCCGTCGGAAGAGCCGACGGGACTATCGATGCCGGTTTCGAGAATCGCCTGGCCGTCAAAGTGGCTCCGTGTTCGATAGGGGATCGCCATCGCATGCAGCGCGACGAGCTCGTCCTTCTGCCACAGCTCGCGCAACGGCGCGAGGCCGGGCGCCAGCCCGAACGTGTCGTTGAGCGCGACCAGCTCGGACTGGTCAAACGCGAACGCGCCGCGCAGCGATCGATACGACGGATCGCCGTAGGGCACGACGGCGGCAAGGCCATCGAACCCCCCTCGGAGCAGCACAAACACAAATCGTCCGCCGCGTCCGGTCTGTGCGAAGTTGACGACGGGAAGACCGAAGGTGGCGATGCCGCCGAGGCACATCGTGCGCACGAAGTTGCGGCGATTCATGATCATCTCCATTGAAATGCCGGGCCCGCCAGCGCGAGCGCGATTCGTTCATCAGCGGCAATCGAGCCATCCGCCAGCAGCGCATGCAGCGGATCGCCCGCGGGGACGTCGACGACGTCCAGCAGGATGCGCGGATCGATTCGTTGCGAGCGCAGCCGGCGCGCAATCGTGCGCGCGAGCTCGGCGCGGTTCAGCAGCGAATCAGGATCGGCCCATTCCTGCGTCTTGTCGCCGAATCCTTTTGGTGCCTGCGGGGACCACAGCGGATGTCGCAGCTGACGCAGCAGCGGCATCGCCGTGTCGCTCACATCGGCCGCCTCGAACGCCCGCAACACCGCAACCAGCCAGTCCTGCGGGGTGCGAAACTTCCGCGCGGCGTCGCTCCAGGCTTCGGGGAGATCGACCAGGGCGACGGACACGGCGCGCAAGTCCCCGTCTGTGTCCCGAAACACGCGCGCGATACGATCGACAGCGGAAGCCTGCGGCGCGTCGTTGACGAAATGCGTCACAAGTTTCGTCGCGACAAATCGCGCGGTCGACGGATGACGCGCGAGGGCGCGGATCGCGCGCTCGCCTTCTTCGAGGCCGGCTTCGCCGTACCTGGCGCCGAGGACGGTTTTTGTTCCCGGCTCGTGCAGTACTTCCTGGAAGGCAAACCCGATGCGTCCGTGATCGGGTTGACCGGTCATCGATCTGCGCCCGCGTGCGGGCGCTGGCTGCTGCCCCGGACCCCGTCCGAGACCTCCGACCGTCCATCCGGTCAGAATTTTCGCGAGCTCTTGCACATCCTGCTGCGCATACCCGCCATCGACACCGAGCGTGTGGAGCTCGAGAAGCTCGCGCGCGTAGTTCTCGTTGAGCCCCCGGCGCTGGCCCTGCCCGCGGCTGCCCAGCGCGGCACCGCGAGAGGCCGGTCCGATCGATTGGAAATTATCGAGATATACGAGCATCGCCGGATGCTTCGCCGACGCAAGGACCATGTCTTCGAACCGGCCGAGGACATGCGGCCGAATGGCTTCTCGCTCATAACTGCCGGCGAGGGGCACGACCAGCACCTTGGCGCCCATCGACACACAGAGATGATTGGACCAGAACGCGACGAGGCGCTCGACAAACGGGCGTTCGGTGATGACGCGCTCCGTGAGCGCGGCGTGGCTCTCGGCCGCCGCGATGCCAACAAGGGCGCGCCGCGCCCGCTGACGAGCCTCCCTTCTTTCCTGCTCGTCGCCCATGCCGACCGTGCGAAACGCGCGGATGGCATCTGCAACGGCGCTCGACGACGCTGCCGCCGGTGTCACCGACAGCGAGACGTCGCCTTGCAGTTGTGCGCGAAGCCAACTCTTCGCGTCGGTCACGCGCCGGCGTTCGCCGGGGCGCGCACCGAGTCCGAAGCCGTTGAGGGCCCGAAGCGTGGGATTCATGACATCGACCTCACGTCCATTAGACGACAAACGGCCGGCCCGTACACCCGGTCATAGACTTTTCACATTTCCGCACTTCGGAAGGCGCTTGACATCCCAGCTTATTTATTCATAATTTATTAATTAATGCCACGGCACCTGCTGACCGACTTCGAGCTCATGATTCTCCTGGCGACGCTGCGGGTCGGCGACCGCGCCTATGGCGTGCCCATTGCGACCGAGATCGAGCGCACCGGCGGTCGGCAGGTCGTCGTGGCGGCGGTCTACGCCGCGCTCGACAGGCTGGAGCGCAACGGGCTCGTTTTCTCGAGCATCGGCGAGCCGACGCCCGAACGCGGCGGCCGGGCCAAACGTTTTTTTCAGGTCACGCCGCAGGGTATGCGCGCCGTCAAGGAAACCCAGCGCGCGCTGGTCGCGCTCTGGAGGGGTATCCCTGAACTGAAGGGAGGCAAAATATGAACCGAGGAATGTCGGCGCCGGCGCTTTGGCTTCTCGGCCGCCTCGCCCATCGCAACGAACCGCTGGCCGGCGATCTCGTCGAGCAATTCCGCGACGGACGCAGTTCGGCGTGGCTCTGGGCGCAGATTCTTTGCGCGATCGCCATGGGAGAGTTCCGCCAGCCGCGTGTGCCGGTCGCGCTCAATCTCACGCCGATCGATCCGATCGTCGCCGAGTGGCTCGTGTCGAGGAGACTCACGCCTCGCCGCGTGAATCTGAGCAGCCCGGTTGAGGGCGTCGGCGGTCTCGGGCTGATGATGCTGGGATTTCTTCTGAGCAGTGTGGTGCCGGACGTCTGGTGGTTCGTGATTGGTGGAATCGTCTGCGGTCTTGCACTCGGGACGATGCTTGCCTACCGGCGCCGGCACCGGCCAATGGAGACCGATGGACAGATTCACAGAGGGCAGTTGAAAGACCTGTTTGCGTAGACGAATCGAAGAACAACCCTCCCTCTTTTTCGTTCTCCGTTTTTCGTTTTTCGTTACTTTGTCTCCAATTTCAGCAGTGCAACTATCTCTTTCGCGGACATCCGCTCCCGGGACATGGGCGCGCCATTGAGCACGAATGAGGGACCGGCGTTGTGGATGACCGCCCGGTCCTCGACCAGAGAGGCAGCGGTGGACAGATCTCCGGCACGCCGCAGACCCGGCATGTAGAGCCGCTCCACGAACGCGGCGTCGTTCGACGTATCGAACTCGCCGATGTCGAGTACGCCGCGCCGTCCTGTTTCAATCGTCAGCGCAAGAAGACCGGCAAGCGCGGCGTCGCCCGATCCCACGAACACGGCGTCTGGTGTGGCGCGCAGCGCGTCAACGATGTCTGCAACGCGTTGGCTGGCTGCAGTGCGGTTGTAGGTATCGAAATGCGGGATCTTGGCGGCTTCGGCAGCGTCGAATGGCGTGAAGTCGACGGGCTTCAGGATGAATCGCGCCGAGCGCATCTCTTTCTCGAGATCGGCATCCATACCCGCAACGATCACCGTCACCTGGCGGCGGCCTCGCTTCTTCACTTCCGCGGCAGGCGGAGCCACAGCCGCGAATGAAGGGAGGGGAGGCCCAAACCCCAGAGCGTGTCTGAGTGCTCGCGCGCGTGTTTCGAGCGGTGTGGACGATAACTGGCCACGCGCGGCGGCGATCCAGTTGGACGTCAATTTCGCGGCGTCGACGGCGTTCTGCGGAACCGGGCGCTTGTAAAAGACCATCAGATCGGGAAGCGGGTCTGGCGTGAAAGAGCGTTCTTCGCGGCGCTCGTTCGCGGGCGCGTTCTGCAGCCAGCGAGCCATCCACGCGTAGACGGCCTCTCGTGACGCCTGGTTGTAATTATGGGGCGCTTCGAATCGCACCGCGTGCACCCGATCCGACGCGCCCTGCAGCGCATATAGCGCGCGCACGGCAGGATACTCGCGTTCGAGAGTATTGGTCGTCCAGTCTCCGGTGGCCGACACCATAAGCAGAGGCCGCGGCGCAATCGTTGCGGCGATCTCGACATTGGTCGTATCAAGGCGGAGACCTGGCTGGTTTTCGCAGAGACAACCGCCCTGCATCTGCAGCGAAATCATGTTGACCGGCGCTGCGACCGCCACTCGCTGATCGACCGCGGCGAGCAGAAACACCTGCGTGCCTCCGCCGGAAGCGCCGGTGGCGCCTATCTTGTCGCGCTGCACGTACGGCAACGACTCGAGAAAGTCCAGTCCGCGAATGCTGTTCCACAACTGAAGTCCGGCCATACTCAGACCCCACAGCTTTTCGCGCTGTCCGCCGAACGCCCGATGCTCGAGCTGCCAGCTGTCGTTGTAGCCGATCATGTCGTAGGTGAACACCACGAAGCCCTGACGAGCGAGGTTGATGGCGCGGCCGGGAACGGAGGCGGTCGCCGAATTTTCCAGGCGTCCGTACGCCCAGTGCCCGTGCGGCGAAAGGATCGCGGGGAACGGCCCATTGCCAATAGGCCGGTACAAGTTACCGGTGACGAAGAATCCCGGCAGGCTCTCGAAGTACACCTTCGAGACGACGTAGTCGTCTCGGGTGACATCGCCAAACACCGTGGCGTTCAACGGCGTGCGTTCAGGCATCGGCAGGAGGCCCGCCGACGCGAGAACGAGCTCACCGAGGTGCGCGGCGCGGATGTTCCAGCTGGCTCGCGACGTAAACTGCGGGGCCGCATACGTGTCGTTCACCCCGCGATACGGTTTGCGTTGCGCCGCCAGACCCCCACCGCCCAGGATTGCGACCGCCGCCATTGCGATTACGAGATGCCGCATCGCGCTCTCCTACTTTCCACTTTTACTTTCTATTTTCTATTTCTATTTTCTATTTCACATACACCGTCTTGATGTTCACAAATTCCTTGATGCCGTAACTCCCCAGCTCACGCCCGTAGCCCGATTCCTTGATGCCCCCGAACGGCAGCCGCGGATCGGACGCGACGAGCGTGTTGACGAATGTGCACCCGGCCTCGAGCTCGCGCGCGAGGCGCTCGCCTCTTGCGGCGTCTCTGGTGAAGATCGCGGCCCCGAGCCCGAAGATGCTGTCATTGGCGATACGCACGGCGTCTGCTTCGTCCCGCGCGGTAAACACCGACGCCACGGGTCCGAACAGCTCTTCGTGATACGCCGGCATGCCCGGCCTGACGTCGGCGAGTACGGTTGGTGGATAGAACGATCCCGTGCCGCGAGGGATCTCGCCGCCGAGCAGCAGCGTCGCGCCTTTCGCGACCGAATCCATCACCTGCGCGTGGAGCTCGTCGCGCAGATCGGGGCGCGCCTGCGGTCCGATGTCGGTGCCCTCGGCGAGCGGATCGCCCATTTTCTTTGTCTGCATCGCCGCAACGAGCTTCTCGCTGAAGGCGGCAGCAAGGGCCTCGATGACGATAAATCGCTTCGCGTTGACGCAGCTCTGTCCTGAGTTGATCAACCGCGACGTCGCGCACGTGGTGGCGGCGACGTCGAGATCGGCGTCCTCGAGGATGATGTACGGATCAGATCCGCCGAGCTCGAGGACGGTCTTCTTCAGCACGGCCCCGGCCTGTGCGGCCACGGCTTTGCCCGCCGGGGTGCTTCCTGTCAGCGTCACCGCGCGCACGAGCGGGTGCTCGATGACGGCTTTGACCTGCCGGCTGCCGACCAGAAGCGTGCGAAACACACCTTTTGGAAAGCCCGCCCGCACGAACACGTCCTCGATTGCGAGCGCACAACCGGGCACGTTCGACGCATGTTTCAGTACTCCGGCGTTTCCCGCCATCAGCGCCGGCGCAGCGAACCGGAACACCTGCCAAAAGGGAAAATTCCACGGCATGACGGCAAGTACCACGCCGAGCGGCTCGAACGCGACGTAGGATTTCGACGCCTCCGTCTTCACGATCTCCGGCGCAAGATGCGCCTCGGCGTGCTCGGCGTAGTAGTCGCAGCCGAGCGCGCACTTCTCGGCTTCCGCAATGCCCTGCTTGAGCGGTTTCCCCATTTCGAGCGCCATCAACCGGGCGAATTCTTCCTTCCGTTCGCGGAGCTCAGCCGCGGCCTTCTTCATCGGCCGTGCGCGCTCAGCGAACGTCACCATCCGCCATGACGTCCATGCGGCGTGCGCCTCTTCGACCGCCGAAGCGGTCTCGGCCGGCGTCATTTCATCGTACGTCTTGAGTAATTCACCCGTGGCAGGATTGACAGCGTCCAGTGACATGTTCCGATGCCTTTACAGGAGCGATGAGCGCGGCGCTGCGGCGGACGGTTTGACGTGAGAGTCGATTCATCGCGCGGTTTGAAACCCAGCCGGCAGTATAACGCGTTATATTCGGGTAATGATCGCTGCCGCCACTCGATAAGGAGGACCGGATGAATGCAAAGGGACTCGCGAGCATCGCCGTCGTTGTCTCGGCGCTGCTGACGGCCGCGCCTTTAAACGCCCAGGTTGCAACAGGGACGATTCTCGGCAATGTCAGCGATTCATCAGGGGCAGCCGTGCCCGGCGCCACAGTGACCGCCACCAACGTCGACACGCAGCTCTCACGCGACACGACGACCGACGAGTCCGGCCAATACGCGCTCAGGCTTCTGCCGCTCGGAAATTACAAGGTCGATGTGACGCTCACCGGCTTCAAGACATTCTCTCAGACAGGCATCCTGCTCGAGGTCGGCCGCAACGCGCGGATCGACGCGACCATCGAGCCCGGGAGCGTCGCCGAATCTGTATCGGTCGTGGGGAACGCACCGCTCATCGAAACCACCGAGTCATCGATTTCGCGCACGGTCGGACAGAACGAAGTCCTGAATCTCCCCCTGGTCAATCGCGACCTCTATTCGCTCCTCAGCATTACCGGCGGCGTGACGAGCAACGAGAACTCAAACTCGCTCGGCGGCCCCGAGCAGCTGACAACGATCAACGGCTCGCAGAAAGCACAGGTCGGATCTGTCAACTTCCAGCTCGACGGCGGCAACAACACCGCCGGGTTGCGCGGCACGGGAAACCCCGCGCCGAATCCGGAAGCCGTTCAGGAATTTCGCGTGATCACGAACAACTACGCAGCCGAGTACGGCCGATATCCGGCGGGCGTCATCGACGTCGTCACGAAGTCGGGCACCAACCAGCTGCACGGCGCCGTATTCGCATTCTTCCGCGACGAGAATCTGAACGCGAAGCGGTGGGCGCCTCCCGGAACGGCGTCGACCAGGGACCCGTTGGATCGGAATCAATACGGCGCCGCGGCGGGCGGGCCGATCGATCGGGACAAAACGTTCTACTTCGTCAGCTACTCGGGACTGCGGCAGGAGGAGACGTTTTATCGGAACACCGCTATCGTCCCGACCGCGCTCGAGCGCGCGGGCGATTTCTCGCTGTCGGCGCTGAAACCGCGCGATCCCGTGACCGGGCTGGCGTTTCCCGGAAACCTGATCCCGGCCGACCGGATCGATCTCGCTGCCAGGACGATCCAGGACCGGTACGTGCCGATGGCAAACCTGCCGAACAATTTTTTCGAGATCAGCGCGGCCGATCCGCTGGAGACCGACGAGATGACGCTGAAGCTCGACCACCACTTCACGCCATCACGCTCGCTGGCAGCGAGCTATTTCTTTCTGAAGGGCACTGATACGCAACCAATGTCGAACGCCACCGTCGGCTCCGGGCCGATTCCATGGGTGGACCGCGACTTCACGTGGACGCAACACAACCTGAATCTGGCCGACATGTGGATCATGGGATCGTCGACCGTCAACCAGCTGCGCTTCACCTACACGCGCCAGTACGGCGCGCGTGTGAACATGCCGACGACGTCGCTTGGCGACCTGAATTCAAAATTTCAGATTCAGGGCGACCCCACGCTGCCCCGCATCAACATCACCGGATTCTTCACCGGCCAGACATCGATCGCCGGACCGGACGCGGGCAGCGATTACTTCGCGGTGAAGGACAGCTTCAGCGTCACTCGCGGCAACCACTCGCTGAAATTCGGCGGCGAAATCTCCTACGAACAAATCGTGCATGACACGCTGCTCGACAATTACGGGGTCTTCGCCTTCAACGCGAGCAAAACCGGCAACGCCTACGCCGATTTTCTGCTCGGGATGCCCTCGACCATGACGCAGGACGCGCCGATCCGCAAGCTCGACAACGGCGCGTACTACAGCCTGTTCGTACAGGATGATTTCCGCATCCATCCGCGCGTGACGCTGAATCTCGGGCTTCGCTACGACCTGCAGCAGCCGCTAATCGATCCGCAGGATCGCAAGCTGGCTTACGTCCCCGGCAGACAATCCGAGATTGCGCCCACCGCGCCGGAGGGCCTGCTCTTTCCAGGAGACGAGGGTGTCAGTCGGGGCATCGTCGCCTGGGACAAGAACAACCTCGCGCCACGCCTGGGCATCGCATGGGATCCGCGCGGCGACGGTCGCATGTCGATTCGGGCGGGCGCCGGGGTCTTCTTCGGCAGCATCACCGGGAATGAGTGGAATACCACGGCCGACAACCAGCCATTCACCGTCCGGCAATCGTTCCCCACCGTGTTCACCCTGTCCGATCCCTATCGCAATCAACCCGGCGGCGTCGGGCCTTTTCCGTTCGAATACAACCCGGCGAGCCCGCGATTCACATATCCGGCGCAGGTGTTCGGGCCATCGCTCGACTTCGTGTGGCCGAAGACGTATCAGACGAACGTCACCGTCGAGAAGCAGTTGTTCTCCGACATCAGCGTGAGCGCGTCGTATGTGGGAGCGCTCGGACGGAGTTTGCCTGCGAGCATCGACCGCAACTACCCGGTCTACGGGCCCGGCGCGACCACTGCCAACGTGAACGCCCGCCGGCCGTATCAACCGGGCGTCATCGGCGCCGCCCGGGTGCTCGAGTCGATCTTTACGAGCGACTATCATGGCTTGCAGCTGACGGCAGAAAAGCGTGGCAGCCGCTTCTCAGGCAAGGCGTACTATTCGTTCGGTAAAGCGTTAGAGGATCTCGATTACCAGGGTGGGGGCCTTCCCGCGGTGCAGAACTCGAACGATCTCACGGGTGAGCGCGCGCGCACGTCAGCCGATCGCACCCATTCGTTCACCTTCTCGGGAATCTGGCAGATCGACTACTTCAACAACGCGCGGCCGGTCACGCGAGCGCTGCTGAACAACTGGACCGTCTCGGCGATCGTGACGCTGCAGAGCGGCACGCCGCTCACCATCACCGCCGGCCAGGATCGCAATTTTGACGGCAACACCAACGATCGCGCCGATCTCATCGGCGATCCCACGCTCGACAGCGGCCGCCCGCGCGAGGAGCTCATCGAGCTCTGGTTCGACACCGCGGCATTTGCCCTACCGGCGGTCGGAGCCGATGGTAGCGCGCCGCGGAGCGTCGTCGACGGCCCCGGCCTGCGGAACGTCGACCTGGGAGTGTTTCGCGACATCAACCTCGGCGGCCGCACGTCGCTGCAGTTTCGCCTCGAGGCAACGAACGTGTTCAACATCGTCAACCTGATGAACCCGGGAACGAACTTCGGCGCCCCCGCGACGTTTGCGAAGATCCGAACGGCGCGTGATATGCGAAGAATTCAGCTCGGGACGAGATTTTCGTTTTAGAGGCTCGAATCCCGCGATGTTATGTCGCGGCGCGACCCGCGCGACCCGTGCGCGGTGGTGGCGTGGTTTCAATACTCGATTCCCGCAAAAACGTATCGAGCTCTGCAAGCTCTCGCCTATTTGCTGACATGACTATTTGCGGTCTCACGCTCGACGCTTCGCTCACCCGTCACCCGGTCCGCGAAAATTGACCTATGGCGGGACGGCAGTGCTATCACTGCAAGCAGTGGATGGAAGAAGGCGAGGAGCATGACTGCTGGACGACGACCGAAGGTGCACTGATCGAGGACCTGTCAGACGATCTGCAGGAGGCGTACGAGCGGCTGCGCGAGACGGCTGTCGAGTTCGGCGAACAGCGGATTTATGCCTCGCACCATTCGATTATGTTCTCGCGCGCGTCGTGCTATTTCTTCGTGCGTCCGAAGAAGAGCTTTCTCGAGGTTGTCGTGTTTCTCAACCGCGCGCTGCGGGCGCCGCAGGTGACGCGCACCGACGAGGCCTCGAAATCGAAGGTCGCCAACTTCATACGCATCACGCATCGCGACCAGGTCGAAGCGCCGATCACAGACTGGCTGCAGGAAGCATATGAATGGGAAGAGAAACGATCTCGGCCTCGTAGCGAAAACCAAAAACGGAAAACGAATAAAGCGTGACGCCCGCGGCCTCTTTTCGTTCTTCGTTTTCTTTGTCGTTCTTCGTGTTTCGTTCTTCGTTTTTCGTTATCGCGGTAGTTTCGCACTCGGCGTAGTGTCGGCCTCGAGATCGCCGAGCACGAACTGAATACCGCCCAGCATCAGCGTCACAAGGTCCGGCATCATGTAGAAGTCGGGTCGATGTCCGAGCACGCTGTTGAAGACGCGCCCTTTACCTTCGCGCTTGATCCACACCATGCCGAAGTCGCGGTCGGAGCGAAGGTAGAGCCATTTCTGCAGGTCGCTCTTGTCCGCGTCCACGCTCAACAGCACGTGCAGCTTCTCGCGCGTGTAGGGCCCGGTCATCGGGAAGTGATAGAACTCGTCCATCATCGAGAATCCCTTGCCACCGAAGTGCTTGGTCAAGGGACTGGCGGGATCGTCGATCTTCAGCGTGCCGGGCTCGCCGTTGTACTGGTGCGGGCCCTCCTGGGCGCCCATCAACTCGCCAAACTCGCGCAGATCCTGTGACGCGAACGTGGTGCCGTGAAGGCCGGCCACCCCGCCGCCTTCCTTGACATAGCGGATCAAACCATCGAGTACGTCGGGATCGGAGAACACCTGGCCGACGACGCTGTTGAGAAACACCGCGTCGTACCGCGTGATGTGTGGATACCGCAGGTTCTCGAGGTTGTTGTCGAAGACCGGCTCGTAGGCGCCTGTGTACTTCGCGATGAGCTGCAGCATCAGGTTCCCGTGCGCAACGGTGTTGTGGTAGAAGCCGCCGGCCGGACAGACATCGATGATGAGCAGCTTTCTCGCTTGCCTTGGCTTCGCCAGCGGCTGCCGGGGAATGGCCGCGTCGATCTTTGCCCGCTCGTCCGCCGGAATACGATCGGCGGTCGTGATCGGCAGCATCTTCGAAATCGCGTTGACGCGATAACCTTGCGCGACACGCACCGCCTTGTCGTAGTTCTCGGCGGCGCCGGGAACGATCGTGAAGAACAGCGGCTTGTTCGTCGGGCGCGAAGTGCCGCAGTCGGTGCACTTGTTCGGCCACTCAGGCGCCTCCGGCGGCTGCTGCTTGCTGAGCTCCAGGAGAAGCGGCGAGGCCTTGGCCGCGTCACGCAGGTTTGCGCCCACAATGGTCTGACCCTGCTTATACATGCCGCGGACGTCCTCGACGGCCACTCTGATCCCTTCGAGATCCGCCGGCCCGCCCTGAGCTTTGTCGAAGGGCTGTTTCGTGAGAATGATCTCGATCTCGAGTGCTTTGGCGAAATCCAATAACTGGCGGCGAGAAGCGGGATCCGCCGGGATTGCGTCGAGACGGTACGCCGGTACGTGCAGCCCGAGATCGTTAAGGCGCGCTTTCAGTGTCGCGATCGCTCCGGCGTTCATTCTGTAGTCAAGGTTCGTGCTCACGCCCTCGACGAATGCGACGCCCGCGGCGTCGATTCGTGAGGCCGCCTCCAGAAAGGGAACGGCGCCGAATGCATCCGAGCGGATTCCCGCCCGCCAGCCGAGCAGGCCCACTGCGGTCCCGCGCGGACGGCGGTTGTCCGGCGGGCGCGTCTGTTTCGCAGTCCGCGCGCCGCCGGTGCCGTCTATTTTGACGGGTGCCGCGGGAGGCGCCTGGGCGGACAGCGACCCTAGAGCAACAAGCGCCACGGCGACAGCGCGCAGTGTGTGTTTCATCGGCCGATTATCCTCGCGGCGGATCCGGCGAGTCCAGCGATTCCAATTGGCACGTTGCAGAAGTCCGGTGGGCGGCTGTAGGATCCTCCCACGCGCAACAACGAACGTTTGGATGTTCAATGGAGGTCGGTTATGAGAACTGCCGTCATCATGTTATCCGCGGTTTGCTCGGCGTCACTCTACGCACAGGCGCCGGCCGGCCGCGGCGCTGCGCCGCCACCACCACCGGCGACCGAAACAGTCGCGCCCGCCATTCCTGGGGTCGTCGCGGCGGGAACGAAGGTCGCGGTCGTGAAGGACGGTCTGCGGAGCAGTGAAGGGCCCATCCTGATGCCCGACGGCACGACGCTCTTCACAGAGCCGGGAGCGAGCCGCGTTCACAAGATCGACAAGAACGGCGCAATCTCGGTGTTTATTGAGAATACCGAACGGGCAAACGGCCTCGCGCTGGATTCGAAGGGACGGCTCATCGCGACGACAGCGGACAGCATCGTCGTGCTGCATCCCACTAAAGAGGTGCTCGCAAAGATGCCCTCGCGTCCGAACGACCTCGTCGTCGACAAGAAGGACGGCATCTATTTCACTTTGCCGAGCGACAAGCCGTCCGCGGTGTACTACATACCCAAGGGCGGCCAGCCGACGAAGCTTGGCGAAGCCGCCAGCGCGCATGGCATCCAGTTGAGCCCTGACGAGAAGACGCTGTACTCCGCGGATTCGAGCGGCGAATATCTCATCGCGTTCGACGTGCAGGCCGACGGCAAACTGACGAACAAGCGCAACTTCGGCAAGTACCAAGGGTTGCCAAGCCCCGAGAGCCATGCCGACGGTATCGCGATCGACAGTGAAGGCCGTGTGTACGTGGGCATCGCGACCGGTGTCCAGGTGTTCAGCCCGAAGGGCGAGGCGCTTGGAGTGATTCCGACGTCGCAGCGCCCGCAGAACCTCGCGTTTGCGGGCCCGGACAAGCAGACGCTGTATCTCTCCGGAGGCAGCGCGTTGTTCTCGGTCAAGATGCTGTCGAAGGGATACGCAGGCAGGGCCAAGTAAGACACGGAGCAAGACAGGAGATTGAGAGAGTAGGAGTGTCTTTTTCTCCTGTCACGTCCGTTTCAATCAGCAGGATTATTCGGTAACGCCAATCGGAAAAGCGACGAGGATCGTGTGTCGCGCGCCACGTTTGTTCGTGCCCCCACGTACGTGCTCCCGCCGGATCTCGAATCCAGCGGCGCGGAGCGTTCTTTCGAAGCGGCTCTCATCACGCGCGGACCATACCGCAAGAAGGCCGCCCGGCTTGAGTGAGGCGCGCAGCCGGACCAGCCCGTCGCGATCGTACAGATGCCGCGTTCGAGGCCGTGGTCATGGCTGCGGGCCCGTTGTCCACGTCGAGAAGGATGGCGTCGAATGCGGCTGTGCTCGATCTGATCGTGACGGCCACATCACGTTCCTCGATGCGAACCCGGGGGTCCTTCAAGGGATAGTCCGCCGCCGCGCCGAGAGCCCCGCGGTTCCACTCCACCACCGCCGGGACCAGCTCGGTAACCACGACAAGTGCCTCAGCCGGCAGAACATCGAGAGCCGCCCGCAGTGTGAAGCCCATTCCGAGTCCTCCGATGAGGACGCGGGGCCGGGCCATGGTGCGCGCGCGGCGGCACCCTAGTACCCCCAGGGCATCCTCCGAGCCGTGCGCCCGGCTCGACATCAGGCTCTGATGGCCGGCCGAGATGACATACTCGCTCGCGTGGCAAGTGAGGGTCAGCTCGGTGCCATCGGGGGTCCGCGCTTGTCCGAGGACAATCCAGGGTTTCACGGCATATGATAGTGACAATCGGAGGCGACGATGACTGGAACAATTGCGAGATTGCAGCTTGAGAAGGGTTTTGGATTTATCAAGGACAACGCGGGGCAGGATTATTTCTTCCACCGCAGCGCCGTGGTCGGCGAGGGCATGGAGAATCTCCGCGAAGGCGATTCGGTAGAGTTTACCGTTGGCCAGGGACCGAAAGGCCCGCGCGCCGAGAGCGTGCGGCGGACGTCAACCTAGATCTACTCACCTCCCTATCGCCCGCCGCTACGAGCCGTACCACGCTACAGGCCTCTAGGCTGACGCGACGACGAGGCTACAGGCCGTCCATGTCTAAACCATTTGACGCTGTGCTCGTCGTCGCTTTCGGCGGCCCTCAGGGCCCGGCGGATGTTCGTCCGTTTCTCGGCAACGTGCTGCGTGGACGTCGCATATCCACCGAACGGCTCGAAGAGGTCGTCGGGCACTACGAGCATTTCGGCGGCGTGTCGCCTCTCACCGACATCACGATGAAACAGGCTCGCGGCCTCGAAGAGCGCCTGTTGCAGCGAAGCTTCGATCTTCCCGTCTATGTCGGGATGCGAAATTGGCACCCGTTCCTCGCCGACACCTTGAAGGCAATGGCCGCCGACGGCGTACGCCGCGCCATCGGGCTGGTGCTCGCTGCCCATCGCTCCTATTCAAGCTGCGCGCAGTACCGGCAGAACGTCGTGGACGCGCGCGCTGACGTCGTCGGCGCCGGACTGCCCGATGTCCCGGTAATCTACACCGGCGATTGGCACACGCACCCCAAGTTCATCGAAGCCAACGCAAGACACGTGCGGACCGCGATCGAACGGCTGCCGGCCGACCTGCGCTCGCGCGCGCACATGGTCTTCACCGCGCACAGTGTGCCGGTCTCGATGGCCGGCGCGACACGCTACCACCGGCAGATTGTCGAATCGTCGCGACGCGTTGCCGATGCGGCCGCCTCGCGTGACTGGGCGGTCGTGTTCCAGAGCCGTAGCGGCCGCCCCGAGGATCCGTGGCTGGGTCCGGATGTCAGCGAGTACATGCGCGACCTACGCGTTCGCGGCGTGCCCGCGGTTGTCCTCGTGCCGATTGGATTCGTGTGCGACCACATCGAGGTGCTCTACGACCTCGATCATGAAGCGGCTCAGGTGTGCCGCGAGCTCGGCCTGACGATGGTACGTGCGGAAGCCGTCAATGACGACCCGCTCTTCCTGGATATGGCCGCGGACGTCGTTCTCGACGTCTGGAAGCGGTACGAATCGGGACGGCCTCTCCACATCGCGCCTTCCTCGCCGCCTGTGCGAGTGGAAGGGCCGCCCCCGAACCGCTGACGTTAGACGTACGGCGGAAGCTTCACGCCCAGCATCACACGCAGGTAATTGACGTTGTGCGACAGGTAGTCGTCGACGGCGAGATCCAGATTGCCGCCGATGGCGTCGAACCCGTCGTCTCCCTCCCGTGGGCCGTCGAGATCGAAGATCGCCCAACCCTTGTACTTTCGATCGCGAAGCACCTTGAATACGGCCTGGAAGTCGACGCCACCTCCGCCAAGGTTGTGATAGACGCTCGCCACTTTGTGCTGCTCCTGGGTGGGCGTCTCCTTGTTGCCGCGGTACTTCGCGTAGGTGTCCTTGAGGTGTACCAATGCCAGCCGCGGGAAATAGTCGTTGATGAGCTGCGCGGCGTCACCGCCTCCGAGCGTGAGGTGCCCGGTGTCGGCGGTGAGCCAGACGTATTTGGGATCGGTCAGCTCCATCATGCGGCGGACTTCCCGCTCGCGTTCGATCGGGCCCCAGATGTGCGGATGGGGCGCCATCCGGATTCCCATCGCAATCGTCTGCCGGCCGATTTCGTTCAGCGTGTCGGCAAGCCGTTTCAGCTGATCGTCGTTCGGGCCGCCGGCGGGACGCTGCCCCATGTTGCACTTCCACAGCGTCGCGCCGAGCGGCTGCAGAAAGTCCTTGGCGAACGCCACGTGATCCGCGATGGTCTTCGGCGTCTGCGCGGGGTCGATGAAGTTCGTTGATTGCCCCTGCGCGCCGTTCGAGCAATCAATGAATGTGACGCCCGCGTCGTCGAACAGCTTCTTGAGCGACATCGGGTTCTTCCGATACTGCTCGATGTTGTTCGGATAGGGCTCGATGCCCTGCAGCCCGAGAGCGGCGATTCTCTTGATGGCCCACGCGATGTCGTGCTGCCGGCCCCAGATGGAGCTCGTCGTCCCGAAAAGAATGTCTGGATTGATCGGATCGAGCGGCTTGTGATTGATCGCAGCCCACACCCTCGACGGGCCGAAAACACTTACTGCGGCCGTCATGGCGGCCAGCGAGACAGCGGACGACATGAACTCGCGCCTGTTGGTCATGGTTCAGGTCCTTTCGTTAGGTTCAGAGACGCCTATCGGTTCAGCTTTGTGCCGACCGGATAATCCTTCCACACGAACTCGAGCGCATTGGGCAGCGTCTGCGCTTTGACGTTGCGGTCGCAGTGACCAGAATCCCGGGCGAAGACGAACTGGTACTTATACCCCTTGTCGGCCAGCGCCTTGGCCATGTGCTGGTTCGCGACCACCCAGTCGTGCATGTCGTCGCGCATGACGTTCGGATTGAAGAGGTCACGATCGCCGACGTGCATCCAGATGCGGATCGGTTTCACCGGGCTCCTGGGAATCAGCGTACGGTGAAACTCCCACGCTCCGCCGGGCGTGTCGGGATTGTAGGGCCACTGCTGATTCACGAACGTGCCCGAATAGCTCAGCACGCGATGGTAGAGATCGTTGCGATACCACGCCATCGCCATGGCTGCCGCGGCCCCCGAGCTGCAGCCAGTCGTCGCGCGCGCACTGGGATCCCTTGTGAGCGTCACGTTGTACTGCTTCTCGACGAGCGGTAGTACTTCTGTTTCGACGAATTCCGCGTAGCGGCCCGACATGGTGTCGTACTCCAACCCGCGCTGGCTGCCCTGGGCATCGCCACTGCCGTTGCTGATCGAAATGGCCACCATCACCGGCACGCGCTTCTGCGCAATCAGGGTATCGAGCGCCGTGAATAGCATCTGGTCAGGGCCGTCAGCGCCCACGATGAACGGCACCACCGTTCCGGGCACGTACTGTTGCGGCACATACACCGCGACACGCCGCGTGTACGTGGCGGGGTGGCTGGTGGCGACGTCGAGCTTTGCAGGATTGTTCGGATCCGGCGTGCCGAACGTCCCCTGCTCGCGCGCGATGCCGGGATAGATCTTGCTCGCCGTCGACTCCATCGTGAAGTTGTGAATCGTTCCTTGCGGCACGCCGGGCTGCGGCGTCATCTCGGAGGCCGCGCTGTGCGTCGGCCCGATGATGAAGTTGCCATACGCGTCAGCCGCCGGAACTGTGCCGTCCGGGAGCTCTGTCGCTTTCACGTAGCCCGCAGTGTTCGGGTCTCGTGTAGGCGGCGGTGGGCGCGTGCCGCGCGCCGGCGCGGGCGGCGCCGCGGGCCCGGGCTGCTGCGTTGGCGCGGCGTTCTGCGCCATCGATACGCCGGCGGCGCTGAGCGCGACGAACACCATCGCAACGATCGGTTTTATCGACATCAGTCAAGACTCCTGCTCACGATTCTGTCCCGACGCAGAGACGCAAAGTCGCGAAGAATCTCTGTCGAAAAGAAAACCCCGCGTCTTGGCGTCGAGATACGATTTACTTAACTTCGAATGGATAGCCAGAATCATATACCTGTGTCCGTCACTTAATCGACTGGTTCCGTTCGTACACTTCTATCAGCGGATTCACCTTGTCGAGATTGGAGAACCAATCCTCCGCGATGTCCACGAACACCGGATCCCGCGAAAGCGGCCACAGCTGCGCCTGACGATGCCGCAGGACCAGCGAAAATTCGCTTCCGTTCCTGATCCGATCGTAGAACGCGCCCTCGACGGTTTTCGAATCGAACCGCTGCGCGTAGGTCGCGTTCAACACTACCCGTCGAGCCGAGTCGAGTGGCGCTGTCGAGTCAAGATCGAGCCTGTGGGTCCACTCGATTCGCGGGAGGGTCGATTCGGGACCGACCGATGCGATGTCGGCATCTCGGGGCAACTTGCTCGCAATCCATCGCTCGACGTAGTAACGCGAGTCCGTCGCCATCATGACATCGAGCGATATCGCCCGGGCGGCGGAGTATGCGCACACGCCACACACCGACAGCGTGGCCAGGCGCCTTACAGTGGGGCCGCCGCGCATCCAGTCTTCGATGGCACAGCCGGCAACGATGACGAGCAGAATACAGACGCCCATGACGAACCGGTCGAACACGATTGCCGTTGGAGCTATGAAAAAACAGTAGTACGACACGACCGGCAGAAGCAGCCAGAGCCGGACGCGCCGCAGCGGGTTCCTGATGCTCGTCAACAACCCCGCGCAGACGAGAATCAACGCAGGCCAGCCGAACGCAAACCGCACTTGCCACAACGTGTAGTTCAGCAGCGTCAGCTGGCCGTCGAGCGTCGAGTCGACCATCCTGTATTTGCCGCCGCCATTGACCCGTAACACATTGACGTGATCGACGAACCCCGACCAATTGAAGAGAAGGTTGTACGCGATGGCTAGCGTCGCGACGCCTATCAGGGCCGCCCGCACCACGACGGGATCGCGGAACACCTCCGCGAGTGACCTTGCGCCGGTGTGAATCAGCCGCCGATACCGCAGGAATACGACGTGAACGCTTGGCGCGACGAAAAATCCAAACGCCTGATCCTTGCTGGCAATCGCGAGGGCGCCGGTGACCGCAAACCATGCGTACGCAGCGGTGTCGCCCGTCGCGACAATACGCGCGTAAAACATCATCGCCCAGGAGAACCAGAACAGGTACGGGATGTCGAGGTTGGCAAGTTTCGCGTAGTAGACAAACGGCAGCAACAGCGCGGTCAGCACGGCAGCAGCGAGACCTGCCATGCGCCCCCCGAGCGTCCGGCCGCTCAGATAACATGCGATGAGAATGCCAGCAGCCAGAAACACGCTGACGATGCGATTGAGCAAGTGCAGCGGCCAGGCAATCGAGTTGCCGAGCAGCCACTCCGCTGCGAGAAACGGGAGATACACCACCGTCAGGATGTAGTACTGCACCGGTGGATACGGCCCGTGCCATCCGTTGGAGAACAGGGCGTCGATCCCCCTGAGAACGTGACTCGGAAGGATCTCATCCGACGCCCACCGCCAATTGAGGCCCCACCAAATCCCGACCGCGTTCAGGACCGCGCTGACGAGCAACAAGGCGTGCAGCCAGCGATCACCCAAGGGCTCCGTCAATTGCAGCCGTCTGAGGACGATACGCGCCATACGAAAGACGAGCGCGAACACTGCGGCAACCCAGAGGAATGGAACGTATGGGAGACTGGCGGTCATAATCCGGGCGGTTCTGAACGTCCAGCCGTCGACAGGAGCTTCGGACAGCCAGGGCCCGGCGACCACCCTGGGCGTCTCGCCCTCCGGCGCCCACAAGAGATCAAGCCGCCATCCGCCGCCGCCTTGAAAGAACGTGAGACCGATCGCGTGATTGCCCTCAGCGAGGTGGATCGTTGCCTCCTTGAGAATCGAGCTGTGGTTTCCGCCGTTGTCGATGATGCCGCGGCCGTCGATCTCGAGCCAGGACCCGTCATCGGAGATGAGTTGAAAGACGTAACGGCCCGGCCGATCGACATGAAGGTAGCCATCCCATCGAGCCGAGAACGAGCCTGCCAGCGATTCGGGAAGTGGGTTCAGCGAACGGGTACTGATTTCGCGGTCGATGCGCAGGATCGCATTACCCTGCCAGTCCGTGCCGGGATAGTAGCGCCCTGACAAACCAACGCCTGCATCGATCCTGCGGCCGGTCAACAACAGGACCAGAGGGAGCAGGAGCAGAACGGCCCATACGAGCCGCCGCGCGCTGGCACTTTTCACGGTGAACGCTTGTGGTAGCGGGACACTACTGCATTCTTGAATGTCTCCGCAATTCGAGAAAAGCCTTCCTCCGTGGGGTGCAGATCGTCGCGCCCGATCAGGCGCGGCTCGGCGCGGAAAAGTCCGTACAGGTCTACCGGCGCGCCGAGCCCAAATTCCTGCGCAAGACGGCCGATTTCCACGTTCAGCGCGACAACCGCGGCATTTATCCCAGGTTGCCTCGCCTCGAGGCCGGCGCCAACCGGCATGACCGTCGCGATAATCACATCGATGCCGCGCTGCCGGGCATCAGTGATCATCGTCCTGAGATGCCGGGCGTTGGTCGCGGTCGGGATCTCCCGCACCGAGACGATCCCTTGAAGGAGCAGCAGAACTTGCGGCTTTTCAGCGGCGAGTACGGAGGGCAATCGTGCGGCGCCTTGCTGCAGCCGCTCGCCCCCAATTCCGTAGTTCAGGACGGAGATGTCCTGCGCCCGATAACTCTCGCGCAGCAGTCGCTCGAGCTTGAACGGATACGAATCAGGATTGTCGAGAAGAACTGGCGCTGGAGACACCGTTCCGGCCGTGATGCTATCGCCGAACGAAAGATACCGCGTCTTTTCCAGAGTCTGAGAGACGCGCACGTCGACGTTGAAGCTACACGCCTTTCGAGTTTGATCGGCGTCTGTCGCTGTGCAGTCAACGCGGGTCTGACCGACTGGAAAAACCGTGCCTGCGGCAGCAGGCGAGCACTCGATGGCGTACGGGGGCCGTCCGTCGCGAGCCACAGGCGAATCAAACGTTACTGTCGCGCCGCCGGGCTGCGTCGCTTCCAGCGCGAGCGAGGTGGGACAGGAGAGAGAAAGCCCGTCAGGCAATGGCGACGGGTCATTGGGGCTAGCGCTGCACGCCGTGAAAAGGCAGAATCCAAGCACCGCCAGCGTCCGACAGGCGTGTGCAAGCCTAGCCACGCCCAGCGGCCGCTCGGGAGGTGAACACTGCAATCCATTCAATTATATTCGAAAGTTTCCGGTGTAGGCTCTAACAAATGAAACGAGCCCTTTTTGCCTTCCTGGCCGTACTGACCACGGCCGCCGCAACTTCCTGCCGAGCGACTCCGGCACCTGCTGTACGAGAGGTCTCACAGGACACGTGGGCCGTGGTCGACGGCCGTGAAATCAAGCGCGAAGATGTCGAGAAGGCATATCAACGCGCGGGCAATGCGTCCGCGAACGTACCGGCGGAAGATGCGCTGACGGCCAAGCTGAGCCTGCTCGACGAGCTCATCATTCAGGACATCCTGCTCGCGAAAGCGGGCGCGCTCAAAATCGAGCTGCCTGTTAGCGAGCTCGACACGGCGTATTCGGAAGCCAAGAAGAACATTTCGGACGAGGCGTTTCAGCAGGAGCTGACCCGGCGCAAGGTGACCGCCGACGACATGCGCGAAGGGCTCCGGCGCGAGCTGCTCGCCCAGAAGGTGATCGAACGGGAGGTCGGGTCGAAAGTCGCGGTAACAGACCAGGAAGTCAGCGATTTCTTCAACGCGAATCGTGCGCAGTTCAACGTCCTCGAAGAGGGGTATCACCTGGCGCAGATTGTCGTGACCCCCGTCCGTGACCCCCAGTTGGCGAACCGGACGGGCGACGATGCGACGAGCCCGCAGGCGGCGCAAGCGAAGGTACAGATGTTGATGGAGCGGCTCAAGGCTGGTGCCTCCTTCGGCGATCTCGCTGTCGGCTATTCGGAGGATCCGGAGTCGGCGCAGCGCGGAGGCGACCTCGGGCTCGTGCCGATGTCGAGACTCAAGCAGGCGCCTCCTCCGTTGCGCGACGCCGTCCTGCAATCGCCCGCAGGCACGGTGAAGGTGGTCAGCATGGGCGGCGCCCATTCGCTGATCCTGGTGGTTTCGCATGAGCCTGCCGGGCAGCGCGATCTCGCGATGCCGGCGGTGAAAGAGCGCATCACCACGGGGCTGCGCGGGCGCAAGGAGCAACTGCTGAGAACTGCCTACCTCACAGCGGCCCGCACGGACGCCGATATCGTGAACTACCTCGCGAGGAGGGTGGTCGAATCGCAGGGGAAGGTACCTGCGGAGCAAGCGGCACCGGCACAAGCCGCACCGGCGAAGCCGTAAGAACGCGTCATCAAGCCTCAATTGACATGCCGTACGTGCACAGGTGGAAGACCGACCATCCTCGGCTGCTCGTACACATCCTGCACGGGATGGCCGAGCACGGCGCGCGTTACGAGCGCCTTGCGCTGGAACTCAACGCCCACGACATCAATGTGTGGGCTCACGATCACCGCGGCCACGGCTTCACCGCAGCCTCGCCAAAAGAGCTCGGCCACTTCGCAGACTCGAACGGATGGCGCCTCGTCGTAGACGATGCGTGGGCTGTATCGCTTGAAATGATGACCGCCTACCCGAGCGTACCGATCGTGCTCTTCGCGCACTCAATGGGATCGTTCGTCGGCCAGATATTATTGGCCGAACGCGGCGACGCGTATCGCGCGGTATTGCTCAGCGGCACGAATGGCCCGCCCGACGCGCGTGAAGACGTGTTGCGGGGGTTCTCCGAAGTGCAGCGCCGGCTTCTCGGCCCACGCAGCCCTGGCGTGTGGATAGATCGCCAGGTGACCAGGACATTCAACCTGTGCTTCGAGCCGAGAGAAACAGATTTCGACTGGCTCTCGCGCGACACAGGCGAAGTCCGCAAATACATCGCCGATTCTCTCTGCGGCTTTCCGCTGACGTCGCAGGCGTGGTACGACTTCCTGCATGGCAAAGCGCAGCTAGGCAGCGACGCGCACGTCGGCAGGATTCCGAAGGCGTTGCCGATTCACGTGATTGGAGGAACGGATGACCCGGTCGGCGAGAACGGTAAAGGCGTTCAGCGGCTCATCGACCTGTATACCAAAAAGGGTCTGACGATTTCGTCGCGGTTGTACCCAGGCGCGCGTCACGAACTGGTGAACGAGACAAACAAGGGCGAAGTGACGACGGATTTGAGAGACTGGCTGCTTCAGTTCGCGTAGTCATCGCCGAAGGCACCAGGAGCCGCTTTCAGTCCTTCCAAGTTTAAGAGGAACCCCTTGGCGTCCAGCCCTCCGCCGAAGCCCGTTAGCTTGCCAGTCGAGCCGATGACCCGATGGCAGGGCACCACGATCGACACCGGGTTCCGGCCGTTCGCGGCGCCGACCGCTCGCATCGCGCCCGGATTGCCGATTTGCTTCGCGATGTCTCCGTACGACCGCGTTTCTCCGAAGGGAATCGTCCGCAGCGCGTCCCAGACCTTGCGTTGAAAGGGGGTACCGTCGACATCCAGCTTCAGCACGAATTGAGTCCGCTGTCCCGAAAAATACTCATTCAGCTGGCGCTCGGTTTCTAGCAGGACCGGGTGACTGTCGTCGCGCACCTCGAGGCGCAACTGAACGCGGTTCGGCCAGTCGTTCTCCCACAGGATGCCGGCCAGCCCTTCGTCCGTCGCAACCAGTGTGAGCGTGCCGACAGGCGAGCCCATCGTCTTGTGAACGTAGCGCTTTTGGATTGGTGAATCGGCTTTAAGCATTGCAGCGTCTCCTTTCCACGTCAGTCGCTGCTCAATATAGGATACGCGTCTCCACGCTGCTGGCTGTTTTCGGACATGAAACGAATCCTGTATCCATGTCCGAAAATGGCTAGACGATCGGGTCGATCGTCCGTATCGTGAGGATATGCACCAGGCCGAGCGAAGACTCTACAGCGCCCTCACAGCCCGCGATCGGCGATTCGATGGCGTGTTCTTTGTCGGCGTCACGTCGACCGATGTGTACTGCCGCCCGATCTGCCCCGCGAAAACACCCAAGCAGTCCAATTGCCGCTTCTTCGACACACCGCAGGAAGCCGAGCTCGCCGGCTTCAGACCGTGCCTGCGGTGCCGCCCCGAACTCGCGCCGGGAAGCGCCCCCGTCGACGACGGACAGCGAATCGCCCAGCTCATCGTTCAGCGTCTCGAAGAAGGATCGCTCGATGACAAGGCGGGACTCGAGGATATTGCAGATCAGTTCGAGCTCAGCTCGCGGCAGGTTCGTCGCATCGTGCAGAAGGAGCTCGGCGTTCCGCCGATCCAGCTGCTGCTCACGCGACGGCTCTTGCTGGCCAAGCAGCTCCTGACCGAAACGGCGCTGCCCGTCACCGAAGTTGCCTTCGCGAGCGGTTTTTCGAGTCTCCGCCGGTTCAACGATGCGTTCAACGGGCGCTATCGCATGCCGCCCACGCGTCTCCGCAAACGGGCGGCCCAAGGCATTGCCGCGATCGCCGACAGCCAGACGTCCACGCTGCAACTCTCGTATCGATCGCCGTACGACTGGAACGGCGTTCTACGTTTTCTGGCGGCCCGCGCACTCCAAGGCGTCGAGTACGTCACTGCGAGTTCGTACGCGCGAACCGTCCGGTTTGGAAAGGCGAAGGGTTGGATCCGGGTGACGCAAGCGAAGGAGAAGCATGCGCTCAGGCTCGAGTTCACCCACAGCCTCACGCCGATGCTGCCGTCGCTGCTTAGCCGCACCCGCGCGCTGTTCGATCTCGATGCGCGGCCGGACGTGATCGCGCGGCATCTCAAAAAAGACCCGCGGCTTGCTCAGGCCGTAAAGGCGAATCCAGGAATACGGGTGCCTGGTGCATTCAACGGATTCGAGTTGGGGCTTCGCGCAATTCTCGGTCAGCAGGTTACCGTCAAGGCGGCGACCACGATCGCGTGTCGCTTCGTCGAAGCGTTCGGCGATCCCATCGTCACGCCGTTCGCCGAGCTCAGCCGGTTGACGCCCGTACCCGCGCGGATTGCCCAGGCAAGCGCGGACGACATCGCTCGCCATGGCATCCTCGCTTCGCGAGCGAAAACGATCATTGCCCTTGCGGAAGCGCTGACGTCCGACACCCTTCGCCTGGACCCGGTTGCGCCGCACAACCCCGATGACTCGATCAGGAAGCTGACAAGTCTGCCAGGCATCGGCCAGTGGACGGCACATTACATCGCCATGCGCGCCTTGCGTTGGCCCGATGCGTTCCCGAAAGAGGATATTGCCGTTCGCAACAATCTTGGCGGCGTCAGTGCCAGGGAAGCAGACGAGCTGTCCCAACCATGGCGGCCATGGCGAAGCTACGCGGTTATGCACGTGTGGGGCATGGCGAAGGCCTGAGCCTCTCCTGCCCATTACGTGCTTTACTACGCGCTTCGCCGACAGCAACAATAACGAGGGCCACTGCACGTCAAACGGCCGAGGTCGACATGCAACGCATCAGACTCGCGTGCGCGATAGGAGTCGCAGCTCTCCTGTCTGCTCACACCACTGCGCTGGCGCAATCCACGGCGCAGGACAAGACGCCTCGGGCCGAGACGATCCCGCAGGTGATCCCGATCTTCCCGCTCGAAGTCACGATGCTCTTCCCCGGCGTTTCAAGGCCGCTGCACATTTTTGAACCGCGGTATCGCGCGATGGTGGCTGAGGCGCTGAAAGGGGACCGCATCATCGGGATGACGACGCTGAAGCCTGGGTACGAAGCCGACTATCAGGGCCGGCCGCCAATCTACGAGATCGGATGCGCCGGCGTCATCACGGACGTCGAAGAACTGTCCGGCGGGCGATTCAACATCGTCTTGCGCGGTGTCGTGAAGTTTCGCGTCACCGGCGAGGACCAGAGCCGCTCCTACAGGCTGGCGAACATCGAGACTCTGCCCGAGGCGCTTGATGATGCGGAGAAGGCAACGCTCCACAAACTCCGGCAGCGTCTCGAAGAGCTCATCACCAAAGGATCGGACACGAAGGTTGAGCCCGGCACTTCCGACGAACAATTGATCAACATGGTCGCGCAGCATATCCCCATGGGCCTCGCCGAACGGCAGGGGCTGCTCGAGTTGAGGAATGTGCTGCTTCGGGTGCGTGCGTTAATCGAATTGATCGAGTCAAAGACGAAACCGCGCGCGGTTGCGTCGGCCTCACTGCCCTACTGAAGTCCGCCGCGCACCGACGTGATGATTTGGGTGTTGAAGCCCAGCCAGTGCATCCTCCCGACGTAGCGCGCATGCTCGACCTTGATGCAGCGATCCATCACCACCGACACACCGCCCGCTTCGGCGACGCGTGCCCCCTCCTCGTTGATCACCGTGAACTGGCACCAGAGAGTTCCGGCCCGTACCTTCACCGCCTCATCAGCGATAGCCGGCACAGCGTCTGGCGTGCGGAACACATTCACGATGTCGATGGGCTCGGGCACGTCCAGCAGACTCTTGAAGCTCTTCTCGCCCAGGATCTCCGTCTCGCGCGGGTTCACGGGAATGATGCGGTACCCGTGGCGCTTCAGGTAGTACCCGACAAAGTAGCTGGCTCGCAGCTCATTCTTCGACAGCCCGACAATGGCGACCGTCCTGGCGCTGTTGAGCGCACGCTGGATCGTGAGCGAATCCTGATACCGCGTCAGATCGAACGGCGCCGCCGGGCTCATCGCGGCGCCCCCGTTGCCGCGGTCCCCGACCTGGCAACGCACGCGAAGCCCTGTTCCAGATCCCAAATCAAATCGTCCCTGGATTCGGTGCCAACGGACAGCCGAATCGTTCCCGGGCCCACGCCGGCCGCACGCAGCTCATCGTCGCTGAGCTGCCGATGCGTCGTGCTGGCGGGATGGATGATGAGGCTTTTGGAATCGCCGACGTTCGCGAGATGCGACCACAAGGTGACGCCGCGGATGAAGGCCTGGCCGGCGACACGGCCACCGCGGCACTCGAACGAAAACACAGCGCCAGCGCCGCGCGGCAGATACTTATCGACCTGCGCGCGGTAGCGGCTGCCTTCGAGACCGGGATACATGACGTTCGACGCCAGTTCCTGGTTCGCCAGGTATTCCGCAACCGCCCTTGCGTTCTCGACATGCCGTTCCATCCGCAGGGACAGCGTTTCGAGACCCTGCAAAAAGAGAAAGGCATTGAAGGGACTCATGGCCGCGCCGAGGTCGCGCAGCGTCTCGGCCCGCAGCTTCATCAAGTAACCGTAGGTACCGAACGTCTCGTGGAACTGCAGTCCGTGGTACGCCGGCGACGGCTCGGCCACGACTGGATACCGCCCATTCGACCAGTTGAAGCCACCCGAGTCCACCACGACGCCGCCGATGCTCGTGCCGTGGCCGCCGATGAATTTGGTCGCTGAGTGCAAAACGATGTCCGCACCCCACTCGATCGGGCGGCACAGGAACGGCGTCGCAAACGTGTTGTCCACGATCAGCGGCAGATTCGCGTCGTGTGCGATCGCCGCGACCGTCTCGATGTCGAGCACGTTCCCGGCAGGGTTGCCGATCGTCTCGCCGTAAAACGCCTTGGTATTTTCGCGCACCGCGGCCTTCCATGCGTCGGGGTCGTCAGGATTCACCCACGTCAACTCCACCGACATCTTGCGCAGCATGTGCTTGAACTGATTCACGGAGCCGCCGTAGAGCGCTGACGATGACACGACATGGTCGCCCGGCGACAGCAGGGTGAAGAGCGCCGCCGCCTGCGCGGCGATTCCACTGGCGAACGCGACCGCGCCACAACCGCCCTCGAGGCTGGCCATGCGCTCCTCGAATACGGCCACTGTCGGGTTCATGATTCGCGAGTAGGTGTTCCCGTACTCCTGCAGGTTGAAGTATGCCGCAGCCGACTCGGGGTCTTCGAAGACGTAGCTCGTCGTCTGAAAGATCGGTACGGCGCGAGCGCCTGTATTCGGGTCGGGACGCTGGCCCGCGTGAACCTGACGCGTTTCAAATCCGAAGTGGCGGGACTCGTCCATGGACGCGTTCTCCTGCTAGCTCGAAAGGAATGCCTGAATCATAGGTGTCTGACGCGCCTCCTCCAGCAGGAAGCAGTCGTGCCCGTACGGCGCGTCGATGATGTGGAGGTCGACCTCTTTGCCGGCAGCGCGAAGCGCCGCGGCCAGCTCTTCCGAACCTGAGGGCGGATAGAGCCAGTCCGAGCTGAACGCGATGAGCAGTGTGCGTGCGCGCACATCCTTCAGCGCGTCCGCGAGTGCGCCGTTGCCGTATTGCCGCGCGAGATCGAAGTAGGTCAGCGCGCGCGACGTGTAGAGATACGTGTTCGCGTCGAATCGCTTGACGAACGACTCTGCCTGGTGACGCAGGTAGTTCTCGACCTGAAATTCTGGTGACGTCAGGTCGTAGCGAATATCGTCGGCAAACTGCAGGCGCCTCCCGAACTTATCCTTCACCGACACCGCGGACAGATAGGTGATGTGTCCGACCATCCGCGCCACGCCCATTCCTGCGTTCGGCGCGCGCCCGGTGCCGTAGTAGTGGCCACCCTGCCAATCCGGATCGGCGGTGATCGCATTTCGCGCGATCGCGTTCCACGCGAGGCCCTGCGGCTGTAGCGCGGGCGTGCTCGCAATCACGACGATGGAGTCGACCTGATCGGGATAGAGGATGGCCCATTCGAGCGCCTGCATCCCACCGAGCGATCCGCCGGCCACCGCCGCCAGACGCGAGATCCCGAGCTCGTCCAGGAACGCACGCTCCGTGCGAACCATGTCGGCGACAGTGATCACAGGAAAGTCGGATCCGTACGGCCGGCCGGTCGCGGGATTCGTAGACGAGGGCCCAGTGGTGCCGCGGCAGCCTCCGAGAAGGTTGGTGCTGACGACAAAGAAGTGATTGGTGTCGAAGGCTTTACCCGGACCGATCATCCCATCCCACCAGCCGAGCCCGCGGCCGCTCGGTCCGTCGCGATCCTGGGCGCCAAACCCGTCGCGCGTGCCCTCCCCGACCGGCGATTTCGAGAATCCCGCCGCGTGGGCGTCTCCACTCAACGCGTGACACACCAGAATGACGTTGTCACGCGCGGGCGACAGCGTTCCGTAAGTCTCGTAGGCGATGCGAACCGGATGCAGCAGACGCCCGCAATCGAGCTTCACGGGATTCGGAAGATCGAGGAACTGCGTCTCGACCGTGCCGACAGAGCCCGCCGTATTTTTTGATTCCGGTCTGGTCACGCGGGCCATATCGGAGGTGTATCATACAAAGCTTTTGCGACGGGATTCACACGTCGCTGTTTTGGTTATCAGGGAGGACCTATGCCTGAGTCGAGCGTCAATAACGGCGTCAATGTCGATGCGCTTCTGGCTGCGAGAGAGGCACTGAAAAGCGCTCCGCAGGCCGCCAAATTCACGTGGCGGGCGTCCTGCAAATGGAAGAACGGCACCCACAGCCGCACGGACATACAGGGATTCCATGGGCTTGGTGAAGAGCAGAAGCACAAGACCGAATTCTCGTTCGACGCCGACCATCCGGAGATATTTGCGTCGGAAGATCTCGGCGTCACGCCCATTGAGTTTGTGCTCGTCGGACTCGCCAGCTGCCTGACGGCCGGCGTTGCCGCCGTGGCCCAGAATCGTGGCGTCCAACTGAGGTCGGTCGAGGCGAAGCTCGAGGGCACTATGGACATCCAGGGCATCCTCGGCATCGACCGGGACGTGCGCAACGGCTACGACGACATCAAGGTCACCTTTCACATCGACGCCGACGCGCCGAAAAAGGAAATCGAGGCTATCGTCGCGCAATCGCAGAAGCGCTCGGCCGTCTACGACGTCCTGACCAATCCGACGAACGTGACTGTCGCCGTCGTCTGACGCGAACGCTGCAAGCGGAGCCAGCCATCGAATTCGTCACGACGGTCGTCATCGGCGCCGGCCACACGGGCCTGGCGACCAGCCGCTGTCTCAGCGAGCGGTCGATCGATCACGTGGTGCTCGAGCGCGGCGAGGTGGCCAACTCCTGGCGCCGCGAACGTTGGGATTCGCTGCGGCTCCTCACGCCAAACTGGCAAAGCCGGCTGCCCGGCTATCGTTATGACGGCCGCGATCCGGACGGCTTCATGACGATGGCCGAGGTGGTCGAGTTCGTCTCGCGTTTCGCCGTTCTCTCTGCTGCGCCGGTGCGCACACAAACGACAGTGACATCCGTCACGGCGGTTGACGATGGGTACCGCGTGGCCACCGGCAACGGCGACCTTCTATGCAAGTGCCTGGTCGTCGCTACCGGCGCCTGTAATCTCCCGAGCGTACCAGCGCTCGAACAGCAGGTACCGTCCTCGATCGCGCGTTTCAATCCGATGAGCTACCGCAGCCCGGCTCAACTCCCCGACGGTGGGGTTCTCGTCGTCGGGGCGTCAGCCACCGGCGTGCAGCTTGCCAGTGAAATTCATCAATCGGGCCGGCCGGTCACGCTTTCGGTGGGCGAGCATGTACGGTTGCCAAGGATTTATCGCGGGCGGGACGTGTTGTGGTGGATGGAGGCATCTGGTGTCTGGAACCAGCGCTACGATGAGATCGACGACCTCACGCGTGCGCGTGGGTTGCCTTCCCCACAACTCGTCGGCACGCCGGAACGGACGACGCTCGACCTTAATACTCTCAGCTCGATCGGCGTCAGACTCGTTGGCCGCCTGGCTGCCGTGCGCGACGGCCGCGCGCTTTTTTCGGGAGGCCTCCGGAATCAGTTTGCGCTTGCTGACCTGAAGATGGATCGGCTGCTCGACACGTTCGACGAGTGGGCACGCGTGCATCCCCGGAATGCCGATATCGCCGCTCCCGAACGCTTCGAGCCCACGCGGGTTCCAGCTTCATTCCCTTTGCATCTCGACTTGACGAGCGGCGAGATTCGCTCGATTGTCTGGGCGACCGGATTTCATCCCGACTACAGCTGGCTTGGCGTCCCCGTGCTCGATCGCAAGGGCCACATGCGCCACGACGGTGGAATCGTGGACGCTCCGGGACTGTACGCGATTGGCCTCCCTATCCTTCGACGCCGCAAATCGACGTTCATCCACGGCGCTGAAGACGATGCACGGGATATCGTGGACCACCTCTCGAACTACCTTGCGTCGAGGTGACCGACTCATTTCTTGACGATTTGCAGAATCGCTGCGGCGGCATCCACACCAGACAGCGCGGCACCTTCCATGAAGCCTTGCCAATCGTAGAACGAGTTCGCATGCTCGCCGGCGAAGAACACGTTTCCGACCGGCAGCCCCTCGACACCGGCGATCGTCGTGAACTGGCCGGGCATGTAGCAGGTGTAGCTGCCTAGCGCCAGCGCGTTTGATGGCCAGTGCTCGAGATGAGCGACCACGTCCCCATCAACGCGCCGCGCCGCGGCACGCGCCCCAGGGAACACGAGATTCAGATCCGCAAGAAATTCACGGGCTTCAAGCTGCACCGCTCCCGGGTCCAGGCGACGCACCGCGCGCGCCACCTGAGTAGTCGGTCAACACGCCTCGGGCGGATGTCGCTCGTGCGGGATTTGTCTCCCACACGCAGATGAGTTTCGCGAGATCGGCATACGCGGTGCCGTTGCCGCCTTGATCGATCCAGGGCCGCCTGTTGAAGCCGACCATCATCTTGGCGTTCGTCCCGTAGCCGAGATCGTCAATCGCAGCCCGCTTCCCACGGACACGATCCAGATCGATGTCGAGTTCGACGGCTCGCAGCGTGGTGAACGGGATCGCGAGCACGACCGCGTCATGTGTGCGCGATACAACGCCCGCGGGGCGTCTCGAATGTGAGCTCGATACGGCCGCCGGCGGTTTCGCGGACCGCTCCAAGTTTCATGCCGAGCTGGACGGGGCGTGGCAGCGCCTGGGCCAATCCGGAGACGATGCGATCGTTGCCATCGAGGACGTGATACCGCTCATCGCTGAAGACCCCGAACGGGGTGAATTTCGAGCGCCGGTCTGCGTGGATGTAGCCCAGAAAGTTCAGGCAGCTCTGCTGCTCGGGCTCGAGGCCGAACTCGGCGATATAGGCGGCGCGCATTGCCGCATTCGCGATCGGTCCAGCGGCGCGCTTGGCGCCGTTGGCGCCGTCGAGATAGGCCGAGAGACTCGTGCCATCGAGCGCCACATCAGCGTCGGTGTGGTTGAGCGCGGTCGGCTCTTTCGACATCCTGCGCAAATCGACGTGCATCACCGCAACGAAATCGCGGAACTCATCGACCACCGTCGCTTCGGGGATGAGCTCACCTCCCAGGTGGTAGAAGACGTCACCCGGCTCCTTCGAGACATCTTCCAGCGCAAGATTGAACCGCCTCGCGTAACGCAACATGGTCTTATGGGGCGTGTCGATGAATTCGCCCCCGCGCTCGGCGACCTGACCCGGAAACACATCCCGTAGCGATATGCACCGCCCGCCCACACGCGTGCCTGCTTCATACACCGTGGCACGTATGCCGCTGGCAGCAAGCGTGTCGGCGCAGGCGAGCCCCGCAAGACCCGCACCCACTACGCCGACGTCGATCGACGCCACCGGGGCGGCGGCGAAGAGCCTTTGCGCCGGCGAGAGCACTGACGTCGCGGCAGCAGCCGCCCCTGCCTGCGCAACGGCGGTCACCCACTCACGTCGAGTCTGGCGGGCCGAGCTGTTCGTTGAGTTCGTGTTCGCGTATCCGCTGAAGACCTTCATCGGTCGGCAGCCGGTTGTCTTCGCAGAAGCGCGCGATTCTCATCGCGCGAACGACCTTATCGAAAAGCGGCGTTCGGCCCATGTACCCTCCACGCTACTATCGTGACTATGAAAACGCAGTATATGCGCACCTCAACCTTCATCCTGTGCGTCTTCGCATTCTTTTGGGGATGCGCCAGCACGGGAAGCACGACCGGTCGGGCCGCGGCCAATGCAGGCGACGCTTCGCCCTCCGCGACTCCTCTGCGCGACACGCACGAGGACCTGAATAGTGTCCTTTGGGTGCAGACCTCCGGTGAGTTCTGGGCGCTCACATCGACGACCTACAACAACGCTCAGGTCCTCCTCGAACAAGCGAAAAGCCAGAAATCGTGGTCCGCAGCGCTCGAACAAAGACCTGGCTACGAAAATTTGCCGGAGGCCGTCATTCTGGATCTCGACGAGACCGTGCTCGACAACTCGCCGGCGCAAGGTCAGTCTGTGCTGGATCGCACGGGCTATCTGCAGGAGAAGTGGGAAGTGTGGGTCCACAGGATGGCGGCGGCCGCGCTGCCGGGAGCTCAGTCCTTCATCGCCGGCGCGGAAAAAAACGGAGTAAAGGTATTTTTCGTCACAAATCGCTCGCAATCGGAACAGGAAGATACTCTCAAGAACCTCGCCGCGTTGGGGATCACCGCGTCCGATGAGACAGTGCTGTGTACCGGCGAGAACGGGTGGACTTCCGATAAGACTGCCCGGCGCACGGAGATTGCGAAGTCGTACCGCGTTCTGCTTCTCGTCGGTGACGACATGAACGATTTCGTGTCCACGGCCAAACTTACGCCACCACAGCGGCTCGCCCTCGCGAAGACGCACGCAGATCGTTGGGGGAAGAGCTGGATTCTCCTGCCAAACACGATGTACGGGAGCTGGGAACGGGCCCTCTATTCAGGCCTTACTAAAGATGAGGAGATTCTGTTGCGCAAACGGCAGCAGGTGAGGGGATTCAGGCCCTAACGCCCCTTGAGAGCCCGCCGCAGGTTGTCGGCCAGCGATCCCAGCGGGACATCTGACGCGGACTCAGCTCTCGAGGCGTACTCGCGCAATTCCGCCTGCTCACGCTGCTCTGCCACGGCTTTTCTGCTAAGGCGGATGCGGCGGCCGGCAGGATCGACCTCGAGAACCACGACCTCCACTTCGCTGCCAATCGGAAACGCCTTCATTACATCCGAATCGCGATCGATGCCGGTTTCGGCAAGCGGCATCAAGCCGGTGCGCCCGGGCGACAGGAACACGAACACGCCAAACTTCTCGTGACGCTCGACCTTGCCGGTCACGATAGCGCCAGGCACGAGCGCGCCTTGCTGCGAGCCGGCTACGGCGGCTCGCGACATGTCTCGCTGAAGCGGCGACCCGTCCGCCGAAGCGCGAAGCGCGGAGGTGGAGGACGCGAAAGCGGACCCTTCGTCTACGAGCGCAACACCGATGCGTTTTTGCGCCGGATCGATATTGAGGATCTCGAACGCACCCGTCGTACCTGCCGCCACCGATTTCGCCCAGCCTCCAGCGCGACCGGTCGGGGCGAACGTAGAGGCGTGCGCCAACCCTTCGATACCAGGCTCCAGCTCGACGAACGCGCCGAACTCGGCGACGCGTGTCACGCGGCCGGTTCGTACCTGGCCGACCTCGTATTTCGTCGCCACGGTGCTCCACGGATCGTCGAGAAGTTGCTTCAACCCAAGCGAGATCTTCTGCGTGGCGTCGTCTACACGCAGTACCTTGACGGTGATCTGGTCACCGAGCGCGACGATCTCGCTGGGATTCGTAGAGCGCGACCAGCTCATCTCCGACACATGCAGCAGGCCCTGAATGCCGCCACCAAGGTTTATGAAAGCGCCAAAGTCCAGCACCGATGCCACACGTCCGGTGAGCACCGCGCCAGGCACAATCGACTTGCGTATGTCCGCGGCGCTGGCGCGCTGCTGTTCCTCGAGGTGCTTACGTCGAGAGACGACGACGTTCTTGCCGCCTTCCTTGTATTCGATGATGCGGAAGGTGTAGACCTGCCCGTTGTGCACGGCTGGATCTGTCGTGCGGGCGATGTCGATTTGCGAGAGCGGGCAGAACGCGCGCTCGCGGGCGATGCGCACCTCGTATCCGCCTTTGACGGCCTGTACGACCTTGCCTTCTACCGCCAGACCCGCGCGGAACGCATCCTCGAGCTCACGCTGCGTGGCGGCATTGCGTACGCCTTTACGTGAGAGGACGATGCCGCCGCTCGTGGAGACGACGATCGCCTGAACGCGATCGCCGACTGCTACTTCAACGTTGCCGTTGGCGTCCTTCAGCTCGGCCATGTCGATCTCGGCCTCGCCCTTGCCGCCGACATCGACAAAAGCCACCTTCGGACCGAGGCCGACGATCGTGCCTTCGATGGTCTGGCCTCGATTGAACCTGCGCGCCTTGACGGACGCCTCGAACATCGAGGCGAAATCCTCTTCCTGCTCGCTCACTTGGGACTCCTGTTCGTCGTTCCTCGCGTCGGAACTGCTCACGCGGTGCCGCTGATTTCGGCGAACAACCAGGCTTTGGCCATTCGCCACTCCCGCCCCACCGTCGCGGGCGAAATGTGCATCACCTCGGCAGTCTCATCCATCGTAAGGCCGCCGAAGAATCGCAGTTCCACAACGCGGCTCTGCTGAGGGTCGATCGCCGCCAGCCGCGTCAGCGCCTCATCGAGCGCAAGAAGGCCGATATCCTTGGACCCGCCGATCGCCATCGCGGCGTCCAGCGGAACCTTCTGCGCGCCATCGCCGCGCTTGCCGGCGTTATGCGCCCGCGCGTGGTCGACGAGAATCCGCCGCATCGCCTGGGCGGCGATGCCGAAGAAATGTGCGCGGTTCTGCCATCGCACGGCCCGCTGATCGATGAGCTTGAGGAACGCTTCGTTCACGAGCGCCGTGGGCTGTAGCGTGTGGTCAGGGCGCTCCTTTCTCAGGTAGCCAGCCGCCAGCTTCCGCAGCTCACGATGGATTTCAGGCACCAGGCGGTCGAGCGCCTGCTCCCGGCCATTGCTCCACTCCTTCAGGAGCCGCGTGACCTCACCCGAGCCGTGGTCCATTTCGTAAGGATAAGGCCCATCGCCGATGAGTGAAAACCCCGGCCATTTCCGCGTGAACCCAACAGACGCGGAAATCCGGGAGGTCAGACATGGGATGGCAGGCTGTTGGGCTGGCGGCGACGATTTTCATCCGTTCCTACAACAACTTCGGGGTGCCGGCGCCTGACCTGGCGGTGGCGAGGGAGCACGTCCAGGCCATCCTTCAGGAGGCTGGGGTCAATGTCGTGTGGATCGACTGCTGGGCGGGCGGCCGAAGCGAGCCCGTCGACTCGGTCGACCGGTGTCAGGAGCCGGTCGGCTCCAACATCATTCTCAGGCTTCTGAAAACAAAGGTAAATGACCGGTCCAGGTTCGTCTCGATGGGTTTCTCGCTGGTCGGCATTCCGGTCCCATTTCTCGCGACCGTGTACGTCGACCGCGCCGAATCAGTGGCTCGAGGCGCCGGCATCGACACACGCCGCCTGCTCGGACTGGCGATCGCGCACGAGATTGGCCACGTGCTGCTCAACAGCAACTCGCACGCGCCAAGCGGACTGATGCGTGCCGACTGGTCGCGTACCGAGCTGCAGCGCCAGGACCCTGCGGCATGGCGCTTCCTCGAAACTGAAGCGGCGCAGGTTCGCATGACGGCGCTCGCGCGGTAACGACGTCAGTGCGCCCTCCTCCCGGCATTTTCGAGCCGGTACAGGTTCTGCTGGTCAAAACCCCCGCCGTCTGATTCCCAGCGATTTTCCGGCGCAATCCGGGCCGGTCACGGTCGCCTGTCTCAAACAGGTCTCAACATACTGTCAGTCTGTGGAGTTGCCATGAGATCTCTGTCCCGTCCGCCGTCACGTCTCGTGCGAGTGAGCGCCATCTTCTGGCTGTCGCTTCTGGCGGCATCGACCGCGTCCGCCCAGCAGCCTGTGCCACGGGCCACTCAGCCGGATCCGCTCGTGCGGATGAACGAGTCCATCGACGCGCTCACCAAGAAGGTCTGGCCGAGCGTCGTCCAGATCGTGGTGAGCAGTTACGGTCCCCAACGAGAGGGTCCGCAAGGCAGCGCCAGCGTGGTCATCGGCAGGCAGCAGGCGACCGGCTCGGGGTTCGTGATCGACCCGGAAGGCTACGTCATGACCAACGCGCACGTGGTGAACGGCGCACAGCGCGTCCAGATCGTGCTGCCCGCGGACAACGCCGACGGCACGCTGAAGACCGCGTTGTCCGGCAAGACGAGGGTACTCCCCGCACAAATCGTCGGCATCACGACAGAGCTGGATCTTGCGTTGTTGAAGGTCGAGGGCCTGAAACTGCCGGCATTGCCGCTGGCGGTCTACTCGCAAGTGCGGCAAGGCGAGATGGTATTTGCGTTCGGAAGCCCCAACGGCCTCCGCAACACCTTGAGTCACGGGCTGGTCTCGGCCGTCGCACGGCAGGTGGATCCTGATTCGCCGCAGATTTTCGTCCAGACTGATGCGCCAATCAATCCGGGGAACTCCGGCGGCCCACTGGTCAACATCCGCGGGGAATTGGTCGGCGTGAACACCTTCATCATGTCGCAGTCCGGCGGGAACGAGGGGCTGGGCTTCGCCATCCCCAGCGCGACCGCGAGGACGGTGTTCCGCCAACTCAAGCAATACGGTCAGCTGCGCAAGCAGGAAGTCGGCATGAGCCTCCAGACGATCACGCCGGGGATGGCCGCGGCGCTCGGATTGACAAGGGACTACGGCGTCATCGTGTCCGATGTCTGGCCGGGGGGGCCGGCGCTGGCTGCTGGTCTGGCTGTGGGTGACATCCTGGTTTCCGTCGACAACCAGCCCGCCGAAAACCTGCCCACCGTCAGCTACAACTTTCGGATCAGAGATTCTCTGGATAATGTCCAGTTGGCTGTGCTCAGGGGAGCAGCGATCCTGAGCATCAGCATCAAGCCGGTGGAGACCCGAAGCGATTTTGATTCGGTGGCGTCGATGGCCGACCCGTCGAAGAACCTCGTAGCCGAGATCGGGATCATCGGCGTGGAAATCGATTCGCGCATCGCCGCCTCCGCTACGGGGCTCCGGGATCCGTATGGAATCATCGTGGTCGCGCGGGCAGCAGGCTCGACGAGCGACGTGCCCCTGGCGCCGCGTGACGTCATCCGAAGCGTGAACAACCGCCGCGTGCAGACACTGGACGCGCTCAGGGAGGCCGTACGCTCGGTTGCGCCGGGCACGCCGATGACGCTGCAGGTTCAGCGCGAAGGCAAGCTCATGTACGTGTCATTTACATTCGAATAGTCGTCCTATTCTTTCGCGCTTGACAAGGCATGGGCGCGAATCATAATCATCCCGTTCCTACGCAATCTTGCTCACCAGGGGAGACGCGCGCGCCGTCAACAACCCACACATTTACGGAGAGAATTCCATGAAGACGAGAATGGTTTTGCTAGCCGGCCTGATTGCCGCGGTGCTGACCGCCATGTCGGTCAGCGCCCAGCAGCCGGTGTCGCCTGGCAATGCGGCGATCCCGCCCATGCCGGCGAAGGCGACCCGGACAGGCAAACATGTCAACCGCGTCATCGACATGTGGCTCAAGAATCAGCCGGTCTATTACGCGCAGATCAGCGGCGGCGGTTATGAAGAAGGCAAGAAGATGGCGGCGACCAAAGCCGACTACATCACGTATGAAATGGAGCACGGTCCGCTCGATTTCAAGGAGCTGCGCGATTTCATGCGCGGTCTGGTCGACGCGGGCCCGACGCGCACCGGTCACAAAACCCCGGCGGTCGTGGTCACGCTGCCCCTGTCCGGCACCACCGATGCTTTGCGGGCCAATGCCTGGATGATCCAGCAGACGCTCGCGACCGGCGTGCACGGCATCCTGCTGTGCAATGCCGAGAGCCCCGAGGCGGCACGCCTGATGATTGAAGCCGCGCGTTATCCATTCGCGCCGCAGGTTGATGGCCTGGCTCAGGGCACCCGGGGCAACGGGTCGCAGGGCTTCGCATCGACGATATGGGGAGTCACTGCCCAGGAATACATGCAGATTGCCGACCCCTGGCCGATGAACCCCGATGGTGAGCTGATATTCGGGCTCAAGATCGAGAATCCGCGCGCGGACGCGAACGTGGAGACATCGGTCCGCGTGCCGGGTATCGCGTTTGCGGAGTGGGGCCCTGGCGATCACGGCTTCTTCCTCATGGGCCGCCCGGGCACCTACCAGGGCGGCGGCGAAGCCGACCCCAACATGGCGGCGGTCCGCCGGCGCGTGCTCAATGCCACGAAGGCCGCGGGTGTGAAGTTCCTGAATGCCTGCAACGAGAAGAACGTCATCGAGCAGATCAAAGATGGCACGATGATCTGCACCGGCGGCGACTCGCCGGCCGCGGATATCGGCCGCAAGTTCAGCAACCGTACGGATCCGTTCTAGCCGACCCGGAAGGGCCCCGCGCACGCGAACGCGCCGGGGCCCTTCACCAGGCAGCCATTTCCTCGTAAACGGCGTCTAACATCGCGACGAGTATCGCGACGTCTGGCGTCTATCCCACGTGCTGGCCCGCCCGCCGCGCGCGGTGTAGGATCGTCTTTCGCCTCAGCGTCACTCCGAAAGTGCGGGTGAGAAAGTCCCACACGCGATGAAAAGGTCCTACCTGGCGCTCGCTTTCATTCTGCTGGTCCTGGTGGGCGGTCTCGCCCTTGTGGGCGGCGCCCGCGCGGTCGGTCTCGCAGACGAGTACGACAACACGCCGCAGGGAACCGCCTCGTTCAAGGTCGCGCGCGGCGCGTTCACTAAGACGCTGCGGGTGACCGGTCTGGTCGAATCCATCCGTTTTCACAACATTGCAGCGCCCCGCCTGGTTGGCGCCAGCGGACCCGGCAGCAACACGCTGATCGTCACCAACTTGACGCCCAGCGGAACGCTCGTGAATCCCGGCGACCTGCTGGTGGAATTCGATCGGCAGAACCAGCTGAAGGCCGCCATCGACAAGCGATCCGAGTTCCGCGACTTCGAAGAGCAGATTCGAAAGAAGCGCGCCGAGCATGAGCAGATACGAGCCAAGGATGAGGCCGAGCTTTCGGTTACGGCGAATGCCGTCAACAACGCCGAGCTCGAAATGAAGAAGAACGCGTATCTCGGCCGCATCGACATAGAGAAGAACGGGCTGCGGCTGGAGGAGGCGCAGGCGAAGCAGAAGCAGCTCAAGGCCACTTTCGATCTCAAGCGGAAGGCCGAGCAGGCGGAGCTGCGCATTCTGGAGATCCAGCGCGATCGTGCCTACCGGTCGATGAAATCGGCCGAGGACAATGCCGAACGAATGGTTGTCAAGTCGCCGATTCCCGGCGTCGTCGTGATGCGGATGGTATGGCGCGGCAACGGGCAGGTGGAAATTCAGGAAGGCGAGGAAGCGCGCCCGGGCATGCCGATCATGCAGGTCGTGGATCCGGCAGCGATGCAGGTGCGTGTCAAGGTGAATCAGGGTGATGTCCACGCTCTTCGAGCCGGCCAGCCCGCACGCGTGTCGCTCGATGCCTATCCCGATCTTCATTTCACGGGCCGCGTCGAGCAAGTGACCCCGGTGGGCACGACGAGCATGCTGACCAACCGCGTGCGTAACTTCGTCGCCATCGTGAGCATTCAAGGCAGTCATCCGAAGCTCATGCCCGACCTGTCGGCAGCGGTCGACGTCGAGCTCGAACGTAAGGACAACGTCATCGTGGTGCCTCGCGACGCGGTCGTAAAAGAGGACGACTCGTTCAGTGTGCGAGTGCTCGATGACGGCTCTGCGCGCTCGCGAACCGTTACGCTCGGCGCCATGAACGATTCCCAAGTGGTGATCGCATCCGGTCTCGAACCGGGAGCGGTGGTGCAGCGTCATGTGGCGAAGTAACCGGCGCAACATTCTCCTCGCCGGCGGCGGACTTGCGATCGTGGTTGCAATTGCTGGCGTGAGCCGCGGATTCGGCCGCGGCACGGCCGCTGATGTGCCTACTACGGTCGTCACCAAGGGCGAGTTCATCGACTATTTGCAGGTGCGCGGCGAAATGAAGGCTGTGCGCTCTGTCCCGCTCACGGTGCCCACCACGGGCGGTGGCGACCTACAGATCCTCGAGCTCGCGAAGAACGGCATGACCGTCAGGAAAGGCGATGTCGTAGTCCGGTTCGATCCGATGAGCGTTCAGCGAACCCTCAACGATCGCCGCTCCGAGTTCAAGCAGGCCGAAGAGGAAATCGGCAAGACGCGAGCGCAGTACCGCATCCAGGAGCAGCAGACACAGACCGACGTGACGAAGGCGCGCTATGACGTCAAGCGAGCCGAGCTCGACACGGTGCCGCACGAGTTTCTTCCGCGCATGGAACGCGAACAGAAGATGCTGAAGCTCTCCGACGCGAATGCGAAGCTGGGCGAGAACGAGCGAAAGCTGAAAGCGCTGAGCGACATTGAAAAGGCCGAGTTGGCGAGCAAGATAGAGAAACGCGACAAGGCGCGCTTCGATCTGCAGCACGCCGAGCGGCAGCTCGGCGGTCTCGACATCATTTCGCCCGTCGATGGTGTGGTGTCCATCATGCCGAATTGGCGCCAGTGCTGTCCGCCTCCCGACTTCAAGTCCGGCGACCGTGCGTGGCCGGGCCAGGTGATCGCCGAAGTACCGGACCTGTCGACGCTGCGTGTGTCCGCTCGGCTCGAAGAAGCCGAACGTGGACGCATGCAGCCTGGCCAGCGCGTGGTCGTCCGCGCCGACGCCGTGCCTGACAAGGAGCTGGCGGGCAAGATCGAGGACATCAGCGCGCTTGCGCGCGTCGATTTTTCCAGTTGGCCGCCGCAGCGCAATTTCAACATGATCGTGGAGCTCGACGAGATGGATCCGCGGCTGCGGCCTGGCATGAATACCACCGTTCGCGTGGCCGTCGATCGCGTCGCCGACGTCGTGCTGATTCCCGCGCGTGCGGTCTTCGAGAAAGAAGGCCGCTCTGTTGCGTATGTTCGGACGCGAACCGGCTGGGACGAGCGAATGGTCCAGATTGCGCGGCGGGGTCAGGAACAACACGTCGTGCGAGAGGGCGTGGGGCCTGGCGAGCGTGTGGCGCTCAAGGATCCAATCCCCGCGACGAAACAATGACGGAAGCGAATCGCAAGCGGATCGGCTGGTCTCTCGCGGGCGTGGTGGGCGTGGCGCTGCTCGTAGCCGCCATTACCGTCGCGCCGATGCAGGGCGTCCAGAGCGACGGCGACCTCATTCCGACGGCGCGCGTTGCTGAGGGCGACGTGCCGGTTGTCGTGCACGCGAGCGGCGAGCTCAAGCCGATGCGCGCGCAGACGCTCGTTGCGCCGTCGGTGGGTGGTCCCATGCAGATTCTTTCGATCGAGGCCACTGGAACGCCGGTGAAAGCCGGCGACGTCGTGGTCGAGTTCGACAAAAGCGAGCAGGAAGAACGTCTCGTCACGGCACAGTCGGAGCTGGCACAGGCAGAGCAGGAAATCGTCAAGATGCAGGCCGACGCGGTGGTGCAGCGTGCGCAGGATGAGGTGGCGCTGCTGACGGCGCGGTTCGATGTGCGGCGGTCGGAGCTCGACGTGCAGGGCTCTCTGCTCAGCAGCACCATCGACAAGCAGAAGTTCGTGCTGACGCTCGAAGAAACAAAGGCGCGGCTCGCGCAGCTCCAGAACGATCTGCAATCGCGGGTCGATACCGATCGCGCGTCGCTGGCAGTGCTTGAAGAGAAGCGCAACAAGGCCAGGCTCCAGATGGAGAACGCGCAGAAAAACATCGACAACATGACGCTGCGTGCGCCCTTCGACGGTCTTGTGGCGGCCAAGGACAACGACATGAACAACGCCGCCTGGGCAGGCGTCGTCGTGCCGGAATTCCGCGCAGGCGACACCGTGTACCCAGGACGTCAGGTCGCCGAGGTGCTGCACCAGTCGGGCATCGAGCTCATCGCCAAGGTGAGCGAATACGATCGCGCGCACCTCAACGCCGGTCAAAACGCGGAAGTGAATATCCACGCCGTGCAGGGCAAGAGCCTCGCGGCCACCATCAAGTCGGTCGCCGGCGCCAGTCGGCGCGACGTCTGGTCGTGGAACGATCCGACGCGAACGTTCGACGTCAGCTTCGATGTCAAGGGCAGCGATCCCGCAAGGTTACGTCCGGGTCTTACGACGCAGGTGCTCGTCACTGGTGCGCCAATCAAGGCTGCGAAATACCTGCCTCGCCAGGCGCTCTTCGAACAGGATGGCAAACCGGTTGTGTTCGTCCGGCAGGGCCGCTCGTTCGAGCCGCGCGAGGTGAAAGTGCTGGATCGGACCGAAACGCATGTCGTGATCGGCGATTTGCCCGTCGGCACGGAAGTGGCGCTGCGAAATCCTCTCGCTGACCAGGCGAAGGGCGCAGGAAGCGCCGGGCCTGTGCAGCCGCGGGCCGGCTCGTGATACGCGCGTTTCTTCGCGACCCGAAGTCGCAGCTCGGCACCGGCCTCCAGGATCTGCAGCTCGGCCTCGACAACCTCCGCGTCCACAAGCTGCGTTCGCTGCTCACGATGCTCGGCATGATCTTCGGCGTCGCGGCCGTCGTCGCGATGCTGTCGATCGGCGCGGGTGCGCAGCAGCAGGTGATGGCGTTCATCGAGCAGCTGGGTGTACGCAACGTCATCGTCGAGGCGCGCGAGACGACCGAGCCTCAGGCATTCGGCAAGGTGCGGAGCTCGTCGCCCGGCCTCACCTTTCAGGACTACCGGGTCATCCGCGCGACGATGGAGGGCGTGAGTGCGGCGTCGCCGCGCAAGCGCTTCCAACCTTCCAAGATGTTGCCGAAGCCGCAGCGCAGCATGCCGACCGTCTACGGCGTTACACCGTCGTATATCCCGATCGGAAACCTACGGCTCACAGCCGGACGTTTCTTCGATGACGGCGAAACCGAGCGAGCCTCGCCCCTCGCCGTGCTCGGCGAAGGTGCCAAGGCGGCGCTGTTCGGGCCTGACGAAGCCGTCGGTCAGTACATCAAGGTGAACGACCAGTGGCTGCGGGTGATTGGCGTCGCAGGGCCGCAGATCAGCGCGGAGACTGCGTCGCTGGGCGTGCCGGAAGAGGATCGGAACAACCTTATTTACGTTCCGCTCTGGACCGCTATGCTGCGCCTCGAAGACAACTACAGCCGTTTTCGCGACGAAATCGACGGCATCTACCTTCAGCTCGAGCCGGGCATGGACAGCGTAGCGGGCGCCGAGACCATTCGCGGAGTCCTGAACGCGTCGCATCGCAACACGCCGGATTTCAACGTCATCGTGCCTGCTGCACTGCTCGCGGAGCAACGCCGGACACAGCGCATTTTCGAGGTCGTCATGGTGGCACTGGCGTCGATTTCACTACTGGTCGGCGGAATCGGGATCATGAACATCATGCTCGCCAGCATTCTCGAGCGCACGCGCGAAATCGGCGTTCGCCGGGCCCTCGGCGCGCGGCGGACCGACATTGTGCGGCAGTTCCTGATTGAAACCGTGTTGATCTCGTTCGTCGGCGGCACGATCGGCGTGATTGCCGGCGTCGGAATTTCGCGCCTGATTGGCTTTTTCGCCGGCTGGTCGACGATCGTGACCGCGAGCTCTATCCTGCTCGCCTTTGTGGTGTCGGTATCTGTCGGTCTCGTCTTCGGCCTGTACCCGGCGCGACGCGCCGCGCGGCTGGATCCGATCGAAGCGCTCAGATACGAGTAGCGCGGCAGCCCGTCGACCGCGGACGCGCCGACCCATCCCATCGACCTGTACATCGTGTTACCCTGCAAAGATGACCCGTCGCGCATTCGTTCTCAGCATAGTCGCGCCAGCTGTGGCGGCGTGTGCGACAAAAGTGCGTCCACAGAGCCTGCGTGGCCGTTCCGTGCAACGGGGCCTTGCGAGCTTTTACGGGCACGGCGATGGCTACGACGGCAGGCTCACCGCGAGCGGCAAGAAGTTCGACAAGAACGCGTTGACGGCGGCGCATTTCGACTTGCCGTTTGGCACGCGCATTCACGTGCGGAATTTGAAGAACGATCGTCGCGTCGATTTGACGGTGACCGATCGATTTTCGGCCGAGACCTTGAGCAAGGGGCGGATTCTGGATGTTTCTTACGGGGCCGCGAAAAAACTGCGGATGACCGCGGATGGCGTCGTGCCAGTCGAACTTACTGTGCGCGCGTAGCCATCTCTGGCGCGACCTCGAGCGGGCGGGGAATTCCGGCACCGCCGGCTTTTCGCCTGATGTGCCGCCAGAATCGGATCATCGTCGGCGTTGCGATTGCCCTCGTGCCGGAGACACAACCGCGGGCCACCGTAGCTCCTCCGCAATCACCGGCGCGATAGCGAATGGCCGCTATTGAACCTTGTCGAGCCCTTCCGTCAGTTCAATGTAGGTGCCCCACGGATCGGTGAAAAATGCGATGGCGATGCCCAGCGCCGGCACGGTGCGGTACGGCACCGACAGCTTGACGCCGTTGGCCTCCAGCGTTTTGGTGAATTCCGCGAGGTTCTTCACCTCGAATCCGATGTGGTCGACGGCCCTTCCCTGGGTGCCGACCACAGGAACCGCCGAGGACGAAAAATTCAGGGCGACGCCCGGCAGCAACGCGGCAGGAAATGCTCCGCCGAGCCGCGACGTTGCACCGAAGGTCTTGACATACCACGCCTGCATCTCGCTGTTCGCCGGATTGAAGAAGTGAACGTGATGAAGCGCGATTGGAGTCGACTGGTTTGGCACTTCGACGAGCTCGAGCTTGATGTCGTCGGGCGCCTGCACGAACGCGATCGACGCGCCGCCGGCCTGCGGCGGAAAGGCAATGTCGTCCTTCACCTGGCGATCGGGCGTCGCTTCCGTACTCGTGATCATCTGGTAGCCGCTCGCCTTGACCTTGTCGATCGTGGCCCGAAGGTTCGGCACCGAAAAGCCGACGTGATTCACCGTCGTGCCGCGCGTGCCGCCGGGCGCGTCCTGAACCTGGCGGAAAAATACCAGGACGTTGGGAAACTTCACGATCTCGGTCTTGTTCGTCCCGACCGCGATCGCAATGCCACCCAGGGCGTCGACGAAGAATTTCTTCTGCGCCGCAATGTTTGTCGTGTTCACGTGATGATGGCCATAGACAATCGGGCCATCTTTCGCTGCAGTGAGCTGAGCGGACACGTCGACCGAACCAGCCACGAGTCCTCCAACAATCAGGAATGCGGAAAGACGAAGCGTCATATCTATGGCCTATGGCTTGGGAACGAAGATATTCGTCACCCAATACGTAATAGAGCTGCCCTCATTTGGCACGACCCAGTGCACGGTCTTGATCGGAATGTGATACATCGCGCCGATGACGATCTTCTGAGTGGTACCGCCTTTGACCGTTTTCTTGCCGTCGGGGCCGTCGACAATCTCGCCGCCGAGCGTCACCGTGCCCTCGCCACTCGTGAACACGAGGAAATGAGAGAACGCGTCGTGAGTCTCAGGCGCGGCTCCGGGATTCCGTCGCTGAATGCTGGCGGTGTAATGACCGAAATTGCCCAGGTTCCCAGGTGTCGTCAGCTTGTCGCCCGACCAGACGTCGAACGGCGAGGTGCTGAGCGGCTGCGGTGTTCCTCGCCCACCTTGCGCCGACAGGGCGACTACGGCCACGACCATGACAACGCAGAGAACGAGGTAGGAAGCGAGATGTCTGACCATGCCATTCCTCCAGTTCTTGCACGCGGGTTGAACGAGGCCCATCTTAACCCAGCACTACGAAGCCAGCGTGGGTGGATACCCGGATCGCGTTAGTATCCCCACATGAGATCTGCAATCCTTGCCGTCATTACTGCTGCGGCGCTGACCTTTGCCGTTCGTGCCGCGCCGCCGCAGAAGATCGTGTTCACCCGCGTCTTTCCGAATGATGGGCAGATCGGCCTGTTCGTCGCCGCTCGGGACGGCAGCGGCGAGCGACCACTCCTCTCCACGCGCGACATGGACTACAACCCGGTGTGGTCCCCTGACGGCCAGACGATCGTGTTCACCTCCGATCGCGAAGGCTCGGCAGATCTGTTTCGCGTGAAGCCTGATGGATCGGGGCTGGAGCGCCTCACCGACAGTCCCGCGTATGACGATCAGGCAGCCTTCTCGCCCGACGGCAAGCAGCTCGTTTTGGTGTCGACGCGCGCGGGCGGACGGCCGAACTTGTGGATCCTGGATATCGCGACGCGTCAGACGAAGGCGTTGACGTCCGGCGAAGGCGGCGACTTCCGGCCATCGTGGTCGCCTGACGGCCGGTCGATTGCCTTTTCTTCGAGCCGCGGCAGGTCGATGACGTTCGGCCATGGCCGATGGGAACATCTGCAGTTCGCCGATATCTACATTGTTCATCCTGACGGCAGCGGATTGAAGCAGGTAGGCGAACACGGTAATTTCTGCGGCAGCCCGACATGGACGGACGACAGCCGCCGCCTCGTCGCCTATTGCATGGACGTGCAGAAAACGCTGGAGACGCGGCGCGCGGTCCCGCTTCCCGGAAACGACACGCGCATCGTGTCCATCGATGTCGCGTCCGGCGCGACCACGGACGTACCGGCGGGACCTGGCGTGAAGTTCAATCCGTCGATCCTCTCCGACATCGAAATTGGTTACATCCGCAAGGACGGCGACGCGGCGGGCATCTATTACACCAGTGGGGCACGCGGACCACACGGACAGGTCCGCGCCGCGTCATGGTCACCCGACGGCTCGCGCGTCGTGTTTCATCGCCGCCAGGTGGGGCCGGCCACATGGTGGAAGCACACATGGAGCCGGAATCCAGAGTTCGATCTGTCGTTGACGAGCATCATGCCCTCCTTCGGGCGCGACGGCGGACGGTTCGTCGTCGCCGGCCGGCCGCCGGCAGGCGCGATTCTTGGATCGAGCATCGCGATCGCCACTCCTGGATCGAACGACGTCAAAGTCGTGTATCAGGACATGACGAAAAACGTGTTGGCGCCGCAATGGGCGCCGAACGGCGAGAAGATCATTTTTGCCGTCGGTGCATTCAATGCGTTCTACAACGGATTCAACGGCCTCTTTCTGAAGCAGGGCGATCGCGCCGAGGGAGGCGCGCAAATCGCGGTGATCAATCCCGACGGCACCGGGTTTCGCGAGCTGACGACCGGGCCGAACAACAGCGCGTTTCCGTCCATGGCACCGGACGGTAAACGATTCGTCTACCGGACATTCGGCCCGGAGGGCGATGGGCTGAAGGTCATGAACATCGAGACCGGCACGACGGCGATGCTGACGAAAGGGTACGACAACTTTCCGCTCTGGTCGCCGCGCGGCGATCTCATCATGTTCACCCGGCTGGCCCAGGGCGAATACGACATCTACACGATCAAGCCCGACGGCACCGATCTGAAACGCCTGACGACGTCGCGCGGCAACGACGCCCACCAGGCATGGTCGCCCGACGGTGAGCAGATTGTCGTTGCGTCGTCTCGTATGGGCTTCAAGGACGAGGGTATCTACACGGATGCGCCGCAGCCGTACGGCGAGCTGTTCGTGATGCGCTTCGACGGCACCGATGTACGTCAGTTAACCGACAACCAGTGGGAAGACGGCACGCCGGCCTGGCAGCCTGTGAAGTAATACGGAGTCGCGGCGCCGGCTGCGATGCGGTGACTTGGTATCGATAATCGATTATAGTCATCGCACTTTTTCTGGAGGCTCTCATGATGTCTCGTCGACTTCTTGGCCTGGTCGCGACATTCGCCGCGCTGTTGATTGTTCCTGTTGCCGGCACGCGAGGCATGTTCGTCCCTGACTGGACTTTCAAGGGCAGCACGCTGACCGGGTGGCACACCCTCGGCGCCGCCGAATGGAAAGCCATGGACGGCGAGCTGGTCGGTACACCCAAGTCGGCGGATGGCGGATGGCTGGTACTCGACAAATCGTTTCAGGATGTCGAGTTCGGCGCCGACTTCAAGTGTGTCGGTGAGTGCCGTACTGGTGTGTTGCTCCGAGCCGAAAAGACGCCAACGGGGATGAAGGGCGTCTTCCTCTCGCTCGATGCCGGCGAGGTCGGCGGCTACGCCGTGACGCTCGACGCGAACGGCAAGATCTTGACGCGCGAGCGCCTGCGCCCCGGCGGCGGGCTGATGCGCATCGCTCCGTCTGCGGCCGAAATGGCGGCCGCTGCCGCCGCGCGCGGCGGCGGTGCGGGACGTGGTGCGGGCGCCGGCGCCCCTGGCGGCCGAGGCCGCGGTGTTTTGGCCTCGGGCGCGACGCTGCCCAACCTGACCGATCCGCCGTCGTTCGAACTGAAGCCGAACGATTGGAATGACCTCGACGTCGTCATCGACGCCAACATCTTCCGGCCATGGGTGAACACGTCGGGCAGTGGTGGCGGCGCCGCCGACGATGAGCTGGGCAAGTTCGGTCCGATCGCGATCTATGTCGGCGGCTCCGGTCAAGTGCACTTCCGCGACGTCTCGTATCGCGATCTGAGTCTGAAGCGCGTGGTGCCGGAACAGTTGTCGGCCAACTACCGCATCCTGCGACTCACGCCGTTCTATTATTCGTTCGCGTCGGGCGCCGCCGATTTCGACCGCGACGGCAACATGGACATCGTCTCCGGTCCCTTCATCTTCCTGGGACCGGATTTCACGAAGGTCCGCGAATTCTACATGGCGCTCTCCACCAATCCCTCGACGAGCTTCTCGTCCAACTGGCTCGAGTTCGCCGGAGACTTCACCGGCGACGGCTGGCCCGACGTGCTGCTCGCGTCCACTTCGAATACCCGGCTGTATGTGAATCCGAAGGGTGAACCGAGGCGCTGGGATTCGATCGCGGGCATCGTGCCGCCGGCCCCCAATGTGTCGGAAGTGTCGGTGATGAAGGACATCGATGCAGACGGCAAGCCCGATCTCGTCTATGCGAGCGCCGGCGCGATGCGATGGGCGAAGCCCGATCCTGCCAACCCGACCGGACCGTGGCTCTCGACGCAGGTTGGCGAGGAGGGGACGTACGCGGCGCATGGCATCGGCGCCGGCGACATCAACGGCGACGGCCGCGTCGACATCCTCAACGTCTATGGATGGTGGGAACAGCCCGAGAAAGCGACGACCGGAATGTGGCCGTACCATCCTCAGGCCTTCGGCCGTCAGAACGGCCGCGGGGCCCCCGGCGGCGCCGAGATGTGCGTGTACGACATCAATGGCGACAAGCTCAACGATGTCGTCACGTCGATCCAGGCGCACGCGTTCGGGCTGGCGTGGTTCGAGCAGAAGCGCGAAGCGGGCGGCAAGATCTCGTTCGTGCGGCATATGATTTCGGACGACTTCGCCTCGAAGAACGCCGGCGGGGTCACCTTTTCCGAACCGCACGGCTCGGCGTGCGCCGATATGACCGGCGATGGCATGCCCGACTTCGTGATCGGCAAACGGTTCTTCTCGCACAACGAGAGCACTACCGATCCAGATCCGTACGGCGCCGCGGTGCTCTACGTCTACCGGACGGTTCGTAACAAGCAGGCGCCCGGCGGCGCCGAGTTCGTGCCTGAGTTGGTGCACAACCAGTCTGGCGCCGGCTCGCAGGTGCTCGCCGTGGATTTGAACAAGGACGGTGTGATGGATCTGGTGACGTCGGGCGAGCTGGGCGCCTTTGCGTTTCTCGGTCAACCGCGCGCGAAGAAGTAGTCCGTCCCAATGAAGCTGTAAAGGAGCTCGTGAATGTCTCTGGCTGTCTGGCGATTCAGGCGATACCTCGTAGCGGCTGTGGGAGTCGTCGCGGTCCTTGCCGCTGTCACGACGAGCCTGGCCCAGTCCTCCACGGGCAAGTGGTGGCACGGATACGGGAATGGCGCAGACAACTCACGCTACTTCGCGTCGAGACAGATCAACAAGTCCAACGTCAATCAGCTCCAGGTCGCGTGGAGCTACCCTCACGGCGAGACCGTGAGCAGTCCCATTGTGGCGCGCGGCATGATTTACGGCCGCGGCCGCAACGGATCGATCGTCGCGGTCGACGCGAAGACGGGGCGCGAGCTGTGGGTCCGCGAGAACATGAACGGCATGAGCAGCCGCGGCATGATGTACTGGGAAAGCCGCGACGGCCGCGATCAGCGTCTCATCTTCCCCATGAACAGCCTGTTGCAGCAGCTGGACGCGAAGACCGGGAAGTCGATTGTGTCGTTCGGCATCAACGGCGCCGTCGACTTGAGGATCGGCATCGACGGACGCGACCCGGAAACCATCGGGAGCATACAGTCGCAGACTCCCGGTGAGGTGTTCGAGAACCTGATCATCGTCGGTAGCGCGCCGGGTGAAGGGTATATGTCGCCGCCCGGCGACATTCGCGCCTACGACGTCCACACCGGCAAGCTCGTCTGGACCTTCCACACAGTGCCGCGTCCAGGCGAGTTCGGCTACGACACGTGGCCGAAAGATGCCTGGAAGTACATCGGCGGGACAAACAACTGGGGTGAGATGACGGTCGATCCGCAGCGCGGGATCGCCTACGTTCCGACCGGCTCGCCCACGTACGACTACTACGGCGCCGACCGCATCGGCGCCAACCTCTTCGGGACATCAATCCTCGCGCTCGACGCACGAACGGGCAAACGCCTCTGGCATTTCCAGATGGTGCACCACGATCTCTGGGATTTCGACAACAACGCGGCGCCGCAGCTCACGAGGATCCGGCACAACGGGCGCGACCGCGACGTCGTCGCGGTTGCCAGCAAGACAGGATGGCTCTACGTTTTCGATCGCGTGACCGGCGAGCCGATCTGGCCTATTGAAGAGCGGCCGGTTCCGCAGACCGACATGCCGGGCGAGCAGACCTGGCCCACGCAACCGTATCCGACCAACCCGCCGCCTTTCGCGAAGCAATCGTTCAGCGTCGACGACATCAATCCCTATCTCGAGCCCGCGGAGTACGAGCGGTTCAAACAACGAGTTCTCGCTGCTAATAACAAAGGGTTGTTCACGCCGATCAATCACACCGACACCGTCCACATTCCGGGCAGCAACGGCGCCACTCTGTACGGCGGCACCGCAGCAGAGCCGAACACCGGCGCTGTCTACGTAATCACCCAGGACAATCCCGGCATGCTGCGTCTCCTAAGACCGAGCGAGACCGAAGTGGCGGGCGGCGGATTCACGTCTGCAGGGCAACGGATCTACCAGCAGCACTGCCAGCAGTGTCACGGCGCGGATCGTCTGGGAACGGGTGAGGGTGTGCCGCTGGCTTACGCGGACGCAGACCCGGCGAACAATATCGTGGCCGGGGCATCGCGTTTCACGGCGGTGGAGATCCGCACCATCCTCGAGACAGGCCGGGGGCGCATGCCCGCATTCCCGCATCTCAGCGCCGCCGATGCGGACATTCTGATCAGGTTCCTGACCGCGGTGCCGGGCCCTGGACGCGGTGCTGGTGCGGGAGGCCGCGGCGCCGGACCGGTTCCATCGGGCGCCCCGCCGGAGCTGATTGCCGGTTCCGGTTCGGTGTGGACGCGTCCGGAACCTCCAGGTGGACGCGGTCGCGGTGCGCCGCCGCCGTACCCGGAAGGGGTGCCTCAGACCGAACGCCTGGTGATCAACGAATACGGAACGATCGGCTCCCGCATGAAGCCGCCGTTCACGACGATCGTGAAATACGACTTGAACGAGCCCGCCATCAAGTGGCGCATCGGATTCGGCGACGATCCCTCACTGATCGAACGCGGTGTCACCGGAACGGGCGTTCCACAGATGCGCAACAGCATCATCGTCACCGAGTCGGGCCTTGTGTTCGGCGCCGGCCGTGACAATCAAATCCGGGCGTGGGACAGCGAGAACGGCAAACAGTTGTGGTCGTCGCGCTTCGGAGGCAACTTCGTGGGTTCGCCGGCGATGTACGAGATGGACGGTCGTACAGTTCTTGCTGGTGCCGGCCGCCGGCACAGCACCGACCGGCCGCGGCGGCGGTCCTGTGCCGACGCCGGCCGGGACACCAATGGGCTGGGTTGCGTATTCCCTGCCGCAGAAATAGCACTCGAGGTAAAGAGGTCTCTATGGGAATCACCATGATGAATCGACGAACATTCGGCCAGGTGCTCGCCATGTCGCTGGCGGCAACTGCTGCGCCTTCGCTGCCGGCGTGGGCTCAGGGGAAGAAGCGCAATGTCGTGATCGGTCACACCGGCATCACGTGGCCGGGCCGTAGCGCGGGCGCCCGCGGCGTACCGCCGCCGCCGCCTGATCCGGCCATGAACGAAACGATCTTCAAGGACGTATCCGAGCTCGGCTTTGCTGGCCTCGAACTGTTCGACTGGCAGATCACCGGACTGGAGAGCCAGGGGCTGCTCGGCCAGTTCGTCGAGAAGTACAAGCTGCCGCTCGTTTCAAGCTATACCAGCGTCCAGCTCACCGATCCGGCCCAACGCGCGACCACGATCGCGAACGCGGTCAACGTCGGCAAGATCATGAAGAAGCACGGCGGCAAGACGATCGTCATTGGCCCGAGCGGCCGCGTCGGCGGCGAGAGCTACAATTTCAACGAGCACAAACAGAACATCGTCACGACGCTGAACGAGCTTGGGAAGGCGATCACGGACATCGGTCTCATCGCCGCGCTGCATCAGCACACCGGCACGGCTGTTGAGACCCGCGACGAGACGTACGCGACGATGGAGGCGGTCGACACGCGCTACGTCAAGTTCGGTCCGGACATCGGCCAGTTGCAGAAGGGCGGTGTCGATCCAGTCGCCGTCGTGAAGCAATTTCTGCCGGTCGTACAGCACCTGCACTTCAAGGACTGGGTCGGCGGCCCGTCCATGGCCGGCTACTGTGCCCTTGGTCTCGGGAAGGTAGATCTTGTCGGCGTCCTTGATTTGATGGAAGGACGCAAGCTCGAGGGCATGATCATGGTCGAGCTTGACGGTGGCGGCCAGATGCCGTATACGCCGCGCGAAGCCGCAAAAATCGCACACGACTGGCTCGCCGGCCATGGAGTGCCGATGAAAGCATAGCGACTGCGCCAGAATCGTTTACGTAGGACCTCCGTGCGCAGCTTCAAGTCTGCCGGACTCTGCGAAGGAGAAACCATGAAAGGAATCAGCATTACTCGTTCATGGGTGGTTGCGATCGTGCTCGTCACTGCGGTGACCAATGCGGGCGCACAGGCGTTGTATGGATCGTTGGTAGGGAACGTTGTCGACGAGACTGGCGCTGTTGTTCCGGGAGCCACAGTCGCTATCACGCAGAAAGAAACGAATCAGACGCGTGAGCAGCCGACGGCCGTAAACGGCGCCTACGCATTTCCCAATCTGGCGCCGGGCACCTATGACATCGTCGTGACGTTGCCTGGGTTTCGAACATTTGCGAGCCGCGATGTCACCGTCAATGTGGGCGCGATCGTTCGCGTCGATGCGAAACTCGCGGTGGGAACGCTGGAAGAATCCGTTGTGGTGACGGGCGAATCGGCAATCCTTCAAGCCGACAGCGCGGCGTTACAATCGGTTACCACCGCTCAGGCCCTCGAGAATCTCCCGATTAACGGCCGGAGCTATCAAAGTCTGCTGACGCTCACTCCGGGAGTGGCGCAGCCGAACTATTTTCAGACCGGCGGCATCAACAACCCCTCGCGTTCGATGCAGGTCTCGGTGAACGGGCAACCGAATACGAACACGGCCTTCCGGCTCGATGGCATGTCCATCACGAATCAGTGGATTCCCGGGCTTCAGGCCTACAGCCCGGGAATCGAAGCGATCGAAACCGTCAACATCGTCACGAGCAACTTCGATGCGGACCAGGGGATGGCCGGCGGCGCCGCCGTGAACGTGCAGGTCAAGAGCGGCACGAATTCGCTCCGCGGTTCGGCATTCGAGTACTTCGAGCACGCGAATCTGCGCGCGCGCAACTATTTCCTGCCCGCCACCAGCGAGAAGCCGAAGGGAACGAAAAACATTTACGGGGGCACGATCGGCGGGCCGATCAAGCCGAACAAGCTGTTCTACTTCTTCAGTCTCGAGACAACGGATTCGAGGGCGGTCGGCGGGCCGTTCATCGGATCGTCCGCGCTGCTGCTGTCGCTGCCGCCGACCGAGTACCGGGGCGGGAATTTCTCCAGCACGGGTACGGTGATCTATGACCCGTCGACCGGCAACGTGAACGGAACGGGGCGGACGCCCTTTGCGTTTGCCAACTGCCCAGGGTTGACGTCCACGACCGATCCGCGATTCGCGTCGTGCAACTACATTCCGGCGAACCGCCTGAGCCCGGTGGCGCAGCGGCTCCTGGCTGACCTGCCTGCGCCCCAAACGGCAGGCAACGTCAACAACTACACCTCCACGCCCCCCTTCACGTCGCTCTTCTACAAGATCGATTCGAAGGTGACGTGGACGCCGACCAGCCGCCTCAACGTCAACGCACGGATCAGCGGCCTGCACGACGACATGAATTCGGCGTCGCTGTATCCGGCGCTCAACGGCAGAGAGATCAACCCGCTCAGCCTGGGCACCGATCTGAACGCCAAGATTTTCAGCTACTCCCTGGCGGCGACGACGACGTTGACGCCCAATCTGGTGATGGACGTGGTCGGCGGGGCGACCACACCGCACACCTATCAGCAGCCCAACGGTCCCGAACAGTGCTGGGCCGACATCTATGGCATTCCGAATGCCTGCCAGGCCAGGGACTGGGCGCTTCCCCAAATGGAGATTACCGGGTTCACTTCGCGCGGAGGCACGTCAGGCGGGACGCAGCCACTTGGGAACAACGGATTCAGTTCCTCGGTTCTCGACTACAACGATGTTCAGTATCAGGTCGTCGCCAATCTTGGCTGGACCAAGGGTGATCACAACGTGAAGTTCGGCGGCGATTTTCACTGGCAGCACATGAATCACTATGAGATCAGCCCCCTGACGTCCATGGCGTTCACCGGCATCGCGACCTCGCTCAATGGAGGCCCGGCGGCGAATTCCTACAACGCGCTCGCCGATTTCCTTCTCGGTCAGATCGGCGGCAACATGAGCAACTCGCAGGTGCCCCCCTGCGTCATCGCCGACCAGTGCGAGGCCGACCGGCCCGTGACGATGCGCGAGCACGAAATCGGGTTCTACGTGCGCGACCAGTGGCAGATCGGGCAGAAACTTACCGCGTCGTTTGGTCTGCGCTGGGAGTACTATCCGGTTCCGACTCGCGCCGACCGCGGGGTCGAGCACTTCGACCTTGCGACCAATCGCGTGCTGATGTGCGGCATTGCGAATAACAGCGAGACCTGCGGCGTCACGGTTCAAAAAGATCTGTTCACCCCTCGCCTCGGCATCGCGTATCGTCCGTTCGAATCCTTCGTCGTCCGAGCCGGATACTCGCGTAATCCGCAGAACGACCACATGTACCGGAATGCCACCTATACCTATCCTGCGTCGATCACCATCGCTCAGACAGGGCTGAACTCGTTCCAGCCGGCCGGCACGTTGGAGAGCGGTTATCGCGTCTCGCCCATTCCCGATTACAGCACCGGTTCCCTGGCCTTGCCGCCTGGTATTGGTACCACCACCGCTCCGGACAATTACGTTCGGGGAACCATCACGGCGTTCAACGTGACCGCGCAGAAATCGTTCTCTCGAAATATGAGCGTTCAGGTGGGCTACGCAGGAAACAGGCAACGCGAGATGATTCGGTCGACGAACCGGAACTACGGGACAATCGGCGGAGGCGCCGCCAGCCAGCCGTTCTTCCAGAGCATCGGCACGACCGCGAACATGAACTTCCTGGATCCGCTCGGAAGGGTCGACTTCGATTCATTCCAACTGAGTGTGAATCGCCGTTTCGCCGACGGATTGGCCTTCACAGGCGCCTACACTTACGCAAAAGGGACAGACTGGTGGGCCACCGGCATCCTGATCCCTGAATATCGATATCTCAACGAAGGTCCGGCGGGGAACGTCTCTCCGAACAAGCTCGACCTTTCGGCCTCGTACGAGTTGCCCTTTGGCACCGGCAGGCGTTATCTCACCGACGGTATTGCCGCCGCCATCTTCGGAGGCTGGCAGCTCAATGCGTATTTCACGGCCTTTTCCGGTTCGGCGATGACGATGACCTCCAGCGCCGCGTCGTTGAACGCGCCGGGCGCCCCGCAGCGCGCCGACGAAGTGAAGGACTTCAACGTGTTGGGGGGCGTCGGGCCGGGCAACCCGTGGTTCGATACGACATCGTTCGCACCCGTCACGGCGGCGCGATTTGGCACATCCAAAGCGAACGGATATCGCGGTCCCGGATACGCGAACCTCGATGCCAGTTTCTTCCGGACGTTCCGCATCTCACAAGAAGTGTCCGCCCAGTTCCGTCTCGAGGCGCTCAATGTGACAAACACGCCACACTGGGCAAATCCCGGCACGAACGTCAACGCGATCGATTTTGGGCAGGTTACCTTTACGGCTAATCCCGGCCGCGAATACGATGAACGAAACCTTCGGATCGGGGTTCGAGTCACGTTCTGACGCAGACACTCAATGTCTCGTGATTGGATTGATGAATGACGATGACTGCTATGACGAAACTGTGTGCCGTTGGAGCCACGCTGTTGGCGTTTGCGGTGTCGGCATCGGCCCAGAACCATCCTTCGCACCAGATAACCAACGGCGAAATCACCGCGACGGTTTATCTACCCGACGCGAAGAACGGCTTCTATACGACGACGCGGTTCGACTGGTCGGGGGCGATCGGCAGCCTGAAGTACAAGGGGCACGACTACTACGGGATATGGTGGTCGAAGATCACCGACATCTACGACTTCGGTTATGAAGGGCCAAACAAGGACGTCATCTCTGCCGATTTCACGGCCATGGTCGGACCCGCGGAAGAGTTCGGCGCTCTCGGCTACAACGACGTGCCGGCCGGTGGCTTGTTCGTCAAGCCCGGCGTCGGCGTCCTGAAGCGCGACGAGATGAACTACAACCACTCGCGTCCGTACACGATTGCCAACGGCGGAAAGTGGGACGTCAAACCCTCGCGAGACGCGATCGAGTTCACGCACACGTTGAGCGAACCGTCGATCAATTTCGGTTACATTTACACAAAGGTCGTTCGACTGACGCCCGGCAAGCCACAGATGACCATCTCCCACGTCATGAGGAATACGGGCTCGAAGCCCATCGTGACGAACGTCTATAACCACAACTTCACGACCATCGACAAGCTCCACACCGGGCCCGACGTCGAGATCACAGTGCCGTGGCAGATGGCGCGGGCCGCCGGGCGCGGTGGTGCAGGGCGGCAGGGCGCGGTCCCCGGTGCGCCAGGGGCAACCGGCCGTCAAGGTCAACCGCCGGTTGATCCGCGCGCGCCGCTGGCTGCCGGCGAACGCATGGGCACGCAGTGCGGTCAAGCGCAGATGCAATCACTCGCGGGCCCGCAAGGCAACAAGCTCGTGTACTCGAAAGTGCTCGAAGGCGCCGAGTGCTATTCGGCCAGCTTCACCGGCTTTGGCGCGGATGCCAGGGACAACGATATCCGCATCGAAAACAAGAGGGCGGGTGCGGGCGTTCACATAACGGGAGATCGGCCATTGACGCGGCTTGGGTACTGGTCGATCAGGACGGTCCTCGCGCCCGAACCTTATATCGATCTCAACATCGAACCCGGCCAGCAGTTCGCGTGGACCTATACCTACGACTACTACACCACAAAGTAGGATCACCGTGGGCCTGCGAAGGCGAATCAGGTCGGCCTACCGCACCGAAGGATCACACGCCGTAGTGCCGACCTTCAGGTCGGCCTACCGCACCGAAGGAGAGCCGGGATGAAGACATCTGGACAATGCGCTTGTGCGGCAATCGCGTTCGCATCGGTGCTCACGCTGGCAACGAGCGCCTCCGCGCAGTCCGAAAGCGCAGGCGTGAACCAGTACTTCAGCAACTGCGCCTCATGCCACGAGAACAACGATCCTGGTCACCAGGCGCCGAAGACAGCGGTGCTCAAGAAGATGACGCCGGAGAGAATCCTCGAGGTGATGACGACCGGCTCGATGCGCACCGCCGCGGCGTCGCTGAGCGATCAGGATAAGCGGCTCATCGCCGAATGGGTCGCGGGGCGGAAGATCGACACGGATTTGGTCGGAGCGGCGGAGAAGATGCCGAATGCCTGTGCGAGTCATCCGGCAGTACGCGAGTCGAACGCGCCGGCTTGGAATGGTTGGGGTGTCGACTATCGGAACTCGCGGTTTCAGCCGGCCGCAGCCGCCGGGCTGTCTCCAGGACAGGTCTCGCGCCTGCAACTGAAGTGGGCCTTCGGATTTCCTGGCGCGACGGCGCTGTACGGCCAGACCGTCTATGACGGCCGGCTGTACGTGACGTCCAACGCCGGCTACGTGTACTCGCTCGACGCGGACACGGGGTGCCTGCACTGGAGCTTCCGCGCGCAGTCAGCGGTCCGGAGCGGGTTCACAATCGGCCGGCTCAGCAAGGCGGACCCTCGGCTCGCGATCTTTTTCGGCGACATTCACGGCACTGCATACGCGCTCTCAGCCGGCACGGGAGAAGAGATCTGGAAAACGCTCACCGATCCGCATCCGCTCGCGCGAATCACCGGCACCCCGGTGCTCCTCGAAGGCCGCCTGTTCGTGCCTGTCGCGTCGCTCGAAGAGCCGGAATCGGGACAAGCCGACTACAACTGCTGTACCTTCCGCGGTTTCATGTCCGCCCTCGATGCGGCCACCGGTCGCGAGATCTGGAAGACGTACACGATTCCTGATGTCCCGAAGGTTGTCGGAAAGAACTCACGCGGCAAGGACATGCTCGCGCCGGCCGGCGCCGGCATCTGGGCGACGCCGACGCTCGACATCAAGCGGCGCGCACTGTACGTCACGACGGGCAATGCCTTCGCGGGCACGCCAAAGACAGCCAATGCGGTGATGGCGATGAACATCGACACGGGCAAAGTGCTCTGGTCGATGCAGGCGCTCCCCTTCGATACGTGGCACAACGGGTGTGTGCAGAACATCCCAGGAGGGGCGTTTCCCGCGCGCGGAGGCGGGGGACGTGGCGGTCGCGCCGGGGGGCCTGCCATTCCGTATCCGCCGGAAAACTGCCCCGCAGTGCTTGGGCCAGACTGGGACTTTGCGGCGCCTCCCGCACTCGCGACAACCGCCGACGGCCGCGACATCCTTATCGCGCCGCAGAAGCAAGGGCTCGTGTGGGCGGTCAACCCGGAAAACGGGCAGGTGATCTGGAAGCAGGATGTGGCGCGCGAGATCGCAGGCGGCCGCGGCGAGACGCTCTTCGGAGGCGCGGTCGACAACGAAAAGGCGTACTTCGGCCTGATCAGCAGCGGACATCTCGCGCTCGATCTCAAGACCGGCGAAGAAGTCTGGTACGCGCCGCTCGTTCCGCCGCAGGGCCGGGAAAACCAGCGCGGCGTCGTCGGCGCGGTGACGCTCATTCCCGGGGTGCTGCTGTCGGGCGCGCGCGACGGGATGATCCGCGCGGCCTCATCGCGGACGGGTCAACTCCTGTGGGAGTTCGACAGCGCGAAAGAATTCACCACCGTCAACGGCGTGCCGGCTCGCGGCGGATCGGCCGCGTCAGGCGGCCCGGTTGTCGCCAACGGGATGGTGTTCATCGGATCGGGCTATCCGGGGTTCCAGGGCGGACAGCCGGGGAATGTCCTCCTCGCGTTCGCGCCGGCCGTGCGCCTCGACGTGCACGCCGATGAGTTGAAGCGGAAGGCGGCAGGAACGCCGGACGGCCGCTGAAGATGGGTGATTGACGACCGTCAGGATGCGGCAACGCGCGTCGCGACAGCATGCGCGAGGCGTGATAGATAGACGCTGCGCGGAATCGCAATGGCACCAAGAGAGGCGAGGTGCTCGCTGCACCACTGCACGTCCAACAGCGTCATCCCGGTCGACCGCATGAGATCGACCAGCGCCATGAGCGCGACCTTCGATGCGTCGCGCTCGACGTGAAACATCGACTCGCCGGAAAAGAATCCATCGATCCGCACGCCGTACAGGCCTCCCGCAAGATGGCCGCTGCGATCGAACACCTCGATGCTGTGAGCCCAGCCAAGCTCGTGCAGCCGCGTATAAGCCTCGATGATCTCGCGGGTGATCCAGCCGCCCTCACGCGACGGGTCGGCGCAGCCCTGCATCACGCGCGTAAAACAAGTGTTCACGCGGACCTCGTAGCGCTTCGCGCTCTGCCGCATCGAGCGCGTCACGCGCACGCCATCGAGTGGCAGGATGCCGCGCGGATTCGGCGACCACCAGCCAAGCAGCCCCGCCAGCTCCGAGATGCCCATCGGGAACAGGCCGCGTCGATACGCGTCAATCACCGTCGACGGTTCGAGATCGGCTTCCAGATCCACGAGATCGCCTTCGGGCCACCGTGAATGGGGCGCAAAACGCCACTGGCTCTTGCCCAGCAGTTGCGGTGTCGCGCCCCAGCTCGCCATAACGTGATCTTATCGCTCGCCTGGCCCGAATGAACTTTTCGCCAGTCAGCTCCGTCTTTCTCGTGTGCCATCAAGCGAAACGTGAGCGACCAGAAAAACATCATCGTGCTGCTGGAGAGTGTGGTACGGGACATCCGGTTCACGCTGCGATCGTTTCGCCGGACACCACTGGTCTCCCTGACGATTGTGGCGACGGTGGCGCTTGGTCTCGGGCTGATCGCCGTGGTGTTCACGGTTCTGAACGCATACATCTTTCGGGTGGACGATGTTCGTAATCCGCACGAATTGTTCGCGGTCCAACGTCGGCAATCGGCCAATGCCGAGCACGAAACCTTCACACGCGCCCAATACGAAACGCTCGTCCGCGAGACCGGTGTGTTCTCGGATGTTTTCGCGACAACCGGAGGCGTGGACGCCTGGATCGAGGGCCGCAGATTAGAGGGGCCGCTCGTCACGGGGAACTTCTTCCATGTCCTCGGCGTCAGCGCCGCGCATGGGCGTACGCTCACGCCGTCAGACGACGAACCTGGCCTCCCTCCCGTCATCGTCCTCAGCCACCGAGCATGGTCGCAGCACTTTGCAAGCGATCCCGGCGTGGTCAACAGCACGGTCCGGGTGAACGGAACGTCGTTCCAGATCGTCGGCGTGACACCGGAACACTTTCGAGGACTCGAGGTGGTCGCGGCGCCGGATTTCTGGGCGCCGCTCTCTGTGCTCACGCAATTCCGTCCCAGCCGTGAGCGCGGCGACAGCTTCGGTGGCCTCCAGATCGTCGGACGACTGAAGCCTGACTTTTCAGAAGGTCAGGCGCTCGCCCAACTGCTCGTATGGGACTCGCGGCAATCGGCTGAACGTTCCGGCGAGCGGCTCGCCACGACCCTGGTACTGGAACCAAGGGCAGGCACGGTTCCACAGCCGGCGGAGGCCATGGTGTTGTTCATGCCGCTGTTTCTGGCTTTCGGCCTCATCCTGATGATTGGCTGCGCCAACGTCGCCAATCTGTTGCTCGCACGCGGAGTCGCACGACAGCGCGAGATCGGCATCAGGCTGGCAATCGGCGCATCCCGGCGCCGCGTGATCCTGCAATTGCTCACCGAAAGCCTGTTGCTCGCGCTCGTTTCTGCCGGGCTCGCCTTCGGCATTTCACGTTTCGTGCTCACAAGCATCGTCTACGTGGTGACGAGCACGTTCCCGCCGGACATCGGCAACCTTCGTCTGGGCGTCCCGCCGGCAGACTGGCGCGTGGCGCTGTTCCTTGTGGCCGGCGCGATGGTCTCGACCATTTTCTTCGCGCTGGCACCGGCACTTCATGCCACGCGCGTGGAGCTCGTACGTGCCATTCGCGGCGAAGTGTTGCCCGATTCCCGTCCCGGTCGCGCCCGGGATGCGCTCGTCGCGCTGCAGGTGACGGGATCCGTTCTCCTCCTCATTTGCGCTGCTATCTTTCTGCGCAGCTCGTGGGCGGCGGCGACAATCGATCCGGGTATCCGCACCGCGGGTATCGTCAATGTCCGTGTCCTGAACGAGCAGAGGCGCGGCGCCATTCTCGAAGTAGTGAAGAGCGAGCCGTTGGTTGCCTCGGTCGCGGCCTCGTGGCCGAGCTTCTTCGGCGTGCTGGGCTCGCGGCCTGCGCTTGCGGAAGGTACGCGTGGCAAGTCGGCTGTCACATACCAATTCGTCTCGCCGGAGCACTTCGGAGTCCTCGACATCGATCTCGTCCGGGGCCGCGGTTTCACGCAGGGCGAGCAGAGCGCAAGCGCAGCGGTGGCGGTGGTGTCCGAAAAGACCGCGCGCGACCTGTGGCCCGGCGTCGATGCGATCGGACAGGTCCTGCGGCTCGAGTCGGACCCGAAACGCGACCCGCGAGAGGCGGACGATCCGCCGTCTGTCTCGCGCAGCTTCATTGTCGCCGGCGTCGCGCGGGATGTGGCGGGCTTTCGATTGGGCGGCGTCAGGATGGCAGGGGCGGGTGTGTACCTACCGATCAGTCCTGCCTCAGCGAAGACGTCGATCGCGATGCGTGTGCGCGGCGATGAAGAGCGCGCGCGGCATGCGCTTGTCGATCGCCTGGCGGCCGTCGATCCCAACATGGCGGAGGTTTCCACGCTGCAGACATTCGCGCGGACAGAAGCATATCTGCTGACGATTCCTTTCTGGCTGACGCTGCTCCTCGGAGCTCTGGCGCTTCTGCTGACGCTGACGGGGCTGTTCAGCGTGCTCTCATATCTCGTCGAACAGCGCGCCAGGGAGATCGGTGTGCGGATGGCGCTGGGCGCGACCAGCCGCGGCATCGCCATGCTGGTGCTGTCGCAGTCGGCTCGTCCCGTCGGCATCGGGCTGCTTCTCGGGGGCAGCCTGACGGCCGCGCTTGGGGCTGTGCTCCTGGCAACACCAGCGGCAGAAGCGATCGGATCAACAGTGCGTCTTTTCGATCCCGTCGCCTACAGCGCGAGCCTGCTGAGCATCGTCACGGCGTGCACATGTGCGGCGCTGATTCCAGCGCTGCGCGCAGCACGGATCGACCCCGTCGGCACGCTCAAACAGCACTGAGCATTGAGTATTGTCGGCGAACGCCGCCCAGCGGCGGCGGGAGGCGATCTTCGTCACAGAAGTGACGACGCCTGGCCTCCCCACGGTATGTCGGAGGTACTCCGGTCCTTCGTAACCGCCGTTCTGCCGGTCTCAAAGACCTTGAAGAATCCGGCGGGTTTCAGCCGCACAACTCGGGTACACGGTCTGCACGGGACGTCAGGTGCCTGTGAGGCAAAGTGCGCCTGTTTCGCCCGGGTTACGTCTCCTGCTCGTCGCAGAAACGCTCGCGTTCGCATTCGGCTTCGCGGGCCTCGTGGCGTGGAGTTGGTTTCAGTTGCAGGCAGCCACGTCGGTACGGCACGACCTGGAACGGTTCGCGGTCGAACGGGCGGTCGCTCACCAGAGCAGATTGCCGATCGACCGCTCGCCCGATCAGCTGCTCTGGTCGCCGCCTCGCATCAACGCCTGGCGCGGAGCGATTGCCGAACCTGGACGGGCGCCGCTCGCGGTACTCAGGATTCCCAAGGTTCGCCTCGAAGCGGCCGTGCTGCCCGGCACCGACGATCGCACGCTCGACCGCGGCCTTGGGCACATTGAGTACACAGCGCAACCAGGAACCGTCGGGAACTCGGGCATTGCAGGGCACCGGGACAGCTTCTTCCGGGCTCTAAAGGACATCGCGGAAGACGACCTGATCGAGCTGGACACGCCGCTGATGACCGACGTGTATCGAGTCGAACGAACGTGGATCGTCAGCCCGGACGACGTTTCGGTGCTGGACCCCACGCCCATGCGCGCGTTGACGCTCGTCACGTGCTATCCGTTCTACTACGTCGGCTCCGCGCCAAAGCGGTTCATCGTGCGTGCAGTACGGGTCAGCAGCAAGCCGGTTTCATGGCGGCCACTCGGGAGATCGTCCCGTTCGTCTCACTTCTCGTAACCGACAATGCAGATTCACTAAATGGAGGGGGTGCTATGACACGCGTAATCAAGACGGTGGTTTCGACCCTGGGGGTCCTGTGTTTCACGGCTGGCATGGCGGTGGCGCAGACCACCACGACGTCCAGTCAGGGCAAGGCGTTCGAAGTGGTCGCCGTCGATGGGAACCTGCTCATCGTCAACCTACCGGAAGGCACCAGGGAGATAAATGTGCCCGCCGGCTTTATGTTCACCGTCAACGGGCAGCAGATGTCCGTGCAGCAGTTGAAGCCGGGCATGAAAGGGACGGCGACTATCACGACGAAAACGACCGTAACACCGGTCACGGTCACCGAGGTCAAGAGCGGCACCGTCATGCAGTCGAGCGGCAATTCCATCATCGTGAGGACCGGCGACCAGGTGAAGATGTTCACGCAAGGGGACATCGACAAGCGCGGCGTGAAGATCCTGCGCGACGGCCGCCCCGCCACGATTTCGGATTTCCGGCAAGGCGATCAGTTGACGGCAACGATCGTGACCTCTATGCCGCCGCACATCATGACGGAGAAGGAAGTGCAGGCGACTCTCGCGAAAACCAAAGGTGCGGGTGCGGCGGCGACCAGTGGGGCGCAGGGGGCGCCAGCGGGGCCAATACAGCAGCAGGAATGAAGACGCAGTCGTCACAATCGGCGGCGCAGAGCCAGTCAGGAGCTCCCTCGACTGGTGCGGCACGGGAGCTGCCGAGAACCGCCAGCTCGTGGCCTCTTCTCGCGCTCGTGAGTGTGCTGTTGCTCGCAGTTGGATGCGCACTGAATTTCGGGCGCCGCTTCGTTTACTAACGGGATCTGGAACCTGGCCGCGCTCGTATTCTGGCGGGCGCGGCCTCCTCAATCTGTCATCCGGCTGAAACCAACGCGGGCGCGATGACGTGGCGCCGGTAAAGGAGTGTGCCGTGCCTTCTAAACTCACTGCGGAATTCTTCGGCACGTTCTGGCTCGTCCTTGGAGGTTGCGGCAGCGCCGTGCTCGCCGCTGCCTTCCCCGATGTCGGAATCGGGCTGTTGGGCGTGTCACTGGCTTTCGGTCTTACGGTACTGTCAGGAGCCTACGCACTCGGACCGATCTCTGGCGGCCATTTCAACCCCGCTGTCTCCCTCGGCTTGTGCGTGGGAGGCCGATTTCCCGCCGCACTGCTGTTGCCCTACGTGGCAGCGCAAGTGATCGGCGGACTGTGCGGCGCAGGCGTGCTGTACATCATCGCGAGCGGCAACCCGAGCTTCAGCCTTGCTGGAGGGTTCGCCTCCAACGGCTACGGCGCGCACTCACCAGGGGGATATTCGCTTCAGTCCGCCCTCGTGTGCGAGGTCGTGATGACCTTCATGTTCCTCCTGATTATCCTCGGCGCCACACACAAGCGCGCGACAACAGGGTTCGCCGGTCTTGCGATCGGCCTGGGGCTCACGCTGATCCATCTGATCAGCATCCCGGTGACGAACACCTCGGTGAATCCTGCGCGCAGTACCGGCGTCGCCCTGTATGTGGGAGGCTGGGCGATTCAGCAGCTCTGGCTCTTCTGGATAGCGCCTTTGTTAGGCGCGGCAATCGCTGGGTTCGTATATAAAGCGATCCTCGAGGGCCCGGCGCAGGAAGTTCCAGTGACCGGACGCGCCGCGGCGTAGTCAGGCCCCGTTTCCCTGAACCGCGCGCTTGATTTTGGCGAGATGGTGGTGGCAGACACCTACTTGACGGCCATCAGGCGCGACAGTGGACCGCCACTGCGCATCCGATAGCGCCTCCGCGAACTGCGCGAGCGACACTAGACGGTTTTTCGATTGCGTGTATCAACGCCGAGTCGCCGAGATCGCGAAGGACTCTGGTTTTTGTCTCGGCGTCCGCTTCAGGAAATGAGGGACGGAACCTTCGATTCGATGCGTCCCGAGATGTAGCCGCTTCTCTCGCCATGCTGCCAGGTCCCTGCATATCGATCGGCGTAGAAGAAAAGACGTACCGTGAACATGCCGACGCCAGGCAGGGTCGTGTCGGTCATCATGATCATCGGCGTGTCGCCATTCCAGCGCATCGGAACGACCACCGGTACGGCACCATTGACGCCGCAGCACTGCATACTCGCGTTGAATTTCCACAGATCCGTCCCGACCTTCTCGACGCTGGAGATGTCGTAGCGATCGGGGTTCGGAGTGAGATCTGCCTGACCGAAGACCGTGAAGGAGCCGACCAGACTGACGCCACGCATGCGCTCGACGAAATCACGTTCCATCGTGCTGAGCGAGTCCGGAGTGACGGCTGCGCCGATGCCGAGTCTTCCGACCAGCCAACCGGCTCCAAAGAACACGAGCGCGAGCAAGGCGACCACCGCAAACGTTGTCATCGTTCGCGCAAGTTTAGCCGAATCGTTATCATCGACATCTTATGGTGATGGGAGTCGTGCGTGGCACGATGATCGTAGCGACAATCGCATGGGCACTGGGCGAGGTGCTCATGCGGCGTTCGTCGGCGTCCGATCGATTGGCGCGCAAGATCTCGACGATCGGCATTGCGCTTGCCCTGACACACGTCGTGCTGGCCTTTCAGCTCGTCTACGCGTGGAATCACGAAACGGCAGTCATGGCCACCGTCAAGCAGGCCGCCGATCGCTTCGGTTGGGGCTGGCGAGGTGGAATCTACATCAACTACGGCTTCCTGGCACTGTGGATCGGAGACGTGAGTTGGTGGTGGCTCGCCCCACGTTCCCATTCGTCAAGATCGATGCGGATCGAAATGACGCGATTCGCGGTGTTTACCTTCATGTTCCTCAACGGAGCGGTAATCTTCGCTGCCGGAGTCGGGCGTCTGGTAGGGATTGTTTCAGTGTCAATCGCAATACTCGGCAAGCTGAAGGGCCCGCCCTACGGACGGCACGTCGCCAACCCGATGAATGCGCCGAGTGCGGCGCCATAGCCTCCAGGGTGCAATTTGGTCTTCACGCCAACGGTGCCATCGTTGGCTTCAGCGGCTTTTCGAACAGCCACTACTCCACTGAGAAAGCCACAGCTGCACCGATCAGCATGCGGCGCTTGACGCTGCAACAGCGTCGCTGCGGACTTGTCTCACGTAGATCTCATCCGGTGCTCACCAAACGCTGAAGACTTCGACGGCTCGACCGCCTATTCTCCGGCTATGCATGGCCGGCACCCGACACGCCTGGTTCGTTCGGCAAGGCGCAGACGCTTGACATACATAGAACTACAATGTATAAATCTTCTACGTATGGACATGAGCAAGGACCTCGTTGCCGCTTCTGCAACTCCGCTCGTGCTCGCCATCCTCGCCGAAGGCGATAGCTACGGCTACGCCATCATCAAGCGAGTGGCCGAGCTGTCCGGCGGACACCTGCAATGGACCGACGGCATGCTCTATCCCGTGCTGCACCGGCTCGAACGCCAGGGTCATGTCGCTGCAAAGTGGTCCGCGTCCGAAACCGGCCGCAAGCGCAAGTACTACCGGATCACGAAGGAAGGGCGGGCGCAGCTCGCCGCGCAGCGCGAACAGTGGAAGGCCGTGGACGGCACTCTGCGGGGAATCTGGATGCAGGCATGCACAGTATGACGACCACCTTCGGCGATCAACCGCTCGAGGACCAAATTGCTCAATGGCGCGCGTACTTACGCCGCCGGCAGGCCGTACACAGTCCCGACGTGGAGGAGCTCGAGGGACATCTGCGCGACCAGTTGACGGCGCTCACCGAGTCGGGGCTGGCCGCGGATGAAGCGTTCCTCGTCGCCGTCAAGCGCATGGGCAACCTCGACGCGCTGTCACGCGAGTTCGCACGCGCGCACTCCGAGCGGCTGTGGAAACAATTAGTCGTCGCGCCTGATGCCGAGGCGCCGGCAGACACCTCACGCACCGAAATCCTCGTCGTCCTGAGCCTTGCCGTTGCCGCGGGTTTGGCCGTCAAGCTGCCGGCGCTGTTCGGACTTCCGCTCGCCCCTAATGAAGAAGTGCCGTCCTTCTACTTCCGGAACGCCAGCCTCTTCGTCTTACCGTTGCTGACGATCTACTTCCTGTGGAAACGCGGGGCGGCCGCTGCAACCGGCCTTTGGCTCGCCTTGCCTTTCGCGGCCGCGGTTGTGTTCGCGAATATCTTTCCCTTCCACAATCCAGCACGGCTCGACAACTCTCCGGGGGGCAGCGACACTCAGTTGCTGACCGTCCTGCATCTGCCGATCGCGTTGTGGCTGCTGGCCGTCGGGGCCGCGTACGTCGGAGGGCGGTGGTTTACATCCGGCCGCCGCATGGACTTCGTGCGGTTCTCGGGAGAGCTGGCGATCTACTACGTGCTCATCGCGCTCGGCGGAGGGGTCGTTACCGCCTTTACTTTCATGATGTTTTCCGCCATCGACATGAATCCCGACTGGTTCGTTGGCGGCTGGCTGATCCCGTGCGGAGCGGCGGGGGCCGTCATCATCGGCTCATGGCTCGTGGAGGCAAAGCAAAGCGTCATCGAGAACATGGCGCCGGTACTGACCAGGCTGTTCACGCCTCTGTTCACGATTCTGCTCCTCGCGTTTCTGGTCACGATGGCGTGGACGGGCAATCCCATCAACGTCAAGCGCGAGGTACTGATCGGTTTCGACCTGCTGCTGGCTGTCGTCGTGGGGCTCGTGCTGTACGCCGCTTCCGCGCGCGATGCGGAAGCACCGCCGGACTTTTTCGACGGACTGCAACTGTTGCTTGTGGTGAGCGCGCTCGTGGTCGATGTCGTGGCGCTCGCGGCGATCGCGGCGCGCATCTCCGAGTTCGGCTTCACTCCCAACCGAGTGGCGGCCCTCGGCGAGAATCTCATCCTGCTCGTCAATCTGGCGTGGACGGCGTGGCTCTATGCGTCCTTCCTGCGCCGAAAAGGTTCGTTTGCCGACTTGGAGAAATGGCAGATCGCCTACCTCCCTGTGTACGCGATATGGGCGGCACTCGTCGTTGTCGTGTTTCCGCCGCTGTTTGGCTACCGCTGACGCAGAGCAACACCGAACGGCGCACACTCTTCAACGCTATTTTTACCGCTGACCTGTGAGATACGCGGTGACCGCGTCGGTCAGCGCTTCAGTCGCTGCGATGATGTCTTCGCGCTTGGCGTCGGCGGCAGTGAGCTCCAGCATCGGATTCCACAGCGGCGCCGGGACATCCGCCCGCATCGCATGATGACGGATCTCCATTCCGAACACCGTACGTTCTCCCGGAAGGATCGGCCGAACCATTTCCGAGTAGCCCCAGAACGCCCCGAGCTTGAACAGCTCACAAGCGCGAGGTGAATGCGTCGTGGCAAGCTGTCGCGCTGTTTCGGCGGCGCCGCCTTGCTCCACAAACGCGACGAACTCGGTGTTCGCGTTCGCGATCTGTTCGGGCGTGAAAGGCTCGGGCGAGGCGACGGAAAGTCGTGCCGCAAGGTCGTCGCGGCCTTGAGCGAGCTGTTCGAGCGTTTGACGATTCGCACTCGCGTACTGACGGAAGAGCGCATCGCGACCGAGGCTGATACCGAGCTGCCAGGGCCCCACACGAGCGTCGGCCTCGCTGATCGTTGTCGGCGGCTGCGGCCGTTCGCTGCCAATGGGCGCTGCGCAGGACGTCGATTCCGTCACGGTTCTAGAGACCATCAGATCGCCGAAGAGAGCTGGATGGGACAGCGCGACATCGACTGCGCTCAACGAAATCACCTCGAACGCGACGAACGTCGCGGCAATGCCCCACACGATCGCAACGAATGCGATCAGATGACGGGCCCGCGACCCGAATAGACGGGCAGTTCGCAGCGCCATTGAGCGACTGCGGCACTATACTGGCTGCTCAACGCGGAAGGAAGCCCATGACCCAGCTCCTGCCAGGGCAGCTTCTTTATATCTTCGGCGCATCCATCCTTGACGCGGCGCTGCTCTCCTGGCTGGCGTTGTTGTGGTATCGCCGCTCGGTGAACAGGCTGATGCGCGAAGCACGACCGGACACGGCCGCCGCGTCTGCCGAACAGGAGAACTCGTCGATTCCTTCCCGGGCTGCGCCGCCGCCGACCGAGGCCGGTGAGCTGATACTGACCGAGGAACGCCCCGAAACCCTGCCCCATACTGCAGAACCGATACCGAGGACGATTCGCCTGATCGTTGCGTACGGCGCCGGCGCTGCCGCGTTCGCAGCCGTGATTACCGGCTTCAAGTTCTGGGCGGCATCGCCGCCGCTCGCCGTCGTTTGGCTGATCGAGTGGTGGACGAACTTGTGGCCAGTCGTTCCAGCCCTCGTGGCGCTGCTCGTACTCGATCGTCCGATCGCTCTACGCCTCACGCTTCTCTATGTACTCGGCGGCGCGATCGCCATCTGTTTGTTCACCGCGGCCGGACAGCTTCTCAGAGGCACGCTCAACACCGCGCCGCTGACAAATATCTTCTGGGCCGTCCTAAGCCTCGCATGGACGGCATCACTTCCGTTCGCCGTCATCGTTTTGACCAGTTGGCGGCGCGTGCGCGCAGTGATGCCGCTCGCCCTCGCCGCAACGTTGCTTTTCGGCTTCGGCTCAATGCTGTTCCGCGACCTGTTCATTCGCGCGCTGAGCGTCGAGGCGTTCAGGTCCGCATTTCTCAGCGGCGCCGTATTGTTCTCGTCACACGAGACGCTGCTGTATGCCCTGTTCATGCTGGTGAGCCTTCCAGTAGGCTGGCTCGCGTGGCGGCTCCTGAACGTGCTGGCCGCCGCATTCGCGAACAAGCGATTCAGCGACATCCAACTGGTCGTCGATTGCTGGTGGGCGGTTGCCGCTGCCGAGGTGACAGCGACGTCGTTGTCTACGACGTATGGCGTGGCTGGAATCGCCGCTGGCGTTGCCGCCTTTCTGGCGTATCGACTTGCCGTGGCTGCGGTGCTTCGCGGCGACCGTTCGCCGCAATGGGCCCCGCGTCTCTTGCTGCTTCGGGTGTTCGGTTATCAGGCGCGCACCGAGTCGCTGTTCGATCGCGTGGCGCAAACATGGCGGCTCCGGGGTCCGGTGCAGCTCATCGCGGGCGTCGATCTTGCCATGCGCACCGCCGACCCAGCGGATGTGCTCGCGTTGCTCGATGGCCGATTGGCCGAGGCATACGTGCGAACATCGCATGAGGTGGGCGAACGCGTGGATCGGCTGGATCTTCGGCCCGATCCGGACGGCCGTTACCGGATCAACGAAGTGTACTGTCACGACAATACCTGGAGAATGACGCTCGAAGCGCTGCTCGACCGAACCGACCGAGTGCTGATGGATCTGCGGAGCTTTTCGGCACAGAACGCCGGCTGCAAATTCGAGCTCGAGCAGCTCGTGCGTCGTGTGCCGACGGAAGATATCGTGCTCGTGTGCGACAAGACCACGGATCTGCCGCTGCTCCATCAGATTCTGGCCGCCGCGTGGACGGCTGAACGCAGGGATGGACGTGCGCGCGGAACCGGAGAAATTTCTGTCGTTCGTGTGGAACGCCAGACCCGGTCAGAGTTCGCGCTGCTGATGCATCGTCTCCTTAGACGGCCGCAGCCGGCGGCTGTGCCGGTCTGAAGAGCGGCGACCGCCAGTGGCGGCGCGTCTCGAAATGGTGCGAGTGGACCCTGAGACGCTTCCGCCTCCTCTCACGCATTATCTGGCGAGGGAGGAGGCCCATGCTCAGCATCAACCGGTTTCCGGCCGTGATCGTCGGACTCGTCGTGATTGGCGCGGCGCCCGCGCTCGCTCAAGTGCGCGTAATGACGCTCGAGGACCTTCGCGGTGAGTTGAGTCCCGGCGATGTCATCTCACTCGTTCAGACCTCAGGAGCGTCGGTTACCGGGCGAGTGGTGGCGTTCGGAGATTCTGCTCTCGACATCCGCAGCGAGATTCGGAAGGACACGGGCAAACAGCGCCTGGACATCACCGTCCCTCTCGCCACCATTCGGTCGCTGGAGCGGCCTCGCGACTCTGCTCGCAACGGATTGCTCATCGGGGCAGGAATCGGGGGCGGTCTGGTCCTTGGGATGTTCGTCTACGCAGCAGCAGCGGACTACAACGAGATCGACGAGTGGGCCCACATCTATCTAGCCATCGGCGCGGTCTACACCGGCGTCGGTGCGCTGGTTGGCTGGGCGATCGACTCCGCACATTCGAGGCCGCATGTACGATTCAACGCACCGTCCGCCGAAACGATGAGAATCGGAGTGGCTCCCCTCCTCGCACGCCGCAAGGGCATGGCGTTCGTTCTGGCTTTCTGACGAACGCAATCGTGATCACGTGCGCGGTCGCCTCAGCGCAAAGACGCTAGGACGCCGAGACATTTCTTTTGAAGGGAAATTCCTTGCGGCCTTGCGTCTTGGCGTTGGGACTACCGCCCTGAAACTTGATATGCACGCGAATCGCAGGCTGATACATCTCACCACAACCTGCGGCCGCCCTGGCGTGCCAGAATGGCCGCACACTTCAACTGTTTCCGCAATGTAACCCGTACCTCGTGGGGGGTTCAGCATGCGCACCGCATTGACGTTCGTGTTTCTGCTCGCGGCTTTCTTCGTGCTTGTGCCACAAGAACGTGTGGATGCACAGGTCACAACGGCCACCTTCCTGGGGTTGGTCCACGATTCGAGCGGCGCAGTTGTGCCCGGCGCGACTGTCGTCGCAACAAATCGTGGGACTGGAGTCCCGCGCGAAGCCCTCACGGACGCGCGCGGCGAGTTTGTCCTTTCGGCGCTGCCGAATGGCCCCTATTCAATACGCATCGAAATGCCCGGCTTCAAAACTTATGCAAACGAGGGAATCGTTCTCGGTGCGGGCCAGACCGTGCGGCAGACGTTCGTGCTCGAGCTCGGCGCCGTTGCCGAGACGGTTACCGTTGCCGGAGTAGCTCCTCTGATCGAAACCGCCACGTCCAGCGCGTCGGAGACGCTCGGATCGCAGGAAGTGCGCGAGTTGCCGGTCAACCGCCGCAATGTGGCGAATCTGCTGAGCCTCGCGCCTGGTGTCTCGGTGGGCGGTTCGGGCGGAGGAATGGTGAGCATGAATGGCGTCGCCGGAGGCGGCACGGCCATCAGCGTGGACGGGACTGAGGCGAACTCCAATCCCGAGGGACGCGCCGTCAACCATTACGGCGGCCAGAATCAGATCTCGGTGATGAGCCTCGACTCGGTCGCGGAGGTCCAGATCGTGAAAGGGGTCCTGCCCGCGGAGTACGGCGGGGTCGCTGGCGGCCAGGTCAACATGATCAGCCGATCCGGCACGAACGTATTCCATGGCACTGCGTTCTACAACCTGCAAAATTTCAAGTGGAACGCGCGCAGCTTTCTGTCGACCACACCCAAGCCGGTCGGTACGTTCAATCAGTACGGCGGCACGCTTGGTGGTCCCGTTTTTCGTAATCGGCTCTTCTTCTTTACGACCTACGAAGGCTATCGCGAGAACGTTCAGCTCGATCTCATGGGCAACACGCCTAATCAGCGGACGCGAGATGCCTTGCTGACCGCTCTGCCGTTTCCCGAGACCGCGATCTGGCTCGATACGTTTCCGATGCCCACCGAAGACATCGTGTCCACGGCGGGGGTGGTCGATCCAGACCGCGGCAGATATCGAGGCCTGGGAACCCGTTTGCGCACCGAGAATCACATCGTTGCGAAGGGGGATCTCTCAGTCACGAACGGCGCCAATCTGGCCGTCACCTATACTCGGATGAGACCGTGGACCCACGTCCCACGATTCTTCGCGAACGGATCGAATGATCAGGATGTGCCGAACGCACAGGATCGGATTGCCGCACAGTATGTGATGACTCGAGGTTCCTGGGTATCCGAGAGCCGGTTCGGATGGAATCTCGTCAATCTGGACCGATGGGATGCATTCTTCAGGGTGATGAACCCCAATCCAAACGCCCCGCCCGAGGTCTCTGCCTTCGCGCAGCGCGTGCCCTTCATCAACATCAACAACCTGTTCAGCGGGCCCGACGCGGAGATCTTCAATCTGCACAACCACACCTGGAGCTACGACCAGAAAATCAGCCGCGGGATCGATCGTCATCTCTTGAAATTGGGATTCCGCTGGATGCGGAGCTCCGGCAACAAGCTGACGGCCCAGAATCCGCAGTTTCAGTATGCGTCGCTGGCTGATGCGCTGTCGAACACACCGCTGTCGGTCAACGCGTCGTTCGGAACGCCCTACTACAACGCCAAGCTCGATGAGCTTGGCGGGTTCGTTCAGGACGACTGGCGTCTGGGTGCGAATCTCGTCCTCAACCTGGGCGTGCGTTTCGACTACTACAGTCCGATTGTCGTCCGGCCTACGACAGACGTTCCGGCCGAAGCCGTGAACCTGTCTCCGGCGACGGACCTCCGCAAACTGGATTTTGGTCCGCAGACCGACCCGCTGAGTCCGTATGACCCTGGCTCTGCGATCGCGCCGCGACTGGGCTTTGCATGGACGGTCCCGGGCGCGGGCGAGACGGTGGTGCGAGGCGGCGTCGGGTACCTGTACAGTCCCCACACACAAGCGACCGTACGCCAGATCACGGGGGAGCCCTACGTCTCGTTCCGCCAAATCTGGAATCGGACCGACGCGGCCGCCAAAGGTCTCACGTTCCCCAACTACAACGGTCCCCTTCGCGACATCGTGATCGCCGACGGCGCCGGAAGAAAAGCCATCTTCTCCGTGATCGACGAGCCCATCGATGTCCCCAACACGATTCAATCGATGTTGAGCGTCCAGCGCGCACTTGGCCCATCGCTCGCTGTGGAAGCGGGGTACATCCGAACAAACGGCCGAGACTTCCCACTGCAGCGCCAGTTTGTACTGGCACGCGACAGGGTGACCGGAGAGATGCCCAATCCGCAACTCGGCGCTCCCGGTGGGTACTACGTCGACAGCAGTCAGACGATGGTTTACAACGGATTGCAGACGTCGGTCCGCAAGCGGTTCTCGAATCATTATTCGTTCGATGTCAACTACACGTTCAGCAAGGGTATGGCGACGCAGGGTGGTGACCTGGCCGTCTACTCTCTCTCGAACGTCAACAACACGCAGGATTTCTGGGATCCCGAGTTCGACCGGGGCCCCGTGGTCAACGATCTTCGCCACCGGGTGAACGCGGCATTCATCGGCGAGCTCCCGGAGCTCAACGGCCAGAATAGCCTCGTGAGAGGGATCGCCGGCGGGTGGCAGGTTTCAGGAATCTTCACGTCGCGCACTGGCAATCCTCTTACCATCACGCAGCCCTCAGGCATCGCCAACAGCCGGCCCGACCTTGTGCCGGGGGTCGCCCTTGTCAATCCGGACTGGAAGGACACGTGCAACGCAACCGGGTGCAGCTACTTGAACCCCGCAGCCTTTGCTGCCGTCCCGGTCGTTCCGGCGACCAATGCGACTGTCCGTGCCGGCACATACAAGGTGGGGGATGCGCGCAGTCCGGCTGAATGGGATATGAACGCGACATTTGCGAAGAATTTCCTCCTGGGCGGCGACCAGAGATTGCAGGTTCGCGCCGACTTCTTCAGCGTGTTCAACAAGAAGAACTGGGGGAACCCCTCGTCCGCGATAAACGCTTCTGATTTCGGACGGATAACCTCGGCCACCGGAAGCCGGTCAATGCAGATCGGCGCAAGACTGAGTTTCTGACAGCAACCTGCAAGGAATTTCCTTCAAAAAAATGTCTTGGCGTCTTAGCGTGTTTGCGTTGAGACTGCTGCCTCCATCCGTCAACTGGAGGATTGCACATGAAGGGCCTGGCCGAACTGATCAAAACGACGCTCATCGGCGGACTGCTCGTCGTTCTGCCGATCTACTTGTCCGTTCTGCTGCTGGCAAAGCTGCTGGCCAGCGTACTCGCATTACTGTCACCCGTTACGGCGGCGATCCCGGCCAGCGCGCAGTTCCGGCAGGTCGCCGCCATCGTGATCGTGCTCGCCATCTGTCTGGTGGTGGGGCTCCTGGTCCGTACGAATATCGGGCTACGGGCCAAGAACGCCTTCGAGCACTCGGTGCTCGAGAAGATCCCCGGTTATACGATGGTGCGGGACCTCGCCAAACGCATCTCCGGTGACCAGACCGAGGATGCCTTCAGGCCGGCCCTGGTGGAACTGGAAGACGCGCTCTCGCCCGCCTTCATCATCGAGGAGTTGGAGGACGGCCGCTACACGGTGCTCGTCCCATCCGTGCCGACACCGGCGGCCGGCGCGCTGTTCATCCTGCCGCGCGAGCGCGTGCATCCAGTGGACGTGCCGTTCACGCAAGCCGTCAAGGTCATCTCGAGGTGGGGCGTGGGCGCGGGTGCGATGGCCCGCAACGTGTCGGTTGGCTCCTGACTCGATGCCGTCAGGCCTCGACAAATCGCTGTTCGTGCAGGATCAAATCGTCGGTGATCTTCCCCGCGAGCATCTCCTCAATTTTCAGCGTCCCGCTCTTCATCACGACGATGTCCATTGCGGCGATGAGCGCGCGACTTCTCAGCGCGGGATCGAATACCGCAGCTGCTTCCACAAAGAGCAGCGTGGCCAGCGCGCGTGCGGCACCAGACAAGAACGGATGCCGACCGAGGGCTTCGTTGAACGTGCTCGCAAGGCGCTCTCCGAACTTCGCCAGATGCTCGAGCGCCTCTGATGGCGCCTCCCCCGCCGCTTCCCGGAAACGACCCATTTCGATGCCTGCGCCCACTGCATCGTCGATCAATTCGGCCTCGAGTACCAGCAAGGATCCGAGCATCTCCGGCACCGTCGCCGCTGCACTGTGTACCTTGAGGGCCGCGGCAACGACTTCGTCTATTTGATCCGGGGCATAAAATTTCGCCGATTTGGCGAGGTCTGGAATGCCCCTGAGCATGTCGGCGATCGATTTCATGCGCTGTGTCAGCGCCAGACCCGTCTCGGGTGTGCGCAATATCGCGCGGATGTCTTTCGTATCACGGTGATCCCAGTACAAATCCGTATCTTTGTCGAACTCCACCTGCCCGCCGGCAGTCCGATCGACATTCGTCGTCGGTCGGAGACAGGAAAAGACGATCGCCGGTGCGGCCGCCGCGAGATTCTTGTACTCCGCAGGGTCTGAGAAGGCGTAGAACGTCACCAGTTCCTTCAGTCGTCTCTGCAGTGCTTTGGAGAGCTCCTTGTAGACGGGATCCTTGCGGTTCGCCGGCGCTTTGGTCCACGCCTGCAGGAACTCGGGCGGAGCGGCCAGCGTGAGCGAAACCAGCGTGTCGCCGATGTCATGCGTTCCTGAATTGAGATCCTTCCCATCCAGCGATTTATCCAGATCCGCGGCCCACTCGCGGAAGCTCCGGGCTCGAGGATCGCCGAATGCGCTCGGGATGTACTTATGGACGAGAGGCTCGCACTCCTCGATGAGTTGCGACACTCGCATCTTCCGCACCGCCCGTTCCATCCGATAGGAGTACGTGAACGTGCCGCTCTTCCAGGTCTTCACGCCACCGGCCAGCGCAAACGGGAGCGTCGCGGCCACGGTCAGGCTGCTGTCGCGTCCGCTGCGCGCGCGGAACATTCCTGAACGCTCCGAGCTCTCGTCGGTTGCGTCGAGCGCGTACAGGAGCACACGCCCTCCATCCTCGATGATCGACAGCTTCGCGGACGACAACGTCGAGGCAGATTCTGACGAGCGCCCAAATGGCAGCGTCAACTCAACGGACACGTTGCGGGTGATGTTGTGCGTCAACTCTGCCGTGTGCAGCGTGACGCCATCGGCACGATTGACGAGGAGGTCATCGAAATCGCCGGCAATCGCGCGCTGCGAGCTTTTCACCTATCCCGGGCCTCGCCATGTCGAACGAGACGTCCACCAATGCCGTCCTGGCAGTCGTGCGCGCGTACCGCGCCGCAAATGTGAACTCCTGCTGTTTCTTCGCCGCGTCCAGCGCCATCGTATAGAAGCTGTCGGCCTTCGCAAAGAGTGCTTTGATCGCAGCCTGGATCTGCCGGAGATCCGCGATGAGCGCCTCCTGTTTGCCGAGAAAAGCCGCCAGACGCTGCTTCAGCAGGTTGTCGAGCCGGTCGAAGCTGGCTTGGTCCACGGCTTCTTTCACGCGATCGATGTGAATCTGCTTGCGGACAAAGTCGAGCAGCTCCCGAAGCGTGTTCCCCTCGAGCAGATCGAGCACGACACCAGCGGCGGCGCGAGCTCTTCGTGCCAGCTCGGTGTTGTTGACAATGCCGAAAGCCGGGCCTATAGCGGCGTCGAGCAGTCGAGCAATGGGCGTGCGCTCGAATCCGGCCCTCGCGACCAGGTCTCGGACGAGCTGTTGCACGCGCGCCTCGTCGGTCGCGTTTGCGATATCCCGGAGAATCGGCGTCAGTTCGCTGATCTCGACGTTCGACAACGACAGAATCAGGCTGGTCAGCTCGTGGCCGCCAGTTGCGAGCACCTTGTCGAATCGTCCGAGAAGCGCGACCAGCCGTTGGCGGCCGGTCTCGTAGATGTTCCCAATCTCCTCAGGGCTCAGACCTGCCGACCTCGTCCAGGGCCCTGCCGCCGAGTTTCATCAACACACCGGCAAGCTTGTCCTGCAGGCTGACATTGCTGTTCACGAACACCCGCGTTTCGCGCAGCGCGTCGATGATTTGGTTCTCGTTGAGTCCGAAGATCGCCGCGACCAGATCTTCCGGATGATGGCCGCGATCGAAGAACGCCGGGAGCTGCGCCTTGATGCCGACACGGGCGTCGAGCGCAAAGTTCCAGCCCTTCTTCGCCAGCTTGTAGAGGCGCACCCGCAGTGTCCGATCGTCGGATTCACGAGCGAGGACGACTGCGTACTTGCCGGCCGCTTCGAACCCGAAGACGGCGCTTGCGCCCATCTGCACACGCAGTCCGATGTCGCCCTTCAGCGCACCGCCTGGAATCTCTCGCAGCCAGGAGAAGTCATAGCCGGCCTGCACGCCCATTTGTAGGGCGATAGAAGCGTCCACTTCAGTGATGAGCCACGTTCGTGGCGCCAGGTCTTCCGCTGCATCTACCGTTCGCGGCAGGGCCCAGCTGTCGAAGAGGTCCGCAAAGACTTTCACGGCCGGTTCGCCGTCATCGAAGCGGTGCACGACGGCAAAAAGGCGGCTCGTCGAGCTTTCGATGCCAAACGATCCTGACGCGCCGGCTCCAAGCGCGACCGAGCCGTCTGCCGTTCCTCCCAGATCGTAAGAGGCGCGCACTGCCACGTACCTCGTGGCCTCTGGATCGTCGAGCGCGAGTGCGTCGGCCAGCTCAGGCGAAGGCGCAATCGCTTTGATGGCGTCCGCGCCGTCTATGAAAACGCCCAACCCGAACGCCGCCTCCGCATGCCCTTTCAGAGTCACTTTGGCCGTCGACCTGCCGAGGGCAACCGCGCCATCTGCCGTCGCTTTGATGTCGCCGAGCACAATCGCGCCGGGCGGAATCGGCAACTCGGGATTCCGCAGCGCCTTCGTGAGAAGCGGCACGTTCGGCGACGCGAGCTCGAGCGACACATCCGCGTGGTCCGCGAGAAATTTTCGCTTCAACGCGAACTTCGACGGCACCGCCGGCATCGCCACGTCCCTCGTGCGTCGTTGAAGGGCGGATTTGCTCGTCGATGGCTTTCTGCGTTTCGGCATGATCGGCAGGTAGTCTAGCTCGGGCAAACTGAACTCCCGAGGCCCTGCACAGTTTCTTTTCGACAACCAAGCAATGGCGCGTCGTAGCTACCTGTGCGATCGACGATGTACATCCGTCGACTGCCGGCGCCAGGCGGCAGGTGAGGTTCCGACAGACTTCTTGAAGGCGCGGCTGAATGCCGCTTCTGATTCGTAGCCGACGTCCTGGGCCACTGCAGACACCTTGGCCGCGCCGTCGGAGAGCATTCTCGCCGCGAGTTGCAGCCGCCATTGCGTGAGATAACGCATGGGCGGCTGTCCCAGAAGGTGAGCGAAACGATCGGCGAGCGCCGATCGTGATGTTCCAACTTCTCTTGCGAGCCGTTCGAGTGTCCACGAATCTGACGGCCGATCGTGCAGCCGTGCAATGGCGTGCCCGACGACCGGATCGCGCAATCCCGCGAGCCATCCCGTGTGCCCTGAGGTGAGAGTCTCGAGATACTGTCGCACCACTTCGACGAACAGGATTTCGCTCAGATGCAGAAGTATGCATTTCGCGCCCGATGTTCCTTCGCGCGACTCTGCGAGCGCGAACTCGATCAGCTGAACCAATCGGTCGGAGCCCCTCACCGATGATTTACGGCGTAGATGAACCAGCCGAGGAAGACTCGCCAGCACGGGATTGAATGGCCGGACGTCGCAGCCGAGGAATCCGCACACGATGTCGGCACGCGCCGGCCCGCCTCCGCCTTCGACAACCACGCGCGGCGCGGACGCCAGCGTCATCTCGCGGAAGAATTGCAAAACCGCATCGGCGGGTGCGTTGGACGATCGCATATCCGGCGCGCTCGACATGTAATACGAGTCGCCGTGCGGGATCACGAGGATGTCGCCTGCTTCCAAGCGCAGCGGTGGGCCGTCCACGAGCCCCGCCCAGCACGCGCCTCGCCTGACAACGTGATAGGAAACGACATGCTGCGCGCGAGGCAGCAGAAGGGCTCCGAACGCCGAAACGGGGGGAACTTCATCCACCCATGGCGACGACACTTTCATCGGGAAGAAGAGTCCGCCTGTCAGTCTGACGGTCCTCAACACATCCGACAATACGTCCACGTCCTGCGCATTGGATGCTGAGGCAGGGAACCTGGACGATAAGTCATGGCGTCGTGCCACGGCGGAATTTTACAGTTCGTCATATCCAGTGTCACGAGGAGGAGGACGCACATGACGACTGCCTTCACGACCGCTGCGCGCGCGATGTGGGCCTTGGGCGACTATCACAGGTTCGCACTCTCGACCGTGTGGGAGCTTGGTCCGGTGCTGGTCAGCGCCTGCGCGATTCGCGCAGGACAACGTGTGCTCGACGTGGCCTCGGGTACAGGCAACGTCGCGATTCGCGCGGCTCGCGCCGGAGCAACGGTGATCGCTTCGGATTTGACGCCCGAGCACTTCGACTCCGGACGACGCGCCGCACGCGCCGAAGGCGTCGATCTCGCATGGGTCGAGGGCGACGCGGAAGCGCTGCCTTTCGAGGATGCGCAGTTCGATGTCGTCACGACGTGCTTTGGTGCGATGTTCGCTCCTTCCCACCGTAAAGTCACAGACGAGTTGCTGCGCGTCTGTCGGCCAGGGGGTGTCGTCGGGATGATCAACTTCACACCGGAAGGCGCGGGCGGCGACTTCTTCCGCGTGCTGGCGCCATACATTCCGCCGCCCCCGGCCGATGCGCTTCCCCCGCTCTTGTGGGGACGCGAGGAACACGTGCAAGAGCTATTTGGCGATCGCGTTGAATTGTTGGAGCTGACGCGACACGAGTACATCGAAGAGGCGGCGAGCGCTCACGAGTACCACGAATTGTTCAGTGAGTCGTTCGGTCCCATGGTCGCGATCTATGCGAGCCTGGGCGAGCAACCGGAACGTGCGGCGACACTGGATCGTGAGTTTCTTGCATTTGTCAGCCGCTGGAATCGTGGCGGTTCCGGTCCGCGAATCAGGATACCGTACCAATACTTACTCGTGATCGCGCGCAAGGCGGGATCATCCTGAACGGCCGCACTTCGCGTTCGATTTTGAGCCCACACGTCCCCTATGATGGGTTCGACGAGAGACGGCAACCAGCGAAGGGGATGGTGATGGCAAGAACGTTCAAGCATCTGGAAACGAAGGCCGTTCACGCCGGCGTGCCGTCGCCTCGCACCGGCGGCGCTGTCATCATGCCGATTTTTCAGTCGGCGATGTTCGAGTTCACCGGCGAAGGCAGCTATCACGACTTGAAGTATCTCCGGCTCAACAACACGCCGACGCAGGCGGCTCTTCACGGCAAGCTGGCGGCGTTGGAAAGCGCAGAGGCGGCTGTCGCGACGTCCAGCGGGATGGCGGCGATCTCGACAACGCTCTTGACCGTGCTGGCCCCTGGCGATCACCTGCTTGCGCAGGACTGCTTGTACGGCGGCACCCATGATTTGCTGACCACCGAGCTGAAGCATCTGGGCATTGACGTTGATTTCATCGATGGTGATGCTCCCTCCTCGTGGCCACGTCTGCTGCGCGCGAGCACACGCGCGATCTACGTCGAAACGATTTCCAATCCGCTGATGCGCGTGCCCGATCTCGACAGCATCGTCGAGTTCGCGACATCCCATGGTCTCGTCTCGCTGATCGACAACACGTTCGCGACGCCGGTCAACTTCCGCCCTCTGGAGCGCGGCTTCGATCTCGTGCTCCACAGCTGCACGAAGTACCTGAATGGCCACAGCGATATCGTCGCGGGCGCGGTTATTGGATCCAAGGCGTGGATCGAGCGGATTACGCACAGGCTCAATCATCTTGGCGGGTCGTTGGATCCGCACGCGTGTTTTTTGCTCGACCGCGGACTGAAAACATTAGTGTTACGGGTACGGCACCAATGCGCCGGCGCGCTCGCCATCAGCCGCGGGCTGGAGGCGCATTCGAAGGTCGAGAAGGTGAACTATCCGGGACTTCCAAGTCATCCGCAGCACGCGCGCGCCCGGAGTTTGCTCGAAGGGGTCAGCGGGATGCTCAGCTTCGAGCTGAAAGGTGGCGCGGTCGCGGCCGACGCATTCATGAAACGGACGACCCTGCCGATTGTGGCGCCGAGTTTGGGGGGCGCTGAAACGCTGTTGACGCGACCGGCCGTGACGAGTCATGCCGGGATGGCACCAGCAGATCGTCTCAAAACCGGCATCACCGATGGACTCATTCGCATGTCGGTTGGACTGGAGGCCTGCGACGAAATCCTCGACGATCTGGTTCAGGCGCTGGAGGTCACCTGATGGCCATGACGAGCGAAGAGATTGTCGCGCTCTCGAAGAAGCACACGATTTTCGAATGGACCGCGCAGAAGAACGTCACGCCAATTGCCGTGGCGCGTGCCGAAGGGGTGTACTTCTGGACGCCCGAAGGCAAACGCTTCATCGACTTCAACAGCCAATTGATGAGCGTGAACATCGGGCACGGAGATCGGCGCGTCATCGACGCGATTCGCGAGCAGGCGGATCTCGTGACGTACGTCGCGCCCTCGTGCACGACCGAGCCGCGCGCGCGACTGGGCGCGAAGCTGGCCGGCATCGCGCCCGGGGACATCGACGTGTTTTTCTTCACGAATGGCGGAGCAGAGGCCAACGAAACCGCATTCAAGATCGCGCGTGCATACACCGGTCGTTCGACGATCATGTCGTTCTATCGCTCGTATCACGGCGGCACCGCCGGTGCGATGGCGGCAACGGGAGAGCCGAGAGGATGGTTGCAGCCGCCCCTTCCCGGCTTCCTCCATGTACTCAGTCCGCACCATGGCATTTCTCGAGGATCCGATACCGCCGATGACGCGCTCCGGTATCTCGAGGAGGTGATTCAGCTCGAAGGGCCACAGTCGATTGCAGCGATCATCATGGAGTCGGTGGTGGGCACCAACGGCATCCTGATTCCCCCAGACGGCTACTACCAGGGTTTGCGTGCACTCTGTGACAAATACGGCATTCTACTGATTGCGGATGAAGTGATGACCGGCTTCGGCCGGTACAGGCGCCTGGTTCGCGGTGGATCACTGGCACGTCGTGCCCGACATCATCACCATGGCCAAGGGCCTTACGAGCGCCTACGTGCCGTTGGGTGCCGTTGGGATGAGACGAACGATTGCCGAGATCTTCCAGGACAGACCGTTTCCGGGCGGCCTCACCTATAACAGCCATCCGCTGGCCTGCGCGGCCGCGCTGGCAACGATTGCCGCGTACGAGGAAGACAGTCTCATCGAAAAGGCCAGACAGACCGGAAACCTGATGGCCACGATGCTCACCGATCTTGCCGCGCGGCATCCGTCGGTGGGTGCTGTCCGATCGATGGGATTGTTCGGGGTTGTCGAGCTCGTGCGCAGCCGGAAGACGCTGGAACCGATGGCGCCTTTCAACGGCTCGTCCGCGGAGATGGCCGCGCTCGCCGATTTCTTCAGGCAGGAAGGTCTGTTTACGTTTGTCCGATGGAATTATTTCTTTACGAATCCGCCGCTCTGCATTACAAAGGCTGAGTTGGCCGAAGGTTTCGCCATCATCGACCGCGGGCTTGCGATAGCCGATACGGCAGTGACATAGTCGACGCAGCCGAGAACAGTAACCATGGTTTCACCGATCGCCTCGTTGAACCTGATCACTGCACATGCGGCCGAAGGCCCGAGTGGGCGCTCGAAAAGCGACATTTGTCTGCACTCGCGGCGACTTCTAGATTTGGACATCAGCCAAACTTTAATGGAATCAATAACTTAGGCGATGCAGGGCATGGCAACGGTACTGCTACATTCCCGGACAAGAGTTGTTCGTCGGACAAGGGCGACCCGCCTGTGGGCTCGTGTGCTCTTACGAACCGTGTCCGATCCAATCGGGTCGTCTTTGATGGAGGTGTTGGTATGAAACGAGTTCTTAATGTTAGCTTGATTGCGGGATTGCTGGCCGTGGGTATGGCGGCCCAGGCCGAGGCAGTTCCATCCCTGCAGGTCGTCGGCTGTCAGGGTGCGACGTGTGTCGTCGGGGCCGTTCAGAGTCCGGGACCAGTCAACTTCACCGGCATAACGGTGGGCGACTATGTCGTCAGCGGCTCGGGCGCAGCTGTTGAGGGCGCCGCGCAGTCGAACGTGCAGCAGACGACCATCAACGTCAGCCGAACGTCCATTAGCAATGCTGCCCCATTGGACGTCTATGTCATCGCGACGAATTACGTCCTGCCAAACCCTGCGGCCTCGCTGATTGAAACTCATGCGGCGACGTATACAAACGTTGGTGGTGTGGGTACCACTGGGTCGGTCAGTTTCCAGTCTTGGTACGTTCGCTCCATGAACCTCGCCGTCGTAAATCCGCCGGTTATTCCTCCCGCGAATTCCGTCAATGGCGGGCTGATCTCTTGCACGCCAACGCCCGTCGCCCCTAATCCGGTTGGATCCTGCAACGTGAACGGAGCTCTCGTGGCAATCGCCGGAGGCACGATTCCGTTCACACTGCTCACCCGGACGACCTTCAACATTGCAAACATTGCAACGAACCTGGGTGATACCTACGGTTCGACCAGCCAGGCCACGGTTTTCCCTGGCATCGCGGAGATTCCAGAGCCTGCCTCGATGATGCTGCTCGGGTCAGGTCTCATCGGTTTGGCAGGGGCCGCGCGTCGTCGTCGCAATAAGAAGAGCTAACCGGCTTGAAACACACCTGCTCGGCGTCTCGCGCCGATCGGGCCGGCTCACGACAGGGACGGGGACTCGATGTCCCCGTCCCTTTTCTTTTCAGCCCGTAGTACCATCGTGCAGCCCATGAAGACGCTTCAGATTCTATGCCTCGTCGCGTGTGTTGGGTCCCTGGCCGCGAGTTGTTCACGCGACCCACAAGTGCTGCGCGACACCCACTTCCAGAAGGGGGAGACATACTTTAAAGAAGGAAAGATGGAGGAGGCGGTCATCGAATATCGGACCGCCTTGCAGCACGACCCACGAATGGGCGCCGCCTACTCCCGGCTTGGCGACATTTACCTGAAGCAAGAGAATCCGTCGGCCGCCTTTCAGGCGTACATTCGTGCCGCTGACCTCCTGCCAACGGACATCGAAGCGCAGCTCCGAGCCGCGAACGCCTTGATTGTCGCCCGGCGCTTCGAGGATGCCAGGACCAGGGCACTCAAGGCGGTTCAACTCGACCCTAAGAACGTCGAAGCCCTCATTCTGGTTGGCAACGCTAGCGCAGGACTCGACGATGTCGAGCGCGCGATCGAGGAGTTGCAGGCCGCGCAAAAGCTCGACGCGACCGATCCTCGCATTTACAACAATCTCGGTTGGTTCCAAGCCCTGCGAGGCAAGTCCGACCAGGCGGAGGCGGTCTTTCGCAGCGCCGTGGCGGCTGCGCCAAAAACGGCCGCGGCTCATTTGGCGCTGGCCAACTACCTGAGCGCCGCAGGCAAGCGCGACGAGGCCGAGAAGAGTCTGCGGACCGCCGTGTCCATTGAGCCCACGGATGTTCCCGCCCTACGGGCGATGGGCTGGTTTCTCACCATGACGAATCGCGTCAAGGAGGCCGAGCCGTTCCTCGTGGAGGCTGCCAAGCATGATCCGGAACCAGACAGCCGGATCCTGCTCGCTGACTTTTATGCGTGGTCGGGTCGTGACGCCGACGCCGTGCGGGTGCTGGAACAGGTGAAATCGACGGGAGGCAGCATGGTCATCGACATGCGGCTCGCGTCGATCCTGTACCGAACGAACCGCGCCCGCGCCGAGAATTTGGTCAAAGACGTGCTGGCGTCGGATCCTCGGAATGTCGACGCTCAGCTGCTGTCGGCTCAACTGGCATTCGATGCTCGCAAGCTGACCGAGGCGATGTCGGCGATCGAGGCCCTGATCAAGCAAGATCCTCGAATGGCCCAAGCCCATTTCTTGCGCGGCCGGGTGCTTCTGCTGCTGGGTCGATTCACGGAGGCGAGCAAAGCGTTCAACGAGGTGGTCGTCCTGAACCCCCGAGCGGTCACGCCGCGTCTCTACCTCGCGCGGCTGCAACTCCTCGGCGGCAAAGGGGAAGCCGCTCGGCAGATTGCGAACGAGGTCCTCCAACTGGCGCCCGGCAACCCCGCGGCCCGTCTGGCGATCGTCGAAACGGACCGTGCATCGGGACAGTGGGCCGCCGCCAATCGTCAGATCGCCGACCTTGTCCGTACATATCCAGACTGGATCCCCGTTCATTACGAAGCCGCCCGCCTTGCAGTTGCGCAATCGGATTGGCTTGCGGCGCGTAAAGCGCTGGACCGCGTCGAGGCTCTAGATGCCGACTCCAAGGAAGCATTCGAAGGACGGCTTGCCGTGGACGTGGGGCAGAAGGACTTCAAAAGTGCATTCCAGCGTTTGGATAGTCGGCTGGCCAAAGAACCAGGCGACCAGAGGACACTGCTGATTGCCGGGCAGGTCTACGCGGCGGCGGGCGACCAGGCCCGGGCCGAGGGGGCCTGGAAGAAGCTTCTGGCAATCAATCCCGGCAACAACGACGCCTACGACGCGCTCGGCCGCATGTACGCCAGCGCAGGCCGCCTCGAGGCCGCCGAGCAGCAGTTCGCAAGCCTTGCGGGTAAGGGCGTGGACGTCGAGTACGGGCTGATTCTCGCGGGGGTCTTAGCGCACGCCCAGGGGAAGCGGGATATCGCCAAGCAGCGGTACGACAAGGCGCTGGCGGCCAATCCTCAGTCTGCGGTGGCGGCGAATAACCTCGCGTGGATCTATGCTGAGGAAGGTGCCAACCTTGACGTCGCGCTGAACCTCGCCCAGACGGCGAGACGAGCGGCACCGGACAACCCCGACTTCATCGATACGCTCGGCTTCGTCCTCCTGAAGAAAGGAATGGCCCCTGCTGCGATCTCTGAATTTCAAGCCGCGGTGAACAAATCCCCGAAGAACCCCACGATACAACTGCATCTGGCACAGGCCTTCGCGGCAGCGGGTCAGGCCGACGATGCGAGGGCGGCCGCTCAGAAGGCGCTGGCGATTAATCCCGCCTTTCCGGAAGCGAGTGAAGCGCGGGCGATCATCGAACGTCGAGGCAAGCCAGCAAGTTCACCGAAAGGCTGAACACGAAACATGAAGCCAAAGAACACAATTTGTCTCTGGTTCGACAAAGATGCGCTCGAGGCGGCGCGCTTCTACGCCGCCACATTTCCGAATAGTGAAGTGACCGCTGTTCACAAGGCGCCGAGTGACTACCCGAGTGGCAAGGCTGGCGACGTGCTGACGGTGGATTTCACGGTCCTCGGAGTCCCCTGTCTCGGTCTCAACGGCGGCCCCGAGTTCAAGCACAGCGAGGCCTTCTCTTTTCAGGTCGCCACAGACAATCAGGAAGAGACCGATCGCTACTGGAACGCGATCGTCGGCAATGGCGGCAGGGAAAGTCAGTGCGGTTGGTGCAAGGATCGCTGGGGCCTCTCCTGGCAGATCACCCCACGCACGTTAACCGATGCGCTTGCGGCGGGCGGCGCTGAGGCAAAGCGCGCCTTCGACGCGATGATGCCGATGCAGAAAATCGACATCGCCACCATCGAAGCAGCCCGGCGGGGCTGACGCAGACTGAACCGGTCACATCGGCAGTGTCGAGCTGTCGGGGGAAACCAGGCGAATGAGCATGGCGACTGGACCGAGGCGCAATTCATCCCCATCTCCGAGCGCCGCGCGGCCTTTGATTTTTTCACCTCGCAGATACGTCCCGTTCTGACTACCGAGGTCTTCGACAGTAACATTCGCGCCTTCGACGCTGATGCGCGCGTGACGGCGCGAGACGCCCGGCACGTCAAAACGAATGGTGGCGTCGAGCGCGCGCCCCAGGATCGTCTGCCCTGGCGCAACGGGGATGCTTCTGTTTCCCCATACCACCCACGCATTTTGAGACTCCGCTGACGGGTGCGACGCATCCGTTGCTGCCACCGCCGCACAAAACCCGTAGCCAAAGCGCCGCACGGTCCTGATGAACTGCGGCTGATCGGCGGCGTCCTGCAGTACGTGGCGAATTTCAGTAACCAGTATCGTCAGGCTTCCATCCGAGACGAAGGTATTCGGCCAGAGGAGCTGGTGAAGCTCCGCCTTTGAAAACGCCCGCTCGTGATGTTCGACCAGGACTCTCAGAAGATCGAACGCCTTTGGGGAAAGAGACACCGGATCGCCGGCGTGCAACAGCACACGGCGATCGGCATCGAGAGTCCAGGCGCCAAAGCTAAAACGCAAAACTAATAGAATCCTAATCGCTCGCTAACGACCTGACAACCCGCGCCATTCTCCAATGGATCCACCAATGTCGAAGTGGTGGATGGTCGTCGCGGCCGGTGTAATGGTTGTGAGAACAGCTGATGCCGAAACCTCGCATTCCCTGACAATCGACCTTCAGATGAGGAACGACGCTCGGGTTCCAGCGCATGTCCTGGAGCCGTCTCAGGTTGAAGTGATGCGGATTTTCGCTGATGCCGGATTAGCAGTACGGTGGACCGAGGCGGCGCCACGATTCACCGTGCACCTCGTCTCGCACGTTCTCGGCTACGCGAGGGCATTGTCACCTGTGATGGGCGTGGCGCTCGCAAACGGTTCTGAGGCGAAGGTCTTTTTCAGGCAGGTGCAAGACTTCGCCCGTTCCTGCCACATTGACGTGAGCACCATGCTCGCGTACGTCATTGCACACGAAATCGGTCATCTTCTCCTCCCGGGCAATGCGCATTCTCCGACGGGCGTGATGCAGGCGGGCTGGGACAAGGCTCTGGTCCACAATGCAGCCCGAGGATCGCTCACCTTCACCGAGGCACAAGCGGCGCGGATTCGAGCGTCTCGCTAACCCGCAACGAAAACACCGCCGCCAACGTCTAAGGGATCTGCGGGCAATTGTTCCCAACGATGGCGTTACAAACCGGCGAACGGCTCGGGGCTTATGAGATTGTGAGCCTGCTGGGTCACGGCGCCATGGGCGAGGTGTATCGTGCGCGCGATATTCGCCTTGGGCGGGACGTTGCCGTCAAGGTCCTCCCGGCAGTGTTCGCCACCGATCCTGATCGTCTCGTGCGCATTGAGCGCGAAGCGCGCCTCATCTCCCACGTCAACCATCCCAACGTCTGCACGCTCTTCGACGTCGTCGAGGGAGAGCACGCTCCAGGTACTGATTCTCGAGCTTATCGATGGGGAAACGCTGCAGCAGCGTATCTTCAGAGGTGCGATGCCGCTGCGCGAGGCATTGCGGTGCGCCTCGGGCATTGCGGCAGCTCTGCAGGCCGCGCATGGCAAAGGGATCATCCATCGCGATTTGAAGCCGTCAAACATCAAGATCACCGCTGCCGGCACGATCAAGGTGCTGGACTTTGGCGTGGCGAAGCTCGCGTGCGACTCCGGCGCCGATGGAAGCCCGCCAGATCTCACACTCACGCTTGGAGGCACGAAGGAAGGCGTGCTGGTCGGGACCGTTGCCTACGTCAGTCCCGAACAAGCCATGGGCGACAGCGTTGATGGAAGAAGCGACATCTGGGCATTCGGTTGCGTGTTGTACGAGATGCTGACGGCCAAGCGCGCGTTTCCTGGCGTCGCCGTGGCGGACACGCTGGGGGCCGTCATGCGAGGCGAACCCGAATGGAACGCTTTGCCTGACAACACGCCGCCAGCGCTCCGGACATTGCTGCGGCGGTGCCTCGAGAAGGACCGCGGGCGCCGGCTCGCCGATATTGCCGATGCTCGCCTCGACATCGAAGATCTGCTGGCCACGCCTTTGGAGCCCGCGCCGAATCTCGCTGCCGACACAACCAGGACAGCCGCGCCATCGCGCCGAGGGCATTCGATCGTTGCCCTCGCTTTCGTCGCAGGCGCTATTGTCGCAACGCTGATGGCGAATCTGCCCTCCTCTCCGCCTCCGGCGGTAACGCCTCGACCGCCTGCAGTCGCTCCTGCGACGCCGGTGCCGGCATCCATCAGTCTTCCTGCTGGCGTCAGATGGCCTCGAGCGGTCGAGGACGGCGTACCCAACACCATCCTTGCCCTTTCGCCAGACGGCCGTCGTGTCGTTTTCAGCGCGCGCACCGAAGAGGGGACGTCGCTTTGGATTCGATCGCTTGCGATCGACGATGCCAGACAACTGCCTGGAACCGAAGGGGGCATTTCGCCGTTCTGGTCACCCGACAGTGGGTCAATTGGATTTTTTGCCGATCGAAAACTGAAGCGGCTCGACATCAGCGCGGCCGCAGCGCCGACGACTTTGGACGACGTTCGGACCCAGCGGGGTGGCACGTGGGGTCCGGACAACACGATCGTGTTTTCGCCGTTCTCAGGGGCGCTCAGCCGCATTTCTGCGAATGGTGGTCCCGTCACCTCGTTCGAAGATCACGACGACGACGCTGCTCACGTGCGTCCGCAATTCCTGGCCGGCACCGGACAGATTCTGTACCGCGTGACATCTCGAAACGGCCGGAGCAATTCGTATTACGTCATGTCTCTCGATTCAGCTGGCAGAAAACTCGTTGGGACGTTTGATTCCGGCAATGTCACCTATTCCCGCGGTCACCTGCTCTTCATGCAGAACAACACCTTGATGGCGCAACCGTTCGATCCCAACAGGCTGGCAACCACCGGATCTCCCCGTCCGGTCGCCGACGGCGTTCTTCTCTCGCCTGGTTCACTGCCAGTGTTCGGTATTTTCTCGGCGTCGCAGACAGGCAGAATCGTGTACTTGTCGCAAGGAGGCGATTATAACGACCCGTTGACCGTGCTCTCGAACTGGGCAGACAGTCCAACGGGTCGATGAGCCTCTGCCGGCGTACAATGCGGTAGGCGACGTGCACCCTGCCGTAACTTTCAAATTGCCACGCCTTCGCGAAGAGACCTCCAGATCCGTTCACTCGTTCAGCGTTCGCATCTGTCACTGGGTGAACGTGATCGCCTGCGGATATCTGCTGGTGAGCGGCGTTCACATCCTCCTCGACTTCCCCGAGTTGTACTGGGGACACACCGGCTATCGAGGCTACCCGGCAATATTCAGGCTCTCGGATCTGGGCCTGTCGTGGGAGGCCGCAGGCGCGCTCGGAGACCGCCGGTGGGGACGCAACTATCACTTCACGTTCGCCTGGGTTTTTCTCCTCAACGGCCTTGCGTACGTCGGGTGGAATCTCTACACGACGCATTTTCGCAAGCGGATGCTGCCGGCCCGTGACGAGCTGACGTTGGCGCAGGTGCGGACGGAACTGCGCGACCACTTTCGCAGGCGATCGCGGCGGCATACGACCAGCGGCACCTACGGCACACTGCAGAAGGTCTCATATTTGCTCATGATTTTCGTGTTCGTGCCGTTCATGATCCTGACCGGTGTCGCCCAGTCGCCGGGCTACACGGCCGCGATGCCTGTGCTGCTCGACATGTTCGGCGGTCGTCAGTCGGCGCGCACGCTGCACACCATCGGCACCGTCCTGCTCGTGCTCTTCGTCGCCGTCCATCTGCTGGAGATCGCTGCCGCGGGATTCGTCAACCAGATCCGTTCGATGATCACCGGGAAGGCGTCGGTTCCCGTGGATAGAGGAGCGATGACACCATGACCAGGCGTATCTCACGTCGTACGTGGCTGGCGAGCGTCCCGGCGCTCGGTGGTCTGTTGCTGACCGGATGTTCACGCGAGAAGTTTATTCCACCGCGAGTGCGCGGAGGCCTGATCGGCGCCGCCGACGTGTTGACGATGAGCAGCAGTCGACTGCTGCTCTCCGGTCAGCAACTGGCGCGCGAGTACTCCGCGAGCGACGTCGCCGATCCATTCCCCACCTGGAACCAGACCAATCCGAAGAACGCGGAGTATCAACGGCACGTGTCGGAAGGGTTCAGGAACTGGCGACTCCCGATCAGCGGTCTCGTCGCGCGCCCTGTCGAGTTATCGCTCGATCGGATCAAGAGCCTGCCCGCCCGCACGCAGATCACCGCGCACGTGTGCGAACAAGGTTGGTCGGCGATTGGCGAATGGACGGGCGCGCCGCTGCTTGGGGTCCTCGAAACGGCCGGCGGTGTCACGCCGGCGGCGCGCTACGTCGTCATCGACACGTACGATGGTTGGTACGAGGGATACGATCTGTTCGAGGTCGAGCATCCGCAGACTATCCTTGCCTACGGCCTCAACGGTCGCGATCTTCCGACCGGCAACGGCGCACCAACCCGCTTGCGCGTCGAACGACAATGCGGCTACAAGAATCTCAAATTCGTGAAATCGATTCGGGTCGTCGACTCGATGGCCGGCATCGGCAAAGGCTCCGGGGGCATCAACTCCGACATCGGGTTCCATTGGTTCGCCGGCGTGTAGCTCCGAGCGTGATTGAGATCGACGATTCCGACGTTGAGGACGGCAGGATCCAGTGCTCGTGTGCATAGAGCCCCCTGGACCCCGCCGCACCAGACGAAAGTCATTCTACGCGCGCCAGCTTGATCGTCACAGGCATGGCACTCGGACCTGAGGGCGTGCGAGTCTGCGTCAGTGTCAGCGTGTCGCCGCTTCGCTGATAGGTGTAGACACTCGTCGCGCCGTTCGTCATCGCCGCGGGATTCTTCGCGACCATCGCCTGCATCGTGACGACGTTCTTGCCAGTCACCTCGAACGTGCCAGCCTCGGCGACGAAGGGCCCCCACACCGCGCGCAGTTCGTCCGCGGATGCTGTCGCCGGATCCTTCAACACCGGCCGGGCGCCTTCGGTGTGCACTTCAACCCGGCTGTAGTGCTTCCCATGGAAAATAGCCATTGTTGCTGCCGACCTGAACGTCTGAGGAGTCGGCCCCGGAACCACGACTTCGACTGTTCTCCACACCCCTTCGAATGCCGCCCCCGAGTCGGCGGCGGTCACCCTCGACCCCGCAGCCACAAGCAGCGTCGCGCTCAGCACGGACACGCACAACAGAACTTTCAAATGCTTCGACATGACATCCTCCTTCGATACGAGTGTCCAATGCCGCTCGCGAGCGCTCAAGCGTCATCAGACGCCGGGAAGCCGATGGCGTCTAATGGCGCACCCCTGAGCTATGCTGTCGAGACCATGGGTAACACCCCGGATGGTCCGCAGCCGCGTGCCAGTGAACACCGCCGGCTCGACTCGTGGAAGGAAATCGCCGCATATCTCGGACGAGGCATCCGCACCGTCCAACGCTGGGAACGGGACGAGGGTCTTCCCGTACACCGCCTTGCCCACGCGGACCGCGGCAGCGTCTTCGCCGATCCGGCAGAACTGACCGAGTGGTGGAAGAGCCGCCAGATGGCGCCCACTGCGAAACCGTCGACGGCCGTCGACGCCCCTCCCCAACCACGTCTTCAGCGAGTCACTACCACGACGGCTGCGACGTTCTGGCCATCGCTGTCATCGGACGGCCGGATGGTCGTCTACGTATCCGATGCGGGACAGGATGGTGCGACGCCGCAAGTGTGGCTGCAACAGGTGGGCGGGGCCGCCGTGCAGCTCACGGTGGGCCTGCGCGAATGCGCCGAGCCGGCGTTTTCTCATGACGACACGCGCGTGATTTTCAGCGCGGCGGCCGACTCGACTCGGCATGTGTATGAAGTGCCGGCCTTCGGCGGACAGCCGCGAGTATTGAAACGGAAGGCGCGCGGCGCGCGCTTCGCGCCTGACGGCCAATGGCTTGTGTATCTCGCCCTCGATTCGAACGAGGCCGTCCGAATCGTCTCGGCGACCGGCGACGAACGAGTCGTAGCGACGGGCCTCGACGATGTCGGGTTTACCACTTGGTCTGACGACTCCCGTCATCTGCTCGTCGTCGGTCATCCAGACCGTTCAACCGATCTCGATTGCTGGATCGTGCCGGTGGGTGGCGGCGCACCCGTCGATACCGGCGTGCTTCGCCGGGCGCGACAACAGGGCTCCATCATCGTCTCGATGGCGGTCGCCTGGACGGGAGATTCGATCTTCTTCACGGCGGCCGGAAGACAAGGTGTTCATGTGTGGCGGCAGCGCGTCTCGCTAACGACGTTCGAGGCGATCGGCTCTCCGGAACTGATGACGCCTGGCGCTGACTCCGCGTTCTTCCCCACCGTCGGTCGCCAGCGATTGGGCTTTGTCGGAGTTCATACCGACACCAACATGTGGTCTGTCGGGATCGACCTGCGGACTGGAGTCGCCCAGGGGCAACCGCGGCGTCTGACCCGCGGTGGAGGCTTCGTCAGCTATTTCAGCGTGTCGCGCGACACGAATACACTCGCGTACTTCGCCGCGGGATCGAGCGGCCCCGAACTGCGCATCAGAGATGTGCAGCGGGACACCGACGCCGCGTTCGAGGGAGAAGCCGGCGTCAATCGCGGTTTTCCGGTGATCTCGCTCGACGGGAAACGGCTCGCGTTCGGAACGCTGGTCGCCGGACCGCCCGTCAGGCGTCCGGTCTTCGTGGCGAATCTCGCGGACGGAGCGTCCCGGTTGATTTTCGAAGATTGCGGAGGCCGTCCGCGGCTCTGGCTCGATGACGAGCGGCTGCTGGCCGAAACATTCGGAGCGGGACTGAACGCGTTCATCGGTACTCAACACGCGCGAGGCCACGCAGCATCCGTTGCTCTCTTCACGCAAGCGCCGTTTGTCGAACCCTCGCCTTTCTCCAGATACGCAGTGGCTGGCCTTCGACGCCACGCCGCCGGGGGGATCTCCCTCGGTGTTCGTGGCGCGACTCGAGGACGGTCACGCGGCAGACGAAGCCGCGTGGTTACGTGTTGAGACTGACGCGAGTCACCCGTTCTGGTCGCGAGACGGACGGTTGCTGTACTACCTGCCGGCGACGCCGACCGTTGATATCCGAAACCGGGTCGTTGCTCGCTCCTTCGATGCCGCCAGCGGAAGCGTCGCCACACACCCTATCGACGTACTCGCCCTGTCGGAAATGATCGTGCCCGCGATGATCAGCACCGCCGCGCCCATCGTCGCCGGCAATCAAATCGTTTTTCTGCTCGGCAACTACCGGGGGGACATCTGGATAATGGATGTCCCGGCGTGATCAACGTTTGGGCGGCTGACGCCGTTCTCGGAGCCGGGCCGACCTATCGAGGACAACGGAAACTTGGCGCGCTATTCTCGGCGGCGCAAGAAGCGCTTCGATCGCGTGGCGGAGTTAGCGATCTAGCTCACACGCGGGCAATCTGTGGGAGATGATCGAAATGCTTGTCTCGCGCGTGCAGCGCCAGGTTGTGCTGCAGGACCAAAGAGGCCAGCCACATATCGTTCGTCGGAATCGGCGTGCCCTGCTTCCGGAGCTGTCGGAAGACGGCGGCGTAGTGGTGAGTGGTTTGGTCGTCGGCAAAGAGGACGCGGACGCCGTCTTTCAACAGGAAACGTCGGAGGATCCCTTCGTTCTCGGCTTGCCGACGCCCGTGCGCGAAGCCGGCCCGAAGCTCGGCGACAACAACGAAGGGCAACAAAATCGCCTCGGCTTCTTCCAGCAGCGCTACTGTCTCCGCTCCGCCTTTGCACAAATCGACGTATCGATTTGTGTCGAGAGCCACCCTCACCGCCAGAGATCCTCGTCCACCCGGTCCTGATCAGCGAGCGCCGCCGCAACCGCCTTATCGGCCTTCCATGTCCCGGCGATGTCGCCCAGATCTCGCCGCTTCCGCCGGCCGCCGGCCACGCCGGATCCCTCTACCAGAGCGTCGACGGCCGCTTCATTCAGGCTCGTGCCGGTCGTGCGCGCGCGCGCGCGGAGCGCGGTATCGACGGCTTCCGGAATGCCACGGATGGTATACTGCATGCATCCATTATAGGCAGTGCCTGCATTCTAGCAAGCAGTCCAGTGCCCGGCAGGAAGAAACCCTGGATGCTCCCTGTGTTTTCAACGCGCTCGGCGGACCCGCCGAAGACGCCAGATGACCTTGTGCGTATACTCGCAAAATGTGGCGTTGTGCAGGTGCGGCCTTCGTTCTTCTGCTTTTCGCATTCGCACACGACCTTTCCGGTCAGCGCCCTCGGGATCTTCGCCCCACGGTTATCCTCATTTCCTTTGATGGCTGGCGATGGGATTACGATGCGAAGTTTCCCGCTCCGAACGTCCGGCGCGTCATCGCCCGCGGTGTCCGTGCAACCGCGCTGATTCCGAGCTTTCCGCCAAAAACGTTCCCGAATCACTACACGCTCGTCACGGGTCTTTATCCTGGCCACCACGGCGTGATTGCCAACAACATCTACGACCCGCACACCGGTCGCCGGTTCTCACTCTCGAACCGGCGCGAAGCGCAAGACCCGATGTGGTGGGGTGGCGAGCCGCTATGGGTGCGTCTTCAGAATGCCGGTCAGCCGGCAGCTGCGATGTTCTGGCCTGGGTCCGAGGCACCAATTCTCGGCCAGCAACCGAAGTACTGGGTGCCGTACGACGAGTCGATGCCGGGAAACGCTCGGGTGGACCGCGTGCTTGCATGGCTCGATCAGTCGCGTGCCGAGCGCCCGACATTTCTGACGCTGTACTTCGAGGACGTAGATAGCGCCGCGCACGCGTTCGGTCCGGAGTCGCGCAACGTGCGCGATGCCGTCAGTCGCGTGGACGGCTATCTCGGACGTCTGCTTCAAGGTCTGGAGCGCCGCGGAATTCACGATGACATCAATGTCGTGATCACCTCGGACCACGGTCTGTCGGAGACAAACGTCGACCGCGTTGTGGTGCTCGACGATTACATCAATCTGGATGACGTCGAGGTCATCGATATCAATCCGACACTCGGCCTGCTGCCGAAGCCGGGCCGCGCAGACGCAGTGTATGAGGCACTCGCGAACGCGCATCAACGGCTGCGGGTGTATCGCAGGCTAGAAACGCCGCCGCATTGGCATTATCGCCACCACCCGCGGATTCCGCCGATCGTCGGAGTCGTCGACGAAGGCTGGCAGGTGCTGCGGCGCGCGACTGTGGCGGAACGAATTGGCCGACGACTATTCGGCCCGCGCGGCGAGCACGGGTACGATCCACATGATGCGATGTCGATGCGCGGCATCTTCGTCGCCAGCGGTCCTGCTTTCAAACGCGGTGTATCGGTACCGCCGTTCGAGAACGTCAGCGTCTACAACGTGCTGACATCAGTTCTCGGGGTCAGGCCCGCGCCGAACGACGGCGACCCTTCGGTGGTGAGATCTCTCTTGAGAGACTAGGCCGCCTCAAATTCTCGTCGCGCGCTCTGGTCGGTCGAACTCCCGCATTCCCAAAATGCCGCTGGTCAAACGCGCACCCGCGTAGATTCTTTCAACCCGCCGTGGAGCATGCAACGCTGTGCGCTGCGGGCAGGTTTTTCGAGCACGACGCGCAGCACGCGCGTGTTACGCGCCCTGTGCGCCGCAGGATTCCCACATCATTGCCACAGGGCAATCTGCCGTAGCCACGCCTTTTCGCTCCCGACTGTGGCGGTGAGCCGTTTTCCCGGCGAACATCGAGGAAAACGCGAGATAGGTCGGAGGCGAAAACTGGGACGGACACTTACGACGAGCGGACCGAGGGCTGGGCTCTCAGTCCTTCCTACTCCTCAGTCCTTAGATGTTGTACCGGTGTCGCACTGACAGTGCGCGAACTGTGAAAACAGAGTTGACGAGGGCATTCGTTACGAGGAACGCGGGCCTGCCGTCGGCCAGAGGCGAAGAAGGTGCGTGCGCGCAAGATGATCCGTGAACTGCGAAGTCTCGGTTACAGTGTCGAACTTCTCCCGCCTGGATCGAGCAGCCCGGCATGATTTTTCGACCCTGGCTCATCCGCGAAGCGGCGTAAAGAGCCGGTTTTGACAATTGCGCGGTTCGAGTGTGACGGTGTCATAGAACGTGAACAGCCTGATGCTCGCCGACCGTCGCGTCTGCTGATCGAGGCCGGCATGCTCCGGCGGCGGGAGGAGGGATAGACTCGCCGCTATGGGCCTCCTCACCTTCAGCATCAACGTCACCCTGGACGGCTGCGTTGACCATCGCGCGGGCATCGCCGACGACGAGACGCACGCCTTCTTCACCCGGCTCATGGACGAGGGCGAGGCGATGCTGTGGGGCCGCGTCACCTACGAGATGATGGAGAGCTACTGGCCGGCCGTCGCCCGCGGCGACGAGGAGGCACCGCCGGCCATGCGCGAGTGGGCGATCAAGCTGGAGGCCAAGCCCAAGTACGTGGTGTCGGCGACTCGCAAGGACTTTCCCTGGAACAACAGCCACCACGTGGCCGGCGATCTGCGCACGGGCGTGCAGAAGCTCAAGGATGCGACGCCCGGCGGCGTGCTGCTCGCCAGCGGCAAGCTGGCCACCGAGCTCGACCGCCTGGAGCTGATCGACGAGTACAAGTTCCTCGTCCACCCCAGGATCGCCGGCCGCGGCCCGACCCTGTATCAGACGGGCCTGCCCGCCAGCCGGCAGCTCGAACTGGTCTCGGCCCGGCCGCTCCGCAACGGTGCGGTGGCGATGCACTACCAGCGCGCGCGCTGATTCACGAGAGCCGCCTGGGACGTTGCACAAAGCGCCTCTTTCAAGTCGTGCGCTGTCCCATCTGATTGTCGGATCACCCGACGAGCCGCAGTGTAGTGATGAGGGCCGTGAGAGCGGCCGGCTGTTGCTTGCGAGTCGGGTAGTACAAGAAGAAGCCGGGGAACGGTGGACACCAATCCTCGAGCACGCGGATCAGCGCTCCACTCTCGAGGGCAGCACTAGTGCGGCGCCCGCCACCCAGACACGCACCGTGCGAGTCCGCTCACGGCTCACTGAACAGGATTCAGATATCCGGTCATCAGGTGCGTCGGTCGGAAGGGGGACGTACATCTCCGAGGAAGCGGGGACCTCCGCTGGTGCCGAGCCGGCGTCGTGCTGCTGCACCGGTGCAATGAACCGATAGCCACGTTTCGGAATCGTTTCGATGAACCGCGGACTGTCGGCCGTGTCGCCGAGGGCTTCGCGGAGTCGGTTCACCGCCTTGTTCAAACCGCGGTCGAAGTCGACGAAGGTGTCCGCGGGCCAGACGTGCCGTTGCAGCTCCTCGCGTGTGACGACCTGGCCAGGGCGGTCGAGCAGGACGATTAACACCTGAAATGGCTGCGCCGCGAGCCGGACGCGCACGCCGAAGGTAGCGATTGCGCCGATGGTGGGACCGACGGCGACAGGCGTGAGGGGACAGGTGCAATGGTAGACTTGTCATCGAGCGTCTGCACGCGCACAGGCCCAACTTGCGGAGGCGCGCCAGACGCGGGCGACCGAGACGCAAGGAACGTCGATGACGGCGCCAGTCCTCACGCCGCTGAGTTCCGAGCGGATTCAAGTAAGGGCACGCTTTTTAGAAAATAGAAGCACGGGCGAGCCTTCACCCCGGTGCCGGGGCGAAGTGGTGCCACTGGGGTGGATGCCGCCCTGACGCCCTCTAAGCCATGAACCGCAGACGCGGGCGCGAACAAAAATGAGGGCTACTGACGTGTCGGCGTCCTCCCTGAGAGTAGCTCGCTGCTAACGATCTTGGCCTTTGACCTCGTAGCAAGCCCTGACAAATTCACGGCCCAAGAGCGAGAACCTGAACCGGTGCTTGAAATCGAAGGCCCAAGCAATCTTTTCAACTTTCGTTGTTAGATGGCCTAGTGAATTGCCTTCATGGAGGGGCGGATCGATGACGATCTCCACGATTTGAAGCCTCTCAAGATCAGAGAACAGAACACCGATAGATTCGCGGTCGAGCTTAAGCCAACCTACCACGGTTTCCAGATGAACCTCTCCGTAACTACGCACTGATTTCTCAAGGACTTCGCCCGGAATCCCGTGCATGTAGTCGATGATTCTTGCGTGGACCGGCGTTAATTGCCGCAAGATCTCGGGGAACGCAGGAAGCACCTTGTTGTTCGCGACTGCAGCATTCGCTAGGAGCGTCGCCCACTTCCGCTGGAGCACTTCTTCCTCGACTAGCGACGAATGTTCGAGGATCGGAATCAGTAGCGCAGGCGGCACTGGAGTCGGCTCGATTCCCTTCTCCACGAGCTTCTTCGCAGCATCTGCAAGAATCCCTTCCGCCCGCTGTTGACGCTGCCGCTTCCACTCTTGGAGAGGCGCAGCCAAACCTTGGCCGAGAGCGTCGGCTGACGGAGTCAGCACTTTGCCGACGAGTTCCATCGACATTTCGACAGCGGGCTTGGCGGTCTTCGCTGCAACACCGATTCCCGTCATCACTGTTACCGCCATCTGCCAATCCATAGGCGCGAATCCTAGCACGCGCTAACTCCCCTCGTTCGACCTCCCCAATGGCTGCCTCAAGTTCCCACTCGCTGGATTTTCGGGACAGGGCGTACCGCTAGAATGCGAGTCCGCGATCGGCCTTCTCCGCAGAAACTCCACCACAAACTCCACCACGGGCGATGCCGCACGCATGCGGGACGACACGTCCGACGCGGGTGAAGTGATGCAGTGCTAGGGGTTTAGGGAATTGGCTGGGAGGCAGGGATTCGAACCCCGATACCGTGGTCCAGAGCCACGTGTCCTACCGTTGGACGACCTCCCAATCTGGGATTACCGAGTGGGCTTACGCCTCCTAGGAGCGTGCTTGCGGAGGCGCAACGAAACTTTAATTATACATACTAGCTTGATGACTATGTACCCAAGGGGTTCTCACACGGTTCGGCTCTGCTCTGCTTCTGGACGCTTATCGCGGCGACCGAATCGGCGCAGTCGCGCTTCTGCGTCGGCGGCCTAACGGGAGGGGACGCTGCGGCGGACCGACAATTCAATCGGGGCGTGTTCGCGCTCCCAATCCCTAATCCCCAATCCCTAGTCCCTAAACCCTAGAATCGCTAATCTCTGGTTTTGGTGCCAGACCGGTCGCGTGAATCCGCTGTTCGACCTCCGCGAACCGCGCGTCGGCCTCGGGCTCGGGCCATAGCAGCGCAACCACAGTCCCCACGGCAAACGATAACGGAATCGACACGAGGCCGGGATTCCGCAGCGGAAACCACGCCGTGGAATTCTTGAGCACGTCCAGCTGAATGGTCGGCGAGTAGTAGATCAGAATCAGGCTCGACGCCGTGCCGACGAGCATGCTCATCTGCGCTCCCCGCGTCGTGAACTTGCGCCAGAACATCGACAGCACGAGCGCCGGAAAATTCGCGCTCGCGGCAATTGCAAACGCCAACCCCACCATGTACGCGACGTTCTGACCCTTGAAAATAATCCCCAACACGATCGCGAGTAAGCCCAGCACGACTGTCGCCGCGCGAGCCACTTTCAACTCCTCGCGGTCTGATGAAACGCCGCGGCGCACCACGTTCACCCACAGGTCGTGCGACAGCGTCGCCGCGCCGGCCAACGTCAACCCGGCGACGACGGCGAGTATGGTGGCGAACGCAACCGCCGAGATGAATCCCAGGAACGCTTCGCCGCCCACGGCCTGCGCCAGAAGCGGCGCCGCCATGTTGCCGCCGGCATCGATCGCGCGAATCGCCGGCTGCCCCACCAGCACCATCGCCCCGAACCCGAGGATGAACGTCAGCAGATAGAAAAATCCGATGAACGCCGTCGCGTAGCTCACGGAGAGGCGCGCCGTCTTCGCGTCCTTCACCGTATAAAAGCGCATGAGGATGTGAGGCAGCCCCGCAGTCCCGAGCATCAGCGCGAGCCCCAGCGACATCGCGTCGAAAGGATTCGAGACGAGCCGCCCGGGGGCGAGCACCGCCGCGCCGTACTGCTGCGATGCGGCCGCAAACAACGCAAGCGGGCTGAAACCGAACTGCGACAACGCCATGACCGCCAGCAGAAACGCGCCGCTCAGCAAAAGTACCGCCTTGATGATCTGTACCCACGTCGTCGCCATCATGCCGCCGAAGAGCACGTACCCGAGCATGACGATGCCAACGATAGCAACCGCGTACTCGTACTCGAAGCCGAAGAGTAGCCTGATGAGGTTGCCCGCACCGACCATCTGCGCGATCAGATAAAACGAAACGACCGCCAGCGATCCGATCGAAGCAGCGACACGGACAGGCGCCTGCCGCAGCCGGAACGCGACGACATCTGCGAACGTGTATCGCCCGAGATTGCGCAGCGGTTCGGCGATGAGAAACATCACGACCGGCCAGCCGACGAGAAATCCGATGGAGTAGATGAGCCCGTCGAAGCCAGACAACGCAACGAGGCCGGCGATGCCCAGGAAGCTCGCCGCGCTCATGTAGTCGCCGGCCAGGGCGAGGCCATTCTGCAGACCCGTGACGCTGCCTCCGGCTGTGTAGAAGTGTTCGGCGCTGCGGGTGCGCCGCGCGGCGACGTACGTGACACCCAGCGACAGCGCGATGAAAATGAAAAAAAAGACGCCTGTCACGACCGGCCTCGCAGGGCCTCGATCGCCGCGTCGTAATGCGTGTTGGCCCAGCGCACGTAGATCCAGATCAGCACCCACGCAGCGACGATTACCAGCGCGCCGAGAAGAATCCCCAGGCTCAAGCCGGGCACGACAAGCCGTCCAAGCAGCGGTTTCGCGTAAGCGACCAGAAGAATGAAACCGAAATACAACGCCATCATCGCGACGGTCAGCGCAATGGCGATGCGCCAGCGCGCATCATCGAGGGCTTTGAGTTGTTCGGAATGATTCATGGTCAATGGGCCGACCTGAAGGTCGGCGCTACGAATGAGTGCCGGGCTGTCGCGCAATCGTAGTGCCGGGCTTCAGCCCGGCCGACGGAGTATATGTTACGGAATGACTATGTCCTTATCGGCCGCTCGGGCGGAAACTTGAGCGCGAAGGTCGTGCCGCCGCCTGCTCGGCTCGAGGCAGTCACCACTCCGCCGTGGCGCTCGACGATCGCTCTGACGATCGACAGACCAAGGCCACTACCGGTTGCGTGCCCCGCTCGGGAAGGATCCGCCTTATAGAACCGGTCGAATACGTACGGCAGATGCTCCGGCGCGATACCAGATCCGGTATCGCTCACCGTCACGACGACGCCATCGTCCTCGTACGTGGCATTCAGCGCCACCCGCCCGCCTTTCGGCGTATGGCGGAGCGCGTTCGCCGCCAGGTTCTGCAGCGCCTGTTCAAGCCGCATCGGATCGCCGGCAACGATTTCCGCGCCTGGCGCGATGCTCGTCGTGATCTCAATCCCCTTCTGCTCGGCCGCGCGGCCGTGGCGCGCGAGCACGCGCCCGAACAAATCCTCGAGCGGCACGTCCTGCGCATCAAATGATTCGCCGCCGCCTTCGAGGCGGGACAGATCCAGTAGGTCGCCGACGATGTGCTCGACGCGCTGCGTCTCGTCTCGAATGATGGCGAGATACCGCTCTCGCGTTTCGGGGTCGAGAGATTCCGCGTGGAGCGAGAGCGTTTCGAGATAACCGCGCATGCCGGTCAGCGGCGTCATGAGCTCGTGCGAGACGTCTGCCAGGAGTAGCCGCCGGGTGCGATCGGCGGCCTGCAGCTGCTCCGCGCGCTGCTGGAGATCGTGCGTCATCTGATTGAACGCACTGGCGAGCGCCGCCACTTCATCGCCGCCATCCTCCCGAGCGCGCGCCGTCAGATCGCCGGCGCCTACCTTGCGTGCGGCATCCTCGAGGCTGCGCAATCGCGGACGCACCGGACCGAAGATCAGCAACGCCGCAGCGGTTGTGCCGATGAGGACGAGCACCGCACCGACAATTCCGAGCGTCGGGCCAAGCTGCCGCAGCGCAGAGCGCGGCATGGCCATCACGAGGCCCACGGGCACGCCATCGACGATGACTGGCCCTGCGGCGCCCGCGCGGCGAGGCGGTGGCTGACCGAACCGCGGCGGAATGTCGCCGCCCGGGCGCATTGGCCGAGGACCCACGGCGCGGCCCCGCCCTCCACGTGCGCGCATGAACGACTCTGGATCGGCGTTGAGCCGCGCGCGAATATCCTGCACGAACGAGTCAGAGGGCTTCGTGCCGTCCGTCGAGAACACGCGTCCATCTTTCATGATGACGACAAGCGGCACGCGCCCTTCGTATTCCTGGCGAAAGAACTGATGGATGTCGAGGGCCGGATTCGCGGTGAGTGCGTCGCTCAGATCGCGCGCGACCAGGCGCGTCACTTCGGGCGGCGTCGGTCCGGGTGCCACGTCCATTCCGGCGATGAGGTACACGAGCGCGCCGCCCTGCAGCGCGAGCATCGCCGCGAGAAACAGCACGAACCCGATCGCGATTCGCCAGTAGAGGCTTTGATACCACTTAGGCATCGGCGAACTTGTACCCGTCCCCCCACACCGTCAGGATGAGCTGCGGTTCGGCCGGATCGGTTTCGATCTTCTTGCGAAGACGCTTCACCAGCGTATCGACGCTGCGGCCGGTGACGAACGACTGCTCCTGCCACACGCGCGAGAGCAGCCGCTCTCTCGTAAACACGATCCCGGGGTTCGACGCCAGAACGTAGAGCAGATTGAACTCCTGCCGCGTCACATCGACCTGCTGGCCCCGCACGCGGACGCCGCGGCGAGACGGATCGAGCTCGACGCCGCGGATGCTGATGGGACGGCTGTCGCCGTCGGCCGCCGTCAGCGTTGCGCGCGCGCGCCGCATCAGCGCCGCCGCGCGCGCGACAAGCTCGCGCACGCCAAACGGCTTCGTCAGGTAATCGTCGGCGCCGCTGTCGAGCCCCATCACTTTGTCGGCTTCTTCGCGCCGAGCAGTAAGCATCAGAATCGGCGCGTCGCGGTTCGGGCCATGTCGCCGAATCGCGCGCGTGATGGTGACGCCATCCATACTGGGAAGCATCAGGTCGAGGATGATGAGGTCGAAGGGTTTCTCGCTCGCGATCAGCATCGCTTCCTTGCCATCCGCGACCGGCAGGCACTCGTATCCCTCGACGCCCAGATGGAGACACACCAGGTCGCGAATGTTCTTTTCGTCCTCGACGACGAGCACTTTACGAGGTTCCATTTTTCTCGATTCCAGTTTATCGATTCTAGTTTGTAGATCCTGCGTCAGTCGTCCCCCTGCCACCGTCTTTTCACAATTCCGCCGCAGCAGCGCCACGAGCGACTCGTCTAATCAGAAGAGTCCGATTTTGTGGTGCCCGCCTTCACGTGGGCCGTGCCGGACCGTCACACGGAGGAACCAGATGAAGAAGACACTGATGGGAGCATTCGTCGTTGCGCTTGGGCTCGGGGCAACGGTGCCCTTCGCAAGCTGGGCGCAGGATCAACCGCCGGCGCAAACCGAGACGGGGCGGCACGGCGGCCGCGGGCCCGGAGGCCCTGGCGGACGCATGGGCGGCCCGATGGGCGGGCCTTTCGCGTTCAGAGAAGTGATGCGCGATCTCACCGACGCCCAGCGCGAGCAGGTAAGGTCAATTCACGAGAAACACGCCGATCGCATTCGGCCGCTCGCGGAGCGCGCGCGCACCGCGCGCGAGGCGCTCGATACCGCTGTGCTGTCGGGCAACGCCGGCAATCTGCAGGCGCTGAGCATCGAGGTCGGCAACGCGGAAACCGAGCTCACCTTCGCACAGGCGCAGGTGCAGACGGAGATCGTCAATGTGCTGACCGCCGAACAGAAGCAGAAGATCGCCGAGCGGCGGAAGCAGATGGAAGCACGGCGCGCGGAAATGCAGAAGCAGAGGCAGCAGCGTACTCAGTAGGTTCCGGGTTCCGGGTCCGGTTTCAGATTCCGCGTTCGGGGTTCCGCGTTCGAACGTGGAACCGGAACTGGACCCGGAACCGGTACCACTGGCAACGCTGTTGCTTTGTCCGTCGGTTATGCGGGTATCTGTCCCCTTTTACAGACGCTTTCTTGCAACGATTGCCAGTGCCGCTGTCCTTCTTTTGATAAACGGCCGCGCCGAAGCACAGGGCATCGGCTTCCAGGGCGGCGCCACGGTTGACCCGGAACAGGGATTCTTCGGCACCCACTTCGAAACGCCCGAGTTGTTTCAGAATTTCCGGTTCAGGCCGGGTATCGACGGCGGCTTCGGCGGCGATTTCTCCCTCGCCGTTCTCAATGTCGAATTTCTCTACTCCTTTCCGATCGGACGGTCGTGGGCCGTGTACCAAGGCGGCGGACCTGCAGTCGTGTTCCTGCGCCAGAACGATCAGACGAGCACACATGGTGGCTCGTTCTACACGTTCGGCTTCGCGCACGAAAACGGCTTTTTCACCGATTTCAAGCTCGGCTACGGCACCGTGCCCATGTTGAAGTTCGGTGTTGGATTCACCGTGCGGAAGAAGAGTCCCTGAGGAAGCGTACGAGGTCGCGAAGCCGCGAAAGTGTGAGCGGCTTCCCCAGAAGCGCCAGCACTTCGAAGACCCCCGGACTCACAGCCTTTCCGGTGGCGGCGATGCGGGCTGCATGAATGAGCGCGGCCGCCTTGATGCCGCGCGCATCGGCCACGCTTCGCAGCGCACGCTCGATCACCGCTTCCTCGTACGGCTCGTCGTTCTCGTCGAGCGCTGCGATGAGCGCCTCGACGTGGCGATCGAGATCTGCGGATGTCAGATGCTTGCGGACGGCGTCCGGCTCGTACTCGACCGAAGCCGTCAGGAACGGCGCGGCCTGACCCACGAATTCAGGTAGTCGCCGCACCCGTGGCAATACTAAACGCAACACGCGCTGCAGCCAGTCCCGCCGGCCGTCGGCGTCGAGCTCGTCGGTCCACACGCCGGCGGCGTGGAGCAGCGGCTTCACACGCTCCAGAAGATCGTCCGGATTCAACCGCCCGAGATACTGCGCGTTGAACCAGTCGAGCTTCTCTGGATCGAAGACAGCGGCGCCCCCGCTGATGCCGTCGAGCGAAAATGCCGCAATCAGTTCGTCGCGGGACATCACCTCGCGATCATTTCCCGGCGACCAGCCAAGCAGCGCGAGGAAGTTCACCATCGCATCCGGCAGATATCCGATGCGCTCGTACTCGGTCACAGAGGTGATGCCATGCCGCTTGCTCAACTTCTTTTTGTCGGTGCCGAGAATCAATGGCACGTGCGCAAACTCGGGCGGCGTTCGGCCAAGTGCCTGAAACAGGAGAATGTGTTTCGGCGTGTTCGAGATGTGATCGTCGCCCCGAATCACGTGCGTGATGCCCATGTCGGTGTCGTCGGCGACCACCGACAAGTGGTAAATCGGCAAGCCGTTCGAACGCAGGATGACGAAATCCTCTATTTCGTGGTGATTGACTTCGATGCGTCCACGCACGTGATCCGTATACGATGTTTTGCCTTCCGGGACTTTGAACCGGATTGCGGGCTGAGCGCCAGACGACTCGAGACGCTGCTGCTCTTCGACTGAAAGACCCAGGCAAGTGCGATCGTATTTCCAGCCTCCGCCCGTTCTTACCGCCGCTTCGCGCTTTTCCTTGAGCAATTCGGGAGAGCAGTAGCACTTGTACGCGGACCCGCGGGCAAGCAGCTGCTGAGCGGCCGCCTTATGGCGTTCGAATCGCTGCGTCTGAAAATACGGTGCGTGCGGCCCTCCGATTTCTGGACCTTCGTCCCACTCGAGTCCCAGCCACCGCATCGACTCGAGGATACCCGCCACCATCTCGTCAGAAGATCGTTCCGTGTCCGTGTCTTCGATGCGAAGGATGAACGTGCCGCCGTGCCGGCGAGCGTAGAGCCAGTTGAACAGCGCTGTGCGAGCGCCGCCGACGTGGAGATACCCTGTGGGAGACGGCGCAAATCGAACGCGCGGGCCATCCATCCCGCGAATTCTATCTCGTCATCAGGAAGTGTTATTGCGGACCGGTTCGTTGTGAAACACGCTCTCTAGGATCGTCGGTCTCAAAATAGCGCAGCACACCGCGCTCAGGACCACGGCCTCGCGGAGGCTGCGTTTAACTGTCCCTATATCAACCGGTTGTGATTGGCTCGCCGGCCGCATGATAATCACCGGTCTCGGCTACCTGGAAGTACTCACCGCGATAGTCGTTTCTGGCGATGCGCTCGAGCATCTCTGCGAGTGCATCGATCTCATAAAATGTGTTGTAGGCGCCGAGGCTTACCCGAACCATTCCCGGCGTGCGCGACCGATCTCCGGCAAGATGTTCGCGACGTCTCGCTGCCTGCGCAGCCGGGGTGAGCCGTAGAAGCTGAGCAACATATGGCTGCGCGCAGAAACAGCCGTTGCGCACGCCAATCCCTGCTTCGCTGCCAAGTATGGCGGCGACAAGTGCGTGGTGCGTGGCCCCAACGTTGAAAGGTATGACGCCTATCCTGTCGCCGGCTTGTGCAAATTCCCTCTCGCCGTAAAGAACCAGATCGGGAACCGACTGCAGCCGTTCAAGGGCGTACTGCGTCAGAAGCACTTCGTAATGCTCGAGGCGTTCCATCCCGACTTCCATCAGCGTTCGGGCGGCGGTGGCCATCGCCACGGCGCCGACGACGTTGGGACTGCCCGCTTCCTCGCGATCCGGCAGTCCGGCCCAGTGAACGTCGCTGTCCGTGACGATCTCGACCGTACCACCGCCTTGGTACTCCGGTGCGCTGTCGAGAAAGATGTCGCGCCGGCCAACGAGAGCGCCGGTGCCGAATGGCGCATACATCTTGTGAGCGGAGAAAACGATGAAGTCGATGTGCTCGGGATCGTCGTCTGATTTGACGTCGATGCGCCGATGCGGCGCCAGTTGCGCGGCGTCGACCAGGATCCTCGCGCCCACTCTGTGCGCTTTCCGAGCCAGACGCTGGATGGGCTGGACGAAACCAGTGACGTTCGAGGCGCCGCTGACCGTCACGAGGGCGACGCGCTCGCCGTACTCCGCGAGCAGCCTGTCCACGTCGTCTTCGTCAAGCCGTCCATCAGGGGTCACGCGCGCCCGTACCACCGTCGCACGCCGCCACGGCAGATCGTTCGAGTGATGCTCCATTTCCGTGGAGAGCACTACGCTGCCTGCCACCAGCGGATAGCGGAAGGCGAGCTTGTTGATCGCTTCGGTCGTGTTTTTGCCGAAGATCACCGTGTTGGTGCGTGTGTCTGCCCCAACAAAACGCGCCACGACGTCGTGGGCGTCATCATACGCAGCGGTGCTGACGCGGGATTTGAAACCCGAGCCCCTGTGCACACTCGAATAGAAAGGAAGAAAACGCTCGACAGCCTCCGTCACATCACGAAGCGGAGGGGTGCTGGCGGCGTTATCGAGGTTGATGTACGGGGCAAGTCGGCCGTCAAATAGAGGCAACATCTCATCGAGCCCGATGAAACGGTCTCTCCAGGCTGGGCGAGGCGGTAGCTGCGTGTGCATCTAGATTCCGGCCTCCATTTCGGTTTTCCTATGTACCAACGAAATTCAACCGCGAAACCGGACAGGCTTAATACTTCTGTCCCATTTTTCGTGTGAAAGCTTGTTGGTTTATTCTGGCGCCCGCGCGGAGCCAACCTCTGCCAACGCTGCAGCGTCCTTCGCCGCGGGAATCACGCTGACCGCGACGTGAAGCGTATGGCTGCGGCCACCGAGCACGACGCCATGCAGCGGACTGACGTCGCCATAGTCGCGGCCCCACCCGAGGGTGACATGGCGATAGGACGGCAGGACGTCATTGGTGGGATCGAGATCCACCCACCCCAACTGTGGACACCAGATGGCCAGCCATGCGTGGGACGCATCGGCGCCGACGAGGCGCGGCTGCCCGGGGGGCGGTTCGGTCAGGAGGTATCCGCTGACGTACCGCGCGGCGAGCCCAAGCGATCTCAGGCAGCCGATCTGCAGGTGCGCGAAATCCTGACAGACGCCGCGGCGATCGGCAAGTACGCGGGTCACCGGCGTGGCGATCGTCGTCGATCCGGGATCGAAGCTGAATTCTTCGTGAATCCGGTGCATGAGATCGATGGCACCCGCGACCAATGGCCGCTTCGGCGCAAACGACTCGCGCGCGAACGCGGCCAGCTCCGGCGCTGTGACGGCGTAAGGCGACGGATAGCTGAACTCCGACGCGTCTGCGTACCGCGCGCCGCGCCTGTAGCACAGCTCGTCACGGACCGTTTCCCATGGCGCGCCGGCATCGAGACCGCTCGGCGACTCGGTTCCGATCACCTCCACCAGGCTTCGTCCCACCACGCGCAACTCGTCGTACGGTGTCAGGATCGTAAACTGATCGACGGCGTTGCCGAAGTAGTCGACCCGCTTCACGTGGCTCGCTGGCGCGGGATCGATCGTAAGGTCGTGCCAGCGCACGCGTTGACGAGGCAGCGTGCGAGGCGTCAGGTGCGCCACGTGCTGCGATGTCGATACGCCGCCCCGGTGGACGTAGCATGTCTCGTGTTCGATGCGATACAGGCCGTCACTCATAGGCCGACCGTCGAACGCGGAACGTCGTCCACATGGCTGAAGTAGCGGAGAGAGAGCGCAGCGCCGAGCCGCAAGGAGACGGTCTGGCACCCCATCAAGAGCGCCTCGAGCCGCTGCTCACCACGGCCGAACAGCTCGCCCTGTTCGGTGTCGATGTCAGATCGGCAGTCGTGAAGCAGTTGTTCCATGTCTGCCAGCACGTCGATCAGGCCCGCATCCGGCAGCAAGCTGACGTGCTTGACGAGCTTCGCAAGCTGGAATCTGGCCGATCGTGGATTGCGCTCGTCGACGAGCATCAAGTCGACGACCGACTCCCATTCGGGGTTCTGCTTATGGCGTACCCGATAGGTCAGCAAGCTGTCCGACAGCTCGAGCAACCATTCGAGCAGACCCGATCCGGTTGTTGCCTGGGCCGGTGCAACGTCACCGAGCGTGCACGAGACAAAATGCAGCCGCTCGAGGTGACGCCCCAGGCTCAAGAATCGCCAGCCGTCGTCGCGGCTCATGTGGGCCATTTCGAGACCGCCGACCGCGGCGAGGGAGAACAGCGCGCGGTCGATCAATTCGAGCGCAGCGTCCAGATCCGGCACCCGGGTTTCCCGCGTGAACAGCTGGAGCAGCCTGTTGAGCACACGCCAGTTGTCGGTCGACAGGCGGTCGCGTACTGCGCTGGCCGCGCGAACCGTCTGCTCGACGTTGTACCCAAGACTGCGACGGTTGTGCCGATCGATGAGCCCGGCCGTCAGGTCGTGCACAATCGCCGATTCGGTGCTGTCTGGCAACGGCTGCTCGATCAGATCTTGCCGCGCGCAGGCGCGAAGAAACGCAGGATGGAGTACGGCCGGTACGCCGTCGGTGTCCGTCACCCGGCCCAGCACCGATCGGAGCAGCCTCGCGCCGTTCTCGCTTCGCTCCGCGTATCGCCCCAGCCAGAACAGGTGCTCCGCCGCGCGGCTCGATGTGGAGGGCTCGCCGGACACCTCACGATACCGCGCGCGGCGATCGACCGGCGCAATGGGCGCCACCGGCAGGTCTGAGAGCACCCACGTATCTTTGCTGCTGCCGCCGCGCTGCCCCGACACGACATGGCGATCGGCGCCGGCGATTCGCGACAATCCGCCCGGCATCACGCGATAATCACCGCGGCCGTCGGCGAGGAGAAAGGCGCGGAGCATCAGCGCACGGCTCTCGAGGCGCTCGTTGTGCCAGGCCGGCGCATGCGAAAGCGGCAGAAACTCCTCCACAACGTAGTCGTCCGGTGTCGTGCCAAGACGCTCCGTCCATTCGCGACGCGCGTTAGCGTCGAGCTCGGACACAAACACCGGCTCCATCGACGGGTCGGCGAACGCCGGCTTGATGATCCCTTCCGCAAGACGACGGCGGGCGTCGTCGAGCGCGGCGGTCTCGCCACACCACCAAGTCGCGATGGCGGGCATCTCGAGCGTCTCGCCGAACAGGCGCTCGCAGAGAGGCGGCAAGAACGCCAGCAGCGCCGGCGATTCGAGGACGCCCATGCCAAACGCGTTGGCGACGAGCACGTTCCCCGTGCGCCACGCCTGCACGAGACCTGGGATCCCCAACGTCGAATCCGGCCGCATCTCGAGGGGATCGCAGAAGTCGTCGTCGAGACGGCGAAGGATCGCGTGAATAGGCCGAAGACCCGAGACGGTCTTCACGAAGACGCGCTCGTCGCGCACGGTCAAGTCGGCGCCCTCGACGAGCGGAAAACCAAGCTGCCTGGCAAGGTAGGCGTGCTCGAAGTAGGTCTCGTTGTACGGCCCGGGGGTCAGCACTACGACGTGCGGCGCGCCCTCGTTTGTCGGCGCACCGGCAAACAAGAGCTGCCGCAGCTCGTGGAAGAAAGATGACAAGGCACGAACGCGCAATGCGTGAAACGCGTCTGGCAGAACGCGCGACATGATGGCGCGATTTTCGAGTGCATAGCCGACACCCGACGGCGCCTGTGTGCGTGTGCCGACGACCCGCCATTCCCCGTCGGCGCCGCGCGCGAGGTCGAACGCGATCAAATGTAGAAAGACGCCGTCGGCAGGTCGGACACCACTGCACGCGCGCAGGAAGCCAGGATGTCGGTATACAAGCGCCGGCGGCAGGAATCCTTCGCGCAGCAGGGTCTGCGGGCCATACAGATCGGTCACAACAGCGTTGAGCAATCGTGCGCGCTGTCGCAGGCCTCTTCCAACCCGCTCCCACTCCTCCGCCTCCACGATCAACGGCAGGACGTCGAGGCTCCACGGGCGCTGCCATCCGTCGGCAGTCGCGTACACGTTGTAGGTGACGCCGTTCTCGTCGATTTGACGAGCCACGCGTTTCTGTGCCTCAGACAGGTAGTCCTCGCGAAGCTCGATCGCCTTGGTGAACTTCGACCACGGTTGACGCAACGAGCCATCGGCGGCCCGTACCTCGTCGAAGTGCCCGTCGGGTACAACGTAGTCCGGCGACAGCGGAAACCCTGTCACGGCGCAGTTCGCAAGTCCAATGTGTAGGGAAATTCCAGGCTCCGTTCGGGACGACCGGCGCGGACGGGCCCCGGCGTATGGGCTAGACGCGTGAACCGCGCGAGCCGCCGGCTCTCGGCCTCGTAGCTGTTCACCGGGAACAGATCAGAATTGCGTCCGCCCGGGTGCATCACGTGATATTGGCACCCGGCGACCGACCGCTCCATCCATGTGTCGACGATGTCGAACGTGAGCGGCGTGTGCACAGGAATCGTCGGATGAAGCGCCGACGGCGGTTGCCAGGCGCGATAGCGGACTCCCGCGACGTACTCGCCGTTGCGCCCCGTCGGCTGCAGCGGAAGCGGCCGGCCGTTGCACGTGATCACAAAACGGTCGCCCGTCAGCCCGGATACGAGCAGCTGCATGCGCTCGAGCGATGAGTCGACGAACCGCGTCGTGCCGCCCGAGGCGCCCTCTTCTCCGAGCACGTGCCACGGCTCGAGCGCCTGGCGTAACGTCAATTGAATCGCCCGCGCCGACAGCTCACCTGCCAGAGGAAATTTGAACTCGAAATGCGGTGCGAACCAATCGGACGAGACGTCGTAGCCTGCGCGCCGTACTTCTTCAATCACATCGTCGAAGTCGAGCGCGACGAAATACGGCAGCATGAACCGATCGTGTAGTTCGGTCCCCCAGCGGGTCAGACCTGTCGTGTACGGCTCGCGCCAGAACCGCGCGATCAGGGCACGGAGCAACAGTTGCTGCGCCACGCTCATGCGGGCATCGGGCGGCATCTCGAACGCCCGCATCTCGAGAAGGCCGCGACGGCCGGACGACTGGTCCGGCGAGTACAGTTTGTCGATGCAGAACTCCGCTCGGTGAGTGTTGCCGGTAACGTCGACGAGCAAGTGGCGCAGCGCGCGATCGACGAACCAGGGGGACGCCGGGGTGTCCTGCGGCGCGAAACGCGAAAACGCGATCTCGAGCTCGTACAAGCTGTCGTGCCGCCCTTCATCGATCCGAGGCGCCTGACTCGTCGGGCCGAGGAACAACCCCGAGAAGAGGTACGACAGGGCTGGGTGATTGTGCCAGTACGTGATGAGGCTGCGCAGCAGGTCGGGCCGGCGAAGGAACGGGCTGTCTGCCGGTGACGCGCCGCCGAGCACGAAGTGATTGCCGCCACCGGTTCCGGTGTGGCGTCCGTCAAGCATGAACTTTTCCGGAGACAGACCGGCGTGTCTCGCATCTTCGTAGAGTGTCGTCGTCTGCTCGACGAGCGCATCCCAATCGCAGGCCGGCTGCACGTTGACTTCGATGACACCCGGATCCGGCGTAACGCTGAAATGCAGCAACCGCGGGTCGTCCGGCGGCGGATAACCTTCGAGCAGGACGCGCATGTCGAGTGATCCCGCTGTCCTTTCGATTGCGCTGACAAGGTCGAGGTAATCCTCGAGTTCCTTGACGGGCGGCATGAAGACGTACAAGACGCCACCGCGCGGTTCGACACACAGCGCCGAACGAACGACTCCGGCGGCCGATTCGCCGCGCGATGGGTAATGTCCGGTGACGCTCTCGGCTCCCGATGCCTTGCCGGCCGCCAGCCGTGACTGCTCGGCCGGATCATGCACGCCATGCGCCCCCGATCTGATACCCGCGAGCCGTGGATCATCACGGTGCCCCGCTGCGAGCGGTGCGCGTGGCGCGAACGGATCGAGCTCGCCGACCGTGAGGATGTCGTCAGGATGCGACCACGGCAGGGAGTCGAGTGGCAGCCGCAGTCCCATGGGCGAATCGCCAGGAAACAGATAGAGCCGCTCATCGCGGAGAAACCATCGCCCCGTCGACCAGGATCCTTCGCGGCCGCCCAATCGCCGAATTGGAAGGGCGTAGCCGACGATAGCGTCCAGACCTTGTGTGAAGACACGGCGCAAGCGCTCGCGCTCCACTTCGTCCTCGAGACGCGCGTCGAAGGGATCCACGTTCATCGGCAGCTTTCGCTCGCGCCAGAGGTAGTACCACACGTCCTCGTACGCAGCCTGCGCGCAGCCAGGAGGCACACCGAGCCGCGAGGCGAGGGCGGTGATGAAGCGCTCGGCGTCTGTGGCGACGTGTCCGTCTGGATGGCACTCATCCGCGAAGCGACTCGGATCCGTCCAGGCGGCATGACCATCGGCACGCCAGTAACACCCGAGCGCCCACCGCGGCAACTGTTCGCCTGGGTACCACTTGCCCTGTCCCATGTGGATGAAGCCGTTCGCACCGTAGCGCCGCTTCAACCGAAACAGCAAATCCGCGGCGCGCGCGCGCTTTGTCGGCCCGAGCGCGGAGATATTCCATTCATCAGCATCCCGATCGGTCGTCGACACGAACGTCGGCTCACCGCCCATCGTCAGACGTATGTCGCCGGCGGACAGGTCGGCGTCGACAGCGCGTCCGCACGCGAGGATCTTTTCCCACTGCGCGTCTGTGTAGGGCTTAGTGACACGCGGCGATTCGGTGATCCGCTGCACCGACATCTCGTGGACGAAGTCGACCTTGCATTTTTCGACGCCACCCGACACCGGCGCAGCTCCCGTTGGATCGGGCGTACATGCGAGTGGAATATGCCCTTCGCCGGCGAGCAGTCCCGACGTCGGATCGAGGCCGATCCAACCGGCACCAGGCAGGTACACTTCGCACCAGGCGTGTAGATCAGTGAAGTCGCGATCGGCGCCCGTGGGTCCGTCCAGCGCTTTCACATCGGGAACCAATTGGATCAAATAGCCGGACGCAAAACGCGAGGCGAGCCCAAGATGTCGAAACAGTTGCACGAGCAGCCACGTGGTATCGCGGCACGACCCTGATTCCAGCTCGAGCGTTCGCTCGACCTCCTGCACTCCCGGATCGAGGCGGATGACGTACGAAATGTCATGTTGCAGCTGACGGTTGACATCGACCAGGAAATCGATGGTCCGCCGTCGCCGACGATCGATGCCTTCGAGATAGCGGGCCAGGCGCGGCGTGAGCGGCGCGGCGTGCAGAAAGGGCTGCAGCTCGCAGCGCTCTGACGTGTTGTACGAGAACGGAAAGTGTTCGGCGGACGGCTCGAGGAAGAAGTCAAACGGATTGTAGACGGCCATTTCGGCCACGAGGTTTATCTCGACCCGAAACGCCTCGACTTTTTCAGCGAAGGTGACCCTCGCCACGTAGTTGCTCTGCGGGTCCTGCATCCAGTTCAGAAAATGACCCGATGGCGTGATGCGCTGCGAATAGGACAAGATCGGCGTACGGCAGTGCGGCGCCGGCCGCAGGCGAACGAGTTGAGGCGACAGCTCGACCGCCCTGTCGTAGGTGTATTGCGTTACGTGACGAAGCGCGACATGGATACTCACCGGTGCACACTCATACTACTTTAGGGATTGAGAACTTCCACTGCGGGCAGCGGGCCGCTGGCGGGCTGTCTTTAGAACGACAGAATTGAACGTATTCTCCGGCGAACACGGCTGTGCTCTCCTGCGCGTGACCCCGCTATAATTCGCGGCCTGAACATCACCTCGCTCCAATCGCACATCCTGCAGGGAGAAGAGCAGCATCAGGGAGCCACAGGCGACTTCACGTGGGTACTGTCTGCTCTGTCCCTGGCGGCGAAGGCGATCGCGGCAAAGGTGCGCCGCGCGCGCATCGAAGACGTCCTCGGGGAAGGCGGCGGCGCGAACGTGCACGGCGAGACCCAGCAGAAGCTCGACGTCATCGCGAACGACATCCTCATGCAATGCCTCGGAAGCCGGCCCACCATCGCGTGCGTCGCATCCGAGGAAAATGAGGAACCCACGATCCTGAAGCGCGGCGTGGATGGCGGCAAATACTGCGTTGTCTTCGATCCGCTCGACGGTTCGTCGAACCTGGATGTCTGCGTCGGCGTCGGCACCATCTTTTCGATCCTTAGAAACGATCCGTCCATTCCCGGCGCGGTCGAGACGCTCTGCCAGAACGGCACGTGCCAGGTGGCAGCCGGCTACATTCTTTACGGCTCGTCCACTGTATTTGTCCTGACGACGGGACAGGGCGTCGACATGTTCGTCCTGGATCCGTCCATCGGATCGTTCGTGCTCGTGGAGCGCGGAGTGCGCATCCCCGAGTCGGGCAAGACCTATTCGGTCAATGAAGCCAACCGCACGACGTTCTCCGCGGGGTTTCAGCGGTATCTCGATTGGGCGCACCGCGAAGGCTATTCGAGCCGGTACATCGGTTCGATGGTAGCCGACGTACACCGGACGTTGCTGAAAGGGGGCGTTTTTCTCTATCCGCCCACGCGCAAGAACCCGGAAGGCAAGCTGCGGCTCCTGTACGAGGCGAATCCCATGGCGATGATTGTCGAACAAGCCGGCGGAACGGCGATCGCACCGGCCGTGGCAGACTCTGTGCCGGCGCGCATTCTCGACGTCACACCGCAAAGCATTCACCAGCGGACGAGCGTGGTGCTCGGATCGCCGCGCGAAGTGGAACACGTCGTCCGACATCTGCAGGACCGTGTTTAGCACCGCTCCGGCATTGCGCGTCCACTACGCCTGGGTAATCGCGGCTGCGACGTTTGTCGTGCTGCTGATGACGGCGGGCATTCGCGCGACACCGGGGGTGCTCATCGTACCGCTCGAACAGGAATTCGGGTGGAACCGCGCGATCATCTCGCTCGCGGTCGCGATCAACATCGCGCTCTTCGGTCTGATCGGCCCGTTCGCGGCCTCGGTCATGGACCGGTTTGGGGTGCGGCGTATCGTGCTGGCCGCGATTGCGCTGCTCGTCGCCGCTGTCGCGCTTTCGACGCGCATGCACACCCAGTGGCAGCTCATGCTCTTCTGGGGCGTACTCGTCGGCGCCGGCACCGGCGTCACCTCCATGGTCCTTGCCGCCGTCGTCGCCACGCGATGGTTCGACGAACGTCGCGGCCTCGTGTTGGGCGCGCTCTCCGCCGCCAATGCGACTGGCCAGCTGGTATTTCTGCCGGCGCTCGCGAAGATCACTGAATCCAGCGGGTGGCGCAGCGCGACATTGGTGGTCGCTGCCGCGGGCGCCCTGACCTTTGTGATTGTGCTGCTGTTCATGCGGGACCGCCCCGAAGACATCGGGCTCCTTCCGTACGGCCAGCGCGCGGCGACTACGCCCGCGTTTCCGCCGAGATCGCTGGCGCCGATCGAGGCGCTGCGCCACGCAATGGCGTCGCGCGCGTTCTGGATTCTCGCGGGCACGTTCTTCGTGTGCGGCGCCAGCACGAACGGCTTGATCGGCACGCACCTGATCGCCGCATGTCACGACGTCGGCATTCCGGAAATGCGGGCGGCACAGCTGCTCGCGGTGATGGGCATCTTCGACATCCTCGGAACGACCGCATCCGGATGGCTGACCGATCGCTTCTCGAGCCGGTATCTGCTCTTCGGTTATTACACCGTGCGCGGTGTGTCGCTGCTCTTCCTGCCGCTGACGCTCAGCGGCGGCGCCACGCAGAGTCTCGGCGTGTTCGCGGTGTTTTACGGGCTCGACTGGGTAGCCACGGTTCCGCCGACGGTGCGGCTCACCGGCGACGTGTTTGGACGTGAGAATACCGGCGTCATCTACGGATGGATTGGCGCGAGCCACCAGCTCGGCGCGTCGATGGCGGCGTTCGGCGCCGGGGCAATCCGCACATTTAGTGGCGACTACGCGATGGCGTTTTATATCTCAGGCGTGCTGTGCGTGCTGGCGGGGACATCGTTCCTGACACTCGGCCGGCGTGCGTTCCATGTGCCGGCTGTGCGAATGGCATAGAACGAAGGCCGCACTACTCGAGACTGTGCAGGTCAGTCTCTCGCCATCATCAGGAGGACCTCGTCGCCGGTTTCTTCGGACACATACTCCAGCGAAGGGTCTGTGAACCAAGACCGTCAACGTCTGACCTTCCCGGTCGTGGAATACCTTCACTTCGGCCATATTCGAACGCCTTCCTTGATCGCGTCGGTCGGATACGCGGTGATGAGAAACCCGCTGTCGGCCAGTCGCTTCGCGACGACGGCGCACGTCCAGCGCTTCGTCGCCTCCGCCTTGTCGAAGAGTAGCACTTGAGGGTCTATCCGGCTCTCGCGGACTTCCTCAGGCGCCTCCAGCGCGGCCCGCACCAGGCTCTCGCGTCCGGCCATAGACGGGTGTTTGGCGGTGACGATCCCCTTCCAACGCTCGGACGTGACGCGAACGCGGAATCCGAGAGGCGTCGGGGTACCGTTTCGCGTTCGTTCACGGACGTCGTCTCGATTCCCTTGGATTCTAGTTCTCTGGCGGTGCGGGATCCGCTTCTGCAGCAGGCGGAATGCGGTAGCATTGCGTTCGCCGGTCCACGGCTGAGGCTCGCCCGCTGGTGTCGGCGGTTCTCGGAAGAGGAGCGATTTGATGTATCCACGGCAGTCTCCCACGACGCACACGGAGCAACTGGGCGACGAAGCATCAGTCTACGACTGGGCGCGGGCGCACGTACACGCCCTCAACCCGACCGCGGCGCGCGTGTGGGGGCAGTGTGACGGTGCGACGAGTCCCGACGCGATCGCCGCTGCCTTGCGCGTGGAGATGGGGATCGCCGAGGCGGATGCGGTCGTCGACCTGACACTCAGGCAACTTGCGCGCGTTCACCTGCTGGAACTGCCAGTCGAGTCGCGCGGCGATCGACCGGTAACCACCCGGCGCTGGCTGCTCAGTCGTGGCGTGGCCGCGGCGATGCTGCCGGCGATCTACTCGATCGTGGCGCCGTCTCCCGTGGAAGCGCAGTCGGCGGCGGCCGATCGCGCCGACGCTGACGAGCATCTCGCCGAATCAAGGCACCCGTGGTACCACGGTGGCGGTCACACTGACGGGCATCAATTTCGTCGTCGGCGCCACGACGGTGGCCGTCACGGTGGCGGCGTGACGGTCACCAACGTCGTCGTGAGCAGCACCACGTCGCTGACCGCCAACTTTGTGATCGAGCACGGCCGCAGCCGAGGGTGCCACGCACGGTGACGGTCACGACAGCCGCCGGGGCGAGCGCCTCGCAAATCTTCACGGTCACGGTGCCGCTGCCGCCGGGCACGCCGACGCTGACGAGCGTCTCGCCGAATCAAGGCGTCCGGGGCAGCACGGTGGCAGTCACACTGACGGGCACCAACTTCGTCGTCGGCGCCACGACGGTCGCCGTCGGCGGCAGCGGCGTGACGGTCACCAACGTCGTCGTGAGCAGCACCACGTCGCTGACCGCCAACGTCGTGATCGATCTGGCCGCAGCTGAGGGGCTCCGCACGGTGACGGTGACGACGGCCGGCGGGACCAGCGGACCGCGGGTCTTCACGATCACTCCGCCGGCGCCAGGCGCGCCGACGCTGACCAGCGTCACGCCGAATCAAGGCATCCAGGGCACCACGGTGGCGGTCACGCTGACCGGCACCAACTTCGTCATCGGCGCCACGACGGTGGCTGTCAGCGGCGCCGGCGTGACGGTCAACAACGTCGTCGTCGGCAGCACTACGTCGCTGACAGCCAACTTCGTGCTCGATCCGGCCGCAGCCGACGGGGCCCGCACGGTGACGGTCACGACGGCCGCGGGGACAAGCGGACGCGCAAACCTTCACGATCAATCTGCCGCCGGCGCCGGGCGCCCGACGCTGACGAGCGTCTCGCCGAATCAGGGAATCCGGGGCACCACGGTCGCGGTCACGCTGACGGGCACCAACTTCGTCGTCGGCGCCACGACGGTGAACGTCAGTGGTGGCGGCATGACGGTCACCAACGTCGTCGTGGGCAGCACCACGTCGCTGACCGCCAACTTCGTGCTCGATCCGGCCGCCGTTGATGGTCCGCGCCTTGTGACGGTCACAACGGCCGCCGGGACCAGCGGACCGCAAGCGTTCACCATCAATCTGCCGCCGCCGACGCTGACCGAGCGTCTCGCCGAATCAAGGTATGCGGGGCACGACCGTGGCGGTCACGCTGACGGGCACCAACTTCGTCGTCGGCGCCACGGTGGTGAACGTCAGCGGCGCCGGCGCCACGGCCACTAATGTCGTCGTGGTCAGCCCGACGTCGCTGACCGCGAGCGTCGTGCTCGATCCGACCGCAGCAGGTGGTGCCCGCACGGTGACGGTCACGACCGCCGGCGGAACCAGCGGGGCGCAACCTTCACGATCAATCTGCCGGCGTCCGGTTCCGCGACATTCACCTTACCGGCGGCGATCAACTCTTTACCGTGCCCGCCGGCGTCATCGCGATCACCATTGACGCCACGGGCGCGGCGGGCGGCAAAGGGAGCGGGGCGGACGAAGTCGGCCCCGCGCGTAGCATGGGTGGTCGGACCACGGCGACCGTGTCCGTCGTGCCTGGCAAGTTGCTCACGGTGCGTGTCGGTGGCAGTGGTCAAGATGGCCGAAGCCCGTCGACGGCCGGTGGCTTCAACGGCGGCGGCGCGAGCACCGGAAACGGCGGCGGCGGCGGTGGTGCCTCGAGCGTTCGGGATGGCAGCATCCCGCTGGTGATCGCTGGCGGCGGCGGTGGTGGTGGTGGTCCAGCGACTTCCTCGGCGGCGTCGGCGGCGCCGGCGGTGGTCTTACGGCCGCGGCTGGTGGAAGCGCGGGGCCGTGGGCGGTGGTGGTGGTGGTGGTGGGACCCAGGCCGCTGGCGGCGGCGGGGGCGCTGGGGGCAACCGGTGGCACCGATGGCACCGCCGGCCTAGCGGGATCGGGTGGAATCGGTGGCTTGCGTGCAGAACACAACCCCAACCGGCCTTAGAGGCGGCGGGGGCGGGGGCGGGGGCTACTTCGGCGGCGGCGGCGGCGGCGGCGGCGCTGGGGGTATCGGTGACATCGATGGCGGCGGCGGCGGGGGCGGCTCGTCGTTCGCGGCGCTTGGCGCGACGGGTGTCGTGCATCAGCAAGGAGTCAGCACCGGCGCCGGTTCGGTGACGATTTCGTGGTAGATGGCGTCGCTGACTGACGGCGTGTGCCGGTTCTTGTCGCTGTGTGCATCGGCGCTCGCATCCGCGATCGTCGCACAACGACTCCCGACTTCCGTTGGTCAGGACGACCGCTGAGCGCGGCTTGCGCAAGTGAGTTTTACTTGCTCGGGAATACCGGAAGGCGCACTTTGTGTGCCTATTAAGCTATCGTCGGCGGCTGTCGATGTCGTTTCCGACTGGTCGTGACAATCCTCTGGCGCGTTCAGAATAAATGAACAGCGCGAAATCCTGAACACGTGGTCGTCCGCGTTGCGTCCGACATTTTGGCAGGTCAATGACCGTTGGCGCGTTGACGAGCCGGTAGCTCTCGTCGACGACGCTGACGTTGTAGATCGGAGTGCATGGTTTACCGCGGCGGTCTTATCGTCGGACGGTGAAATCAATCGCGGACTGACGCTGGGGTCCAGGACGTCCGCCAAACGCCGTGTAAGCGCGTCGTGCGGCAGCTTCATCTCGAGGGCGATCTTGGGTGTCCAGGCGCTGTACGAAATGGAATCGGAATACTCGTAGACCGAGCCGGATACCGCCGTCTCCGATGTATCGAGGCTGCACCTCAATCTCCGTACGCATCCCCCGGCTGATTCCAGGCGTTTGTGTCCGCGCCAAGCCGGTCGCACGCGCGGTACGCCGCTCGGCTGAGCACGCCGGTGTATGTGGGGAACGACATTGAAATTCGCGCCAGATCCTCCACGCGTGACCCACTCGACATCGCGATCGCGACGACCTGGACGATTTCAACGGCGCGATCACCGACCACACTGCACCCAACGATCGTGTGCGCCGCGCGGTCGACGATGAGCTTGCAGAAGCCGTCCGTTCGTCCGTCAATGATCGTGCGCGTTGTTTCGTCGAACCGCACGGTGGCCACCACGACGTCGTGAGCGCTGCGCGCGTTCGACTCGGTGAGGCCGACGCGTGCATATTCGGGCTCCGAAAAACCCCCAATCGGACACACGCCTTCATCGAGCGGACGCGTCCGGCCTCTCACGGCATTCGTCGCCGCAATCCAGCCGTCGTGCACCGCCTGCGGCACCAGCATCCAGCGGCCGGTCATGTCGCCCGCGGCAAAGACGTGCGGGGCAGAGGTCTGCAGATACTCGTCGACCGCGACGTAGCCGCGAGGATCCCGCTCCACACCAGCCTTGTCGAGGTTCAAACCGTCGGCGTCCGCGATCCAGCCGATGGCAACGACGACGAGGGCAGCCTCCACAGCATCCCGAACGCCGTTCTTTGAAAAACTCATCCGGACTCCGCGGGCCGTTCTCTCTACCGAGTCGATGGCGCCGAAAGCCTCGCGGACCACCATCCCCGAGGTGCGAAAGCCCGCGGTAACAGCGGCCGACACCTCCTCGTCTTCACTCGGGAGAATGCGCGGCCCAGTCTGGAAGAGACTCACGCGTGAGCCGAAGGTTTGAAAGATCGAAGCGACCTGCACGCCCGTCATTCCGGCGCCGACGACGATCATCGAATCGGGAACCTCTTGCAGGCTCCACGCATCGCTGTGCGTATGGGTGAACTCGGCGCCGGGCACGGAAAGGCGACGGCTCTTGCCGCCTGCGCACAGAATCACCCTGTCGGCCGGCAGCGTGAGGCCGCTCTCGGTTGCGATAGTTTGCGGATCGACGAAACGCGCATTTCCCGTCCGCTCGTGCAGCGTCACGCCCAGGCGATCGATGTGCTCACGAAATGCGGAGTGTGCGCGTACATCCTCGACGACCTCTTTCGTGCGCGCAAGAAGTCGTCCGTAGTCGAGCTCGGGCGCGCTGACCGTAATGCCGTAGCGGCTGAGGTCCTTCACGCCACGAAACAGGCGTGCCGCGTACGCCAGCGTGCGCACGGGGACCGGACCATCGCCGGCGGCCATTCCGCCGAAATCATCGCACGTGACGAGTGTCGTCCGCGCCCCCAACTCGGCGGCGCGGAGTGCCGCCAGCACGCCGGCTGGTCCGGCGCCTATCACCACGACGTCCATCGACCCGGTCGATCTCGTCTTCACCATCGATGGCTGATCAGCATCAGGAGATTATTCCCCATGGACTCTTAGGGTGGCGAAGACCAAGTTGGGGACCCAGCTCTGAGGAATTTCGCTCAACGTCGCCGTGGCAACAGCAGCACGATCGCGCCACGGATCTTCCATGACGGCGCGGCCTCGGGATGGACTGGGTACCCGCCGAAGCCGACTTGATAGCTCGCTGGAGATGTTCCAAAGGTCGCGACCTTCGAAACAAGCAGGTTGATCGGAACCGTCCACTGCTCGTCATCCGCGTTGAAGTTTCCGACGCTCTCTGACTGCAGCGTGAACGTCAGCGCTGTCCTCGTCGTGTACGCAAGAAAAGGCTGCACGAACATCTGATTCACGTCCTCGCGCGACGCATTGCCGGAGAACGACCACAACTGATTCCAGAGAGCACCGACTGTCCAGGGCCCCGCTTGTTTCAGGGCCACGAGGGTCGGCCCTGCGCTCCATTTCTCAGTGCCGAGTGTTGGCTCCGCAGTGGACGGGAGGCTGATCACGGGACCGACACCCCATGTGAAGGAGCTGCCGGTGTTCGGCGAGAAGAAAAATGAGGTGAGGATGTCGCTCACGCCTGACGCGGCTAGTCCTCCCCCAAACAGAGGGGGCTGCGACACGAACGGCACGATCACCCTCGCGATCAGGTTCAACTTGGGTGTCAGCGTAAACGGCATCACCGGTTGAACGTTCAAAATGAATCGCGTCTGCTTATCGGGACCGACGTTCTGTTCCCAATTGAATTGGAAGGGCACGCTGACGAGATCTGAAATCGGATTCGACAGCTTCTTTGCAAGCTCCGAGTCGTCGTCGGCCGCGGCCGGTTGGGCGGGAGATGATTGTGCAAAAGCGGTGGACGACATACACAGCAGGAGACAGCTTGCCGCCAGCGCCTGAACCGTAACGAGCGTTGGCATCAATTGCCGCACTAGAAACCAATCGATCCGGAGATCTGCGTGGAGTACCCCTGGAACGTCGATCGATTTGCGAACTCCTTGAAATACTTGATACCCAGGTTCACCCTACGCTGCGGCCACACCACATTTGCCGTAAAGCCGATGGCATTGACCGAGTAGCGGCTGTTGGCATCCTCCAGAGTGACGGCCGGCCCGCTTTTGCCTGTCGTCTGCCACGCGCCGTACCCCACGAGCCCGGCCTGGACCCGGACGTCAGCCGCGACATCAAACATCTGCGTCACTGAGTAATCGAGATCAAGGTTGTCACCAGGATGAAGGTTCGTGCCCGATTGGGTGTTGTGGAATTCGTACATCTGGAAGGCAGAGATCGCCGTCGCGCGACCTGAGGCGGGATACCAGGTCTGGCCAGACGCCACGACGTGAGTCCAGTAACCAGATCCCACGTTCGTGTTCGTGCCGGGCTCGAAGTCGCCGGTTGGCGCCAGGAATCCGTACACGGCTCTCAGCGCCACGCGCTCCTGGTTCCATCCGAGAATGAACGGCTGATAATAGGAGTCGCCGAATCCACCGCCGCCGCTGATCGCCCCCGCTGCGTTCGAGCTGAGCGAGTTGTTGGCGATGGGAAGGGTCGCCGACATCGAGAAGCGGGCGCCGCCCAGCACCTCCCGCTGACTGACCCAGACGAACGAGTTCATCGACAGGATGACGGAGTTGTTGCCTGTCGCCAGAGGCTCGCCTTCAGGACCCCGCGATTCGTTCCGCGAGTAGAACAACAATTGGTTGACGTAGCTGAACCCCGCTTCAGGCGTGACGCCGGAATTGGTGGCGCTCATCCCGAGCGGATACACACCGCGATTCTGCGCCGCCGCAGAGCCGGAGATGAGCAGGACGATCAGCGGACACAGGACGGTCAACAGACCACGGTGACCGGGCGGTCTGCAGCGCCATATTCTCATTTCGCTGTCACGAGGTTCTTCCAAAAACGCTTCAAGCTGTCGTCTGCGCCGAACAACGTGCTGAATACGGTAGAGTCGGCGAGCAGGACCTCTCCGCCGCGCTCGCCGTCTGGCGGCATCCACACAAACGAGTTGAACTCGCGGTTGCCGGCTTCCGTGAAGGGATGCGGTTTCGACATGTCAATCGGTTGAGTGGCGAGGACCTTGACCGCTGACGTGTCTTCAGTGGTCACGGCGTAATGCGGCAGATGCTTGTGAAAACTGAAGTTTGAGACGCCGTCCAACCAGCTACGTGTATCCAGGTCACGATAGGCAGTTAACGGCGCTATGCGTGACGTACCCGCGACCACGCCTGGCCGCAGTCCGTACCGATTCTCCACCGGCACTCCGAGTCCAGCCATCAACGAACGTGTGTACTTCCCGAAGCGCTGCTGTCGCGGCACGAGCGCATCTCCATGGTGGGCATACTCCATGGCACGTTCGTTCAAATCAAGTGAGATCCCGACGTCGTGGTGCGGTCCGAGCACCAGGCAGGTGCCTTCGCGGCCGAGCCACCGACGCACCGCTTCGATTTCGTCAGCGGAGGCTTCCTGCTCCATGAGAAGATGATCGAGTCCAAAGACGAACAGCGTATCGGTATCGGCAAGCACGCGCTCGTCGAGCGGCAATCGATATCCCGCTTGATCCACGCGTTGGTACACGGGCACGACATGGCCGGTGATCTCGCCGACGAGCTCTTGAAAGGGCATCCACGCCCGGAAGAACAGCTCCAGAGCGCCAGCAATGCCCTGCTGGAACATCCTCGGATCCGACCACTCTGGTGTTTCCCAGAACGGCCACTCCACGCGACGCACTTCCGTCATCGTGGAGAACCGGTTGTCGAGCTCTCTGACGTCGCGGTTGGCCTCACCTGGGAAGCTCCAGCACACGTAAATGCTGACCCGCCGGCGTCCAGGGGTGAACTTGCGCGCTTGATGGATCTGGTTGTACGTCCGCGCCGCCGATCCTGCCGCGGTCTTTGGGACGTAGATCTTTGCTTCAGTCATAGATAGCTCCGTGTGCTGACGGCCGATCTGCGTCTTGGGACACTGGGTTACTTGCTCTTTGACAGGGCTTCAGCACCTGGCACCGTTCGCCAGAAAACGAAGTGCCCTGATACCAGGCAGGAAGAAGTAGGCGCCGCCCCGGACGGTCGTGAACGCAGGCAGCCCGGTGATCTTCTTGCGTATCGGCCGCTTCGGGATCGTCATGTCGTAGGAACCGTCCTGCGTGCCGATGATCGGGTCGCGCTCGTTTTTCAGCTCGTGGAACCTCGGGTCGTTCGCCCACACATTCTGCGCAAATTCGAACTGGCGAATGAGGCTCGCACAGCCGACGAACGCCGCGATGCCCCGCTCGATGCCATCCTCGACCGCGCCTTCCGGCAGAGGTGGGCCGTAAGTGCCTCCGCGACGGATCATCCGACGCCGATTTATGTTCACCGCCGTATCGCGTGGATTCATGCGCCGTATATGCGCGCCGAGCGGCACGGCATAGCCGTGAGGATCCATTTTTCCATAGTCAAAGTTGTTGTTGCGTTGAGGATCTGCTGCGAGCTCGGGATCATCCTTGGTCGGTGCCAGCACGAGTGGTGCCCCGCTGCGCCATCGGCCCATCAGCTTCGCCGCAACGAGCTCCTGCTCCTCCGCCGTGGCGCCATGTTCCCTGAGGAACTGGCGAAACGCGCCCACGTGCTCCTCCAGGCGACGGTACGCGACATAACTCCCGTTCCTCGACAGGATCTCCGGCTGCGGCAACGGGCCGATGTCGCCGTTCTCGTCGGGGTAACCCAGGAAGAACTCGCCCGCCTTAATGGGACCGCCTGACCCAGGCGTCGGCGTGATGCCCATTCCGTCGATTTCGGTGTGAGAGATGCGATCGCGATAGCCGAAGTGATCGTGGGCGTACTCGAATGGCGGGGTGGCTTCGACGTCGAGCGTTGAGACCGCCTCCACGCCCGGGAACTGTGTCGCGTACTGCTGGTGCTCCTGGACGCAGCGCTCGCGTTCCGCCACGTCGCCTGCGAAGAGGATCACGATGGCATGGAGATCGGGACTCGCCAGACCACCCACCCAGTTGTCCGGATGGTTCGTGCCGGTGTCTCCGAGCATTGCTGCCCGCGCGACCATGCCCTGTCGGAATTCCTCGGGGAATGTCGCCAGCGACGCTTCGTCCACTCCAAGCGCGCGTAGACCATTCCAAGTGAAGGCGACGGTGACCCATCGCGCATCCAGCTGACCCGTGCCACTCATCGCGCGTCCCGTACCGACGCGGTCGATGATGCCGGCGAGCCACGCCCGGCCATGTTCCGGCCGCCGAAAGCATAGAAACCCGTAGCGTGCCGCCGTCGCCCGCGGGCGTGTCAGAAGGAAGTGCTGAATATCCTCCAGTTCCAGCATCATGACTCCGTTGTTTCCATGTAGGTCCGCGATTACTGCATCTGGTCGAGCATGGACGCGAAGGCATCTTTCAGGGCGAGTGCCTTCTTGATCTCGCTGGCCGAGACGTACGGGTATTCGCCGTACTCGAGAAAGCTCGGACATTGATGCTCGCGGACGAACGTGATAAACGCCGGCGTGTTCGTCTTCCAGTCCGTCGGGAAGCCTTCGAGCTTCTCGAAGATCGTATCGACACCAGTCACCTTGAACAGCTGAACCGCATCCTCGGTGTACTTGTCGAAATCGGTATCGAAAATGCCCTGGTACATGAAGTATTTCTCCTGACCGATGTCAAAGAGCACCCATCGCAGGTAATGGAGTTGCAACGGTGCGAGCGCGTCCGGACTCGCGGCGATGGTGTCCTCGATGCGCTTCCCGTAGGCGCGGATTTCGGCCTCCGTGCCCGGCTTGATCTTCGCAATGAGCGTGAACCCATGACAGGCCGGCGTTCGCGGGTATGTCGGGCCGTACCGGCCCTGCTCCAAGGTGAAGTAACCCTCTTTGGGAATCGCGATCGCAGCCGGTTTGGTCCAGTTCTTGTCCGCAGCCATGTTCCTCCTCATGAGTTCGGCGCGGCCAATCGACCCGCTCCACTCGATTGAATTAGTGGTCGCTGCACGTGAGATCGCTGTGTTTCGGTTGGTCCGCCGCGCAAATCCGTTCTCGGATCCCTCAGCAGCTCGCAGGTTTGACCGGGAGATGTGCGGAGCGAAACGGGTCAACGTTTGATAACGCACGATCCGTACCAGCGACTGCGCCTCAACGTTGAACTAAATGGCTGATGTACGTGATGGTCTCGCACCACCAACGGACGTGGTCACGAAATGTCGTGAGCTGGTGGCGACGGTTCAATGTCGGGCGCGGAGTAGATGGAGTGTTTACGCGCGGAATAGGCGAATCTTGCTGCAGAGCGTGCTGACTTTGCGGGTTTCTCGCGGTGTGGAAACGCCGGCTGAAAATTGCGGGAGCGCAGAATCAGCGCATGACGCTCCAGATAATTTTCTGACAGGAACAGGGCACTGAGTCACTCGGCGGCGTCCTCGAAGACTGCCTGCACCTTCCCCTTCTTCACCGCGCGTTCGAGGGCGTCATGGTCCCTCTCGTTCTGGTTGGCGTAGGCGACCGCAAAAGCCACGACGGCATTGTCGAAGACGTCGCTCTTGCCCATGTACCCGCAGAGGAGAGACGGTTTCCCGGACCGGGCATGAGAAAGCGCGAGGGCCCGTCCGCACCATCTGGCGTAGATGTCCATTTCGTTTTGGCCGAACGTCTCCACCATGACGCTCAGTTTCATGTCCCGCAGCTGGCGCACGAAGAAGTGCCGGTTCGAAGCCTCGGTCCACCCGAGCAACATGTCACTGGCGGGTTGCATGCGCCGGTAGCCATCCACGACTCGTTGGCCGCGGTTCGGAAACACGCTCTTGCCTGCATATGGTTCGAGCACGGAGGTCCGCGCCTCCTTGACCTGCAGGAACAAAGGGTCGCCCTCGCTTGCAATGAAGAGAAAGACCCAGCATGCGGTGCCGACGCTGCCGATCCCCACGACCTTTATGGCGACGTCTCGAATCTGATAACGATCGAGCAGGGCCTGGTAAGCGGGAGGAAGTGTGGCGCGGTACACGGCCAGCGCATCCCGCAAGCTCGGCTGGATCTCACCAGCCGGATGGCCGGGGGCATGGAAAATCGTGGGGAGCTGGTCCCTGATCAGGTAGCTGTCTCCCCGCTGCTCCGCGAGCTTTGGGAAGATCTCTTCGCCGCGGCTCTTCGTGCGTTCCTTCTGGATGCGCTTCAACGCCCGCTTGCGGAGCGCCGGGTCCAGACCGTCAATCAGCTCCTCAACCCACAGCGCGCGGTACCAGAGCTCGAGCGTCCGCAACTGGCTGAACTCGGCCATCGACTCGCGGTACGTGCGCACGCAGGTTTCTGTCACGTCCTTCGCCACGGACTCCTTGAGGCCTTTGTCGCGGCACGCCACTACGAAGCTCGCCGCCAGCCGCTTGACGTCCCACTCCCATGGCGCTGAAAGCGTTTCGTCGAGGTCGTTGATCGAAAAGATCAGTCGCCGCTCCGGCGTGGCAAACCCGCCGAAATTGGACAGGTGGGCGTCGCCGCAGCACTGGACGCGGATCCCGCTCACGGGTGTGGACGCGAGGTCGGCCGCCATCGCCAGGGCGGAGCCGCGGAAGAAGGTGAACGGAGACCGCACCATGCGCCCGTGCCGCAAGGGCAGCAGGTCCGGTAGTCGTCCTTTCTCCGCAGCGAGCACGGTGTCCACGGCATCTCGCCGCCCCGTCGGAGCCTTCCACCTGCGGTGCGTGTCGCGAGGGCATCGCTCTCGCAGCGCCTTGCCCGCTGCGCGCTGTTCCGCGCGAGATGCAACGTGCCCTGACTGGGACGCTACGTCGATACCGCGGCGGCTTCTCGAGCTCGTCACCGCAACGGCGTTGTCTGTGGTTTTCACGATTTACTCCGTTCGTACAACGGCGCGAGCGCGTGGGGACTCGCGGCAATTTGTCCTCGATGCGCTTCCCATACGCGCGGAGTATTGTCCTTCTCTTTGTTCAGCTTGACATCACCTCTGTTTGTCTATCGACTACTTGTGCTCACCTACGTCCATTGTTTAGCCTGTCCAGAGGTACGCCAAGGTGCGGCCTCTACGTAAACCGGCTCTGCACATTGGACCCCCCAAGAGCGCCAAGTGCGTGGATACCCCCTGACACTCGTGGGCATGTCGATTCGAGAACGCACTCTCACGGTGTGGCGCTGCGAAGGACGCCTACATGAGTGGCCTCTCGAAATCTGAATGCCCCAGATACACGATAGACCCACCTGTCTAAGTGCAAGAATCGAAGGGGCTTGACGTAATCAGCCGCTTCATAGAAAAAAGATCATGATCGCTAGAACGGATTCTCAGGGCCGACGTTTATATCCAAGTCCCCAAATTTGCGGCAGGTGTGTTGACAGACGCGTTCACCGAAAAGCCTTTACCGTGTGAAGACTGTGGCGCGGCAATCGTGCATGGCGTTGTTCGATACTACCAACGGACCGATCCCACCATTACGGCGATCAACTTCAGCGCAGTCTGTCAATCGTGTGGAGATCACGCACTCGCACGCTGAGGCGATAGCGCAAGCCTGCACCGTAAATGCCCCAACCGATTTTCAGCGTCCCATTGACCAACCCTACGTATCCTCGAGCGCCATTCGTAACAGTTCGATCAGGCGTCCCGCCCAAATCTGATCGCAGTTGTGGACGCCCGCAAACCGGCCAAATCGATCCGTCCGAATCAGCAAGCGCCGCAAACACAGCGGACCCGTTCGTGACCATGCCATTTCAGGATGATTACGGACACGTTTATGAGCGCCAACACGGCCATCCATGCGGCACTCCGCAATGCCTGTGTCACAGCCACAGGATATTCGTCGTCCAGCACGCGACTTAATTCGCGCCTTTACGCTCTGCGCCGGCGACGTGTCGCTTTGCACAGTGAGACTGTCGCCAGCTTCTCGATCGCGATTGCCTCGTCTTTGATCGCCTTATCAAACGCCTGCGTATCGCCGGACCGAAGGCTGCGGATACCTTTCGCGTGTGCGGCATCGAACTGGCGCTTGGCGGCGCGAACCGCCCATGATCGAGCGTCGGCAGTTGCCGGGCGTGATTCGTGTCCGCCGGCGAGTGCTCCTGCGCGCCGACGATTTGCTAGACTGGCTGAATCAGAAGCGCGCGCCATCGCCAGAGGAGTAACTGGTGATGAGCGTCACAAATCCGTCCGTATCGAAGAGGTTGCTGGGAAGTCGACATCCGTGTCGTCGCGCCCGACGGCACGCGGGAGTTCCGGGAGCGCAAACGCGCTCCGGTGCTGTCTCGATCGGCCGCCTCACGGTGGGCTGAAAGTCGCGAACGCGTGCTGTTCGAGCGACTGATGAAGCCGCCGCACGACAACACACCCCCGAAGGAGGTGCCCACACTACAACAGTTCGTATCAGTCGATAGATTTCTCGACGGCCACGCGCGGGCGAATCGGCAGAAGCCGAGCGGGATTGCGGCGAAGGAACTGATCCTCCGTGTCCACCTCGTGCCGGCGCTGGGCCACAAGAAGATCGACGCGATCAAAAGCGAGGACGTGCAACATCTCAAGGGCCGCTTGAGCACGAAAGCGGCGAAGACGGTCAACAACATCCTGACGGTGCTCAACGTGCTGCTGAAGAAGGCAGTGGACTGGGACGTGATCGATCGCATGCCCTGCGCGATCACACTATTGCCCGTGCCAAAGACGTCGATGTCGTTCTATGACTTCGACGAGTACGAACGACTCGTCGTCGCGGCGAGCGCGATCGATGCGACGGCGCAGCTCATCGTGCTCCTGGGTGGGGAGGCGGGCCTTCGGTGTGGCGAGATGATCGCGCTCGAGTGGCGCGACGTCGATCTCGGCAATCGGCAGATCTGCGTCCAGCGATCCGACTGGAATGGCCAGGTGACCACACCGAAGGGCGGACGACTGCGGTGTGTGCCGCTGACTATCCGACTGGCGGCCGCGTTCCGCGATCATCGGCATCTGCGGGGCGCCAACGTGCTGTGCCAGGACGACGGCCAACCGTTGACCCGGCAGATGGTGCAGTACCGCGTGCTGCGCGCATCACGTCGCGCGAAGCTGTCGCAGGACGGCGTGCACATCCTGCGGCACACGTTCTGTTCGCACTTGGCGATGCGCGGCGCACCGCCGAGAGCGATTCAGGAGCTCGCCGGACATCGCGAATTGGGCATGACGAGCGGTACATGCACCTCAGTCCGGCGGCGCTCGACAGCGGCGATCCGGCTGCTCGAGAAAAGCGCGACATCCGACAGCAGGATCTGTGCAGAAGTTTTGGAGACGGGGAGGGTCTCCGAAGGAAAGATCAATGGATAGAACAACTTAACTGGCGGTGAGGCAGGGATTCGAATGCGATAAATGGACTCTCGTAACTCGGTGATCGCACACGACTTCTGGCGCTAAGCATCTGAGTCCCTGCCACTTACCCAACGACGATCCGTTCTCTGGCGTACGCCCCCTATCCTCCAGAATCCGCCAGAGTTTTGGAGACCTGGTGGAGACACCTGGTACCCAGCATCCGTTGAGAGGAGGGCTCTATGGACTTTGATTCTCGCTGGAGTGATGACCCACGCGACCGCGACGACTACGGTCGCGAGCTGAGCCAGGGCAGCCGCGGAGGGCTGTCCAATCCGCGTGAGCGCGAGCCACTCGATGCGCGCGATGTGTTCACGCGCGACCTCGAGCTGCCGCGCGGCCCGGAACGCGAGCGTGTCTGGGCGCGAGACAGCGACGTGAGGTTGCGCGGCTCGGAGGTTCGCACGCTCGCCACCGTCGGCGCCTTCCGCGTCGTGCCCGCCGGCGATCTCCGCGACGGCCAGGACCGTCCGCTCGACCCGCACCGGGGCGATCTGAGGCACCTCAGAGACTCGGGACTCGTCGAGACCATCCCGGCCATCGGCAACGACCGCGCGCTGGTCGTGCTGACCGAGCGAGGACGCGACGTGCTCGAGCGCAACCGCTGGTCCAACGTGCAGCGCGAAACTCTGCGATTGGCGGGTGTGGAGCAGGAGTTCGGCGACCGGCGCGATGTTGACGATGAGCGCGGCCGACCCCAGGAGCCCAAGACCCGGCAGGAGTTCTACGCCGGCGTGCGAAGCGCACGCCACACCCGTTTCGCCGTGCACCGGCCGCGCGAGCTGATGCACGACGCGCAGGTCTATCGCGCCTATCTCAAGGATGCCGAGCGCCTCCGCGAAGACGGTGCCTTCATCCGCCGCGTCATTCTCGACAACGAGCTGAAGCGCGAGTATCAGCAGTTCCTGCAGGAGCGCAATCGTGGCAAGTCCGAGAGCGACGGACGGCCCGATCGAACGCCGGAAGAGATCCATCGTTGGGCCGTCGAGCACGAGCTCCCGGACAATGACGGCCACGTCCAGTTTCCCGACGCGCGCATCGAATACGAGGACCGCGACGGGCACCTCCGAACGCTCGACATCGAGGTCGAGACGCTGCACTACCGCGGCGCTCACGCCAGCTCCAAGGCATCGTCTGGATTCAGTCGTCACAGCGCCGGCACCGCGCGTGTTGTCGGCTCTCGCAGTGGCGGAGGTGGAGGCGGCGGTCGCGGTCGCCGCTACGGACTCACCATCACCGCCAGCACCGGGAAGAGCGGCGGTCGCGCCCCCGATCCGCGCCTGGCTGAGGAGTTGTTGCGATGAATCTCGAGCACGCGGTTCAGACGATCGCGAAGCGCGGATTCACCGACCGCCAGGCTCGCTTCCTGGTGCTCGTCGCACGCCACTCCGGCGTCTGCGTCATGCGCCAGTATTCGAGCTTCGCGGGCATCGTGTTTGGCCAGAAGACGCGGAAGTTCTTCGCCAACCTCGTGCGGCTCGGGTTCGTCTCGACTTACGACTGCGCGCACAATCGGGGACGCGTCTATCACGTGCGTCATCGGGCGATCTATGAGGCGATCGGCGAGCCCGATAGCCGGCTCCGCCGACCGCCCGGCGTGCCTCGCGCGCTCGAACGTCTGATGCTGCTGGACGCGATTCTCGAGAACCCCGAAAGCATCTGGATGTCGTCGTCGACTGAGAAGCTCGGCTACCTCGCGAGCCGGGGGATTTCAGCCGACGACGCCCCGCATCTGAGCATCCGTCAGGGCGATCAGCGACGGGTTCGCCACTTCCCCGATCGCCTGCCGATCGGCGTCCATCCATCCGGCCACGTGGTCGTCGTTTACCTGCACGCCGACCCGATGCACGACGAGTTCCGCGACTTCCTCCAGCGCCACGCGCCGCTGCTCGAGAGGCTGCCCGCCTGGACCATTCGTATCGTGGTTCCACCTCACCTCGGAGACGTTCCGGGCAGGACTTCAGAAGAACGCGTGGGCACAACTCGCGTCGCCGTTAAGCGAGCCGGTCCTGACCGAGCTGCGGTGGTATTTCGATCGCCGCACAGGCGGCCTCGCGGGGCTCAGCGAACCTGCCGATCGGCGCCGCTTTGAACGATGCGAGCGCGCCTTCGCGACCGACCGCTACACGGTTCTCTATCGATGCTGGCGCAGGACGGCGAGCGGGTGCTGGCGACTGCTTCGTCGCCGGTCATGGGGAAGGCGATGGAGTCAGGCGCTGGCAAGATCGAGCCGCTGGTGTTGCCGCATGCCTACAGCCACCTGGCGCCGATGGCCGGCGTCGCCTGAAGGCGTCGGCTGCACGCGAACGCCGTCAATTGTCCTCGCCATCACTCAGCAGTTCGGCCTCGGAACGGAAGCAACCCACCAGCTCATTCTCGTCGAACACCAGCTCCTCGATGGCGTACGGCGGTCCGTTCAACCAGCTCGGGTCGTCGTCGATCCGCTTGGTGATCCGAAGCTCTCCATCCACGCTTTCGGCCCTCGAGACCTCGCGCGGTCCGAGCTTCACGGCGACCACGACGCGGGTGCCGATGTCGGTGCAGCGGAACGCTCCGGCATGCGTCCAGAACGTCTCGCCGATCGCGAAATCACTGAGCTCCATAGTGGCGATCCGCCTCTCTCGGATCGTAACGCCGTCACCCGCAGATCTCATCCAACCGGGCGCGTTCAGAGGGCGTCTTCTCTCTTCCCCTGGAGGCTTCCGTCCGCGGCCAGGTCTCGACACGAGGGGGCCGAGGAGGGGGAACGATAGCCAGCGGGCCAGCAGCCCCATCGACCATCGGGATGATGATGGCGGAGGTGCACGGTCGATCGTCGCCCCACCGTACGCCTTGGTTGCGAAGCCTCATAGCTGCCGATACTTGCGCCGATGTCCGTGTCTTTGTCGGCCGGCGCCTTTTGCCGGCCGGGCCGCCCGCTGAAGAGAGGATGGGAGGAGGAGAGGGGCGTGAGCGACCCGGCCTCCCGCGCATCTGGGTCGGCACAGGCCCGGCGAGCCGGGTCGCTCACGCCCCGTGTCAGTGTCCAGATCGTCCGGACAAACGCGGCCCGGATCGCGTCCAGATCCGCACCCGGTTGCGTGCACAGATCCAGATCACGATCGCGCCGGCCGTCGTGCTCGTGATTGAGCTCCCCGATGTCGTACTGTAGGTTCACGAACTGATGGTCGTTCTCCGGTGCACGCAGAAGCTGCTCGTGCGGTTGAAACAGGTCGGCGACCTGCCGCCCGTCGAGTCCACGACGCGGCTCGGCGACTGGTACGGCAACATCCTCCGGATCGGCCGACGTCAGCACCTGCTGTTCATCAGCGAACGGTCTCGACTTCCGGTCGTCATTCCGATCACGCGAAGTCGAAGCGGCTGGGCACGGTGTTTCCGGACGCGGTGTGCGAGAGGCTGGCCATCGTCGGCGTCGCCGCCGCGGACATCGCTGATGAGCGGATGCGGATGTCGGAGTTGGCGTTCGGCCGGACCAGGAACCGTAGCTTGCTTGGCACCTTGAACGACTTCGCATTCATGGCTCAATCGGGGGACGCTCGACGGACCGAACCCGAGTCGCCAGAGGAGCTGATGCGGTTCCTCTCGCAGACCCCAATTCTTCCGCTGGACGGCGCGAGCCCGATCGAGTTGACGCGAGCCGCGTTTGGGCGTCAATCGGTGCCGTGACGGCCACGGCCTCGCGTCGCTCGTCTCAGAATTGATGCGCCGCTCCAGGTCGGCCAGAGCGCGGAGGATGTCGTCGAACGTTCTTGGCTCGCTCAGGTACATGTCGCGCATTGCCGCGTAGTCTTGCCGAAGGGCAGCTTCTCGCTCCTTCGGCGGCACGAGCCTGAACGTATCCGGCCGCGCAAGGTCGTAGCGGGCCCACGCACTGCCGAAGAATCGGCTCTTCCAGGCAACAACGCGATCACGTAAATCACCCTGGCCGACGGCGGTGGAAGCTACGCGGTCCTGAGCCAGGGCTACTGTGTCTGCATAGTGACGTGAGAAGCGATCGGGCGTCGGCTTGTCGGCCGGGCGATGATGCTCGCTATGAAGAATCGTGGCTTTCTCCCAGAACGTTCGGTGAACATCGAGCGCAACGACGTGGCACCGCCAGTCGTCGAACGCTTCCTCCAGCACGTCGGCGATCCATGGGCGGACGGGATGCCGCCTCGGTTGGCTGTTGATCCGTGAGCGATCCGAGCTCCAGCTTCACGGTGCGTTTGAGATAGGCGAAACCAGTGGGCTGTGTCGTCGGATAGTGAAACAGGAGGACCGGCGAATTGCTCGCCTCGTCGATGGCGAACTCGAACCAGCCCTCTGATCGGTTGCCGAGAACTTCGACGGCAGTCTTCTCCAGCGCCGGTCGAAGTTGATCCTTCACGGCCGCCGCGCACGCGGCTTCGGCCTTCTTCATCCACAAATCGGCCTGCGTTCGACTTGGCGGGGCGGCGTCGTCAAGGCCCAGGAAGGCAGGTGACAGAGAGAGGTCGATGTCCTCGGAGAAGCGGTCGATGACCGCAAACACTTTCGACAGGGACGTGCCGCCCTTGAATACGAGGAAGTCGCCGAACCTCGATTCGAACAGGACGGCGAGGACCCAGCTCACCCAGAAGTCTTTTTCGAGCATCACCTCCGGCACATTGCGCCGGGCTGCTGCCTGCTCGATGTAGAGCCGGCGCTCGTCCGAAGGCAGCTCCAGGAATTTCAGGCGCAACCGCTCATCCCCTCGCCAACTCGCGCAGAATCGGGTGCATCCAGGAAGGCGCGAGCCTGATGTCATCGGTGAGCTCTTGCCGTTTCTGCGCCGGCAGCGTTCGTCTGAGATGCGCGACCCGCTCGGGCGTGATGTGCTCTTTGCCCAGATGCCTGAAAGCCTGGATGACGAGACCGCTGAGGCGCCCTGCGGCTGCCATGTTGCGCGGTGTCGTCCGCCGAAGCTGGATCGTCATCTGGCCGACCCGTACCAGGCGGCTCGGGCCGTCGGTCAGGAACACGACTTTCATCGGCACCTGCTCGGACAGTCCGAGCAGGTTCGCTGCGTACGCGCCGGAGGGCTGAAGCCGAGTCCTGTCGCGTCCGGCAAGGGCTTTGGCGATGACCTCAGCGGATGGCCGCAACTCTCCAAGAGAGCGGTGCTGCTGAGGGTAGAGGTAGACGCCTCTGGCCAACCGCCGGAGAGTGCTGGCTTTGGCCAGACGGGAGAGGGTCTGGTCAACGGCGGCCCGGCCGGCAAGGTCCACGAAGTCCGCCGGCGTGAACACCGACCCTCTACCTCGGCCTTTAATTCGCCTTAATACCTGTGAATCAACGGTTTGAGTGGCCAATTTGGGCGCCTTTTTGTCAGAAAAAATGACACATTTTTCTGACAGACGCAACTAGGGCCGGTTGTCTGGTTCGGGGGCAGCCCGCTCCCTGGTAGTTGGAGGGCATTGTCCTCGGCTTCGCGTCGCTCCGGTGCTCGATTGTTCGGAATCGCTTGGGCGCGTCAAGACTGCCCTCCGGCGCTGCGCGGTCTTGACCCGCCCGGCGCGCTTCCGAGGTCTAGCAATTACCGGAGCGACGCGGTTCAACGAACGGCGCGGATCAGATCGTCCGCGAGGGCCACGCACGACTCCGCCGCGGCGCTTGGATCAGGAGCGATCCAGTCGGACAGCTCGACCTCGACTAGAATCCGTGACGACGGCTGGGCT
>CAWAPZ010000008.1:0-96660 GCA_963784045.1 Vicinamibacterales bacterium
CCGCGTAGATCAGCGGATGCAGCGTGTCGGCCTTCACGCGCCACCAATAATGCAGAACGCCCGCGATCCCCGTCACGTAGACAAGGCGGTGCAGCCGCTGCCAGTTCCGGCCGCCAAGCCGGCGGATCCATCCGGTTGTCGACGTCAGCGCCAGCGGAATCATCGACACAAACGCGATGAACCCGACGGTGATGTACGGCCGCTTGGCGACATCTTCCCAGATCGACGCCAGCAGGTTGACGAGAGTGCTCCAGGCAAGGAAGCCGTCCGGAAAATCGAGGCTCGCAAACCGATCGCCCACGAGATACGTGAGGAAGTGAAGCATGGAATAGAAAAAGGCAAACAACCCGAGCATGCGCCTGAAGCGGATAATCGGGTTCCAGCCGGTCGCACGGCGAAGGGGCGTAATGGCGAGCGTGATGACCACGAACCGGAGGGTCCAGACACCGGTCTGGTTGGTGATTTCGACGAGCGGGTCGGCGGTGAGGTCGCCGTTGAACCCGCGCCAGATCAGGTGCGCGAACGGAACGAGCGCGACCGCAAAGACGAGCGGCTTCAATAGTATCTCTTCAGATCCATCGCGGAGTACAACGACGCCACCTGATCGCCGTAACCGTTGAAGATCAATGTCGGACGCATGAGAAACTCGCCGATGCGGCGTTCGCGGGCCTGCGACCATCGCGGATGGTCACGCTCGGGATTGACGTTCGAATAGAAGCCGTACTCGTTCGGCGCGCTCAGCTGCCAGCTGTTCATAGGCTCCCGATCGGTCAACCGGATGCGCACGATCGACTTGATGCTCTTGAACCCGTACTTCCAGGGGACGACCAGCCTGATTGGCGCGCCGTTCTGGTTCGGCAGGTACTCGCCGTAGAGTCCCACCGCAAGAATCGCGAGCGGATGCATCGCTTCGTCGAGGCGCAACCCTTCGGTGTAAGGCCACTCGAGCACCTGGCGCCGCTGGCCGGGCATCTGCTGGGGATTGAGCAGCGTCGTGAATTCGACGTACTTCGCGTTCGACGTCGGCTCGATCCGCTTCAGCACCGTCGACAGCGGAAACCCGACCCACGGAATCACCATCGACCACCGCTCGACACAGCGGAGGCGATAGATGCGCTCCTCCAACGCATGCGGCTTGACGAGGTCTTCGAGGTTGTAGTCGGCGGGCTTGCTGACGAGACCGTCGATCTTCACCTTCCAGGGCGTCGTCTTGAGGGTGTGCGCGTTGACCGCCGGATCGCTCTTCTCGGTGCCGAACTCATAGAAATTGTTGTAGGTGGCGATGTCCTGATACTCGTTCGGCTTCTCGCCCTTGCCCCAGCCAGACTTTTCGATCGGGCCGGGCACCTTCACGCGCGGCCACGACTGGGCGTCGGCCTCGTTCATCCCGAGGGCGCCGGCAGCCGCTCCGACGGTCGTCAGCGCTGCGGCCTGAATGAATTCCCTTCGCCGCAAGTACACCTTTTTATCGGTGATTTCCGAAGACGGAATCGGGGCGTGACGTCTGAGCAGCATGGAACCATTATATTCTCAGGCGCACGTGGTCGTCGTGTACCTTCACGGGTTTGCGTCCTCGCCGGACTCCTCGAAAGCAACGTTCTTTGCCGAGCGGTTCGCCGGGCACGGGATCACGTTTCTGTGCCCGGATCTCAATCAGCCGGCGTTTGCCACACTGACCGTCACACGGATGCTGCAGCAGCTGGAGGCGCACATCTCCGCGCTGCCGCCGACGGATGTCGTGCTGATCGGGTCGAGCCTCGGCGGGTTCGTGGCCGTCGAAGCCGCTGCCCGCCAAGGGGAGAATCCGCAGCATCCGATCTCGCGGCTGGTCCTGCTGGCGCCTGCCGTCGAGCTCGAATGGGATCGCTGGTCCGAGGTGAGGCCGGGCGGCATCGAGGGCTGGCGGAACGCCGGCCACATCGAGGTATTCCACTACGCGCTAGATCGGCCGGAGAGACTGGGGTTCGGCTTCTACGAGGATGCCGAGCGCTATCACCCCGGAACGCGTCGGCTGAACCTGCCTCTGCTGATCTTCCAGGGTCGGCAGGATGAGTCCGTCGACCCCGACCTCGTCGAGCGCTTCGCGCGGCACCAGAGCCAGGCGACGCTCCACATGCTCGACGATACGCATCAACTGAAGAACAGCCTCGATGTCATCTGGCGAGAAACGCAGCGGTTTCTTGGGCTTTAGACTTTGGACTTTAGGCTTTAGGCTTTCCACTTTCCACTTTCTTACAAGAGCCTCTGACACCCCGGACGGCATCGGCACTTGATCTTGCCTTCGCCGTCGGTCATGTAGTCGTAGGTGAGCTCTTCCCCCTTGCGGATGGTGCGCGCGGCGCGTATCCAGATGACGTCGCCGACGATCTGCACGTAACAGTTGCCCTTGCAGGAATGATTGATGAACCGCGCGATGTTGCCCCCGACCGCAGCGTCGCGCACCCAGCGGCGGTTGATCTGAAAGCACCAGATCAAGCCGCGCTTCATGTAGCGGTTCTCGCGCGTGAGACTCTGTTGATGCGAAATCTTCTGGCCCGCATAGTCGATGATCCGCTTGTTTTTCGGAATGCGTTCCGTGGCGAATACTCCCCAACCATGCAGCTTCGAACGGCGGCGTCTGATCATGTGTGTATGCGGCCCTGCCGGCAGGATGCGCGGGCACTACGAAACGTATTATGCCTCGCCTGAGCCTTGGCGAAGGCGGGCAGGTGCAATACGCTGCGGAACCGTCGGGCGTTCTGGTACAGTTGGGGCTCTGGTGGGTGGTTAGCGGTTGGTGGTTAGTGATGAGTAATCGGTGGCGACGAGGAGCTGAATGGAAGGGATCATCAAGGCCTGGGGCCGGATACTGGCCGGGCATAAGCCGAACCTGTCGATTGAGATCACACGCGAGTGCCCGCTGACGTGTCCGGGTTGTTACGCCTATGGCAGCGATCACCTTGGCGGTGACGTCAAGCTGCGCGAGCTGCAGGACTTCAAGGGACAGCATCTCGTCGATGCGATGTTCGCGCTTCTCGACAAGCACAAGCCGCTGCACGTCTCCATCGTGGGAGGCGAGCCGCTGGTGCGCTACCGCGAGCTCAACGAGATCCTGCCGCGCATGGCCGATATGGGGATCTACACGCAGCTCGTCACGAGCGCCGTGCGCCCCATTCCGATCGAGTGGGCCGGCCTGCGCCGTCTGCAGATCGTCGTCTCGATCGATGGATTACAGCCGGAACACGACGAACGCCGCAAGCCTGCGACCTACGAGCGCATTCTGAAGCACATCCAAGGGCACGACATCCGCGTGCACTGCACCGTGACGCGCCAGCAGGTGCGTCGCGACGGTTATCTCGAAGAGTTCGCGAAATTCTGGTCGGCCAATCCAGCGGTCTCGCAAATCTGGATCAGCCTCTACACGCCGCAGGTCGGCGAAGTATCCACAGAGCGCCTCACGAAGGACGATCGCCAGAAGGTGGTGACCGACCTGCTCCAGTTTCGGGCGAAGTACCCGAAGCTGCGCGCGCATGAGGCACTGCTCGATGCCTATGTCCTGCCGCCCGACTCTCCGGACGACTGCATCTTCGCGAAGACCACGGCGTGTGTGTCGGCAAATTTCGAAAAGCCGATCACGCCATGCCAATTTGGCGGCAACCCCGACTGCACGAATTGCGGGTGCCTTGCATCTGCGGCACTTGCGGCCGTCGGCCGCCACAAGCTGCCGGGAGGCATCCAGGTCGGCACGCTGTTCGAGGCCTCATTCGAAATCGGGAATCGCGTGAGGGCAGTGAGGGAGAGCTTCGCGACGAGACAATGACGTCTTGAACAGGAGATTGGAAGATCAGGAGAAGATTTTTTTCGAAAAGAATTCTCCTGATCTTCTGGTCTTCTGATCTTCTGTTGTCTACCGGCCGACGCTCAACCGAATTCCACCATTGACCAGCCGCGGCGTGCCGATTGTCGTGGGGTTGGTGCCTACGTAATAGAGCGTGTCAAACACGTTCTGCACACCGAAGAACAAATCGACGTTGCGATTGACCGTGCGCGACACCGTCAGGTTCATCACGTTGTACTTCGGCAGGCCCACTTCCCGCTTCTCCGGAACGCCCGGGAGGATCGCGGCTGTATTGAGGTCATCGTCGTACTGATGGCCGACGAACTGATTCTCGATGGCAAAGTTCACATAGCGCGGGTTGGTGTAGTTCAAGCCCAACGACACGCGATTCTTAGGGACCTCGGCGAGATACTTGCCCGTCAGATCATTGCCCGCCGCGTCGACCTTCGACTCGTGCACCTTCGCGATGTCGTAGACGTACGAGGCTGAGAAGCCCCAGTATCCGTTCAGGCGATACGACAGATCGGTCTGGAACCCTGCGATGTTCGTGCTGCCAAGGTTCTGCAACTGGCGGCAGGTCGGTACGCCGGCGCACCCGGGTGTGACGGGCACGTTATTCGTCGCCACGGTGACGTTGGCAATCGGATTATTCACGCGGTTGTTGAAAAACGTCCCGCGCACCGTGACACGCTCCGTCGCCGCGACGCTGACGCCGACCTCCTCACCGGTCAGCCGCTCAGGGCCCAGCGTCTCATTCGCGAGCGTCAGCACCTGGCCGACGCGGAACGGACTGTAGAGCTCTTTGAGCGTCGGCGCACGGAAACCCTTGCTGAAGCTGCCCCACACCGAAATCCGATCGGTCGCGCGATAGAGCGCGGCCAGTCTCGGGCTGACCGTCGTGTCGGATTTGTCGGCCAGCGACTCGCGATGCGCAGGCGTCGGCTGTCCTGTCGCGATCACCGTCTCGAGGTTGTGGGCATCGTAGTTGCTCCAGCTGTCGACGCGGGCGCTAAGTGTCACCTGTAGCTTCGGCGTCACTTCGATCAGATCCTGCCCGAACACGCCCACGAACCGCTGCGTGCCCCCTGCGACGCGATGGATGAGCGGCGTCAGCCCTGTCGGGAGCGCGTAGGTGAGCTCGTCGCTGTCGCCGTCGATCCACCGGTAATCGGTTCCCGCCGACAGGACGTGCGAGCGCGAGCCGAACTGGAACGGACGCGACCACTGCACCATCGATCCGAAAGCGTTGGTCGGCACCGTCTTCTCGAGCGACAGATTGCTCTGGCTGCGCGGCGGCGTCGCGGCCGGCACGGCGTAGGTATTCTGGAAGAAATCCTCGTTGTCGAAGAACATGCGCGCCTCGACTGTGCTGCCTTCGGCGAACCTCAGCCGCGCGCCGCCGTTGCCGTACTTCCAGTTGGTGTCGTTGACCTCGCCGATCTTGCCGTTGTTCCGGTCCTCGTCGAACACGCCCGCGCGAACGAACAGGTTGACGCGATCGTTCGGGTTGTAGTCGATTTTGGTGCTGAAGCTCTGATACCCGACGTTCGCTTCGTTGTCGACCGCGCCGCGCTCTTCCTCGGCCACGATGGTATATCCATCGGTCTGCAGGCTGGTCGCATCGAAGGTGACGCCGAACTTGCCCCACACGTCGCTGGCAAACAAATCCATCTTCGGAGTAGAGCGGTTGCCGTACTGCGGCTTGAAGACGAGCGACCGCGGTGTCGGACGGTGCGTGACGATGTTGATGACCCCGCCCATTGCGTAGTTGCCGTACAGGCTCGAGGTGGCACCGTCGATGATTTCGATGCGTTCGGCGTTCATCATCGGCACGCGCGTCCAGTAGACCCAGCCGCCGAACGGATCGTTGAACGGAACGTCGTCAAGCAGTACGAGGGTGCGGCTCACGCCGCTCGGCCCGATGCCCCGCAGCGAGACGCCCTGCGCGGTCGGGTTCGCCGCGATGCTGCTGGTTCGCCGGAACAGGCTGAATGTCGGCACCTGCCGCAGCACGTCGTCTGCGACGACCGCTGGAGATCGCTCGATCTGTTCGTTGGATACGATGTTGATGCTGGCCGGCACGTTGGTGATGAGCTGTTCCGAGCGCGTCGCCGTCACGACGAGCTGCTCTGCGTAGCCGGCGGGTTTGAGACGGACCTCGACGGTCTGCATCATCTCGGTCGTCACATCGACGGTCACGTCCTGCACCTGGAAACCCGACGCCGACACGCGGAGCGTGTAGGAGCCCGGCATCAGACCCGCCAGTGAGAACCGCTCATTCGCGCTCGACACCGTCCGGCTGATATTCGCGGCGCGCAATGTCGCGGTCACGCGTGCGCCGACGACGCCCAGCCCCTGCTCGTCGAGCACGGTGACATCGATTCGACGATCGGCAGCCGAAGTTTGTGCGAGCACCGGGGACGCGAGCGCGGCCATCCACACAGCGCACAGCAATAGAGCTGAATTTTTCATAGCTAAGCGCCTAGATTACCACAGCGCTCGAGCGGACTTAATGAAAGTCATGCGAGTCAATGTCGATCGCAACACCGCCAAGCGCGTGTAAACGTTCGGCTTTGACCGACGTTACGCCGTCCTGGTTTTGCAGGATTCCATCAATGAGCAGAAACGGCTCGTCCAGAATTTTGAATCGATCGCGGTCGAACAAATCGGGCCGGACGATGATGTTCGCGATGCCGGTTTCGTCTTCGAGCGTGAGAAAGACAAACCCTTTGGCCGTGCCAGGGCGCTGCCGCGTGATGACGCTGCCGGCCACGCGAATGCGCCGCCCATCGCGCGCGCGTGGCAGGTCGACAGCGCGCAAAACCCCGCGCATCGCCAACTCGGGCCGGCGCATGGCCATCGGGTGGGGGCCGATCGTCAGATGCGTACCGGCGTAGTCCGCGACCAATCTCTCTTCCGCAGACATTGCTGGCAGCGGACACTGCTCTGCTAATCCCGAATCCCCAGTCCCCAATCCCTCTTGGGATTCAGCGCCCTGGAAGAGTTCGCCAGCAGGGCGTATCGCCTTTTCTACCTGCCACAACGCTTCGCGGCGTTCGTAGCCAAAGGACGCAAACGCGCCGATGTCGGCGAGCGTTTGCACTTCTTCGCGGCGAATGCCGGTACGCGTTGCCAAATCGTCCACCGACTTGAAGCGCGGAGGCGCTTCAATGGGCAGCGTGCGTTGCGTCGGGTTCGTGGGGCGTGCGGGGAAAGACCAGTCGTGCGAGCACGTGTTGCAGAAATATGTGCCAGCTTTCACCGTCTCGATCATCGACTCATCGTCGCACCCGCACTTGGGGCATATGAGGGCTGCCGGCCCCTGGCTCCGGGCTCCCGGCATGCGGTTGACCGCGTGTTCAATCGCCTTCCCGATCTCTTCGCGCAGGCCAGATACGTATCTCAGCCCAAGTCGGACCGAGCCGTCTGCGTCCACACGGCACAGCCAGTCGGAGCGCTGCACGTCGACGCCGGTAAAGCGCACGCCGCGGCGCTGCGCGTCCTTCACCAGCGTGGCCGGGTGATAAAACCCCATCGGCTGGTTGTTGAGGAGCGCGGTGTAGAACGCCGCTGGAAAATGCACCTTTAAATACGCGCTGGCGTACGCGAGCAGCGCGAAGCTCGCGGCATGCGACTCGGGAAATCCATACAGCGCGAATGCCGTGATCGACGAAATAATCTGCTCGGCGGCGTCCCCCGTGATTCCGTTGTTCGCCATGCCTGCGCGCAGCTTGATCTCGACGTCTTTCATGCGCTTCTCGGATCGCTTGAAGCCAAGCGCGCGCCGCAGATCTTCGGCCTGCCCGCCGGTGAAGCCGGCGGTGACCATCGCCATCCGCAGCAACTGCTCCTGAAACAACGGCACGCCGAGCGTGCGCGCGAGAATCGGCTCTAACGATGGGTGCGCGTAGGTCACGGGTTCGCGCCCCGCGCGCCGATTCAAATAGGGATGCACCATGTTGCCGACGATGGGGCCCGGGCGAATGATGGCGACTTCGACGACAAGATCGTAGAAACGCTCCGGACACAGCCGCGGCAGGGTCGCCATCTGGGCGCGCGATTCGACCTGGAATACGCCGATGGTGTCGGCGTCCTGCAGCATCTTGTACACGGCCGGATCGTCGGGGGGAAGATGTGCCAAATCGACGATGGACTCCTGGCTCTTGGCTCTCGGCTCTAGGCCCGGTTCATTCACTAATGTGATCGCATCCTGCAACACCGCCATCATGCCGAGGCCGAGCAGATCGACTTTCACGAGGCCCATGTCGGAACAATCGTCCTTGTCCCATTGCAGGACGACGCGGCCGGGCATGCTCGCATTCTCGAGCGGCACGACGCTGTCGAGCTGCCCCTGGCAGATCACCATGCCGCCGGAATGCTGTCCGAGATGTCGCGGCAGGTCCAGCATGCGGTTCCATAACTCGGCGAACCATCGGAATGTCGGGTGATCCAGATCGCAGCCGGCCTCGACCATCCGCTTGCGCAGCGTGTCGGCCGGATCGATGAACTCGAACTGGTTCATCACCTTCGCGAGACGATCGACTTGCGTCGCCTCGATGCCGAGCGTCTTCCCGACTTCGCGCGCCGCGCTCTTGCCGCGATAGGTGATGACGTTGGCCGTCATTGCCGCCCCGAGCCGGCCGTATTTCTCGTACACATGCTGAATCACCCGCTCGCGGCGATCGCCGCTCGGCAGATCGAGGTCGATGTCGGGCCATTCGCCGCGCTCTTCAGAAAGAAAGCGCTCGAACAACAGATCCATGCCCACGGGATCGACGGCGGTGATGCCGAGGCTGTAGCAGACGGCGCTGTTGGCCGCGGATCCGCGCCCTTGCACGAGGATGTCGTTGTGTCGGCAGAAATTCACGATGTCCCAGACGATCAGAAAGTAGCCGGCGAGATCGAGACGCGCGATGAGATCGAGCTCGCGCGCAATCTGCGCCCTGGCGCGGTCGTGATACGGCCGATACCGCTCGCGGGCGCCGAGATCGGTCAGCTTGCGGAGAAACGAGATGTGCGTCTCGCCCGGCGGCACCGGATAATCGGGAAACCGGTACCCGAGATCGGCCATCGTGTAATCGAGCCGCTCGCCGAGCGCCTTGGTCGACGCCAGCGCCTCGGGCAGATCGCGGAACAGCCGTGCCATCTCTTCTGGCGGCTTGAGATAGCGCTCGGCATTGCGCGCGAGCGTCTTTCCTGCCTGCGCCAGCGTCGTCTTGTGATGAATGCAGGTGAGCACGTCCCACAGCGGCCGCTCGGCCGGATCGGCGAAGCGCACGCCGTTGGTTGCGACAATCGGCACGTGAAACGTTCCGGCGATGTCGGCGAGCATGCGGTTGTCCGCCTCTTCGTCGCGCAGGAGATGGCGCTGAATTTCGACATACACACTGCCGCGGCCGAACACGCCGACGAGCGGATCGATCAACCCGCCGACGCCGTATTTCTGAAACCCGAGCAGCTCGCGCCCCGCGAACGCGATAAGACCCCGCGTCTGCCCGTCGAGCTCGTCGAGCGTAAGGGCGCCCTCGCCTTTCGGCGCGCGCATCTTCATGCGCGTGATGAGGCGGCAGAGGTTCCGGTAGCCTTCGGCGGTCTCGACGAGGACAGGAATCCGCAGAGCTGAGAGCTGAGAGCTGAGCGAAGGCCGGGTAATCGTGAGCTCGGCACCGATGATGGCCTTGATGCCCGCGGCCGTCGCCGCGCGATGGAAGCGTGGGGCGCCGTAGACGCCGTCGCGATCGAGCAGGGCCATCGCGGGATACCCGTAGCGGGCGGCTTGCGCGATCAGCGTTTCAGGTAAGGAGGCCGCTTCCAGAAAACTGAACGCGGAGCTTGCGTGCAACTCGAGATACATAACACTTCACAATGGAAGATTGGAAGATTGATAGAGTGAAGAGTGTTGTCAGATTGAAGATTGTTGATCTTCCAATTCTGCTCAGTCCACCATTCCGTCAACGAACCACGCGCCGGCATCGTGCGCGTGGGAGATCCGATAGGTCGTTCCATCAATTAATGCCACGTCCCACTCATCGCAATTCCACGGCGACGTAGCGTGGAATGCGTGGGGCGCGTGCGAAGAACGCCACCAGTCACCTGACGACCGCCATGGTCCTTCGCTGCGTTCGACGCGCCCGCCGGCGCAGCCGCGACGATCGGTCGTGACTCTGATCGGGCGTCCTTGTTCGACGACCACGCGCGCCGGAATCGGCGACCTGAAGCGCCTCAATACTGCCGCTGACTTGGAACTAGGGATTGGGGATTGGGGATTAGTAAAGGTGCGTGGTGGATCGAACTTCGCCATCGCGAAGGCGCCTGGGCGATGGGTGTCGACGAGCGAGGGCGCGCCGACGTGGTCGCCGCCCATGAGCGCGCCGAGCCGCGCGAGCAGCGTCGCGAGCGTGTCGTTCGGCAGCGCGCGCGCGAACAACCCGAACTGCAGGACGCGCCCCTCGGCGACGTCGACACCGACGGCGACACGATCGATCGCCGCCGGCGGCGGGTTCGACTCGAGATCGAGCAGCGCCAGCGTGCGCAGCACGCGCGCATCTCGCATCGGAGCCGGGAGCTCCAGTACACGCTCGTGCCGGTCGCGCCCGCCTTCGCCGAGGCAATGGCGAGGTCCCGTGACCAGCGTCAACGTGACGCGCAGCACGACCGCGCCGCGATCGCCGCGCTCGAGCCGATCGCATAACGGCTCGAACAGCCGCGCCAGGACGAAGGACAACGGTTCGAGCCCATCAATCGGCCATTCGAGGTCGAGCGATTCTTCGAACGACTCAGCCACGCCGGCCGGAACCAGCGGCCGCATGTCTTCGCCGCGCGCCCAACGTTGCCAACGGAGGCCGGTCTGGCCGAGACGCGCGGAGAGCTCACTGGAAGGGAGGGCCGCCAGTTCGCCCAGAGTACGCAGCCCCCAACGGTGGAACTGGTCGACTTCGGGCTCCAGGCTTCGGGCTCCAGTTTCTCGACTCCCGACTCCTGGGCGCGGGCCAAGCCCGGCGTCGGAAGCCTGAAGTCTGAAGCCCAACTGCGTCAGTACCCTGAGCGGCAGCGGCGCCAGCGCCGCGGCTTCGTCGCCGCGCGGCACCACGGTCAAGCCCGCGCGTGCGTGCGCGAGAAGGATCGCCGCCGTCGACGAAGCCGCTATCGCGATGTGCACGCCCAGCCCGGCATCGGCGGCGGTGCGGCGCAGCTCTTCGCCTATCGCTCGCGGCTCGCCGATAAGGCTGCCGAGCCCGCTGATGTCGAGCGTAACCGTGTCGTCTCCATGCGTCTCGACGCGCGGCGAAAAATCACGGGCGAGTTGCACGAGGGTCATGTTCGCCCTCTGCCCTCTGCTCTCTGCTCTGATAAGCAGCGAATTAACCCGCCGCGGCAGATAAAGGCACGCGAACATACTCGTCGCTCTCCATTTTTCGGGCTCGGATGACACGCGCGTTCAGGCCAGGAGCTTGAAGCCGGGAGCCTGACGCCAACTGGACCGTGACTCCCCCGCTGCTCCGCGCAATGGGCTCGCTGCCAATCAGGACGCACGCCGTTTCGCTGCCCTCGATGACGCGGTGCAGGCGCAACCACGTGGTATACGGCAGCCGCGTAATCGTTTGCACGGCGACTTCGCCCAGATCGAGCACCACCAATCCAAAGCCGCCTGCCTGCAGGACGATGTTCAGTGCCTTGACGGCGCGGTCGAGGTTCTTCTGCAGAGTGCCGTATTCGGATGAGAGGCTGACGCGCGCAGAGCCAGACGATTCGCCGCGAATCCACAGCATCCGCTGAAAATCGACTCCGCTGGCCGATGCGGTCACGGGGTCGAACATGTCGAGCGGATCGACGAGCGCCACCGCTTCGCCCCGAGACGTCGCACCCGCCAGCGCCGAGACAAGAATCGCGAGGCGCCCTGACGACCGCGGGCCGATGACTTCAGATAGATGACCGCGCGGCAGGCCGCCTTCGAGCCGCGCGTCAAGCTCGGTCATCCCGGTCGGCACGAGCCAGCGAAGGGGGTCTGACCCTGTTACGGGGTCTGACCCCCTTGCTAGTACGGGGGTCAGACCCCGATCGCGTAGAAGCGATTCGAGGTAATCACGGTCGATGGCGGCTGACGGCATGGCGCTCCTGACTTTCGCTTTATTTTCGCCATCGTAGATCGAACCGGACTGCCAATGCAAGAGCCGGAAGAAACGCTGAAAGCTAAGAGCTAAAAGCTAAGATTTAAGACCTGAAACTGACAGCTGAGAGCTGACAGCTTAGATGAGGCGGCTCGCCGTCATCAGCGTGACGTCATCTGGCTGGGGGCTTCCGTCGAGTTTTTGCTGCACGTCAGCGAGAATCGCATCCAATAACTGCATGCCTCCGTCGGTTTCGCGATGCATCGCGTCGATGATCTGTGATGGCGCTGCAGCGTCATCCGATTCGAGCGCGTCCGTGACGCCATCCGTATAGAGCAGCAACCGGTCGCCTGGCCGCATCGCCACCGATTCGATCGACCACATCGAGCCCGGAAGTGCGGGAGAGATCAGCGGGCCCGTGCTCGCCAGCCACACAGGATCGGCGTCCTTCCACAACAGTCCCGGCGGATGGCCCGCGCTGACATAGCGCAGGTGAGTGCCCTCCGGCGCGATCAACGCCGCGAACAGGGTCACGAATTTCTCAGGACCGAATGCCGCCAGGCCGGCCCATACGCGATGGACCACGGTCAGCGGGTCATACCCATCGACGCGCGCAGCGTGGAATGCGCTCTTCACCACGCTGGTCATCATCGCCGCCGCCAGCCCGTGTCCCGACACGTCGGCGACCAGCAGCGCCGTCTGCCCCGAATCCGCCGGCGCGTAGTCGTATAAATCGCCCCCGATCTCCGAGCACGGGAGGTACTGGCTGCACACCGACAGCCCGTTCACCATCGCCTCGCGCGGGGGCAATAGACTCTGCTGAAAGGTGCGAGCCTGCGACAGCTCGTTCTCGAGACGCTGAAGATGGCGGCGATGCGCTTCGCGCCGCCATTGCAATTCCAGACATCGCTCGACGAGCGTCTTCAACACTTCACGGTCGAATGGTTTTTGAATGAAGTAGAACGCGGCATTCTTGATCGCTCGAATCAGCTTCTCGTCGAGGTCATCGACGCTGCCCGTCATCAGGATCACGTCGATCTGCGGAAGACGCGCCTTCAGTCTGGCCATCAGCTCGAAGCCATCGACTTCGGGCATTCTGATGTCGACGATCGCCAGCGCGGGAAGAAATTCTGCGGCGAGCGAGACGGCGTCTTTTGCCGAGCTCGTTCCACGCACGTGATGCGTATCGCCGAGAACCCGCTCCACCGCTCGAAGAATGCCCGGCTCATCGTCGACCACGAGAATCCGCGATCCCGTCATGACGCCTGGACCTGCGAATGGTGCGCCGCCAGCGGGAGCGTCAGCTCCACGTGTGTCCCGACGCCCGGCTCGCTCTCGAGAGTAATCGTTCCGCCGATTTCCCAGAGGATAGAGCGGCAAATCGGGAGGCCAAGTCCGTTACCATGAGGCCTTGTCGTGAAAAACGGTTCCATCACCTTCGGCAGATCCTCCGGCAGAATCCCGCATCCGGTATCGCGGATCGAAATCCGCATGGATTTCAGGAGCCGGTTCTACCACGACCGCAATCCGTCCGCCCGGGAGGGTGGCCTCCCGTGCATTCGTGAGGAGGTTGAGGAGGACCTGCTCCAGTTCGCTCTGACCGCACGCGACCGCCGGCGCATCTTCGGGAATCTCGGTGTCGAGCTGGATGCCTCGGCGGCCCATTCCGTATTTCAAGATCGCCGATGCCGTCTCGAACGCCCGCCGCACGTATCCATGCCGGCTTCGCCGGGCCGCGCCGCGTGAAAACGAGAGCATGCCGCCGAAAATCCGGCGGCAGACCTGCAGCGATTTCTGAACCTGCTCGAGGTCTTCGCACAGCACATCAGGCTTGTGGAGGCCTGAGCGCAGATCTTCCTGCATCTGCTGCACCAGCGGCAGCATCGACCCCAGCGCGTTGTTCACGTCGTGCGACACGCTGCGCGCAAGCTCGGCCATGGCGTGCTTCCGTTCGGCGGTCACCACTCGCGCGCGGAGCGACGCCGTCCGGTGCAGGTTCTGGATCGCCACGGCCGCCTGCGAGCGGAAATGTTCCACGAGCTCGCCATCGTAGGGCGTGAGCTGCGCCGGATACCGTGCCGCGATCTTCAGAATTCCAATCAGACCATCGCGCGTGACCAGCGGTGCGCACAGCATCGAGCCTTCGCGAAGGCCGCCGCCGTCGCCGTCACGGCCATCGGCGTTGTAATCGAGCAGCGATGCGAGGTCGCCGGCAGCCCGTCCACTCCACTCCTGCCATCGCTCGCCGTGGCGATCGAAGCCGTAGACCTGCTCTGTCAAGAGCAGCGTCGCGGTTTCCCGCACAATTGGCAGGCGCAAGCCAATCCGATGACTTTTCGCCTTCGCCCACGCGATCTGCTCGGCAACGAGGACGAGCGCGGGATCGTCCTCCGCTCGAATCAACAGCGCCGATGAGTGATCGTACTGAGTCAGCGAACGAAGGCCATCGAGAATCTGGTAGAACAGGTCCTTGGGATCGATCTGCTCCATGATCTTTCGATCGATACGGTCGCGCACGCCGACCATGCGGTCGTTGTCGATGTGGTGAATCGCGTCCGACAGCACGGCGGCCACTCGCGAGACAAGACGCCGGTCGTCACGACCGAACCCTTCCCCAGGCCGGCTCAATGCCAACGCGCCCCACGCCCCGCCGCGCCGTTTCAGCGGCGCCATCACGACATCCTGCTGCACGGGCGGATGCCGGCGATCAATGAACAGCGTCAGGTCGTCCAGATTCCAGCGAGCGCCCTTGGGAATATTGAAGAGAATTTCTGCGTGCGGCCGGCCGGGCTGGAGCCTCGCGATGCAACCGTGTAAGGCGTTGAAGAACTCGTGCGTCTCGCGCAGCGTGTAGCGGAGCGCTTTCTGCGGCTCGCGGACGTGCTTCAGATGACCGTGGAGGCGATCGAGAAACTTGAGTGCCGATAGCTCATCTCTTTGCACCGACATGCATCCACTTCTTTGGAGGAGCGATACTACCCCTAATCCCCGAACGCGGGCAGAAACTGACGTGGAATTCGGTTACGATACGGGCAATTTCCGTTGGCTCAGGCCCATCCCGCCACTCCCAGCGAAGGCCCCGAAGCGCCCGCGCCACTCAAGGGCCTGCGTCGCATAGCCGCCGCCCTGCATCACCGCGACTTTCGCGTTTTGTGGTTCGGCGCGTGTTTCTCGAGCATCGGCACATGGATGCAGAGCCTTGCCGAGAACTGGCTGGTGCTGTCGCTGACGGCGTCGGCCTTCTACCTCGGGCTCGACGCGTTCCTGCAGCAGCTCCCGATCATGCTGTTCACGCTCATCGGCGGGGTCGTCGCCGATCGCCACGATCGCCGGCTGACGCTGATGGCATCGCAGTGGGTACAGCTCTCCACCGCAGCCATCCTCGCCGGGCTCGTGTACTCCGGGGTCGTCGAGGTGTGGCATATCCTGCTGCTCTCCTTTATTACAGGCACCGCGCAGGCGTTCGGCGGCCCGGCGTATCAATCGCTCATCCCCTCGCTGGTCGGCAAGCAGGATATAACCAACGCGATCGCGTTGAACTCGATTCAGTTCAACGTCGCGCGGATGCTCGGGCCGCTCCTCGCGGGCGGCACGCTCGCCATGCTGAAGCGCTGGGGGGTCGCCGACATGACGGCGCTCGCCATCTGCTTCGCGATCAACGCGCTGTCGTTTCTGGCGGTCATCCTGTCGCTGATGTCGCTCCACCTGAAACATTTGCCCGCGGCGCGTACGCAGAACATGTTCGGCGAGCTGAAGCAGGGCATCGCCTACGTGCGCGAACAGCGCAGCATCATGGCGCTGATGGTGCTCGGCGCGGCGACGGCGTTCTTCGGCATTCCGATGCTGACGCTGCTGCCGGTGTTCGCACGGGACGTGTTCGGTTCCGGCGTCGAGCTCTACAGCGTGCTGTTGTCGTTCTCGGGCGCGGGCGCCGTGTCCGGGGCGCTGGTGGTGGCGTGGCTCGGCCGCTTTCGGCACATGGGACGGGCCACGCTGCTCGTCGAGGGGTGCCTCGGGATCATCATCGCGCTGGTGGCATGGAGCCGATGGCTTCCGTTGAGCTACGTGCTGCTGTTCGCCAGCGGCGTCACGCTGATGATCGTGGTGTCGTGCCTGATGTCGCTGGTGCAGTTGATCGCGCCCAACGAGATGCGCGGGCGCGTGATGAGCATCTATCTGGTAGCGTTTCGCGGCGGGATGCCGCTCGGCAGCCTGGTCAGCGGCTATCTCGCCAGCGTCAGCTCGGCCCCGAGCGTCATCGCGTTCAACGGCGTCGCGTTGCTCGCCGTCAGCGTGTTTTTCCTCTTCAAGACCAAAGAAATCAGAGCCCTGTAATCCAGTAGATCCCGAGCGCCAGCGAGCTGAGCGCGGTCGCGGCGGCCGAGAACCGGGCGACGTGGCCCGTCATGCGTCGATCAGCGAGCGTGTGCGCGAGCACGATGCCGAAGAGCGACATCGACATGAGGATGCCGACTGCGAAGATCGTGACCAGGAAGAGCAGCGACCAGAAATGATTCGCGCTGCCGGTCGAGTTCCACAGCGGCAGCGACAGAATGAGCGCCCTCAAGCCGCTGACCGCGAACACGGCGCCGAGCACGCCGGGCAACATCGTGTGAATAGCCGGGCGATGGGAATGCTGGCGGCCGAGATGGAGGTGCCAGTGGCTATGGGCGCGCTGCTCGCCCGCCTCGTGTACGTGTGTGTGCACGTAGAGGCGGCCTGACACGGTCAGCCACCCCACGATGAGACCGAGGACGATCAACAGACAGCCGCCGACGAACTCCCCGCCCTGCTCGAACCGCACCGGAATCTGCCAGCCGAAAAAGAGCACGAGCCCTGCCCCCAGCGCCAGCAGCACGGCGTGTCCCACCGCGAATCGCAGCGCCAGCCCGAACGCGCGCGCGTAGCGCGCCGGGCCGAGCGGCGTGGCGAGCGACAACGCCGCAATGGCCATCAGGTGATCGGCGCCGAGACCATGAAGGAAACCGAGCGCGAGCATGGAACCTGTCAGCACGGACGGATTATAGATGGCTTTGGTCTCTCGGCTGTGGGCTTCAGGGCATGCCCAGAGCCGAGAGCCCAGAGCCTAACGCCGATCACCCAGCTTGCCTTTGTCATATACATAAATATATATTCATGTATATGAAAAAAGCCGGCGAGCTTTACCGGCTGCTGGGCGACGAGGCACGTCTGCGCCTGCTCCGCATCCTCGCGGGGAAGCACGGCCGGCTGAACGTGACCGAGCTGACGGCCGTCCTCGGCATCGCGCAATCGGGCGTGTCGCGCCATCTGCGCCTGCTCAAAGAAGCGGGGCTCGTCGTCGAAGAACGCGGCGGCGGGTTTGCCTTCTATCGCCTCGCCCCTGCCCTGCTCGACGGCGGGTTTGCCGGCCTGTGGTCAGCGCTCCAGGCGCAATTCGCGGAAGCGGCGCACACGCCGGCCGTGCGCGGCGACGAATCGCGGCTGCAGGAAGTGATTCGGCTGCGTAAGGAGAACTTCGCCGTCCACGGCACCGACCGGGCGCAGTTCGTGCCGGGCAGAAGCTGGGCAGGCTGGTCCCGCGCGCTTGGCACGCTGTTGCCGCCGGCCGACGTCGCCGACATCGCCTGCGGCGAAGGATACTTGTCTGTCGAATCTGCCCAGTGGGCCAGGCGCGTGGTCGGCATCGATCGATCGGCAGACGTGCTGAAACGGGCGAAGGCTCTCGCCGAACGGCGCGGCGCGGAGAACATCACGTGGAAGCGCGGAGACATGGAAAAGCTGCCGCTTCAGGACGGATCGGTCGACGTGGCGCTCCTCTCGCAGGCGCTGCATCATGCGGTGAACCCGTCGCGCGCCGTCGGCGAGGCGGCGCGCATTCTCCGGCCGGGCGGCCGCGTCGTCGCACTCGATCTGCGGGAACACGATCAAGAATGGGTGCGCGATCGGGTCGGCGACCGCTGGCTCGGATTCAAGGATGAGGATCTCGAGCGGTTTCTGACCGCCGCGGGGCTGAAGGACGTGAACGTCCGCGTCGGATCGCGCTCGCCGGGAGATCCGTTTACGGTGTTAATTGCCTCTGGAATGAAGCCGGCCTGAAGGCCGGCACTGACGTGACGATCGAAGTGCATATGTCAAATATTCGAACCCGACTCGAACACCTGTTGGCCCAACGCATCCTCGTGCTGGACGGTGCAATGGGCACGATGATCCAGCGCCACACGCTGACCGAAGAAGACTTCCGCGGCGAGCGCTTCGCGTCGCATTCCAAGGACCTGCGCGGCAACAACGACATGCTCGTGTTGACGCGTCCCGACATCATCCTCGGAATCCACGAGCAGTACCTCGAGGCGGGCGCCGACATCATCGAGACCAACTCGTTCAGCGGCACGACCATCGCACAGGCGGACTACGCGCTCGAGCCATTCGTCTACGAATTGAATGTCGAGGCGGCGAGGCTTGCGAAGCAGGCCGCCGGCAAATGGACGACTGCCGGACAAGCCGCGGTTCGTGGCCGGCGCGATGGGTCCGACCAACAAGACGCTGTCGATTTCGCCCGACGTCAACGACCCCGCGTTCCGGGCGGTTACCTTCGACCAGATGAAGGATGCATTCGCCGAGCAGGTGCGGGGGCTCATCGACGGCGGCGTCGACGTGCTGCTCATTGAGACGATCATCGACACGCTGAGCGCCAAAGCGGCGATGCTGGCAGCGGCCGAGGTGGACCCGGACGGCAAGGTGCCGATCATCCTGTCGGCGACAATTACCGATCGTAGCGGACGGACCTTGTCCGGGCAGACGATCGACGCGTTCTGGGTCTCGGTGATGCACGCGAACCCGCTCGCGGTAGGGATCAACTGCGCGCTCGGCGCCCGCGAGATGCGACCGTATCTCGCCGAGCTCTCGCGCGTCGCAACGACGTTCATCAGCAGCTATCCCAATGCAGGGCTGCCGAACGCGTTCGGCCAGTACGACCAGCACGCGCCGGAGACTGGCGAGCTCGTCGGGGATTTTGCCACCAGCGGATTCGTCAACATCGTCGGCGGCTGCTGCGGGACGACGCCCGATCACATTCGCGCCATCGCGGAACAGGTCGCCGGCGTGCCAGCCCGCAAGATTCCCACAGCGGACGGCCGGCCATCGTTCAAGTCGCCGCACACGCAGTTCGCCGGCCTCGAAGTGCTCGCCGTGCGCCCCGACAGCAACTTCCAGATGATCGGCGAGCGCACGAACGTCACCGGCTCGAAGAAATTTCAGCGGCTGATCAAAGACGGCAAGTTCGGCGAGGCCGTCGACGTGGCGTTGGAGCAGGTGCGCGGCGGCGCCAACCTGATCGACGTCAACATGGACGAGGGCCTGCTCGACTCCGAGCAGGCGATGACGCATTTCCTCAATCTCATCGCCACCGAGCCGGAAATCTCGCGTCTGCCGATCATGATCGACAGCTCAAAGTGGTCTGTGCTCGAAGCTGGATTGAAATGCGTGCAGGGAAAGCCCGTCGTCAATTCGATTAGCTTGAAAGAAGGCGAAGAGGACTTCTTGAAGAAGGCGCGCAAAGTGCAGCAGTTCGGCGGCGGCGTGGTGGTGATGGCGTTCGACGAGACCGGCCAGGCTGACACCGTCGCGCGCAAAGTGGCGATCTGCTCGCGCGCCTACAAGCTGCTGACGGAGAAACTCGACTTCGATCCGACCGACATCATCTTCGACCCGAACATCCTCGCAATTGCGACCGGATTGGAAGAGCACAACGAGTACGCCATCAACTTCATCGAGGCGTGCAAACAGATCAAGGCGTTGTGTCCGGGCGTCAACTTCAGCGGCGGCGTCAGCAACCTGTCGTTCTCATTTCGCGGCAACGACGTCGTCCGCGAGGCGATTCACTCGGCGTTTCTGTTCCACGCGATCAAGGCCGGGCTGAACATGGGCATCGTCAATGCCGGCCAGCTGATCGTGTACGAGGACATTCCGAAGGATCTTCTCGAACACGTCGAAGACATCATCTTCAACCGCCGGCCGGACGCGACGGAACGCATGGTGCAGTTCGCCGACACAGTGAAAGGCGCCGGTACCAAGCGAGAGATTGACCTCAAGTGGCGCGACAACACCGTCGAAGCCCGGCTGTCGCATGCGCTCGTCCACGGCGTGCTCGATTTTCTCGGTCCCGACCTGGACGAGGCCCGCCAGAAGTACGCGCGGCCGCTCGAGATTATCGAAGGACCGCTGATGGACGGGATGAAAGTGGTCGGCGATCTGTTCGGCGCCGGCAAGATGTTCCTGCCGCAGGTCGTCAAGAGCGCGCGCGCCATGAAGAAAGCGGTTGCGTTCCTGATGCCCTATATGGAGGAAGAGAAGGCGCGCGCGATGAAGGCGGGCACCGTGACCCGTCCGCAGGGCAAGATCCTGATGGCGACCGTCAAGGGCGACGTCCACGACATCGGCAAGAACATCGTCGGCGTGGTGCTCGGCTGCAACAACTACGAAGTCATCGACCTCGGCGTGATGGTGCCGACCGACAAGATCCTGCAGACGGCGATCGACGAGAAGGTTGACATGGTGGGACTGAGCGGGCTGATCACGCCGTCGCTGGATGAAATGGTGTTCGTGGCCGGCGAAATGGAGCGGCGCGGGTTCATGCTGCCGCTGCTGATCGGCGGCGCCACGACGAGCAAGCAGCACACGGCGGTGAAGATTGCGCCGGCGTACAACAAGGCGACGGTGCACGTGCTCGACGCATCGCGCGCCGTAGATGTCGTGTCGACGCTGCTGAATCCCGATCGGTCCCCCGGCTTCAACGTCGAGAACAAGGCGAAGCAAGCGGAGATCCGCGAGCAGTACGCCAGCCGCGCGCGGCGTCCACTGCTCTCCTATCGCGAGGCGCGCGCGAACGCGCCCTCACTCGCGTGGAAGGACGTGCCTGCGCCGTCGTTCACGGGCCGCAAATTCCTGGACGACGAGCCGCTCGCGGAGATCGCGAAGTACATCGACTGGACGCTGTTCTTCTCCACATGGGAGCTGAAGGGGTCGTTCCCGGCCATCTTGAAGCACCCGAAATACGGCCCCGCCGCAAGCGAGCTCTACCAGCATGCGCAGGAACTGCTCAGCCGCATCATCGAGAGCAAGTTACTCCGCGCGCGCGCGTCGTACGGATTCTGGCCGGCGAACAGTGACGGCGACGACATCATTCTTTACACGGACGAGAGTCGCGCGAGCGAACGGCTCCGCTTCAACATGCTGCGCCAGCAGGAGGCGCTCCCCAGCGGGCAGCCGAACCGATCGCTCGCGGATTTCGTGGCGCCGCGATCGTCCGGCGTCGCAGATTACCTTGGTGCATTTGCGGTCACCGCCGGACTTGGGGCGCATGAGCTGGTACAGCGATACGAGAAGCAGCACGACGACTACCGCGCGATCATGGTGAAGGCGCTTGCCGATCGTCTGGCCGAAGCGTTCGCCGAATACCTGCACGCGCGCGTGAGACGCGAGTGGGGCTACGGCACGACCGAAGTGCTCAGCAACGACGATCTGATTCACGAGAAGTATCGCGGCATCCGTCCGGCATTCGGCTATCCCGCCTGCCCGGATCACACCGAAAAGATCAAGCTGTTCGATCTGCTGGCCGCCGATCGCGCCGGCATTCAGCTGACCGACAGTTGTGCGATGACGCCGGCCGCGAGCGTCAGCGGCCTCTACCTGAGCCATCCGGAGGCGCGCTACTTCATGCTCGGCCGGATCGGCAGGGATCAGCTGGAAGACTACGCCTCACGTAAGCGACGGCCGGTGGACGAGGTACAGCGGTGGATCTCTGAACATGTCGATGAAAGGGACACCGTCGCTGCGTCGTGACTGGAGATTAGGGATTAGGGACTAGGAATGGGGATTTCCGTTGAGTGTCCGTATTGCGGTGAGCCGCTGGAACTCTATGTCGATCCGAGTGGCGGCTCGACGCAGAAGTACATCGAAGACTGTGCCGTGTGCTGCCAGCCGATGGAAGTGCTCGTGGAGGTTGAAGGAGACGAAGAGTGTTCGGTGTCGGTCCGACGGTTCGATGACTGAAAAATGAGCAACGAATAGCGAGAACCGAAAAACGAATATTACCTGTAGTGTCCGGCTTCAGCCGGACCAGGGCGCGAAGAAGCGAGCATTATGACTGCCGCCAGAACGATATTCGGCAGCCACGCGCCCAACATTACTGCCGGTGTGGTGCCAGCGTATGCGGGTGCGACGGGACTGAAGACCGCAAGCTCCTCTCCGACAAAAATCAAGGCCCAATAGGCGAAGCACGCAAGCAGAGCGGTGAACACACGCATCACCCTGCGCCTGACCGAGGTGGCGAGCAGGAAACCTGCCAGCATAATCGAAGCAACAGACAACGCGAATCGCAGGTGGAACGACCACGCATAGCGGCTTGCTTGTCTGACATTGCCTGCGGCTGCCGCGATCGCGGCCTCCCGATCCAATTCCGAGAACGTCATTTCGCTGGGTCCCTTGATCAGCTGTCCCGTAATGCCCGCCGCCCGGGCGACCGATTGGCGAAACGCCTGGTTGCCGGCAGGCATCACCCACGCCAAGGTCACAAAGCTCACCAGCGACGCGAGAACCGCCGAGAGCAGAATGACTCTCGTCACCGTTCTGGTGGCGGAGCGCCCAGCCATGCCGACCGCAATGCCGAGTGCCAGCCCGATTGGAATCGCCAGCGGCACCGCCTGGGATATCAGCCCTGCCAGGAAAACTGACGAGGCGCGCGCCTCGACAATCGAGAGTGGCGGCAACATCAACGCCAGAGTGAACGCGATCGTAAAGGCGAAGGACCATGCCATCGTTCGCACGATGGCTCGCTGGTCGTCGTCCGTGGCGAGAGAGAAGCTCAGTGCACACATGGCAATCACCTGGAGGATGGCTGTGTAGCCGGTAATCAGAGCGCGAGCACGTTCGGCTGTGGACGTTCGTGCCTGCGCGTATTCCTTCTGCAGGTCGGCGATCGACGGTTCGACGACGCGCTCGAGCGTTTTCGCGCTGCAGACGCGCGCGGCAAGGCGATGGAGCATGCGGCCCGGCATCATCAGGCGTGCCGTAATCTCGGTGGACGCGCCAACGCGCGGGCTGCCGCTTCCCACGCAGCGAAAACCCGTAAGCCGTACCCCGTCGGGCGATACAGACGTCTCGGCAACCCGATTGCCCCAGGTGCCTGCTTCTCAGTCCATGATTCGACGTATCCCTTATCCTGCATGCGGCCCAGCGTCACGTAGACGGTGCCCCGCTTCAAACTTCCCTTCGACTGCTCCACGAGCTGCAACCCGAACATCTCTTCACCGGTAAGGAGCTCGAGGATCAGGCGCTCGGTGGGTGACAGCTTCGGAATGTCCATTTAGTGCAGTTATTATCGATCTTACAATTTGTAAGTCAAGAAAAACATGACACAGCAGATCCCTCTGATCCTTTGGTCTTCTGATCTTCTGTTGAAAAACCGGCGACAGTCGCAATCTATGCCCGAAGGGCCCACTTCAGGAGTGTCGCGAAGTTCGGCGGACGGCCGTGCATCAACAAGCCGATCTTGAAGACGCGCGACGCGAACCACAGCGCGCCGCCGGCGCCGACGATCCCGACGACGATGGACAGCCATACCTGCCAGATCGGCGGCGGCGACGTCGATGTCAGGCGCAGCAGCATGGCAAACGCGTTCATGGGCGGGATGAAGCTGACCACCGTGGCGAACAGCGAATTGGGCTCGCGGGAGATCGGGAACCAGAACAACCACGGGATCATCATCAGCAGCGTGATGGGCGTCATCAGCGGCTGCGCTTCGCGCAGCTCGTTCACCGACGAGCCAATCGCCGCCATGAGCGATCCCATGGTCACATACGTAATCAGGAAAAAAATGAACAAAAACACGAGCAGCGACGGGTCGAGCAGATCCAGCATCGCCATCGAGACCAGGCTGAGAATGCCGATCAGCAGTACGACACGAGAATAGTGAGCCCCACGGCCATCTGACCGAAAATTTTCCCCGTCAGCAGCTCGAACGGCGACACCGCCGACAGAATCACCTCCATCGTCCGGCTCGACTTCTCTTCTATCGTCGTCGTCAACAGGTACTGGCCGCTGCTCATGACCGAGATCATCAGCAGCAACGCGAACCCCATCGGCAGGAGCTGCCCGAAATCCGGTCTCGTCGCCGATTCTCCGCTGGCGGTCACGGTGATCGACGCGGGCCGCGCGACAGTGGTCAGCGCCTCGATCCGCTGCCGATCCAGGCCCGCGGCGCGCACGCGGGCGTCAACGATGGCGTCGGCCGCGCCATTGCGAATCTCGTTTTGAATGCGGATGTCGAGGTTCCGCCGGACGAACAAATCGGTACGCGCCCAATTTGTCTTCGGCATTCGGCGCAACCGCATGCGGGTGAATGACGAGCACCCCGAGCCGCCGAACACCGTCGTCTCGCGTGAGCTGCTGCTTTTCTTGTTCCAGCGCACCGGCCGGCGACTCGGTGATTTCTATGGTCGTCGACTCTACCGATACCGCGCTCCGCGCCACGGTGCCGCCAGCACCTGATGACGCGGCGTCTCCCATCGGAGTCGATCCCATCGCGCGATTGAACGCGGCCTCTCGCCTCGCGGCCATGGCCCGCGGATCCAGGTATCGGCGCATGCCTGGCGTCACTTGCCCCGTTTGATCGATTACGACGAGGCCGCCCGAGACGGCGGGCACACGGTTGTTCATCAAACGTGGGAACACCGTGATGATCGCCGTGTACATCAGCGGGGGCACCATGATGGCGATGATGAAACCCTTCGTGCTCACGGTCGCCAGGAAGTCGCGCCTCGCAATGAGGAAAATCTTGCTCATGTCACCAGCCCGATGAAGATGTCCTCGAGGGACGGGCGATGGACTTCGAGACGTGACGGCGGCACGGCCGCGGCGACAGCCCGCATGGCGCGCACTGGATCGGCGCCCTCTCGCAAATCGATGCGATACGTGCCTCCGTCGCGCGTGATCTTGTCCACGCCGTCGAGCGCGGCCAACGCGCTGGCATCGGCCCCGCGCTCGAATGGCTCGAAGATGAGCGCGCGCGGATCGTGACGCCGCTGTACCGACACGAGGTCTTCGTCGAGCACCTTGCGTCCCTGGTGAAGCATGACGATGTGGTCGCAGACTTCCTCGGCGTGCACCATGACGTGCGTCGAGAAGATGATGGTCGCGCCTCTGCGGTGCTCGGCGAGTATCAGCTCGCGCAGCAGCCGCATGTTTACAGGGTCGAGTCCGCTGAAGGGCTCGTCAAGAATCAACAGATCGGGCGCATGCAGCACCGCGGCAATAAGCTGCACTTTCTGCAACATGCCCTTCGAGAGCTCCTCGCACTTCTTGTCCTGTACGCCTGCCAGGTTCAAGCGCTCGAGCCACGCCGCGGCGCGCTCGGGTGAGAAATCCTTGACTCCCTTTAACCGCGCCATATACATGAGGAAGGCGCCGACTTTCATCTTTCGATAGACGCCGCGCTCTTCCGGCAGGTACCGATCCGATCCTTGGCGGCGATCGAGCCAGGCCGCCCCAACACCGACAACTCGCCGCGATCAGGAAACAGGATCGACATGATCATCCGCAGCGTCGTCGTCTTGCCGGCGCCATTGGGTCCAATGAAGCCGTACAACGCGCCCACAGGTACCGCGAGGTCGAGGCTATCGACCGCGACGGTCGAACCGAACGTCTTGGTCACACCGGAGAGCGAGATGGCGAGACTCACAGTGCGGTCAGCGCCTTCCTGAAGGCGTTTTGTGTTTTGGCCAACGTGTATCCGAGATGCTCGTAGAAGCCCCGTGCCTCGGTGCGGCGCTCGTTCGATCCTACCGCCATCGCCCGAAGCCCCCGCCGGAGCGCCCACTCCTCAGCGGCTTCGACCAGACGGCGACCAACCCCGGTTCCGCGCGCGGCTTCGCCAACCACGAGGCCCCAGATCTCGGCACGCGCGTCGCATTCCAACAGATGCGTGGTCTGCACATGCACCCATCCAACCACGACGTTTCGGGCGTCGTGCGCGACGAACAGGCTCGCATCCGGTCGATTGATGATGAGGCCGTAACGCCGGCGGATCTCGTCCTCGGTTGAGGGATACCCAAGTTCCGTCGTGAGCTCGGCAACTCTGGCGGCGTCCTCCGGGCGCATCGGTCGAATGGCAACGCTCGTCACGTCGGACATGTCACCAGTCCTCGGAGAGGATGGCCCAGCGCTCATGATCGCGCCAGCGGCCGTTAATCTTGAGGTATCGCGGAGACAATCCCTCGCGGCGGAATCCAAGCTTTTTGACCAGCGCTTTCGAAGCGCCATTGGCTGGCTGAATGTTGGCCTCGAGGCGATGAAGCTTCGTCACCCGGAAGGCATGGGTGATGACTTGTGCGAGACCCTCCTTCATCAACCCGCGGCCGGCGAACGGCACGAACGCATAGTATCCGAGGTACGCGCTGCGAAAGCAGCCGTGCACAATCTCGCTGAGGTTGACCACCCCTACCAGTCCGCGCGACGCCTCGAGCCAGATGAAGAACGTGATGCCGTGTGGTTCCTGGTGCTTCGACAGGTAATCGCGATAAGCATCGGGAGTGTACGGAGGCTGCACCCAGGGATGATGGAGGCTGCGGCTGCGATCGACGGCGGCGAGGAACTCGGGCTCGTCTGACAGGCTGCCACGACGAATGAGAACCTGCTCGCCAGTCACAGGAAAGGCAGGGCCGTCGTTGGTAACACGCTCCATTGGAAGATTGCACTCGCGCGCTTTATTCCAGCAATCATCAATCTTCACTCTTCAACATTCGGGCAATCTATCAATCCACCAATCTACCGATTCATGAGTGCCGCGGAATGGTGTACGACAACATCACGATGCCACTCTTCGGCAGCGTCTCGCACTTGTCGAGCTTCATGCCCGTAATGCGGGCCCCAGGGGCGAGCAGCTGCACTCCCTGCGACAGCAGCACCGGCATGACGGCGACTTCGACCGTATCGACGAGTCCCGCGTCCGCAAGCGTGCGAAACATCGATCCGCCGCCGAATAGCCAGATGTCCTTGCCTGATTGCTGCTTCAGTTCGCGGACGGTATCGACGGGCGAGGTGCTGACGATCCGTACGCCCGGGCGCGGGGGCACCTGCAGCGTCTTCGAAAACACGATGACGTCCTTGCCGCCGAACATGTCGCCGAACTCTGTCCGCGCAGATACGTCCCACGTCTTGCGCCCCATAACGAACGTATCGAACTCGTCGAAAACCGTGGCGAAATCGATCGCGTCATCCATGATGATCCAGTCATAGCCCCCATTCGGGTCGGCAATGAATCCGTCGAGGGTTGCCGCGACAGAATAGCGGACACGGCGCATCGCATCTCCTGGTCGATGGGATATCGTCTTGGGTCGCTGGGAACGGCGATCGTCGTTACTCTAACAGACGCAGCATCGATTGCGCCGCGTTGGCAACCACGACCGCAGGTCGATCGCCGCCGGCTCTTTGTTATGGCTTGCGCGCTTCGACGACGAGCTCATCCCCGTCGCGTTCGAACGCCCGGCCATGAAAGTCTCCCCAAATGCGCGGAGGCTCGAACCCGGACTTCTCGAGCAGGCTTGCGATGTCGGACGCGTAGAGGTACGCGAGCTCGAGATGCATCATGTTGGTCAGCAACAAGGATCCGTCGGCCCCAAACTCTTCCGTGCGCAACATCGACTCGAGGCGCTGCCGCACCGTGTCGTAGCGACTGGCCTCGGAATAGACGACGAAGCGGCCATCTGGAAGCGTGACCGTCTTGCGCCAGCGCCACACGCCCGCGTATGCGCCCGCGTTCGCCGACATGAATTGGAGCGAAGGGTGAAACACATTCAAGGCGAGCTCCCCGCCAGGCCGCAGGTGCGCGTGGGCACGCCGCAGAGTCGCCAGTTGATCGTCGCGCGTGATGTTGTGGAGAAAGGCGCGGAACGGGATGATGACCAGCGCGTACTGCTCGTCGAGTGCGAACGAGCGCATGTCACCATGATGCACCGTCACGCGACTCTGTGCCTCGGCCGGCAGCGCCGCCGCCTTCTGCCGCAGTTTGTCGAGCATGCCCGCGTCCAAATCCACCGCCGACACGCGAATGCCCGCTTCGGCGATGGGAATCGCCACTCTCCCGGTACCGGCGCCCAATTCGAGCACAGGTCCGCCCGACTCGACCGCCTTGCGGCGATACCATTCCACATCGCCCTGAAGCGTACCGCGATGCATGAAGTCGTAGATGTCGGCGTTGTAGTTTGTGATGGTGGGATTCTACTGCAGAGCGGACTTTAGACTTTGGAGTTTGGACTTTCGACTTTTTACACGTCCAACTCCTCCGCCTCTTCCGCCCGTTCCATGATGAAGCGGAAGCGCGCGCTGGCGTCCTTTCCCATCAGCTCGTTGATGACGCGATCGGTGACGATTTGATCCGACACGTCGACACGCAGCAACCGCCGCGACTTCGGATTCAGCGTCGTCTCCCAGAGAACCTTCGGCATCATCTCGCCGAGCCCTTTGAAGCGCGTGATCTCCGGCTTGCCGCGCCCGTTGCCGTGCTTCTTCAGAATAGCGTCGCGCTGCGCATCGTCCAGGGCCCAGAATGTCTCTTTGCCGATGTCGACGCGATAGAGCGGCGGCTGCGCGAGGTAGACCTTGCCCTCTTTCAGCAGCTGCGGGATGTGGCGATAGATGAACGTCAGCAGCAGCGTCGCGATGTGATTGCCGTCCGAGTCGGCGTCCGCCAGGATGATGAGCTTGCCGTAACGAAGCCTTGACAGGTCAAAGTTCTTCCCAAGACCGCAGCCGAGCGCCGTGACGAGATCCGACAGCTCTTTGTTCTCGAGCACTTTTGCAAGCGATACGCTCTCGGTATTGAGCACCTTGCCGCGCAGCGGGAGAATCGCCTGGCGCGCGCGATCGCGGCCCTGTTTGGCCGACCCTCCGGCGGAATCCCCCTCGACGACGAAGAGCTCCGAGTCGGATCGTCCGGTGCCCGTACAATCACTGAGCTTTCCTGGAAGGTTCAACCGTCCCGACGTCGCGCTTTTTCTGGTGACTTCGGCCTGGGCGGCTCGGCTGGCCTCGCGCGCGCGTGCAGCGAGAATCGCGCGCGCCACAATCGACTCGGCGAGCGTCCTGTTCGTGTTCAGCCAGTGCTCGAGCGCCGGGCGGACGATCGAATCGACGGCCGACAGTATTTCAGGGTTATTCAGCCGATCCTTCGTCTGTCCCTGAAACTGCGGCTCGGCCACGAACACACTGAGAACGCCGGTCAGCCCTTCGCGGATATCCTCGGCAGTCAACGTCACACCCTTCGGCGACAGGTTGTGCGTGTCGATATAGTTCCGCACCGCCTTACCGAGGCCGGCGCGCATCCCGTTCTCGTGGGTGCCGCCGGATCCGGTCGGAATGCCGTTGACGTAGCTGCGGATGTGCTCGTCCGTTCCCTCGGTCCACTGCAGGACGAGATCGACCCGCATGCCGTTCTCCTTCTCGAGTGAGAAGGCGGCGTCGTGGACGGGCTTGACTCCCCTCTCGCTGACGATCTTCCGCAGGTACGCAAGAAGGCCCTCAGTATGTTCGAACGTCTCCTTCGTGTGCTCGCTCTCGTCCTCGAAGGTGATCTTGAGGCCTTTGTGCAGGTAGCTCGCGACTTCGAGTCGCTCGCGAATAATCGCCGCCTCGAGCTCGATTTTCGGAAAAATGCCGGGATCGGGGTGGAAGAAAACCTTCGTGCCGCTGCCGCGCGCCGGTCCAACCTTCTTCGGAGGCCCAAGAGGTTTTCCCTGCTTGAAGCGCTGCTCCCATTCCGCGCCGTCACGGCGAACCGTCGCGACGAGCTCTTTCGAAAGGGCATTGACGACGCTGGCGCCGACGCCGTGGAGCCCGCCGGCGGTTTTGTAATTGTCGTGGTCGAATTTGCCGCCCGCGTGCAGCACGGTGAAGATGACCTCCAGGGCGCTCTTCTTGCTCGTCGGGTGCTTGTCGATCGGGATACCGCGCCCATCGTCCTCGATCGTGATCGAAGAGCCGTCCTTGTGCAGGGTCACCCAGATGTTCGAGGCGTGCCCGTTCATCGCCTCGTCTATGGAGTTGTCGAGGATCTCCCAAACGAGATGATGCAGGCCCGCGCTGCCGACCCCTCCGATATACATTCCGGGCCGGCGACGCACGGGCTCGAGCCCTTCGAGAACCGTGATGTCTTTTGCTGTGTAGGCCATGACGCCGTACTGACGCTAATCGAAATTAGGGACTAAGGACTAGGGACTAGGGATTAGGAATTAGGCATTTGTCCCGGCGCCGATTGTACCAAACGCGAAGACCGAGTACTACCAGAGATCAATCAGGCACATCGCTGCAGGTTGACTAACTCGCCGCAACGACGCTACGACGCAAAGGACATCTTCATAAAGGTCGTGGCGGCGTGGTTGTGATCAACGGTGGTCTTATACCGGTAACACGGGCAGCTCCGGTGGTGCCGGCAGGACGCGTGTGAACTCTCCTCGTTGGAGCAGTTCACGCCCGCGTCCACCGCGGCTGGTCAGGCTGTATTTACCCGTGCTGATCGTCTGGGCGGCTCCGCGCGTCGTTTCGACCGTCAGGAGATCGCGATCCCCGCTCGATGCGATAAATCCAAGGACCCGATCGTCGTCCTTATCGACCTTGATCAGGATGACGCCTCGGCCAGGGCCCGACAGAAAATTCACTTCGTCCACCTTGCACAACAGCGCACGCGCCTGGCGGGTGGCCGCGATCAACACCTCGCTGCCTTGCACGATGGAAACGCCGACGACTTCAGCGCCTTGTCCGAGGCGAGCAAATCGCCTGCCCGCGCGGGTGCTGACTTCGACAAACGCCTCGAGACCAAAGCGAAGACTGTATCCGTCGCTCGTCACGGCCACGGCGTGCGTCGGCGGCACGTCGCCTTCCTTTTTGGCCGTGATGCTCGTCGCGACGCGCGGGTCCAGGCTCGCAGCGGCCACGACGCGCTCGCCGTCCTTGAACTTGAACAAGCTCTGCACCGGCTCGCCGTACCCGGTAGATGCCGGCACATCGATCAACCTCGCCGTATACGCCGTCCCGAAATTCGTGAAGAACACGACGGTGGCGCGCGTGCTTCCCGCGAGCACAGCGAGCACCGAGTCCCCTTCCCTCAGGCGCGTCGTCGACAGATCTTTCACCTCCTTCTGACGCTTCACCCATCCGTCGTTCGACACGATGACGATGGTGTCCTCTTCGATGATGAAATCGTCGGCGGTGTACTCAACGCTCTCTTCGGCCTCAATCAGCGTGCGCCGCTTGTCGAGCTTCGCGTCGCCGTACGCCTTCTGAATGCCTTCGAGCTCTTCACGCACGAGCTTCCAGCGGCTGTCCTCGTTCTTCAGCAATCCGCCGATCTGCCTCGCGCGCTTCCTCTTGTCCTCGAGCTCCTGCTGGATCACCAGAATCTCGAGCCTCGCCAGGCGGTAGATCTTCAGCTCGAGAATGGCATCGGTCTGCTCGGCGTCGAGGTCGAACCGCTTCATGATCTTCTCGGCCGCATCGGCCTTGCCGTCCGACTTGCGGACGATGCGGAGCACTTCGTCGAGGACGTCGAAGATCTTTTCGAAACCTTCGAGCAGATGGATGCGCTTCTTCAACGCCTCGAGCTCGTGCTCGAGGCGCGCCGTGACCACCTCGAGCCTGAAATGGAGGAAATGCCAGAGAATCGATTTCAGATCGAGCCGCTCGGGCCGGCCCACTTCGGGGTTTTCAGTAGGAATCAAGCACGTCAGGTTCACCGGGAAGGTGATCTGCATGGCGGTGTGCTTGTAGAGATACGCCATCACCATTTTCTCGTCGGCGTCCTTCTTCATCTCGATCGCAATGCGCACATCCTCGGTCGAGACGTCCTTCACGTCGAGTAACTGCGGCAGCTTACGCTTCTCGATAACCTCGCCGATCTGCGAGACAAGCTGCGACTTGTCGACCGTGTAGGGGATGCTGTCGATGTGGATGGTCTTGGTCGATCGCGCTTCCTCGCCGATGTCCCACGTGCCGCGAAGCCGGATGCTGCCGCTCCCCGTCTTGTAGATCGCCTTGAGCTCGTCGGCCGAGTTCAGAATCTGCCCGCCGGTCGGAAAGTCCGGTCCCTTGATATAACGCGAGAGCTGCGCATTGCCGAGCTCGTCGTTCTCGAGCAGCTTGATGAGCGCCGTGCACACTTCCCCGAGGTTGTGCGGCGGGATGTTCGTGGCCATCCCGACGGCGATGCCGGTGGCGCCGTTGATCAGCAGGTTCGGCAGGCGCGCCGGCAGTACCACCGGCTCGGTCTTCGTGCCGTCGTAGTTGGGACGGTAATGCACCGTATCCTGCTCGATCTCGGCGAGTAGCTCGTCGCTGATCCGTGTCAGGCGGCACTCGGTGTAGCGCATCGCCGCAGCCGGGTCGCCATCGAGCGATCCGAAGTTTCCCGATCCGTCGACCAGTGGATAGCGCAGCGAGAACGACTGCGCCATACGGACCAGGGTCTCGTAAATGGCGGCGTCGCCGTGCGGATGGAAGCTGCCCATGACATCGCCCACCACCTTCGCGCATTTGCGGTGCTTCGCGTCGGCGGTCAATCCTTGCTGCCACATCGTGTAAAGGATGCGGCGCTGGACAGGCTTCAATCCGTCGCGCACATCGGGAAGCGCGCGAGACGTGATCACCGAGAGCGCGTAGTTGAGGTACCGCGACTGGGCGGCCTCGTGCAGAGGCACCGCGCCATCGCCAGTGCCGTTGCCCGATGTCCCGCCCTCCACCGGGGCATCGAAATCGAAAGTGTCGTCTGCGGGTTTCTTTCGCTTGGCCATGCTATTCGACTGACTCCAGGCTTCCGACTCCCGGCTTCAGGCCGGGCCTTGCGCTGCCGTGTCGCGGTGCGCACATTGCCACGTGAGGAGGGCCGGAATGAGCAGAGACCACCGAAGGCTGAAGGTTTTTCATGAAGCTGACGAGTTGATCCTCGCCGTGTACGCAGGAACTGCCATGTTTCCTCGTGAGGAGCGCTTCAATTTGTGCGCTCAGGTACGTCGATCGGCTGTGTCGGTCGCCACGAACATCGTTGAAGGCTGCGCTCGTCGGACCACGCGCGAATACTTGCACTTCATCAACATCGCGACAGGCTCGGCAGCGGAAACACTGTATCTGCTCGACTTATCGCACCGACTCACCTTCGTGACGGCAGAAGTGTACAAAGAATTCGATAGAAAGTACAACCGCCTGCTGGCCGGATTGCAGAAACTGCAACATTCGTTGGCGGACGACTCTTGAACCGTTGGCGGACGACTCTTGAACGCGCAGGTCCTGAAGCCTGAAGTCAGGAGCCGGCAGCCCGAGTCATCAATCCCCCACCGTCACCACTTTGCGCATGCTGCGATGCGCGTCGAGCACGGCCTGGCCGAGCTTTTTGCTGAGGTAGACCTTGGATTCCTGGTTGTCAGGGTGCGGCTCGTACTTGACGACGTTGAAATGGAGATGGTCGAGCGTGCCTCGCATCTCGTAGAAGCGATTTTTCGTCTTCACGAGGATCTCATCGAATCCGTTCTCGATCGCCCACGCTTCCTGTTGCTCGGTGAGCGCGCGGAAGTGTCCCTGTCCCCGCCAGTCGCGGCGCGTGCCGCCGATCCAGGTATAGAGGATGCGCCGGCCATCGAACGCCACGTAGTCCCGAAGCCGCTCGACCAGGTCCGCCAGCTTCGGAATCTGCTCCTCTGGCCTGATTTCGTGCGCCACTTTGTATGACGCCGGGACGACGGTACCGGGATCGTCAGGCAACGGCGCCATCGCCATCAAGATAAGGTGGTCACGGTTCTGCAGGCGCCCGACGATCTCGGCGGCGGTCTTCCGGCGCTTGTATTCGCCGAAGAATTCCTCGATGTACTCAATCTCCAACGCACCCTGCTCGAGGGGATACTTCGTGATGCGATGTTCCAACGTTGCCCCTTTTTGCAGAAGATCAAAAGACCAGAAGAATCACGCTCAATCCGTGCCTTCTGATCTTCTGATCTTCTTTTGAGAAGTCACTTGCTCAGTTCGATGTTCAGCTCGGCCCCGAAGACCATCGTCCGATCGTTGTCGCGCGCGGCCCACTTCAGCATCGTCTGCACGTTCGGCTCGACCATGCCATCGAAGACCGCGCGGCCGTTCGCGACAACCTGAATCGGACGCCGGAAATCAAAAATCGACGGCGACAACAGCAGCGTAAATGCTCTCACGCCTTCGGTCGATGCCTCCACTACATTCCCACGCCGCACGAGATCGACGCGGCCCGACGGCTTGCGCCGCGGAAAAATCGGCGTCGGCGGCCGCTCGATTTCGACGGGCGAGAACACACCGTCGAGCGTCTTACGCTCGCCGCCACGCTCGACGACGAGCCGCACGCGCTCGCCCTGGACCCACTTTTCCATGATCTGCACCATGTCGAGTCCGTTCTCCACGGCCTTGCCGTTGACCTCGACGAATCGATCGCCGGTGCGCAGGCCGATCTCAAATGCATTCGACCCGGCCACGACCTCCTGCGCACGGCGGCCGCGATCGATCGACGTGTTGATCCGGAGGCCGAAGTCGAGCTCACGTCCGCGGTGCAGCAGGTTGCTGTCGGCCAACCGGCTCTCTCCCTCGACCGGCCCCAACTTATCGATGACGAGCCAATTCGCGCGATTGAACCGATCGACGCGCTCGGTCTGCCACGAAATCCTGTCGGGCAGCGGCTCGCGTGGATGGTCCAACACGAACGCCTCTATGTCCGGCCGCTCGTCCGCCCACCACCCGGTTGTATGTTCCATTTCGGCGTAGACGCGAAAGACCACGGACGCCCCGAGCTTGCGCAGATGGTCGACGTACGGTTCAACGGCGTGCGCGGGATAGAGCGGATCCCGACCTGTGTTGACGACGTAGAGCGGTCTGTTGATCGCGTTACCTGGAAACATCTCGCCATCGGTGTGCACCGAAGGCGTGCCGAGCACCAGCATGTTGCCAATGAGCGGAACGAAGCTCGCCCATGCGGTCGGGTCCCTGAAGGCCACGTAATACACCCCGGTGCCGCCGTCGGAGGAGCCCGTCAGGTACACACGATTTTCGTCGACGTTGTAGGTCCGCTTGATTCGATCGAGGATGCGCGCGAGATTGTCGACCTGCGTCGAGGACCACCATAACGCCCGCACCCATCCATTCGGAAACACCCGAATTTCGTCGACTCCGCTGGGCAGCGCGTCGACCCTGATGCGATTGACCGGAGCGGCACGGGCCCGGGCAATGCCGCCGTGCAGGTAGAAGCGCACTTGGTAGGGACGAGACGGGTCGTAGTCTCGCGGCACGACAAACGCGTAATCGTGCTCGATGCCATCCGAGGTGCGATGGTGGTCGACCTGCAGGCCCCGTGGCACATCGCCGCTGTAGTCGGGGCCGTGCCGCAGGCGCTCGAGGGCTTCGTCGAACGAGACGCCGGCCTTGAGAATAGGCCCGATCCGATCGGCGGCGCCGGCCGCATGTGGGGCGGCCCAGAACGATCGAAAGGCGCGGTCGATGGCCGACGCGGGCTGCTGGGCCGACGCCATCAGCGCGGCACCAAGGCAAACGCCCGCAATAGCAAGGCCGTCGGCGCGCCAACCTCCCCTCGGACGCCGCGCAGCTGAGCTACGGTGGGCAGGCACGGCCGCATTATAGGCGGATGTTCGCCGGGTGTTTCGATGTGGCCAACGCTGGCCTGAAGGCCGGCACTATGACAACAACGGCTGGCCTAAAGGCCGGCACTACGCCACTCGTAGTGCCGACCTTCAGGTCGGCCATAAAAAAACGAGCCAAGCGCACGAGCGTTTGCGCTCGATGCTCTTGGCTCTAAGTTGTTCCCGCGAAAGTCTTTACGCCTGCTCGCCGCTTGGCGCCACCGACGTGCGGCCGCAATCTTCGCACGTCAGGTAAATAACCGGCAGGCTCTCGGATCGGCCGATGATTCGTGCGGCCAGCATGCCGCACCTCGGACAAACCACCCCTACTGCTGCATTGGGTCTTCGTGCCATACGCTCGCTCCTAACCCGTTTAGACGCCGCGGCGTCTCTCACGGTTCTATCCATACCTGAAATGTCGGCAACTGCTCGCCTCTGCGCCCCGGTGTTGGAAGATGCGTCGTTTCTGCGCGGCAAATCGGTGCTTCTCCTCTCAATTCAGAAAGCATGCAAGAACTTGCCCCGCACGCTCGCACAGTCGCCCTACATTTGTGGATACGACGGCGGAACAGCCGACATTTCCGTCAGACGCATACTGGTTACATTTTCCGGTTTTAGCGGCACGTTCCAACACTTTTGTTTGTTGCTTGGGAGTAATCGACGCCATTGTCGGAAAACGGGATATCCAGGGGGGCGCCCGAGACCAAAATCACTAAAAACAGGCCTGAAAACGCATATCACGTGGGACTCTTGATTGGTATACGGGTTGCTTTGAAATGTCGCGAAAGGAATCACATGAGCCCGAACATCAGTCTTCTCAACCGCGTTCGAAGCGAATTCATCGAAATGCCTGGACTGCGGCTGCGGATCGATCAGGCTCAGCGCCTGTGGGACCTCGACAGGGCGATGTGCGAAAGTGTGTTGCGCTACCTGGTCGACGTCAAATTCCTCGGTCAGTTCGACGACGAGCGCTACGCCCGGCTGTGAGCCTCACTGCGGGTCGCCACCCGGAGCGCTGGCGATCGCGTCGCGGAGCTTCTGCAGCGTCTCCGGCGATCCACTGAACAGACCCTCCGGGTATTTCTTGTGGCGCAGGATGTCCGCGTAGATCGGACCGCTCTGGTACAGGTTCAGCCCCAGGCCCGCGAGATACTGCAGCCGCAGATCGCGGTCGCGGTTGATTTGGGCATCGGCCGTATACGCCTTCAGGTCGGACGCCCGGCCTGCGAAATTCGCGAACAGGTCCATCGCCGAGTAGATGCTGATTTCGCGCAGCGAGTCTTTCACCGCCGCATACTGCGGGCTGTTGAGCCGCGCCTCCCATTCGTCGACGTCGAAGTGCGGCGCCTCCACCGTGCCCATCAGCACGGTGTCGTACCCGCGCCCCTGATGCGTGTTTCCCCAGATGACGCCGTTTGGGAACACCTCGAAGAACGTGCCGATTTCGCTCTTGACCGCTTCCGGCGTGCTCTCATACAGCTGCACGAACAGCGTGACGGTGCCGCCCGGGTTGAGCTTCGATTTCGCGAGCTCGAAGAACTCTTTCGTATACAGCGTCGCCGCGCCCTTTACCCACGGATCGAGAGGATCTGACGTGATCGCATCGAATCGCTCGTCGGTCGTCAGCAGGAAATGCCGCGCATCGTCGATGACGACATGGGTCTTCGGGTTTCTGACGACGTGGAAATTGTGCTCGCCGAAATGCTCGGAGACGACGCGCGGCACGAGCGGCTCGATTTCGGCGATCGTCAGCGATTCCACGTTCTGATCGATGCTGACGGCTCCGGCGGTTGCGCCGGCGCCACAGCCTATGACGAGCACCCTCTTCGGCGATTTCGGTACGAGCGTCGTGAAGTGGCCCAGCATTCGCTGCAGCCGCATGTCCTGCGGCTGACTCGAGGCCTGCACTTTTCCCGCGTTGTGGTAGTTCATCACGTCGCCGAAGCGGGAGACAGCGACCGACGAGCTGAGGCCTTCGCCGACGTAGAAAATGTCTCCCTGCTGCCCCATCCATGTCGCTGCGTATCGGCCGTACGCGACGAGAATGCCTGGAATCGTCGGGACGGTACGAATCAGAAACGCGGCAACCCCTAGCGCGATGATGAGCATCACGTTCGGTACCCAGCGCAGCGTATGGTTCCGTCCCGCCGAGACTTTTTCTGACACGGAGCTCAGCTGCGCGGGGGCGAGCAGGAGCAAGCCGGACATCCCCGAGACGATCATCAGCACCTGCTGAGCGCGCTGCGATCCGAACCAGTAGACGAGAATCAGGCTGGCCATCACCGAACCGAAAATCGCGCCAACCGTGTTGGCGGCGTAGACGCCGCCCACGAGGCGTCCCGGGTCTTCGCCTCGCCTCGCCACAGACGCGAGCGCGAGCGGAAAGCTCGCGCCCCACAGAATCGGCGCCGGTAGCACGGCCCAGAAGGCGCGCACGAAATCGAGCTGGAAGTTGTACCAGATACTGGTCGTGATCGACGTGTTGATCGGCCAGTACGGCAGCGACTCCATCAGCATGTAGGCGCTCCATGCCATCGCACCGACGTTGAGGATTTGGCACCAGCCGAGTGCAGCCCTCGGCCGTTCGACGCTCTTCGCCATGATCGATCCGAGGCTGCTGCCGATGCCAAGCCCAATCAGAAACACCGCGAGGATCAGCGAAAACGTATAGGTGGAGGCGCCGAACAAGAGGCTGAGCACGCGCGTCCAGATGACCTGCGCGGCCAATGCGCAGAACCCCGACAAGGCGATCGCCACATATACCAAGGCCCTGTCACCGGAGGCCTTGTTGGGCAAGGGATTACGGATTGGGGATTGGGGATTAGAAAAGGACTCGGGATTAGGGATTGGGGATTCGGGATTGGGTCGGAAGTCGGAATCCGGAAGTGCGGAGCCGGGAGCCGGGAGCCCGCGGTCTGGAGTTACCGTCGCCGGCGTGTTCGCCGCAACGAGCAGGCCCAGTCCGCCAACGGCAAAATTTATCGCAGCCGCCACGCAGGTTGCGGTGCTCATGTCGAACACGCGCAGCAGGTAGAAGCCCGCGAGCAGTGTCCCCATCACCGCGCCTGCGATGTTGCCGGCATAGAAGAACCCGAGCCACGACACGCCTGCCGGAGTCGTCTTTACCCAGCGTGCGACAGCGGGCAGCGTGGCGCCCATTGCGAGCGTCGGCGGCAGGAGACAGATGCTCGCAACCAGGCCGCGCAGCAGGTACCCCGTCAGACCGTAGCCTCCCCACGCGGTGTACACATGACCGACCAGCGTCAGCACCGAATGCCTGCTCGCCGCTTGGCGCCACCGACGTGCGGCCGCAATCCTCGCATGTCAGGTAAATAACCGGCAGGCTCTCGGATCGGCCGATGATTCGTGCGGCCAGCATGCCGCACCTCGGACAAACCACCCCTACTGCTGCATTGGGTCTTCGTGCCATACGCTCGCTCCTAACCCGTTTAGACGCCACGGCGTCTCTAACGGTTCTATCCATTCCTGAAATATCGGCGACTGCCCGCCTCTGAGCCCCCGTGTCGGAAGATGCGTCGTTTCTCCGCGGCAAATCGGTGTTTCTCCTCTCGATTCGGAAAGCATGCAAGAAACCGCCCTACGCGTTCGCGCAGTCGCCCTACATTTGTGGATACGACGGCGGAACAGCCGACATTTCCGTCGGACGCTCATTGGTTGCATTCGGCGATTTCACGGCACGATCCAACATCTTTGTTGGTTGCCTGTCGACAATGGACGTGATTGTCAGAAACAGGCGATGTCTGGCGAGCCTCTCCCGGGCAAGATCGCTAAAAACAGGCCTGAAAACGCATATTCACGCGCAATCCGCGCAGTGGTATACGGGTTGCTTTGATATGTCGCGGAAGGAATCACATGAGCCCGAACATCAGTCTCCTCAACCGCGTGCGAAGCGAATTCATCGAAATGCCTGGACTGCGGCTGCGGATCGATCAGGCTCAGCGCCTCTGGAACCTCGACAGGGCCATGTGCGAAAGCGTGCTGCGCTACCTGGTCGACGTCAAATTCCTCGGCCAGCTCGACGACGAGCGCTACGCCCGGCTGTGAGCCTCACTGCGGGTCGCCACCTGGAGCGCTGGCGATCGCATCGCGGAGCTTCTGCAGCGTCTCCGGCGATCCGCTGAACAGACCCTCCGGGTATTTCTTGTGCCGCAGGATGTCTGCGTAGATCGGCCCGCTCTGGTACAGGTTCAGCCCCAGGCCCGCGAGATACTGCAGCCGCAGATCGCGGTCGCGGTTGATCTGGGCATCGGCCGTATACGCCTTCAGGTCGGACGCCCGGCCGGCGTAATTCGCGAACAGATCCAGCGCCGAGTAGATGCTGATTTCCCGCAGCGAGTCTTTCACCGCCGCATACTGCGGGCTGTTGAGCCGCGCTTCCCATTCGTCGACGTCGAAGTGCGGCGCCTCCACCGTGCCCATCAGCACGGTGTCGTACCCGCGCCCCTGATGCGTGTTTCCCCAGATGACGCCGTTCGGGAACACCTCGAAGAACGTGCCGATCTCGCTCTTGACCGCTTCCGGCGTGCTCTCATACAGCTGCACGAACAGCGTGACGGTGCCGCCCGGGTTGAGCTTCGATTTCGCGAGCTCGAAGAACTCTTTCGTATACAGCGTCGCCGCGCCCTTCACCCACGGATCGAGCGGATCTGACGTGATCGCATCGAATCGCTCGTCGGTCGTCAGCAGAAAATGCCGCGCATCGTCGATGACGACGTGGGTCTTCGGGTTTCTGACGACGTGGAAATTGTGCTCGCCGAAATGCTCGGAGACGACGCGCGGCACGAGCGGCTCGATTTCGGCGATCGTCAGCGATTCCACGTTCTGATCGATGCTGACGGCTCCGGCGGTTGCGCCGGCGCCGCAGCCGATGACGAGCACCCTCTTCGGCGATTTCGGCACGAGCGTCGTGAAGTGGCCAAGCATTCGCTGCAGCCGCATGTCCTGCGGCTGACTCGAGGCCTGCACTTTTCCCGCGTTGTGGTAGTTCATCACGTCGCCGAAGCGGGAGACGGCGACCGACGAGCTGAGGCCTTCGCCGACGTAGAAGATGTCTCCCTGCTGCCCCATCCATGTCGCTGCGTATCGGCCGTACGCGACGAGAATGCCTGGAATCGTCGGGACGGTACCGAATCAGAAACGCGGCAACCCCTAGCGCAATGATGAGCATCACGTTCGGTACCCAGCGCAGCGTATAGTTCCGTCCCGCCGAGACTTTTTCTGACACGGAGCTCAGCTGCGCGGGGGCGAGCAGGAGCAAGCCGGACATCCCCGAGACGATCATCAGCACCTGCTGAGCGCGCTGCGATCCGAACCAGTAGACGAGAATCAGGCTGGCCATCACCGAACCGAAAATCGCGCCAACCGTGTTGGCGGCGTAGACGCCCCCCACGAGGCGTCCCGGGTCTTCGCCTCGCCTCGCCACAGACGCGAGCGCGAGCGGAAAGCTCGCGCCCCACAGAATCGGCGCCGGTAGCACGGCCCAGAAGGCGCGCACGAAATCGAGCTGGAAGTTGTACCAGATACTGGTCGTGATCGACGTGTTGATCGGCCAGTACGGCAGCGACTCCATCAGCATGTAGGCGCTCCATGCCATCGCACCGACGTTGAGGATTTGGCACCAGCCGAGTGCAGCCCTCGGCCGTTCGACGCTCTTCGCCATGATCGATCCGAGGCTGCTGCCGATGCCAAGCCCAATCAGAAACACCGCGAGGATCAGCGAAAACGTATAGGTGGAGGCGCCGAACAAGAGGCTGAGCACGCGCGTCCAGATGACCTGCGCGGCCAATGCGCAGAACCCCGACAAGGCGATCGCCACATATACCAAGGCCCTGTCACCGGAGGCCTTGTTGGGCAAGGGATTACGGATTGGGGATTGGGGATTAGAAAAGGACTCGGGATTAGGGATTGGGGATTCGGGATTGGGTCGGAAGTCGGAATCCGGAAGTGCGGAGCCGGGAGCCGGGAGCCCGCGGTCTGGAGTTACCGTCGCCGGCGTGTTCGCCGCAACGAGCAGGCCCAGTCCGCCAACGGCAAAATTTATCGCAGCCGCCACGCAGGTTGCGGTGCTCATGTCGAACACGCGCAGCAGGTAGAAGCCCGCGAGCAGTGTCCCCATCACCGCGCCTGCGATGTTGCCGGCATAGAAGAACCCGAGCCACGACACGCCTGCCGGAGTCGTCTTTACCCAGCGTGCGACAGCGGGCAGCGTGGCGCCCATTGCGAGCGTCGGCGGCAGGAGACAGATGCTCGCAACCAGGCCGCGCAGCAGGTACCCCGTCAGACCGTAGCCTCCCCACGCGGTGTACACATAACCGACCAGCGGCAGCACCAGAATCAGCAGCAAGCCGATGATGCCGATCGCAATCTCGAGGAGCGCGTACACTTTCAGCGGGTGATGTCTGGTGGAGACATAGCGCGGCAACAGAAAACTGCCGAGGCACATGCCGCCCATGAACGTGCCGAGCAGTACGCCAATCGATACCGATGAGGAGCCGACGAACAGCTCCAACATCTGAAACCAGACGATCTCATATATCAGCGCCGCGCAGCCGCTGCCGACGAACAGCAGCAGCAGCACCGGCAGCCACTGTTCCGTCGATTGGGCGTCGGCCGTTTCTATCGCTGTGCCGTCTGTCTGCTCCATCTGTCCTTGTTCTCCCGTCAAATTCGGCCCGCCAGCACTTCGGCCAGATGGAGAGCACGCTTGCCGGTGTTCTGCGCAATCTGCTCGCGGCAGCTGAATCCATCGGTCACGATGACCGTGCCGGGCTCCGCAGCACGAACGGCCGGCAGCAACACGCGCTCGCCGAGCGTCTGCGACACGGCGTAGCTCTTCTCCTCGAACCCGAACGGGCCGGCCATGCCGCAGCATCCGGAGTCGAGCACTTTCACCTCGCCGCCTGCCGCCTTCAGCACCGTCACCTGATCGTTCATGTTGAAGATCGCGCGCTGATGACAGTGCATGTGGACCAGCATTTTCTGCTGTCGCATCACCGGCGCATAATCGGGCGCGCGGTGCGCCAGAAACTCGCTCAGCAGCATCGTTTGCCGCTTCAACTTCGCGGTTCGCGGGTCGTCCGGCATCAGATTCACGGCTTCATCCCTGAATACGCTGGCGCAGCTCGGTTCGAGTACCACAATCGGCGTGCCCGCGGAGATTTCGTCGGCCAGCGCATCCATCGTCTGGGTCAGATACTGCTTCGCCTTGTCGAGCATGCCGAAGTCGTAGAGCGGCCGCCCGCAGCACACATGACGCTGAAGAACCTTGACGCTGAATCCCGCGTCCGACAGTACCTGGTGGGCCGCTTCTGCGATCTCAGGCTGGAAATAGTTTGTGAACGTGTCTGCCCACAGTAACACATTCCCCGCCGTCGCTCCGTCGGCACCACGCGGAGCTTCTGCGCCCTTCGACGAGCTCAGGGCGACCCGAGCGTGTCGAGGGTCGCGGCCTCGCCGCTGAAGATCGGCGGCTCGCGCTCTGAATGTTGTTGTCGCAAACTTCGGCAGGCTGCGCTGCGGGGCAATGTGCAGCAGGCTTTTCGCAATGCCCGCGGTCAGCGGAAACCGGCCGAGCGCGTTTGCGAGCCGCGGCGTGTGCGACGCCATCCGCGCCCAACGATCGATCATCCCGAACGCGTAGGCGTAGAGGGGCCGTGAGTGCCCTTCATAATAATGAGCCAGAAACTCGGCTTTGTAGGTGGCGAGGTCGACATTGGTCGGGCACTCGGTCTTGCACGCCTTGCATGAGAGGCAGAGGTCGAGGGCGCCTTTCACATCTTCGTTCTGCCATCCGCCTTCCAGCACTTCGCCCTGGAGCAGTTCCCACAACAGGCGCGCGCGTCCGCGGGTCGAGTGTTTTTCTTCGCGGGTCGCCATGTAACTCGGACACATGGCGCCTCCCTCTTCCTTGCGGCAGGCGCCAACGCCCACGCAGCGCAACGTCGCGTTCGCCAGCGATCCGTTGTCGCCCGGAAACCGGAAAATCGTCTCGACCGGGCGCGGATGATAGTCGGCGCCGAGCCGCAAATCGGCGTGCGGCTGACGCGCGTCGATGAGCTTGCCGGGGTTCATCTTGTTGTCGGGATCCCACAAGCGCTTGAACTCGCGGAACGCTCCCATCAGCTCAGGGCCGAACATCTTCGGCAGCAGCGCGCCGCGCGACTGGCCGTCGCCGTGCTCCCCCGAAATCGATCCCCCATGCTCCACGACGATGTCCGTCGCACGATCGATGAACTCACGGAACTGCTGAATGCCAGGCTCCGTCTGCAGGTCGAAGTCGATGCGCATGTGCACGCATCCCTCGCCGAAGTGGCCGTAAAGCGGGCTGTCGTAATCGTACTCGCGCATCAACGCGTAAATCGCGCGCAGGTACGACCCGAGGCGTGCGGGCGGTACCGCCGAATCTTCCCATCCTTCCCAGCCCGGACGCTTGCCCGGCTGAATCGCCACTGCTCCGAGGGCCGATTCCCGGACGTGCCACACCGCGGCGGCTTCGTGCGGGGTGCACACGATGTACTTCGGCCGCGAGTCGAGTGTGGCTAGCCACGCGCCAAACCGTTCGGCCTGCGCGTCGGCATCCTCGCTCGTCCACGCGCCAAATTCCACGAGCAGCACCCCCTTGCCTTCGGGCAGCACCTTGATCTCGTCGAGCCGCATCCCTTTCGCGCGAAGGGAATCAGGAATCGCGTTGTCGAACCCCTCGAGGCCGATCGGTTTGTAGGTGAGGATCTCCGGCACGTGGTCGGCCGCGACGAAAGGATCGGGAAACCCGATGCAGACCAGGCGCCGAAACGGCGGGCTCGCCGTCAGACGCAGCGTCGCTTCGAGCACCGTCACGCACGTCCCCTCGCTGCCGACGAGCGCGCGAGCCACATGAAAGCCGTTTTCGGGCAAAAGCTCGTCGAGGTTGTACCCGGACACGCGACGCGGGATGCGCGGAAATTTCTCGCGGATGAGCGGAGCAAACCTGTCCGTGATGCTCTTGAGGCCGGCGTAGATTTCCCCCTTGCGCCCGCCGGCGCGGATGATCGCGTCGAGCTCCGCATCGCTCGTCTTGCCCACGCTCATCCTGGTGCCGTCGTACAGCATCACGTCGAGCTCGTGGATGTTGTCGACGGTCTTGCCGCCCATCAACGCATGGACGCCGCACGAGTTGTTGCCGATCATTCCGCCGAGCGTGCAGCGGCTGTGCGTCGCCGGATCCGGCGCGAACGTGAGGTGGTGCACTTCTGCGGCGTCCCGGACGCGATCGAGAACGATGCCCGGCTGCACGCGAGCGACCTGCGCTGCGGCGTCGAGCGTGACGATGCGGTTCAGGTACTTCGAGAAGTCCATGATCACCGCGACGTTGCAGCATTGGCCGGCAAGGCTGGTCCCCGCGCCGCGCGGCAGGATCGGCGCTCCGACTTCGCGGCAGGCCGCGATCGTCGCCGCGACGTCGGATTCGTCGAGTGGAACGACGAGCCCAATCGGAATCTGGCGATAGTTCGACGAGTCGGTGGCGTAGAGCGCGCGCGAGCCGGCGTCGAACCGCACCTCGCCGCGCACGGTGCGCGTCAGCGCACGCTCGAGCGATTCGCTTGCTGGAAAGATGTCGCGCGCATGCGCGTGGGAGCTTGGCAGGGATTCAACAGGCACCGCGACTCCGAGAGCGGCTTACTTCCACACCGCTTCGATGGCCTCAAAGCGCGTCTTGCCGACGTTGGTGATGGTGTGAGTGACGGGCCCGGTGTGCCACTCGAATTCGCCGGCTTTCATCTCGATCCGGTGCGCGGCCGAGCCTGGGCGCTCGACCGAAATGGCTCCGTCGTGCGCCGCGATGAGCAGCCCCGAGCGCGGCAGCATATAACGCCCGGTCGACTGTCCGGGCTCCAGGATCAGCCGCTCGACCCGTACCAGCTCGTTGTCAAGCGCCGGTTTCTCCTGATAACCCGCAGGCTTCGGCGACGCGAGAAACGCGCCCGCCGGCGAGACGTCGTCGCGCGATTGAATCTGGACCGTAATATTTCGGAATGCCGTCGACGCGATATTACCGACGCGATGCGTGAGGGCCGGCGAGTACCGCACCTCGGCGTCGACCGGCTCGATGTTGATGATCTCCCTGGCGCCGAGCGTCTGGCCGCGCAGCGTCGCCGCGCCGATGGAAATCCAGAAGTACGGATTCTCGTGAATGTGATAGAGCGTGCCGCTGAACGGCTCGACAGTCACGTCGAGCACGCGCGCGTACTTATTGTCGAGCTTGACGAAATGATGCGGCTCGCGAATCGCGGGAACCTGCATGTCGGGTGTCGCCGCGCCTTGTGCCAACGTGACGGCTGTGAGCATCACGATGCCCAACCCCACGCTGTAAATTCTTGTCATGCGTCGGAATGATACTTCCTACGTTGGCAGATTGGAAGATTGGAAGCTTATGAATTGGAATGATTGGAGAATTGACAGAGTGTTGGCAGACTGTGGATTGGCAGAACGGTGGATTAGAAATCCGAGTAATCTGGCAATCTACAATCTGCCAACAATTCTCCAATCTTCAATCGTCCCCAATCTTCCAATTCACGCGTAAGTTTTCCTACGCTGACGCACCACTGCCGCAGTTCTCATCTTCGGAATTCGCTGATCGGATTTCTTCACCCCTTTCATCGTCGGCGCGGGGCTGCGGCGACGCTTGCCGGGCGCGTGCGCAGGGTCGGCCTGCCGCGCGGACGCGGCGCGCGAGAGTTTCTTCGTTTTCGCTTTCGGCTTCTTTGCTGTGCCGCCCGTCAGCCCTTCCAGCATCTGGGTCGCGCTGTCGCGCACGCGCGTCAGCTGGTCGGTCAGCGTCTGCCGGTTCATCCAGGATTCGGCCGTCCCCTCGAGCGTGCCTGCGATGCGGCCGAGCTGTTCGGCCAGCGCGATCGCCTGCTCACCCAGGTCTGTTGCATTCTTTTGCTCTCGTGTCGCCATTGAGCGTTTCCCTCCAGCGGATTTGGCAGCAAGAACGACGCCAGAAAAGAGGAATACGGTAAAATACCGGCTTTCTACCCGTACCTATCCCAAGAGGTGAGACATGCGGATTGCCGGTTTGCTTCTCGCGGTCGTGAGCCTGTCTGCGGCCGCGCAGGCGCAGCAAACGCTGACGCTCGAGATTCAGGACTTCGCGACCGTGCCGATCACGGGGGTGCCCCTCGGCAAAACGACGAATGAAATGCTGCTCTCCAGGGTCAACGCCATCCGCGAAGAACCGGGCGGCGCGCCACGGCTGTTCGTCGCGGATATGAACGGGCCGCTCTACATTCTCGACAAGAAAACCAGACAGTTTGCGAAATACCTGGACTTCGACGGCCGTGACGACCGGCCGGGCCTGTTCCATCGTTTTTTCATTACGAGCGGTTACGGCAACGGCCTCAACGGGTTCTATTTCGATCCCGATTACCGGCGCACCGGCAAGTTCTACACGGTGCACATGGAAGACCCTAATCTGACCGTGTCGAATCTCCCCGATAACAAGAATCACCCGGGCCTGAACGTCAGCGGGTACTCGGTCACCGCGACCATCGACACTCCAGGCGTGACGATCAACGAGGGGGTGCTGATCGAATGGACCGACACCAACCCATCGAATAACGCATTCGAAGGGACGGCCCGCGAATTGATGCGTCTCCGGTTGAACACCCGGAGTCACCCCATGGGCGATCTGACGTTCAATCCCGCGGCTCGTCCCGGCGATCCCGACTGGCGCGTGTTGTACGGCGAGGTCGGCGATGGCGCATCAGGAGAGTCCCGGATTGTCGCCATCCGCAACAACCCTCAGCGCCTCGATAACCTGGTTGGGAAGATCATTCGCATCATTCCGGATTTGAACGAGCACGTCGACACCAGCACCGTAAGTGAAAACGGCCGCTATCGCGTCCCGAACGACAACCCGTTTGTCAAGACCAAGGGCGCACGCCCGGAGATCTGGGCGTACGGCCTTCGCAATCCGCATCGCTTGAGCTGGACGCCCGACCCCGCGAACCCGCGCAGGCCCAAACTACTGGCGAACTCCGTCGGGTACCGCACATGGGAGACGGTGAACGTGATCGAACGAGGCAGCAATCACGGCTGGCCGTACCGCGAAGGCAACCAGGTGCTTTCGCCGGACCAGCGATCGCACGGGCCTCTTCCCGAAGTGGACAAGATTCCGACACAAATCGGCGACGAAATCACTGACGAGGTGGTGACACCCAAGTATCCCGTGATTCAGTACCCACACGACGCGTCGGGCGGCGACGCCATCGGATCGGGCTATGTCTATGAGGGGAAGCTGATTCCAGAGTTGCGCGGCAAATACATCTTCGGCGACATCACGACCGGCCGCTTCTGGTACGCCGACTACAAAGAAATGCTCACAGCGGACGCCGACGGAAACGCCGGTACGCTTGCCAAGTACTACGACATCAAATTCCTTTGGGACAACCCGGATGATTCGCCCGACCGGGGCAAGCAGGCGTACGACACGATGTTCCCCATCAACGAGGTGATTTACCACTCCCGTGGCGGGAAGGAAGAGCACCTCGCGTCGCGCCAGAAAGTCGCCAATCAAGGCCGTGCCGACGCGCGACTTGCAGTGGATGTGAACGGCGAGCTGTATATCTACAGCAAGAGCGACGGCATGATTCGCCAGGTCGTGAGCAGCGGCGGCGCCAAATAGCATGCGCCTGACAATCCCCGGCCTCGTCTTTGCAGCATCGTCGGCTGCGCTCGCTGCGCCGCCAACAGCGCCCGAGCGGCTCACGCTCGAATTGAGGGATTTTGCGGCGCTGCCAATTACAGGCAACGTCGCCGGCGAGGGACAGGTCGATGGCATGCTCGCGCGGGTCAACTCGATTCGTGAGGAACCTGGCGGCACTGGCCGGTTGTTCGTCACCGACATGAACGGTCCGATCTACATCCTCGACAAGAAGACCAAAGCGTTCGTTCCGTATCTCGATTTCAACGGCAGCGGCGATCGACCCGGACTCTTCGACCGTCTGATTCACGATCCCGGATACAGCAGCGGCGTCAGCCAATTCCAGTTCGATCCGGATTACCCGCGCAACGGCAAGTTCTACACGGTGCACATGGAAAGTCCCATACTGCCGGGCTCCCAACGTCCCGATGCGACGCGGCTGCCGGGGTTGACCTTCGGGCCGTTTGGCTACGAGCCGACCGCGGCCGTTTCCACTCCTGGGCCGATCACCTATGAATCGATCCTCATCGAATGGACCGACGCGCGTCCGCGGAACGCAACATTCGAGGGCACCGCGAGGGAAGTGCTTCGTGTGCAGCTCAACCACCGGATTCATCCGATGGGCGAGATCGTATTTCATCCGACCGCCCGTCGCGGCGATCCCGAATGGGGCGTGATGTATATCGGCATGGGTGACGGTGGTTCCGGAGAAACGCGCACTCTGGCACGGCCGAACCCTCAGCGCCTCGACACGCTGGTCGGAAAAATTCTTCGCATCGTCCCGGACACATCGGAGCACGTGGCTACGAGCACGCTGAGCGAGAACGGCCGGTACCGCATACCGAACGACAATCCGTTCGCCGCCAGGCCCGAAGCCCGCAAGGAAATCTGGGCGTACGGCTTCCGCAACCCGCACCGGCTGAGCTGGGCGGCAGATCCCGCGGATGCCCGGCGGCAGCACCTGATCGCGGCTGTGGTGGGACTACGCACGTGGGAAATGGTCAACATCGTTCGCAAGGGCGCGAACTACGGATACTCGCAGCGCGAGGGCAACCAACTGCTGCAGCCAGACAACGTCATTGCGGCGTTGCCCGCCGTCGACAAGATCGCGGTACAGATTGGCAACGAAGTCACCGATGAATCGGTCGTGCCGATCTACCCGGTCGTTCAGTACGGCCACGTGCCAACTGGCGGCGACGGCATCGGCAGCGGATACGTCTACACCGGCAAGGCGCTGCCGGCGCTGCGCGGTAAATACATCTTCTCGGACCTTTCAACGGGACGCGTCTGGTACGCCGACTGGAAAGACATGCTCGCCGCCGATGACGGCGATCCGAAGACGATGGCGCAGATGCACGAAGTGAAGTTGCGCTGGAATGACCAGATCCACGACACGTTCATGTCGATCGCACAGGCGGCCTATCAAGCGCGGGGCGGCAAAGATCCGGATCTGCCGGGCCGCGGGACCATATCAGGGACGCGACGCGCCGATGCGCGATTCGCCCTGGATGCCGCCGGCGAACTGTTCGTGTACAGCAAGACCGATGGAATGATCCGGCAAGTGGTGTCGGTGAAATAGTTACGAGAGGGCCCTGATGCGAAAACTCTTCGTTCCTGCTTTCGCCCTGCTGGTTCTGACGTACGCGATGCTCGCGCAGGCGCAGCGTGGCGGCGGCACTCCGGCCATGCCGCCGGTGCCGGGATCGCTGCCAACCAGAACTTTTCAAAAAGTCGCCGAAGGTGTGTACTACGGCATCGCAACCGGTTCGATGACGACCGTGAGCAACGTGGTCGTGGTCGTGAACGATGATGACGTGCTGATCATGGATCCCGGCGTCACTCCCGGGGCTGCCACGGCGCTCGTCGCCGACGTCAAGACGCTGACGAACAAGCCCATCAAATATGTTGTCGACTCGCACTATCACTACGACCACGCCTTCGGGAACCAGGTGTTCGGGCCTGACGTCACTATCATCGGCCACGACACGGTGCGGCGCCGCCTCAGCGGTCCGGATTCGCTGAAGCAGCGGACCTACCTGATGAACAGCACCGCGGCAATCGCGAACCGTTTTACCGATCTGAAGCGGCAAATCGCCGAAGCAAAGGACGCGAACGAGCGTGCGGTCTACGAACGGCAGCTGGCCATTCATCAGCAGTACGCCGACGAGCAGCCGAAGATCAAGCCGACGCCGCCGAACTCTACGTTGTCGCGCGACATGACGCTGTACCGAGGCGGCCGCGAGATCCAGATTCGTTTCTTCGGCCGCGCCCACACCGACGGCGACGTTGTGGTATTTCTGCCGCGCGAGCGGATGATCGCCACCGGCGACATGATTACAAGCGCGCTGTCATATACGGGTGATGCATTCGTCGAGGAATGGCCGGCAACGCTCGAGGGAGTGCTGTCGCTCGACTTCGACACGGTGCTCCCTGGGCACGGCAGCGTGTTCAAAGGAAAGGATCACATCCGCAACCTGCAGGCGTACTGGCGCGATTTCTATCAGCAGGCCACCGCCCTGCGAAAGCAGGGCGTGTCACCGGAGGAGGCCGCCAAGCGCATCGACCTGACGAAACACGCGGGCGCGATTCCGGCCGCCAAGAATCCCGGCGTCGATCCGCGCGGCGTCGATCGCATTTTCGACCTCGCAGCGAATCCGAATGCGCCAGTGCGGTAACTACCGCAGCGCGTCCCGTGCTTTTCGCGCCATATCTTCGTACGACGCTCGTATGCGGTCGAGATCCGCTTCTTCCAGCTCCTCGATGTCGAGCAGCTCGTTCTTCGCGTTGCCGATAGCCCTGATGATCTCGTCGAGTTTCAGCTGCATCGCTTCTGCATCGCGGTTCTGCGTCGCTTGAATCAGGAACACCATCAGAAAGGTGACGATTGTGGTGCTCGTGTTGATAACGAGCTGCCACGTGTCGCTGAACGCGAACAGCGGGCCGGTCAGTGCCCACACGGCGACCGTGAGCCCGCCGATCACAAAGGCGATGGGCCGTCCCGTCGCGCGTGCCGTCGATTTGGTTAGGCGCGTAAACCAACTGCGGCTCTTCGTCGGTCGCATCGTCCCTCCGTGTTATGCACGCACAATTTCCACCGGCCCCACATGCGATCGTCCCAACGGGTCGAACCGCGCAATGTCGCCCGGATCCCGATCGGGCGCGTCGGCCTCGCCGATCACGCGGACGCGCATGGTGTCGCCCGTGATGTTCGCCAGCAGAAAATGACACGCGGTCGCCCACGACACCGTGTGGGCTTCTTCGAAGCGGTCGGGCGGCGTGCGGCGAAGCTTGCCGGCCGCCCCGGTCACGAAATAATGGATTCCGTCGGCGAGCGAATGCTGGAAGTTGTGTTCGTGCCCGGCAAAGACCACCTTCACGCCGGCCCGTTCGAACAACGGAACGAGACGCTCCATTCCCTTCGTGTTGCCATGCTGGGGTCCGGCGCAGTACGGCGGATGGTGGCAGAACGGAATCCGCCACAGGCTCGCGCCGCGATCGTCGGGGAACGCGGACTCGACGAACTCCCAGTGCTTGGGATATTCGAACAGGCGGTGCCCGCGGAAAAACCCTTCCTTCGAGGTATCGAGGCACACGAACTCGATGTTGGACCCGTAACGGAAGCGGTAGAACAACCCCGGACAGAATGAGGCGCGGCCGGCGGCCTCTTCTCCTCCGCTCAACCGTTCGCGCAGGTAGAAGTTGTCTTCCACCTGCGCGCGATCGTCCCGCTCTTCTGTCTCGTCTGCGTCGTGGTTACCAATCGATGGAAACACGGGCACGCGGTTGATCACATAGCGATAGGGCTGAAAGTAAGTGAAGAACCAGTCGTCGTCTTCGTCTCCGCTGCCGCCAATCGGGATTCCCAGCAGCCGGGTGCCGGCGTAAATGTTGTCACCGGTGGTGAGAATCAGGCGGACACCCTGGGTGTCGATCGTGCGACGAATCGCGTTTGCCACCTTTTGCTGCCGGCGCGTCGGCGAATCCCGCTTTACGCCAACGCCGAAATCTCCCATCACCGCGAAGCTGAGCGAGCCGGCGGGGACAGTCGGATCGGGGTTCGTGCAGAACCGGTTGTCATAGCTGTTGCCCGCCTGGACAAGCGCGCTGTCCTGCGCCGACCAGTCCCAGCGCTCGCCCGCAGCCCACTCTTCGTTTTTCACGAACACTTTGTAGGTGTACTCGGTGTCGGGCTTCAGGCCTGGCAGCCAGCAATGATTCCCGACCTCGGTCTTCGCCACACTGGCAAGGACGCCCGCTGTGTCGTACACCTCGACGCGAGCCGGACCATACGGCGCCGACAGCGCGCCGATGGAATCCTTGCGCGGCGGGTGAACGTACTTCAGGTCATGGTCGTCGATGATTTTCCACTTACCGCGGCTCGTGGTGCGGAAGTAAAAGGCACCCCAGGCGACCAATGCCGACTTGTGCGTGACCGCCGGCAAATAAATGTACGGCTCGGCATGAAATTCCGGCATGAGTGGAATCTATCAGATTGCGTGCGTGTGCTTACGATGATCTTGCTGTCTCAACGCAGAGACGCGGAGCCGCAGAGGTGCATCAAATGCAAACGCGAAGCCTCGAAGGGTTTCGATTGCGCGCCAACGGCGCCGCCAAGACACGAAGAAATGCGTGACTAGCATTTCATCGTGTCTTCGCGCTCTTCGTGCCTTCGTGGTTTCTTAAAGGTTGCGCTTTGCTCAGCGACCTCTGTGTCGAGACGTGCGGAGCGCCGGTATCACCCCGTGTTTCGCATGCCTGCCGCAATGCCATTCACGGTCACTACAAAGGCATCAAAAAGTGCCGGATCCGGATCCGGCGAACGGAGGCGGCGCAGTAGTTCGACCTGCACGAGGTTGATAGGGTCGACATAGGGATTGCGGACGTCGATCGAACGGCGCAGCACAGGGTTGGCCTCGAGCAGCATCTGATGGCCGGTGACGGCGAGCACGGCATCGACCGCACGCGACAGGCGGCGCCGAAGGTCAAGGCCGAGCGGCCTCAGTTCGTCCGGCGCCAGCCGATCGTAGCGTTCCGCGATGCGGGCGTCGGCCTTTGCGAGGGTCATCTCGACGAGGTCAATCGTCGACGCAAAGAACGCCCAGTGCGCATACATCTCCCGCAGCATGCCATCGTCGGTGCTCGACAACGCGTCTTCAATGCCGAGCCACGACGGCAGCATCAAGCGTGTCTGCGTCCACGCAAACTGCCAAGGAATCGCACGAAGGCTTTCGACTCCCTTTCCAGGCGAGCGGCGCGCCGGCCTGCTGCCGATGCTGACGTGCGCGAGCTCGGGCTCGGGAGTAGCCTCGTGAAAATACGGAATAAAGCGTGGTTCGTCGTAGACCATCGACCGGTAAGTGCCCCGCGCCCGCGCCGCCACGTCGTCCATGCATGTGCGCCACTCGGCCTTCGGAAGGGGCTGCGGCACCATTGCGGCCTCGAGCGTCGCGGTCGTATACACCTCGAGCGTGCGGATGGCGATGTCAACGACGCCGAACTTGGCCTGAATCATCTCGCCCTGTTCGGTTGCGCGAAGTGTTCCCCGAATCGAACCGGGAGGCTGCGACTGAATGGCGAGATACGTCGGCCCGCCGCCACGACCGATGCTGCCGCCGCGCCCATGAAACAGGGTGAGGCGCACGCCGTGCTCTTCGCATGCGGCGACGATGTCCTCCTGCGCACGGTATAACGCCCAATCGGCGCTCAATCGGCCGGCATCTTTCGCGGAATCGGAATAACCGATCATCACTTCCTGGTAACCGCCGAGCCGGCTCCGGTACCACGGGATCGCGAGCAGATTGCGCATGATGGCGCCGGCGTGCTCCAGATCGCGCAGCGTCTCGAAGAGCGGCACGACACGCTGCGGATGGGACGTGCCGGCCGCCACCTGTAGCAATTCCACTGCGAGCACATCCGATGGCGCGCTTGCCATCGTGATCACGTAGGCGCCAAGAGACTCCGGGTGAATGCGCGCGGCCACGCGAAACGTGTCGAGCACTTCGCGCACCTGATCGTCAGACGCCGTCCTGGGAAAGTCTTCAAGCCGCACGTCACCGGTTGTCAAATGTCGTTCGAGGAATCTCTGCCGCTCAGGCTCGGACAGCGCCGCGTACTTGCCGAGCCCTAGCGCCTGCGCGATCCAATCGACAGCCGCCGTATGGCGCTCGGCCTCCTGCCGGAGATCGAGGCGCGCGAGCGTGACCCCAAACGTCGTCACGCGGCGTAAAAGGTCCGTGAGCCGGCCGCCGGCAATGACACCGTTCCCGGTGGACACGAGCGAGCGGAAGCAGAGCTCCAGCGGCTCCGCGAGCTCGGCGGCCGCGAGGTACGGCGCCACGCCCGTCAGCTTCGGAGCCGACTCCGCGAGTGCCTCTTCGGCCAGATCGCGCGTCGCCTGAAGCCGGTCGCGCACTTCGGCGAGCAGCACCCGATACGGCTCGCGGGCGGCGCCAACGCGCGCGCGAAGCTCCTCGCTCGCATGACGTTCAGAGAGCGACAGCTCGCTCCGAAGAGCGACCACGTCCTTGAGGTACAGATCGGCGGCCTGCCAGCGTGCCAGCCACGTCGCCTGACGTGTCACTTCCGCGGTGATGCTTGGATTTCCGTCGCGATCGCCGCCAATCCACGATCCGAATCTGATGGGCGCGGCGTCGAGCGGCAAACCGCGGCCGGCCGCCGCTGTCAGCGCACGGTCGACCGCCCGTAGATATTGCGGCAGCGCATTCCACAAACTCTGTTCGAACACAACGAGTCCCGCCCGCACTTCGTCGAGCGGGGTGACACGCTCGCGGCGCACTTCGTCGGTTTGCCACGCGGCCGCGATCTCCCGCTGGAGATCGGCCAGCGACTCTTCCTGCTCGTCGGGCGTCAGGTCGGGACGATCGCGAAATGCAAGAATGTCGGCGATACGGTTGTGTTTCTGCAGCAGCGTGCGGCGAACGATTTCGGTCGGATGCGCGGTGAAGACCAGCTCCACGCGCATGGACAGAATGGACGAGGCGAGGGCGTCCGCCGGAACGCCAGCCTGTCGCAGCCGCCCAAGGGTCTCGGCGGCGGAGCCGCGCTGCGGATGGCCGGCCGGATCGCGCGCATGGTCGCGGCGGCGATGCACACGGTGATGTTGCTCGGCTATGTTGGCGAGCGTCAGGAAATGCGCGAACGCACGCGCGACGGTCAGCGCCGACGCCATCGGCATGTCGCGCAGCAAGCGATCGATGTGCTCCAGCTCGCTATCGAGCGTGCGCGCCTTCTTGGCGGCCTCGCGTACCTGCTCGACCCGTTCAAAAATCTCGTCGCCTTCGTGATGCCGCAGCACACGGCCCAACACTTCCCCGAGCAAGCGCACGTCGTCGCGCAGCGGCTGGTGTGGATCGACGCTCATCCCGAGCGATTTTATCAGGACAGACTAAGATCGACATGAATGTCGGCGACCAGAGTCGTTCTCATAGCGCTCGGCATCGTTGCCGGCAGCGTCATCGTGACGTGGCTCGTCTTCGCGTTCTGGCGTGTCCGATCGCAGATGCAGCGGCGGGCGGCGGGTGATCCGCCACTAACGGCGCGGCGCAGCGTGATCTGGCGCGATCCGGGTCCGGCGGAGAACCTCGACCTTGCTGCCGGCCCTGGCGGGCGCACCGGCGCACCGATGGCACCGTTCACCTTCATCGAAGAGCACGGAACCGGCAGCTTTCCCTGCGTCTCTGTACGCGACGCCCGCGGGCAGGTGTGGCGTGCGAAGTGGGGTGACGAGGTGCATACCGAAGCATTCGCAACTCGCCTGGCGTGGGCGGCCGGCTATTTCGTCGAAACGAACTACTTCGTGCCCTCAGGACGCATCGACGGCGCGAACAGCCTGCAGCGCGCCGGCGGTTACATCGCTGAAGACGGCGCTTTTCGCAACGCGCGGTTCGAGCTCGACGAGCCGGGAGTGGTCAAGCACTTCGACGAGCATAGCTGGGCCTGGAACGAGAACCCGTTTGTCGGCACGCGCGAGCTGAAGGGGTTGAAGATCGTGATGATGCTGCTCTCGAACTGGGACAACAAGGATGTGCGAGACGTCGCGCGCGGATCGAACACGGCCATTTTCGAGTATCAGGTGGACCGCAACCTGCGCGAAGCCCGCTATCTCATCATCGACTGGGGCGCGGCGCTCGGGACGTGGGGCAGCAACGTCCTCAGCCGAGGCCGGTGGGACTGCCAGGCGTTCACCGCCCAGAACGATCAGTTCGTGCTCGGTCTGAACGGCGATCTCGTGCAATGGGGTTACAAGGGTCAACGCACGGCTGATGCCGTGACCGACATCACGCGCGACGACGTGCAATGGCTGTACAAATATCTCGGGAAACTCAGTGACGATCAGCTCGCCGCCGGCCTACGGGCCAGCGGCGGGACCGAGAGCGAGATTGCGGACTTCACGAAAGCGCTGCGCGCCCGGATCGATCGGCTGCAGGAGGTTACGGTTTCGGAGCCTGCTCGTAGTTGATGAGAATCACCAGATCCTCTTTACCGATCTGCTTGAGGCCGTGGGAACTACCGGGCCGCGTCAGAACGGCATCTCCTGGACCCACTTCGAATTCCTTGCCGTCGATCGTCATCATGCCGCGGCCGCTGAGCACGTAGTAGATCTCGTCTTCGCGCTGCAGGTGATAGCCGATGGCTGAGCCCGGTTTGAACGCCCGTTTGCGAAAGACGAGCGCGAGGTTCGGCGTCTTGCTGAAGAACGAATAGCCGACCGTCTCGCCGCCGCCATTGTGCGTGCCAGGTTCGTTCTTCGCGACCTCTTTATCTCTCTCGAGGACATATCCGCCCGGCTTTTCCGAATGGCCGGCCTTGTGCTCCGCCTGAGCGAAGGCGGGCGCAGACGGTGCGGTCGCCGATCCCAGAAGCACGACGAGCCCCAGAAGCCAATAGCGCTTGGTCACGCGAACCTCCTGTGCATGGTGTGCTCGAAAAGAATATCAGCATTCGGTCCGCAAACATCGCCTTGTAGTAGCGGTACCACTCGCTCTGAAAACGTTCGGAGGGATCGTATTTACGCTTCAGGCGCAGGAGATGATGCAGGCGTACGGCTGCTTCGCCCACGCCAGCACGCTCTTATCGTCCTCCTCGGCGGTTTGACACCGGCACCGCATCCGATGTAACCTTTAATCCGGATTAACGGATTAATGACCGTCGCACGCCCTCCTGCAATTCTCGACCACCTGTCGGCGCTGGCGGACACCACGCGGAGCCGTATTCTGCTCCTCCTGGACCGGCACGAGCTGAGCGTGTCCGAGCTCTGCAGCGTCATGCAGCTGCCGCAATCGACTGTCAGCCGCCATTTGAAGGCACTCGCCGACAGCGGCTGGATCTCGGCCCGCGCCGAAGGGACCAGCAACGTCTATGCGATGACCCGCGACGATCTCGAGTCATCGGCACGCCGGCTGTGGGCGCTCGTGCGCGACCAGGTCGGGCCAACGCCTGCGGCAGTTCACGATCAGCGGCGGGTGCAGACGGTACTTGCCGACCGCCGCACCAAATCGGAGGAATTTTTCTCGTCGGCGGCCGGACAGTGGGACCGGATGCGCGACGATCTGTTCGGCGAGCGCGCGCATCTGGCGGCGCTGGCGGCATTCGCCGATGCCGACTGGACGGTCGGCGACCTCGGCTGCGGCACTGGACAGATGACGGCTTCCCTCGCCCCATTCGTCGGCCGGGTCATCGCGGTGGATGCATCGGCCGCGATGCTGCAGGCAGCGAAGAAGCGCCTCCAGGGTTTCGAGAACGTCGAGCTCAGGCGAGGGGACCTCGAGGCGCTGCCGATTGACAACGGCCGGCTCGATGCCGCCACGCTCGCGTTGGTGCTGCACCACCTGCCCGCGCCGCATCGCGCGCTTTCCGACGTCGCTCGTGTGCTGAAACCGCATGGCCGGCTGCTGATCATCGACATGCTACCGCACGATCGGGAGAGCTACCGGCAGCAGATGGGCCACGTCTGGCTCGGCTTTTCAGAGGAACACCTCCGGCGAATCCTCGACGAAACCGGATTCGGTGGCGTTCGCCTGTTTCCGCTCGCTCCGGATCCGAAATCAAAAGGACCAGGTTTGTTCGTGGCTACGGGAAGAAAGTTGGACACCAAGCAGCCGCACTGAGCAGATCGTCGAATCAACCAAAGCCGAGTCCTGAGCGAAGTCGAAGGACGAAGGCACAGGCGCGCGGGGGTGGGTCCCGCGCGCACACTAAGAGAAAGAGACAACAGCATGACTACCGCAACTCCGACGCTTCACCCCTTCGCCGCCGCCAAAGCCGCGGGCCGCGAACCCTACAAGGTCAAGGATCTGTCGCTCGCCGATTTCGGCCGCAAAGAATTGAGGCTTGCCGAGCAGGAGATGCCCGGCCTGATGGCGCTGCGCAAGCAGTACGCCGGGAAGAAGCCGCTGGCGGGCGCCCGCATCATGGGCAGTCTGCACATGACGATTCAGACCGCTGTGCTCATCGAGACGCTCGACGACCTCGGTGCTGACGTGCGGTGGGTGTCATGCAACATCTTCTCGACCCAGGATCATGCGGCCGCCGCTGTCATCGTCGGCCGTCCCGAGACCGGCGGCACCACGCAGAATCCGCAAGGCATTCCTGTGTTCGCGTGGAAAGGCGAAACGCTCGAGGAGTACTGGTGGTGCACCGAGCAGGCGCTGGAATGGCCGGACGGCAGCGGTCCCACGCTGATCGTGGACGACGGCGGCGACGCAACGCTGCTCGTACACAAAGGCGCCGAGTACGAAAAGGCGGGCACGGTCCCCGCATTTGATCCTGACAAGGATCCTGAAGAATGGGGCGTCATTCTCCAGACGATCAACGCGTCGATCGCGAAGGAGAATGGCCGCTACACGCGGCTGGCAAAGACGATTCGCGGCGTCAGCGAAGAGACGACCACCGGTGTGCATCGGTTGTATCAGATGATGGAGGCGGGCACGCTGCTCTTTCCCGCCATCAACGTGAACGACTCGGTCACCAAGAGCAAGTTCGACAACATCTACGGCTGCCGCCACTCACTGCCCGACGGCATCGCCCGCGCGACCGACGTCATGCTCGGCGGCAAAGTCGCGGTGGTGTTCGGTTATGGTGAAGTCGGCAAGGGGTGCGCGCAGGCGCTCCGCGGCCAGGGCGCGCGCGTCATTGTCACCGAGATCGACCCGATTTGCGCGCTGCAGGCGGCGATGGAAGGCTATCAGGTGACGACCGTCGACGAGGTCGTCGACAAGGCCGACATCTTCATCACGGCAACCGGCAACCACAACATCATCACGCTCGATCACATGAAGCGGATGAAAGACAAGGCGATCGTCGGCAATATCGGCCACTTCGACAACGAGATCGACATGGCTGGGCTGAAGAAGGCCGGGATCGAGCGGATCAACATCAAGCCGCAGTACGACGAGTTCCGCTTCCCCGACGGACACAGCGTGATGATTCTCGCGGAAGGCCGGCTGTTGAACCTCGGCTGCGCGACCGGACACCCGAGCTTCGTGATGTCGGCGTCGTTTACCAACCAGGTGATTGCGCAGATCGAGTTGCACCAGAACACCGGCAAGTACGAGAAGAAGGTCTATATGCTGCCGAAGCACCTCGACGAGCAGGTGGCGCGGCTGCACCTCGATCATCTCGGCGTGAAGCTGACAACGCTCAGCAAGGACCAGGCGGACTACATCGGCGTGCCGGTGGATGGGCCGTACAAACCGGACCACTATAGGTACTAAACGAAAAACGAAAAACGAAGATCGAAACACCAACAGGCCGGATCCTGAACATTCAGGATCCGGCTCTTTTTTTTTGCACACAATCTTCTGCGCGAACCACGCTGTGGGCGGGCGATACAACTACGATGGCGGTCTCCTCGTTTTGCGAACCCAGGAGGTGTGTATGTCCCGTCAACGGTTCACGTCAGTCCTTCCGCTGTTCCTTCTCATCCTCATGTCCGCGTTCGCAGGGCTGGGGCCGATCGCGAACGCGAGCCAGAACAACCCGTGGAACATCGCGCAGGGCAGCAACAGGCCCGGTCCTCCCGAACTCAACGTGAAGGAAAGTCTGTATGCCTCAGTCGGCGCAGTGCTCACCCAGTACGAGCTCGACGTCAAAGCAGCCATGCTGACTCCACGAAGCTCGGTCACGCTGCCTCGCGCCGTTCAGTACGCGTGGCCGTCGCCCGATCACCGCGTGCTTTACGTCGCATGGAGCGCAGGCACGAATGATCGTCCGCTCGGCGAACAAGGGATCAGCTCGTTTCATATCGACAAGAAGACCGGCGCGCTTGCGGAGTTCGGCACTCCAGTCATGCTGCTGAAACGTCCCGTGCATATCGCGACCGACAACGCGGGGCGATACCTGCTCGCGGCGCACAACAACCCGCCAGCGGGCGTGACGGTGTGGACGATCAACGGTGACGGCTCGCTCGGTGTAGAAGTACCGCAGCCGGGCGTCACCGACGGTGGCATTTATGCGCACCAGATCCTCGTGGACCCGCTCGATCGGATGGCCATTCTCACGACGCGCGGCAACGTGCCGGCCGAAGCGCCGTCGGGTGTCGAAGAGCCCGGGGCGATGAAGGTGTTCGCCTACGACAACGGCGTGCTCTCCAACGAATCGTCTGTCGCGCCGAACAACGGGTTTGGTTTTCAGCCGCGGCATGTCGCGTTTGCTAAAACACTCGTATACCTCGCCGTCGAACGGCAGAACGAGCTGCAAGTCTACGAGCGGCTGGGCGATGACACGCTCGCACCGCTGCCGATATTCACCAAAAACACGCTCGCCGATCCGGTCAACAACGACGAGTCGATTTTCCCGGCTCAGATGGTCGGTCCGATTCAAATGAGCCGCGACGGTCGATTCGTGTACATCGGCAATCGGAACAACGGCACCATCGGCACGCCGCCGGTCTTCCGCGGCGGCGAAAACAATGTGGCGGTTTTCTCCATTGACAAGGCCACAGGCGAGCCCACGCTCATACAGAATGCCGACACACACGGCTTCGTTCCCCGCACCATTACGTTCGACAAGGCAGGAAAGATTCTTGTGGCCGCCAATCAGAGTGCCAGAAATGTCCTCAACACGGACGGCTCGATCACGTCAGTGCCGACCAGCCTGGCTGTGTTTCGGATCAACAGTGATGGGACGCTGCAGTTCGCGCGGAAGTACGACAACGCGGGCGGCACGTGGGCGGGATTTTTGAGTGCCCCGTAGAAAGTAGAAAGTAAAAAAGAGCGGACTCTTTACTGATATTGGCGCTCTACACCTAACTTGCGCATGCGAGATGAGGCGTGGTGCTTCAATACGAGCCATGGCTGCGGCGCCATGGGTGCCCGACAGCACCTCAAGGGCCGACATGTGTCAAAAGTGTGTCGGCCCTTTCATGCAGTTGTAGCCTGTCAGTAGCAGTGTCCGTCTTCCTTCGGTGACGCGCTGACCCTACGCCACCGGCACGCGCGTTGCGCGCTCGCACGCGACCTCCGGCTCATCCCTCATCCCTTCCCTAAGGAGTCCGTTGAATGAGAGCACGCTTCACACAGAATTCGTCGCGTCGCTGCGTCGCTGCGGTGGAGTAGAAACGGTTACTGCCGGACGTACTTCTGCACAATCCCACTCAATTGTGCGAGATAGATGTTGCCGGCGGCGTCAACTGCGGCGCCATGCGCCGGGGCGGCGTCCGGTAATTTGGCGACGACGGCGCCCTTCAAGTCCCGCACGACCGAGCCGGTGACGATATGTCGGTCTCGCGTCAGCGCGAGCCCTGATACGCCGCCGGTGCCCGTCCACTCACGCAGAAATTTGCCGTTCGCATCGAAGATCTGAATACGCTGATTGTCTCGATCGGTCACGTACACCAGTCCCTCTGCGTCGACGACCACGTTGTGAGGCAAGCCGAATTCACCCGGCCCTGTCCCACGCTTCCCCCACTCCAACAGGTACTTTCCGTCTCGCGAGAATTTCACGACACGGGCGCCGCCGTACCCGTCGGTCACGTAGAGATCGCCATTGGCGGCAAAGCCAATGTCCGTCGGCAGGTTGAACGTTGACGGGCTTGCGCCGGACGTGCCCTTCGTCCCAAGCCGCATGATCTCTTTTCCCGCCGCGGACATCTTGTACAGCACGTGCGCTGTCGCGTCGACGATCCAGATGTCGCCTTGCGGATCGACACGCACGGAGTGCGCGCCGCACGACGTGCATCCTGCTGGTCCGTACACGGCCGAATAGCGGGAACGATCGAGCGCGAAGTTCTCTTTGGGAATGCCGGCGACCTTGCCCTCGCTGATCATCCCGTCGCCCCACGAGCGGAGGAGTTTTCCGGCGCTGTCGAACTCGAGCACCGGATGGGCGCCGCGGTGCAGCACGAGCACGTTGCCGCGCGAATCGATGGCGACACCCGACGCCTGAATCAAATTCCACGGCGAGGCAAACCCCGCCGCGCTGGTCGCCGGCGCCGGCCACTCGACGAGCTTGTAACCCGCCTGTCCGACACCGGTATCACCGGCAAAGACGACGACGCACGCAAACATGAGGATCCACGCTCGAGCGCAACTCATGTCAACCCTCCTTTACCTGCCTTCTTCGGCATCACTCCTATTTCAACAAGTGCGCGATCTTGGCGATGCCCGCCTTTGCGCAGACTTCATCCTTGTCGCCGCCTACCGCGCCGCTGACGCCGACGGCCCCAATCGGGACGTCGCCGACTTTGATCGGCACACCACCGCCAAGTCCCGTCGTGCCCTCGACATTCGGCATCGGCGAACCTAACGCGTGTCCCCAGGCCTTGGCTGCCTCCAGCGACGTCGCCCATCGTGAGGCAAATGTCAGAGCCGTGTATGCCTTGCGACGGCTCAAGTCGATGGTATGCGGACCGTTGCTGCCCTCGTCGCGCACGAACGCCTTGAGCAGTCCGCTTCCGTCGATCACGGACACGCTGACGCTGAAGCCGTCCTTGCGGCATTGTTCCACCGTGCCTTGCACCACCGCCTGCGCCATCTCGAGCGAGAGCGCCTTCTGCGTGACGAGTCCTTGCGCTACTGCCTGCGCCGCGCTCGCAGCGACGAGTGCGACAGCGATCAGAAACAACCGCATACAAAACCTCCGGGAAGAGTGTATCTTGACATCGTTCCAAATAGCAGACTAGGAGATGAGGAGAACATCGGCCATGCGGATCGCGACTGCATTCCTGGTCCTTTTTGCCGTGGGCGAAACGCTGGCGGCGCAAAAGGCCACGCTCAAGCTCGAACCGGTCGAGCGGCAGATGCCCGCGTACATCGTCGAACGTCTCAGCCCCTCGGATCGCGTGCTCTTCGAGAAGCTGATGCGGGTGGGTCTCGAGTCGGCGTGGTCGCTCGTGACTGCCGAAGGGTATCCGCAGAATTTCATCAACGAGCTGTCGCCCTTGAAACCCAACACGCGGATGGTGGGACGCGCCCGCACGATCCGCTATCTGCCAAATCGCAAGGACGTGCGCGAGAAGCTATACGGCGCGGGCCCGCAACTGAATTACAAATCCGCAGAGGAGGCGCAACCCGGCGACATCCTTGTCTTCGATGCGGGCGGAGAGTCGCGTGCCGGCGTATCGGGCGGCGTAACGACAGTTCGGTTTCTCGTCCGCGGCGGCGCTGGTCTCGTTATCGACGGCGCGATGCGCGATGTGCCCGAACTGGAAGCGATGCCGATTCAGACGTACATGCGCCGGGGCCACGCCTCGTCTGTCGCACCGCTGATGATGAGCGTGGATTACCAGGTGCCCGTGCGGATCGGCAGCGTTACCGTCATTCCGGGCGACATTCTCGTGGGAGAAAGCACGGGCATCCTGGTCATTCCGGCCGCCATCGCGGAGAAAGTCGCGAACACCGCGCTCGAACACGACGAGCAGGAGGAATTTCAGCGCGAGCTGCTGCTCAGCGGAGAATCGATCTTCGGGGTGTACCCCACGATGAACGAAGCGATGCGGAAACGATTTGAGGAGTGGAAGGCGAAGAGAGTGAAAAGTGGAAAGTAAAGTGAAAAGTGAAAAGTAAAACGGGATTTCTGGGACACACACAGTGAAAACAGCAGCTGCTATTCTCGCATTGGCTCTCGTTCCAACTCTTGCCGCGGCGCAGGCGATGACGCTCGACACGAGCGAGCTGAGGCCAGGGCCGGTGACTGTCACGTCGGCCGGCGATGGGGTGACCGTCGCGTGGTCCGATGATGCGTCTCGCGCGTGGCGCGCCACGTTCTCGCTCGATCCCGCACGGGCGCTGATTACTTCGATTGCCGCTGGACCCACCGCGGTCGTCACCGACGCACGCCCGTTCTACCAGGGCGAAACCAGTAAACGGCGGGGAGGCTGGAACGCGTTCTTCGACGATCCCGCGAGCCATCCCGATGGCACGCGGCGCGTGCAAGGCACGTTTACGTTGCGGAGCGCCAAGGCTCGCAGCATCGGCGAGCGCGTCGAGCTCGTGTTCGACGGTATGCGCATGGGCAGCTTCGAGGGCGCGATCTGGTACACGTTCTACCCCGGAAGCCGGTTGATTCAGCAAGAAGCGGTGCTCACGACCAACGACGCCGATGTCGCCTACTACTACGACGCGGGGCTCGACATGGGAGCACCAACCGACCGCACGCCCGGCAACAACATGCGCTCCGAGTTTTCGTATTACGACACCTCTGGCGCACTGAAGACGATCTCCAGCACAGGATTCCGCGCAGAGCGCCAGCCTGTGCAGGTCCGCCACAGAACGCTCGCAGCGAAGACGGCCGGCGGCAGCGTTGCCGTGTTTCCGGCGCCACACCAGTATTTCTTTCCGCGCGATTTTTCCTCGAACCTCGGGTACTTCTGGCACCGATCCTGGCGAGGCCGCGTCGGCATCGGCGTGCGGCAGCTGCGCGACGAGAATTGGCAGTACTACCCCTGGATGAATGCGCCGCCTGGACGTGCCCAGCGCATGGGCGTGTTTTTTCTGGTGTCCGAGGGCACACCTGAAGCAGCCCTGACGCATGTCCTCCGCTACACGAATGGCGATCGCTTCCCCGCCCTGGCCGGATACAAGACGCTGAGCACGCATTGGCACCTCGCCGACACCGTGCAGGCAATGGCGCACGGCCAAAAATGGACGCCGCCGTTCAAGCCGGTTCTGAAGGCCATGGGGGTCGACGCGACGATGATCATGGACTTCCACGGCGATGGACATCCCGCCGACCTCACGGATCTCCGCCTCGATGAGCTGGACACCTACTTCAAGTCACTCAAGGCCCAGTCCGATTCGGAGTTTTTACTGATCCCGGCGGAGGAAGCGAACGTTCATCTCGGCGGCCATTGGTCGGTCGTGTTTCCGAAGCCCGTGTACTGGTTCATGAGCCGGCCCAAATCTCCCGGCGCGGCGTTCGAGATGCAGCATCCGAAATACGGGAAGGTCTACAGCGCGGCGAACCCGCAGGAGATGCTCGATCTCGTGCGCCGCGAGGGCGGCTACATGTACCAGACACATCCGCGCACCAAGGGCTCAACCGGCTTCCCAGACAAGATTCTCGCGACCGATCACTTCCGCGATCCGCGGTATCTCGGCGCCGGATGGAAGGCGATGCCGTCGGATCTGTCATCTCCCCGGCTTGGCGACCGCTCGTTCGATCTGCTCGACGACCTTAGCAATCAGGGCCTGCGCAAACGCATCTTCGGAGAGGTCGACATGTTCCAGTTCGACCACACCGACGAGCTATACGCGCACATGAACATCAACTACATCAAGCTCGATCGGCTGCCGGCGTTCGAACGCTGGGGCGACGCGCTCGAGCCGCTTGCGCGAGGCGATTTCTTCACGACGACCGGCGAGGTACTGCTGCCGCGCGTCGACCTCTCGAAATCAACGGCGAATGAAGTGATCGCATCGGTGGATGCGCAGTGGACGTTTCCGCTTCGCTTCGCCGAAATCGTCTGGAGCGACGGCAAGACGACGCACCGCGAGACGATACCGCTCACAGAAACGCGCGAGTTCGGCAAGCAGGCGTTCGAATGGCGCGCCCCCGCCGCCGGCTGGCAATGGGCGCGCCTCGCGGTGTGGGACGCGGCGGGCAACGGCGCGTTCGTAAATCCCGTGTGGAAGCCGTGAGATCTGGGAACTGGAATCTAGGAACTAGAATCTAGAGATTCCAGATCACAGATTCTAGATTTCACACAGATTCTAAATTTCAGATCCCAGATTCTAGATTCCAGTTCTCTCGTCAGAACCTCACTCCGACACCGAACCTGATCTGGTGCGCCTGCAGCTTCTGGCCGGCGCCGAGGAACGAGCTGAACGCGCTATTCGACTGCACGTACTTGTAGCGATAACCCAGGTCGAATCGCAGCGGACCGCCTTGCAGGAGCACGCCGCCGCCGATACCGTAAAGCGGCTCGCGTGTGTCGACCAGATTCAACGCCGCGCGAATGAGGGCATCGGTCGTCGAGCCAAACCCTCCGAAGCTGAGATTCGCCACACCGGCGGTCCCTTCGACATACGGGCTGACCGCCGAATGCGGCGCGGCCAACAGACGCACGCCGCCTTCGCCATAAAACGCCGATGCGGTGAGGTTGAGCCGCGTGAACGCGAGCCCTGTCTCGATCAGCGTCGGCATCACGTTGCCAACCCGCCCGAACTCACCGAACACCTGCACCGCCGGCACGACATCGAACGACACGCGCCCACCGAAATCCACAGGAAAACCAGAGCTCCCCAGCGCGGCGGGGTTATCCATCTGCACGGAGCCGAACCCATCGAGCGACGTCTGAGCCGACGCCAGGGCCGGAGCCGCCACAATACTTACAACAGCCGCGACGGCCGCAATCAGTATACGCATGACATCCCTTTCAAGGCAGGCACTACCGACAACGCAAATGAAGTACCAAGACGAGAGCACCGTTTCTGCGAGCTTTACGAATTCTTTACGCCTGCTTTCCCGTTCTTCACAAAATAGCCGCCCGTTTTCGGGGACAATCTGACCTGGCGTGCCCAGGACGATCCTTATCATCGACGACGACCGCGAGCTCTGCGATCTGGTCGGCGAACTTCTGCGCGGCGAAGGCTTCGAGGTGGCGGCCCACCATACCGGCGCCGGCGCCGTCGACCTCGCGGCCAGCGGCGCCTATGAGCTGGTCATTTAAGAGCGGCACACAGCTGGACCTCGCGATCACCGTCGTCAACACGGCGACCAGCTGCGCTCCGCTGGCGGGCGTGAACGTGGAAATCTGGCAGTGCGATGCGACCGGCAACTATTCGCAGTACGGAAGCGAGCGCGCTCAGACATACCTGCGAGGCATACAGACGACCGACGCCAACGGTCAGGTGCGGTTCACGACTGTCTATCCGGGCTGGTACCAGGGACGCGCGACGCACATTCACGTAGAGGTCACGCGAAACGGTCAGTCGCTGAAAGTCACGCAAATTGCGTTTCGCGATTCCATCAACAACGAAGTGCATGGGAGCGGCGTCTACGCGTCGCGCGGATCGAATCCGACGACGAATACCCGTGACATGATCTTCGCCGACAGCATCAACTCGGAGATGGCGTCAGTGGCGGGCAATCCATCGAGCGGATACTCCGCGACTTCACAATCGGCCTGACGGCGTAGGGTCAGTTGTGACAATTTCATGGCAGGGTTCATCTAACGAGAACACGGCCGCATGATCTGGAGGACACTTCTCCCGACACATTCGTCCGATTGTGAAGGGATGCCCCGGGGCATCCCGCTTGCATCGCAGCCGCCGTCCGGCGAATGCGGTCTTCCGCCGGCTTCACAAGGAGAGACGTTGATGTCGCAAGCATGCCGTTTTGCCGTTGTCCTCGCGATCGCGTTCGGGTGCGCCGCGCCCGCGCACGCACAGCACGGTGCGAGAATCTCAGGTTTTTACGCCGGGGCCCTCGGCGAGGGAGACACCAACGTCGCGGCCGGCGGCTCGGTAGGCTACCGTTTCACTCCGCGCTTTGGTTTTGAATTCGAAGCACAAGCGTTGCCCGATTTCGAAATCGACGGCTCCGATCGTCAAGGCGACGGCGTGGCGTTTCTTTCGAACTTCGTGGCTGAGTTTCCGAGCCCCGCGCGATGGCTCACACCGTACGTGCAGGGCGGCGGCGGGGTGGCCAACATCCAGCACTCGGCCGACTTCTTTTTCGAGGATGGCGATGGACGCCGGACTCCGGCGCCGATCCGGAACAGACGCGGGGCTTTTCAACCGGTCCCTGACGGCATGCGTCTCAATCGTGGCGCGAGCGGACGCTCGGAAACGAATGTGGCGTTGTCCGTGGGCGGTGGAGTCGACTTCACGCTCTGGCGGGGCCTCGCGGCCGGGCCGAACATCACGTTCATGAAATTCATCGGCGGAGCGGACGACATCGACTTGACGCGCATCGGCGTGCGCACGACGTATCGGTTCTAGCTGCCGGCCAATGGTCGTACCTGGTCTTTGACATGCCGTAGCTGCGGTTACAGCACTTTCATAACCGCGTCGCGCACGAGACGCCGCGCAGCAGGGACGTGAAACGCTTTAGGGAAACCGGAGTGAGTCAGTAAGGGTCGGAACCGGCGTCGGCTGTACTGGCGTGCGTCTCCGTCAGTCCGAGCAGCTTCCTGATCGCGCCGAGCAGACGGTCGGGCTCGCAGGGTTTCGTCAAATGCACATCGCAGCCCGCGCGCAGGGCGCTCACCTGCTCATGGTGCATGGATCTGCCGCTGAACGCGATGATGGGGATGTCCCTGGTGTCCTCGTCGTTCTTCAGGCGGCGCGCCACTTCCCAGCCGTCGACGTCGGGCAATCCCAAATCGAGCACCACGAGATCGGGACTTGATGACTTCGCAAACGCCAGCGCGTCGACGCCGCCGCCGAAGGCGTGCACGCGAAAGCCTTTCGCCGCGAGATACATCTGGTATCCCTCGCGTGAGTTCTTGTCGTCGTCGACGAGCATGAGGTGCTTGTGTGAGGCCACTTCTCTCGCAGCATACTACACATGCACTGGCAGATTGGAAGATAGAAGGGTGGGAGAATGTTGGCGTCCTCCAATCTTCCAATTCTATTTTCGGATTCCGCGATCCCACGGGAACGCCAGCGTCGGCTGATTCGCGTAACGCCGAAGCTGAATGGTCACCGTTTCGCCGGCGCCGGGCGCCAGGCGTACGCTGAAGTACGGCGCATCAATGGCAAGGGATTGTCCTCCCACCACCACGCTCGCGACCTGGTGCTCGCCGTAACCACCGCCCTGAACTATCGCGTTTCGATAGGCGAACGGATGCGTATTCACCAGCGTCAGCGTGACGCCTTCGAGCGTAATCTTTTCCACGAGGGCGGCGACGTCCTCGGCCAGCCCGGCGCGGCGCCTGTCCGGATCGAAGTGGCGCACCTGAGCGTGCAGCGGCAACGGGCCGTGCCCCGAGCCGTTCGGATCGTTGGCGCCAAGCGTCAGGTTGATGAGTGCTTCGGTTGCCACCGGATTTACACCCGACCCGCGAGTGTGATGCGGCGGAAAATCTGCCGTGCTGGCATCAGCGCGAAGGTGTGCGGCCGCACGCTGAATCAGCGCCAATTCCTGCTGAAGCGCCGTCAGCGGATAGGCTGTGTCTCCCGACGTCAGAAATCCAACCCATCCACGCTTGGGCAGCCGTTCGAGATCGGCCGGCTGCAACGCCCATAGGTAGATGTCCGTTTCGACATCGCGAAGATTCGTCAGGCCACCGGCCGAACCTTTTTCGCCGTCGTGATGGCCGTACCAACCCTGATCGCCGTAATAGCGCGGCAGCAGCACGCGGCCGCTCTCGACCTTCTTGTTGGCATAGAGGTTATCGACCTGCTTGCGCAGCACTTGCGTGTAACCCTGATCGCCGGTGAGCAGCAACGCGTTGCCAAACGCTTCGGGAGGCCCACGCAGGACGTAGTTACGAACACCTTCATCCGGCGAATTCCATCCGAACACGCCGCCGTACCACTTACCGCCCCATTCGGCGCCAATTTCGCCGTTCCGCCCGATGTTCGACGGGATGTTGCCGCCGTTTGCGGCAATCCTGGTCTTCCACGCATCGACGTACTCGAGCAGCCACGTCTTGTACTTCACGTCCCGGGTCACAAGGTACGCGTGAAACGCAAGATTGGTCGCCGCCAGATTCAGCGGATGATCGCCGAGGATGTTCGTCGCCTCGAGAAATCGCGTACTCGGCTTGGTGCCCGGAAGCAGCCGACCGTTCCAGTCCTCCTGCGTATTGTTCGTGAGCTTCGCGCCCTTGCTGCCGTTGAAGAGGCTCGGAATGATCTTCAGCTTCGCGTCGTAGTTCTTTGCCTCCGGATCCTCGTTCATGTAGAGGCCAGACCAGCGTCGAAGCCTGTTGGCGTAGCGTTCGTCGGCGGGCCGGCTTAGTCCGTACCAATAGAAGGGTCCGAGGCCTTCACCGATGTGCTCCCAGTCATAGGCGGTTGGAAACTCTTTGTAGTACATCCCGTCTTTCGCGAGTTCCGTGGACGGGTCCTTCGCTTTCGTGTACTGGTCCAGATGTCCTTCCCACGCGCGATCCCATTGCTGGATGATCGACTCTGGTCCGCCGAGCGCGTGCGCGAGGGGCCAGTTGCGGATGCTTTCGACGGCATCATCAGGACCGTCTTCGATGCCCCAGTTCGCGGCGCCGAGCAGATAGCCGTTGGCATCGAGATACTTCGACGCCCACAGCGCGACGCCTTCGGCGTTGAGCTCGAGCAGCCGCCGCTCTGCCAGCGCCCAGGCCGGCGCAGGCATAGGCGTGTGGATGGAGATGACGAGATCGCTCTGTCCACGAAGCGGGCCTGGCTCGAATGCCAGACCGCCGGCGATGAACACACAAATCAACAACCATACGCGTTGACGAATCATTGCTGAATCCTCACTTCAGCTCATTGGGTGCGTTCCCACGGAAACCGAAGCGTGGGATCGTTTGCAAGGCGCTTTGTGATGATGACAATCTGCTCTCCCGCGCCAGGGGACAGGCGGACTTCAAAGTGTGGCGCGTTCACCTGGGTGATCCGGCCTCCCACACGCACGGAGATGGCCTGGTGCTCGCCGTACGCGCCCATCTGCACGACGAGGCGCCGCGGCGCCGATGAACTGGTGTTGACGAGGGTGAGCGTGACGCTCTCGGGTCCGATTTTCTCGACGAGCGCCGCCACGTCTTCGGCAAGCCCCGCCCGGCGACGCTCTGGATCGAAATATCGCACCTGGCTGCGAAGCACGTCTCCAGAACCGTACAAGTTGGCCGCACCCAGCGTGAGATTCGCGAGCGACTCGAACGCGACGGGACTCGCACCATATCCGCCGGCCTTCTTGCTGGTCCGTGCGGCAACGCGCTGCACGCTTTGCTGCTCGTCCTTCATCGCCTCGACGGGGTAATTCGGCCTGCTTCCCTGCAGGAACTCAACCCACCCTTGCACGTTACGCCGGTCCGGCGGGTTTGGAAGGATTCGCTTCACATCGACGGGATTCTGCGACCAGAGGTACAACTCGATGGTCGTCTCGGACAGGTTTCCAAGCGCGCCGGTCGGATAAAACTCGCCTTGCCGGTAGCCGTACCAACCGACCTTGCCGCCCGCCTGTCCCGAGCTTTGTCGAGGGGACTCACCGTAGTAATGGGGCAGCAACACCTGACCGTTGTCATTGATCGCGGCCGCGAAGATGTTGTCGACCTGGCGCCGCACGGGAGCGATGTAATCCATGTTCCTGCTCAACATCGCCGCCTGACCAAACGCCGCAGGAATCCCCCGCAACACGTAATTGCGAAGGCCGTCATCAGGACTGTTCCAGCCGAAAATGCCGCCGTACCACTTGCCTTGCCATTCGCCGCCGATCGCCCCGTCGAGGCCGATGTTGGATGGAAAGTTTCCACCGTTCTTCGTGGCGCGATCGCGCCAGGCGTCGACGTACTCGAGCACCCACGTCTTGTACTTCGCTTCGTGCGTCAGGAGGTACGCCTGGGTCGCGAGCGTCGCCGCGAGCAGGTTCAGTGGATGATCGCCGCGAATATTCGACGAAGTGCTGAAACGGGCGGCGCGTGCGAGATCCTCATCTCCGTCCCAGTCGATAGGCGTCACCGGCCTGGTGACGGCACCTTTGCTGCCGTTAAAGAGGCTCTTGATGATCTTCAGCCTGGGATCGTAGTTGAGCGCGTCGGGATCTTCGTTGAGATAGAAACCGGCAAAGCGTCGTGTACGCGCGAGCGTCATCGGATCGTTCGGCCGGCCCAATGCATGCCAGTAGAACGCCTGCAGTCCCTCGCCCGTGTGTTCCCAGTCGAACGACGGCGGAAATTCCTTGACGAAGATGCCGTCTTTCGCGAGCTCGACCGTTGGAATTTTCGCGCGGCCGAACTGACGCAGATGGCCTTCCCACACTTTCTCGTACGCATCGGCCACCGCGTCCGGAGCGCCCATCGCATAAATGAGGGGCCATCCGCGCACGGTTTCCATGATGTCGTCCGGGCCGTCGGTCACGCCCCAGCGCTCGGGAACGTTCACCGACCCGTCGGGACGCAGGTAGCGTTCGACCCACACCTTCGCCCCATCCGCCGCCGCCTGCAGCATCTCGCGCTCGGCGACCGCCCAGGCGGGAGCGGGCATGGACGTGTTGACGACGATCGGCGCAGCGCCGCGCCTCGGACCAGCACCCTGGCCCGCAAACAAATGGGCCGCCGCAACAACTATTGCGGCGGCCCACAGAGGGTACAAAGCACGCGAGCGCATCGATGACGCGCGATCAGTTCGTCGTTTTCGTCGCGTTCAGCCACATCGGCTGCACGAATGCCCCGTTGCCGGCAGAATCCCAGACGGAGAAGCGTACCCACGCTTTGCCGGTTGCGTCGAACGGGATGGCGACTTTTTTCGTGCCGTGCGCCGTCGTATCCGTCGCCTTGATCACCTGCGTCTCGACCTTCTTGCCGTCACCCCAGACGACTTCGACGAAATCGAGCGGATACGTGAACTCCAGATCAGCCGATACCGTTCGCTTCGCGCCCGTTCCCTCGACCGCGTAGTTCTTGATCAGGATCTCACCGGTGCTGACCCAGAAGTCGCCGTTGCGAATCGACCGGAGGATCGGGCTCCAGTCATCGGTGGGCCCTGGCAGCCGATCGAGCTTCACATAGTTGATCGGATGACCGGGATAGATGTCGTCTTCGGGTCCTTTGCGATACGTGTCGACGTCAGCGATCAGGTACTTCGGCCTGATGCCCGTGTTCGCGTACAGATTGTTCATCGTATCGATGGCGTCAAAACAGCGCCACGCGCACATTCTCGGATCGGACAGATCGTCGCCCATGGCAGGCTTGAAGGCGATACCCAGATAGCGGTCGTTTTTCACCCACGCCTTGTCGAAGAGCGCATCAGGATATCCCGTCGTGCCCTTCGTGCGAGGGTGCGAGTGGAACCAGTAGCCGCCCTCGGCGTCGAGCAACGCCTGGACGTCCGTGGTATTGCCCGTGTGATACACCTTGCCGAATGGCTGCATCGTTTCCGTAAACGGCTGCCCCTCGTTGCGCACCTTGCTCCAGTACACATTCTTCGGGAACATGACGTTGTAATGTCCGCCGAAGTACGCCGTCGGCTCTTCCCAGTTGGTCACCAGGAAGTCCTTGTCCGATGCTTTCATCGACGCGGTGTAGTAATCCTTCTGATCCTCAAACCGTCCCGCACCCGGATCGTTCGGACGGAGATCCCCGTGGAAGTCGCTCAACCCGACGATGTTGATCCCGGTCGAGCGCATCACCATGAGATCTTCGAACGTGTTGTCGAGCGATCCGGAAGCACGCAGCCGCTCCGTGAACCGTAAATGGAAGTGGTTCACCATCGTCTTGTAGCCGGGCACCGGCTTGAAGACGTCGCCGTGCGTGTATGCCATCACGGCCTGTCGCGTGGCTTCTGCCGGGTCTGGCGACATTAGGTAGTACACCGCCATGCGCTGCATGGTTCCCGGAGGCGCGTTGTGCAAGGCGAAGTTCTCGACGTACTGCTGCACTTCTTCGCCCTCGGCCTGGCGGATGCCCATGCCGAATTGCGTGTCTCCGTCCTTTCGGTACCAGATGTATCCGAGGTTGGTGTCGACTTCGCGCGTGAAGAAGAAGACGTGAGGCGGCGTGAACGTGGCGATCGATCCGTTTTTTCCACCGCCGGCGACGAGCACGCGGTTCTTCGCTTTCACGGTGACACGCGTGTCGTTCTTGATGCCGCCGAATTCATACTTCTGTGGATCACCGCCGCGATCGCGCCACGACACCTGAGGCGTGAGGGTCGTCGAGAATCCTTTCAGGCCGCCTTCATATTTATAGGCGACCGACGGCTCATCGGTCTTCGCAATCGCTTCCATGCGAAGCAGATTCGAACCGCGGTACGAGGTGAACCGCAAGCTTCCCGAGAAGATGCCCATCGACAACCCGGGGAAATTCACCTCGACCCTCGCACCGTCCGTATTGACGCTGCACGAGCTCGTCTGGAACTTTGCGTCTGCGCTTCGAATTTCTTCGGGCTTTCGCGGGAGTCCGTACACTCGCCCTTCGGGGCCGGGCGGCACGGAGCCTCGCCTGGCCGCGGGCTCACTTTGGGATGCCGGGCCCGGCTGACCGCGTCCGCGAGCGGGCCCGCCCGCTCGCGCCGGTGCGGGCTCCGGGACGCCGGGAATCACAAATGGCGCGTCCCAGAACGCGTACCACTTGTTCTTCTCAATCACCTCCGGCGTGATGTCCACGCCCAGATTGATGAGCGGCGCTCCCTGCTGCGTCGTCATGCGCCTGACGCCGCTCTTGACGTAGAACTCGGGCGTGAGATTTTGCCCAAGCGGCGCCCACTGCCCTCCGCTCTTCCTCACTGCGAGCTCGCGCACGACCGGCTGACCGTTATCAATGGCATAGCGCGCGCGAAGCTCCGAGCCACTCGACCCGTTCCACGTTACAGCGAGTGCGCCTTGTTCCATGGCCGCGGTCAGACCGGACGCAGCTTTGTACTGGCTCATGTCGCAATTGAGCGACTGCGCTGACAGGGTCGGCGCTACATGGTCGCCGGCCGGTGTGATGACGATGATCGTCACGGCAGCCAGCAGCACGAGCGCGGCGATGGCAGCTCCGAATTTTAAAGGTTTCATAGAGCCTCCGATCAGAAAGTGAACCGCGCGCCGATGCGCGTGATGAGCGGCGGCGTGACGCCACTCGCGTAGCCGAACGTGGGTCCCGATCTGAAGTCGGCGCCCGTCGGTGTCGCGGAATTCAACAGGTTGAACACATCGAAATCGAGGCTGATCCTCCGTCCCTGGCTCAGCCGGAAATCCTTGTTCGCGCGGAGGTTGAGGATGTTGAAGGGCGAAAGGCTCTGGCTGCCGTACGGCTCGAGACGAATCGTCGTGTTGCCGTTTTGCGTGATCGGTGTGCCGCCGTCAGGATCGGCCGTCCGGAAAATATTCGTGCGCTGCCCCTTGATTCCTGCCTGGCTCTGCAGGAAGCCGGAAACCGAGATACTCCAAGGCAGCCGGTAGGTTCCGCTGATATTGCCGGCCCAACCCCAGGTTTCGTCAACCGGGAAGAACTCGTCGTTCGGACTCTGGTAGACGCCGTTCAGCCAGCGACGATTTTTGACCGCGAAATATGAGATCTGGCCCATCCATCTGTCCGTTGCACGCCTGGTGACCGTGAACTCCACCGTGTCGAACCGATCGGTGTTGTACGCGTTAACCCGTTTATTGCTCACGAAGTTGGCACCTGCGTACGAGGCCGCGTAGTCATACAGCGTGACGCTGCCTCCGTCGTCGCTATTATTGAGCACTCCGTCAGGACCAGGATCGCGGCGCGTGATCGGAATGTTGTACGCCTCGTACGGCCGCTTCGCGTTAATCGTTTCGAGGCTGCTGTCGACAATCCTGTTGATGTACATCACGCGGAATCCCAGGCTGGGCGCCAGCTCGCGCTCGAAGCTCACAGTCGTCTCCCACGTGTTGGGTTGCTTCAGCTCCGGGCTGAGCTCGTAGTTAGAAGCGGCCGTAATGTCGACGAAATCAGGGTTGTTGTTGAGCGCGAGATTCGTCTCATTCGGCGTCCACATTTTGTCGTTGTTCAAGTCGTGCCAGAGGAACAGGGCATTCGCGGTGGCAGTTGCGGCGAACACATCGCCATATGTGTCGCCGAGGATGTAGTTGTAGAGGCCCCAGGTCGCCTTGACGACCGACTTGCCGCCCATGTCGTAGGCCACGCCCAGCCGCGGCACTATCCGGTTGAACGTCTGCACGTCGAGAAAGTCAACGTGCTTGGCAGGAAACACCGTCGGGAAATCGCGGGCACCAGCAAACTCCTGCTCAGGCAGATAGGAATGCTGATACTCCCACCGCACGCCGAGATTGAAGGTCAACTTGTCGTGGACCCTCCAGCTGTCCTTGAAATACCACGCAAAGATGTCCTCGTTGTCCTGCGGAAAGACGGGCGTGTTGTACGCCCGGATCCGGAACGGTGTGCCGGACACACCGTTAATCCTGTCGGTAATCAGAACGTAGTTAGGGTAATTACCGTCACTGGCCACGTTGTTCAGCCAGGCATCAGATGTGCGATCCCAGTAAATGGAAACACCCGTCTTGAAGTCGTGCTGTCCAGCGAACTTCCGCTCGGGGAAGAACGTAGAGCTGGCTTCGAGCTGATATCGATCGCGTGTCTTCCCCTGATGCTGCACGTGAGGGCCCGTGAACAACGCCGTCTCGAGATCCTGGCGGCTCGGGGTATTCGCTTTGGCATACGAGCGGCCTGCGTCGTAGTCAGTGACGTACCCGGCATATCCGCCCATCACGTTCAGCAGCACGCGCGGGCTTACCGTGCTCTGCCACTCGGCCTTCTGAATCGCCGTGGGATTCAAGTAGTCGCGCGTCGCCTCGAGCGGCCTGTCACGGGAGCCGCCATTTTGCGGCTGTGCCTTGACACCCCGCTGCCACGCGTAGACCAGGCGGTTGTTCTTCGACATCTGATACGAGGTCTTCACGGAGTACTGGTAGAGAGCGCTCTCGAAATAGGCTTGAGGATCATCAGCGGTCTTGTACTTGCCGTCAGGTCCAGTACCATCCGCAAAGCCGAGCGTCCCTTCGCTCTTGGTTTGTTTGGCGTACCCGCCATAGAACCAGAGCTTGTCCCGGATAATCCTGCCGCCCAAATCGCCTGCGAAGTCGTAGAACGTCTTGAGCTCTGGGGGCGCGCCGATATTCTGGGCCCTCAGTTCGTCGTTCAAGTTGTTCCCTTGAAGACTGGCCGGCTGATATGAACCGCGGTACGCACCATGAAACGTGTTGCTCCCCGACTTCATGACAGCAATCATGGAGACGCCAGGCGTCGACACCTCGGCGTCGTTCCCCGATGTGCGGACTTGCACCTCGTCAAGGCTGTTGTCGATGAAGTAGATCGGGGTGTTTTGATCGGCGCCCATCGCGATGTTCATGCCTTCGTACTGGAGCTTGGGCTGCGATTCCATGCCGTAGCTCGCCGTATCCTGCCGCTGCGCCAGTGTGCTGCCGCCGACGTCCATGTTTGCCTGGGTCACGCCCGGCGCCATCGCGAGGACGTTCTGAAGATCGCGGCCGCGTGGCACCGCCTCGAGAAGTTCCTTGGTAAACGCCACGCTCGCGCTTGTGCTCGTGATATCGACGATGGGACTCTGGCCGCTGACCGTGACCGATTCCGACATCGCGCCGACTTTCATGTTCTCATCGACGCGCGCGACGAATCCGATCGTCAATCGAAGATCCTCGCGAATCAGGGTGCTGAAGCCGGTCAATTCGAACTTCAGGTTGTACGTCCCGGCGGGAAGATCGACGAAGCGATACACGCCTTCGGCGTCAGTCACCTGGACGACCTCGCGGACCTGCAGAGCAGGGCTCGTGAGCGTCGCCGTCACGCCGGGCAATACGCCGCCTGACTCATCCCGGATTGTGCCGTTGATCGTGCCCGACGACACGCTCTGGGCGGACGCGAGCGCGAAGCTCGTGACGAGAAGGCACCCCACTGCGCCGAGAATGCCTAGCCTTCGGCCGACTGCCATAGCTCTACCCTCCTGCTGGGCGAGATCAATTAACGAGGTTGTACGTTGAAATATACGCCTATCGGGGCCGGGCTGGGTCGCAAGTTGTCGCAACCCCTTTATTTCCAATAAATTGGATCGCGATCTTCCCGTTATCTATTTCACCGCAAATACCCAGATGACGCTATTTCGGCGCAACTCTGAAAGGTGCACGTGACAGATACTGGGCTACATTATCCGGGCGCGCTTTATCAAGGAGTTCACGAGTGACTAAACCCTGGCGATGGCTTGTTTTCTGCGCGGTGGCGTGTGTTTCTGTGATGGGCGTCGAGAATGCCTCCACTCAAATCCCCGGCGCTGAGGGCAGCTCGACATCGTCAGTCACTCAGTTGCAGTGCGACATGCACAGATACAAGCCCGCGACCGGGCTGAATGCAGTCCTGCAAGGAAACACTCTCGCCGTGTCGTGGACAGGCCAGGACGGCGCTGAACTGCGAGCGCGATATGGTGTCGACGGCGGCACTCCGGTCGTGCGCGAGCTCGCGGTGCGCAAGCAAGGCGGGCAATGGGTCTCATTGGGTGAGAATCTCAGACCGGAATACCACGTCGTCAGCGGTATTCGTCGATTCTCTGGTCAGCAAGGGCAGCCACTGACGGGGCTCGGGCAGTTGACACCTGAACGCATGGAGAAGGAAAAGTGGTTCGTCTATCGAGACGCTCCGCTTTATATCGCTGGCCCGACATCACCGGCAGGCAGGGGCGGACGTGGCGGTGGTCGTGGGACCGGGGACGGCGACGCAGCTCCCGCGGGCCGTGGCGGACGTGGTGGAGATGGGCCAATCGGCGGAGGACCGAAACCGGAAGACATTCGCCGCGCAAGCTCGTCGTTCAAGACGACATCCTGCAGCGTAAACACAGATGGCGCGCGGCTCGAGGTGAAGTTTAACGGTTTGTCGATGGGCATCTTTGATGGTGACCTCCAGTTCACCGCCTATCGGGGAACCAACCTGCTCCGAATGGATGCCATCGCGAAGACAAACGAACCTTCAGTGGCCTACAAGTACGATGCAGGCCTCTCCGGTTTTTCGACGGCGACGCTCTCTCGCGTAGCCTGGAATGACGTCGGAGGATCTCCTCAGCAGTATCAGTTCGGCGGCGTGAAGAACGAAACTCGCGTCCCCGTCCGAGCCGACAACCGGGTGCTCGTTGCCGAAGGCCGTGGTGGATCGTTGGCAGCATTTCCGCCACCGCATACGTTCTTCTGGCCCAGACAGGTCGAGGTCAACCTGGGCTATGTGTGGTACAGGAAGGACGGCGCTGCGAGTTTCGGCATGGGAATTCGCCAGGCCGAACAGGAAGGGGTTGACCAGCACCTCACGACATTCCCGCTCTACAACGCTCCGCCCGGAACGGCGCAACACATGGGCGCGTACTTCTATGCCAGCCCACTATCTGGAGAGGCAACACGGCAGGCAGTGCTCAGCTTCACACACGGCGACACGTACAAGCCCGTGCCAGGTTACAAGACGATGGTGAACCACCTGCACCTGGGGATCACAGCCCGTCTTAAGGCGTCAGGCTCGTTGGACGGTGAATCTCCGGAGATTTCGGTCGTCAAGTCTCTGGGCGCAAACATCGTTGGAGACTCGGAGTTTCACGGTGATCCACTACGAAGCGACTCGGGCGCGGGCCGTTTCCCGGATCAGGTGGATTACGGCACCGTCACAGCGAAACTTTCGGACACGGATTTTCTGGTAACACCGTGGGAGGAACCGAGTGCGTACTTCGGCGGGCACTACAACATCTTCTGGCCGAAAGTCGTGCTGTGGTCGAAGACCCGACAGCCAGATCAACAGTTTGCGGAGACGGATCCGAAGTTCGGCAAGGTGTATCACGTGGGGAACGCGAAGGAAATGCAGCAATTACTCGACGCTGAAGGCGGCTATTGGTACCACGCGCATCCTCGAACGAAGGGCACAGCCGGCTATCCGGATGCGATCTTCGACGAGTTCTTCGTGAAAAACGATCGGTATCTCGGTGTTGCCTACAAGATCGGCATGGGCAACGATCTCTCGGAAATACGCAGTTGCGAATGGCGGTGTTTCGACGCGATTGACACGATGAACAACATGATTACCGGCACGGGTCTGCGGCCGAAGTACATCATCGCCGACATCGACTCGTATCAGAAAGCGCCTGAGGATGATCTGTATCCAACTTTCCCAGTGACGTACATCAAGCTTGATCGTGTTCCGGGCGCGACTGAAGACTGGAGCCCGATTCTCAAGTCAATGCGAGACGGAACCATGTTCGTCACGACGGGTGAGATTCTGATCAGGAACTATGCCGTCGAAGGCTCGGGAAGCAAACGAACAATCAATGCGGACCTGGAGTGGACTTTCCCCCTTGAATTCGTCGAAGTGACCTGGGGCGACGGGAAAAAGGTCGAACGTCAGACGATTCGAACGACTGACCTTGCGCCACATGGCACCAAGCGGTTCGCGATCCCCATCGACGCCATCGGCAAATCCTGGGTGAGGTTTGCGGCCTACGACTCAGCGGGGAACGCGGCGTTTGCACAGCCCCAGTGGTTCGATCCTGCGAACAAGTAGCAATAGCGCACCTACTGTTTGAGGGCAAACACCCAGATGACCCCACCCTCCGGCACTTCCGGGAAGCGTCCCGGCGATACGGCGTCAATGCGCGTCTGCATCAACTTGGCATCCTGGCCCCAGCCAGACAGCACGGCGACGTACTGCTTGCCATCGATGGCGAACGAGGAGGCCGGCGCATAAATCCCAGAGTTAGTCGGGAACTCCCATAGCACTTTGCCGGTCGACGCGTCGAACGCCCGGAACATCCGATCGTTTGTTCCGCCGCTGAAGACCAGGCCGCCGCCGGTTGTCATCATCGGCCCCCAGTTCGGCGAGTTCGCAAAGTGGTGGCTCCACACCTTCTTGCCGGTATCCACGTTCCACGCCTGGACTTCGCTCAAGTGATCGGCGCCCGGCGCGATGAACATGCGCTGCGTGGACGCCGCGCGCGTCTCACCTGCCGAGGTCTGAATCGTGCGTCCGATCATGACGGCGCAAATGTTTTCCTGCGTCGGCGCGTACACCATTCGCGTCTTCGGATTGTAGGCGCCGGGCTGCCAGTTCTTGGCGCCGTGCCACGACGGACAGAACTCCGCAACCCTCCCGATATCCGGCTTGCGTGCGAGATCGATCTCGGGCCGTCCGGTCTTCGGGTCGAGGCTCTTGAACACGTTCTGGTTGACGTACGGCTTCCCCTCAACGAAGGAGATGCCCTGTGGCGTCCGTTCCAGAAAGTACAAGTAACCGTTTCGCGCGAAGTTGATTAGTCCCTTGACGGTGCGTCCGCTGCGCTGATAGTCGACGAGAATCGGCGGCGACACCTCGTCCCAATCCCACGATTCGTTCGGCGTGTACTGGAAGTGCCCCTTGATGGCGCCTGTCGCGGCGTCTATCGCCACCGTAGATGCCGTATACAAGTTGTCGCCAGGGCGCGCGAGCCCCACCCACGGGAACCCATTGCCGACTCCCCAGTACCACGAGGTTCGCCTCAGGATCGTAGTTGCCCGTCACCCAGGTGGCCGCACCGCCGATTCGCCAATCGTCGCCCCGCCACGTCTCATTTCCCGGCTCGCCCGGCGCCGGCGTCATATAGGTTTTCCAGAGCTGACGGCCGGTATCGGGATCGTAGGCAGCAACGAAACCCCGGTTCGCGCCGTCCCCGCCCGCAATGCCGGCGACCAGCTTGCCGTCAGCCACGAGCGGCGGCGCCGTCAGATACTCGCCGGTTGAGTTGTCCCCGATCGCGGTCCGCCACACTTCTTTCCCTGTTCTGGCCTCGAGCGCAACCAGGGCGGCTTCGCCCAGCGGCACGAACACCTTGTCGCCGAACAGCGCGACGCCGCGGCTCACCGGCTTGCCCCTCGCGTTGGCGGGTACGGCGCTGCGGTACCGCCACAACACATCGCCCGACTTCGCGTCGAGCGCCAGCACCTGGTTGAACGACGTCGACACGAACATCACATTGCCGTTCACGAGTGGCGCGGCTTCGTGTCCGTTGTTCATGCCGGTGGACATCGTCCACACCGGTTGAAGGCGCGAGACGTTCTTGGTGTTGATTTGATCGAGCGGGCTGTAGCCCCATCCGTCGTACGTGCGGCGGACCATCAACCACTCGCCATCCGCCGGCTGCTTCAATTGCTCAGCCGTGACGGCGCGATAGTTCAGCAGCACTGACGAAGGCGGCGGTGACGGCGGCTGCTCGGGAATCCTCAACGACTCGGGCGTGAGCACCGCAGGCGGCGCCGGCTGTTGCGCACGCGCCCACATCCCCAGGTTCGCCAGCGCAACCATCAAGACGACAGCTTTGGGAAAGGACGACCGTTATGCGCATACGTGGCCTCGTTGGTGGTGTGTCGCTACAATCTACTGCAATTGCTCGATGACGGCACCTGCGCTTCGGCGCCTCCTCATCGTCTGCTTCGGCGCATCGGGGGCCGCCGCGCTCATCTATCAAGTGGCGTGGGTCCGGCTCTTGACTCTATCTCTCGGACACACTGTCGCCGCCGCCAGTACCAGTCCTCGCCGCGTTCATGGGCGGACTCGCTCTAGGGGCATGGGCAGCCGGCCGCGCGGCGGACAGACGTGCGACAACGCTCGCGATGTACGCGGGCCTCGAACTGTTCATCGCCGCGACCGCCATCGCGTTGCCGGCCGTTCTCGCCTCGTTTGATCCCTTGCTGGTTCGCGCATACGCCGATGGAACGGCGCCGGTCTCCTTTGCGATCGCACGCATCGCTGTGAGCTTTCTGCTGATTGGGGTTCCTGCAGCCGCAATGGGCGCGACCTACCCCATCGCCGTTGCATGGCTCGCACGCATCGAGAGCACCGGCGCACGCATTCCGCAGTCAATCACAACCGCCGCCGGAGCTCTGTATGCCGCGAACTCGGCGGGCGCCGCCGCCGGTGCGATGGCAGCAGGCTTCTGGCTCACGGAGCTCCTGGGCATTCGAGGCACGACCTGGGTAGCTGTCGCGCTGAACGCCGTGGCCGCAGGCCTGGCCCTCTGGTTCGGCCGGGCGTCGGCCGACCTGACCAGCCTCCGCCAAGGCTACGGCGGTCGGCCGGAGCTTCAGCGACGGCGGAAGGTCGGCACGACGGACGGGCACGTCGGCACGACGTACGGTCAAGGCCGACCTGGAGCTGCCACGCGTGGCCGTCGAAGCAAGCCGCCGGATCGGATATCCAACAAGCCACAGCCCACACTCGCTGCTGTCGCAGCGGCGCTCTCGGGACTTGCCGCTCTCGTGTACGAGGTCGCGTGGACGCGGCTGATCGCGCTCGTCCTCGGGCCCACCACGTATGCGTTCGCTACCATGGCGGCCGCATTCATCACCGGCATCGCGTTCGGGTCGACCCTTGGCGTGCGACTCGCGCGACGGAGCACACGCGCCGCATTCTGGCTGGCTGTCATGCTCGCCGTGACGTCCGTCACGACGATCGTTGCCGCGTGGTTCACGGCATCTTATCTGCCCCTGGCTGTCGCACGCACCGTTGCGACCTATACAGACTTCGGTTCGCTGTTCGTCCGTGAGGCCGTTGCGATCCTGCTCGTGTTGCTGCCGGCGAGCGTCTCTCTGGGCGCGACGTTCACGCTGGCACTCGCAACGGCGTCGACAGCCGCCGACTCGTCCGCACGGCAGACGGCCCGCGTTTATACGGCGAACACACTCGGTGCAGTCGCCGGCGCACTTGCCGCCGGCTTCCTGCTCGTGCCGGCGTTCGGCTTGCAGTCGACCTTCCTGTACACGAGCGTGGTCCTTCTCGTGGCCGCCAGCGGGATCATCGCCATCTCGGATCGCGGCCGACCTGGCCAGCCTCCGCACCACGGCGGCAGTCGTCGTGCTGGCCTTCAGGCCAGCCTGGCGGCGCCGCGCGCACATTGGCATTCGAACGGACGAGCAGCCGTTGGGATTCTTGCCGGGAGTGTCATCGCGATCGTGATGTTCAGCATCCCCGAATGGGACCGCGATCTGATTACGAGCGGAGCGTACAAGTACGCGCGCCAGCTATCGACAGAGAATCTCGATGCGATCCTTCGAGCCGGAACGCTCGAGTATTACGGGGAAGGGGCGGCCGGAACAGTCTCTGTGCGCCGAGTCGCCGGCTCGCGGGCCCTCGCCATCGACGGCAAAGTCGATGCCTCGAACGCGGGAGACATGCTGACGCAAAGACTGCTGGGCCTGCTTCCGGCGCTGCTGCATCCCCAACCGCGCGATGCGCTTGTCATCGGCCTCGGCAGCGGCGTGACCGCCGACGCCGTCCTCGCATCGGGTGAGATTCAACACCTCGACATTGTCGAGATTTCACCGGAAGTGGTCGAAGCATCGGCGTATTTTGAACGTGAGAACCATGGAGTCCTGAAGAACCCGGCCGTACGGCTCCTCATCGCCGACGGCCGCTCGCACCTGCGACTGTCGACCCGGCAATATGATGTCATCGTCTCGGAGCCGTCCAACCCCTGGATGGCCGGCGTCGCGGCGCTCTTCACGCACGAGTTTTTCGAGGCCGCGCGTGCGCGATTGCGGCCCGGCGGCATGTTCTGCCAGTGGGCTCACACTTACGAAATTGCAGAGGAGGACCTGCGATCGATCGTCCGTACCTTCGCATCTGTCTTTCCTGACGGGACGATGTGGCTGGTGGGCGATGCCGACCTGCTCCTGATTGGGTCGGCGGCCGCACGCGTCGAGCCCCGTCTGCCAGAGCTCGACGAGCGATCCCGAAAGGGATCGGTGCCGGCACTGCTGGCCGATGTGGGTGTCCCGCTCAGCGCCGCGCCGTTCGTGCTGCTCTCGTTGTTTAGCGGCGGCGCCAACGAGCTGGCCGCTTTCGGCGAGGGTGCTCGACTGCAAACCGACGATCGAATGTCGCTCGAATTCTCGGCGGCCCGCGCCATGTACGCGCCGCCGGAAGGCAATGCCGGCGGACTGAAAGCGCTCGCCACGAGCGCTGCTCCTGCGGTGGTGGCGGAGAGAGTGCAAAGCGCTGGTGCGGCAGACTGGATGGCGCGAGGCAATGCCGCACTGCAAGCCAGGGCCTTCGGGATGGCGCACGAAAGTTTTCGAAGAACGCTGGCTCTCGACAGCCGATCAGCGATTGCGTTGCGCGGCTCCTCCGATGCCGCGGCCCAGGAGCGCACGCTTCTCCAGGAGATCGAATGGCTGAAGATGATGGCCAGAGACGAGTCCGACAACGCGCCTGTCCGCGTGGAGTTGTCTCATGTCCTTGCGACGCTTGGCAAGACGGAGGAAGCGATCGCCGCCGCGAGGGACGCAGTGCGCATCGATCCGGCGCGCCCGGAGCCAATGGAGCAGCTGGCCTCGATCATTGCCGATGCCGGCGACGGCGTACGGCTCACGCCGATCGCCGACGAACTAGTCAAGCGATTTCCATCGCGCGAGGACGGACGTTACTATCAGGCCGCGGCGGCGTTTCTCGCGGGCCGGGCCACCGATGTGGAGAGTCCGATCAGGGCATTGCTCACTGCGAACCCGAACCACGCGAAAGGACAGAACCTGCTCGGGGTTGTGTGCGGGTCACTTGGAAAACACGAGTGTGCGCAGGCGGCGTTTGCCGCTGCGCTGACACTGAATCCCCGCGACCCGTCCGTGTACGTGAATCTCGGCTATCTGCGTCTCGCGCGCGGTGACCAGCAGGCCGCCGCCGGGTTCTTCGCCGAAGCGCTGGCGATCGACCCCGCCACGGAGGCCGCCACGCGGGGACTCGCGGAGCTCCGCGGCTATCCTTTTTAGTGTGTCGTGGGGCCCCACCCCCACGACCTGTGCCTTCGCGACCTGCGGTCGCTCGGCGGTGTTTGCGACCCTAGCTAACTTCGGAATTTACCGTGTCAATCAGTGCCTTGATATATCCGTTGCCGTAAGCGAACGCTTGAAGCTTGCCAGGATCATCAGGATGGCTCGGCATGTGATCCGCGCAAATCGAATAAGCAAATTGCGTATCTCTGAGAATGCGCATCACTTTGGCGAAGTCCATGCTGCCTTCGTCGGGAAAGACTTCTGCGAAATCGTGAAGCCCTCCGCGGATGTTGCGCATATGGATCTGATAAATCTTCCCTCGCTCGCCAAGATATTGAACGATTGGCAAGACCTCTGTTAACGGATTTTTCAGTCCTTCACCGACGGTGCCGAGGCAGAGTTGAAAACCGTTGTAGGGACTATCGACGATCTTTTCGTAACGCTTGAATCCCTCGAACACCGAGGGGGAATCCCAGTTCTCAGCCCCCTGATAGCCAAACGGCAGCCCGGGGGGATCGTAGGGATGAACGGCCATCCTCACGTCGTGTTGTTTGCACACGGGGATGACATGCTGCAGGAATGTTGTGATGCGCTCCCAATAGTCGTCAGATGAGACCACACCCGCTTTTCCAACGGGAAGCTCCTTCCAGTTGGGCTCGAGTTTGAACGCCTCATAAGTCGAGCCTCCGCGGCCCGGTACATGCCCGTTTCTCCGTATTGGGATCACCGTCCAGTGGTAAGTAATGACCTTGACGCCTATCTGTGACGCTTTCTGGATATTTCCCGCGATGCGCTCGAGCATCCGGTCGCGCTCAGCTCCCTTGCGCAACATGATGTATTCGGAATCCATTCTTATGGCTTCGAGGGCAATGCCAGATTTGTCGCAGTTGTCCTTCATCCGCTTCATCTCATCCAGGTCCCACCCGCCATCGGATGTCCTTTTGCTGATTTGAACGGTAAGGTGCTTAGCACCATGACGCAGGTTGAATTCCAGGTTCTCTTTCCCCGTGATGTCGGCGCCTTTCCCGCCCGCTACGTAGTGATAGTCACCGCCAACATGCATCAGCGTATTTTTCCTGGGAGCACGCTGCGCATGTGCCGAAAAGGGGGTGACAGCCTCCGCAACACCAGCGCCGATGACCCCGCCGGCAAGCGCTTTGCCGAAATCTCTTCGTTTCATACGAACGAACCTCCGGTTAGAAGCTGAATTCCACCCCTAAACGCGCAACACGGGGTGGAAGGATGTCGGTGATTCGGCCGAACGTCCCGCTGAGATAAGAAGTGGAAACCGCGGCGCTGCTGTTGGTCACGTTGAACACCGAGAAATTCGCGTCCACAGCGTATCGCGCGCCGACTCTGAACCTCTTCCCCACCCGCAGGCTGGTAATAGGTACGACAGGGCCCTCTTGCGCACCATAGGGTTCCATACGCAGTGTGACCGTGCCCTGGTTCAGCCTGGCGTCGGAGAAGGTCTGAGTCCTCTGTCCTAGCGCCCCCGAAGCGGCCCGCAACGTTCCATTAACTCTGATTTCCGCGGGAAACTCGTATGTGCCGTCCGCTCGAGCTTCCCACGTCGAGTAGTCTCTGTCTGGAAAGCGATCGTCGTTCGCATTCGCCGGATTCGCTGAAACCCACTCGTGGGTCTTGGTCACCCAGAACGAAGTGGACATGTTCCACCGCCGCGAGAAACGCTTGTTGAGCGTCACCTCGAAGCTGTGGTAGTCATCCGGCCGGTCACTCGGCGCGTTCAGCCGCTGGTTCTGGTTGAACGCAGCGCCGCGATAATCGGCGGGGTAGGTGTAGACCGTGACCTGCTGCCCGTCAAATGGATCCGTCAAGACCACCGGCACGTTCCAGACTTCATACGGCCGCCCCACATTTACTCCGTCGACGGTGTTGCTTCCGGCAACGGAACCGTACCAATTGACGTGCCTGTTGTAGATGTAACCGAATCCGACAGAGACGTTCGGAACTATTTGCCGGTCGATCCGAACCGAAGTCTCGTAGTTCTTGTTTTGCTTGAGATCCGGATTCAGGAGACTGTTCGAGCCGCCGGTCGCGCTGATGTAGTCTCTCGCGCCAGGCGCCGTACTGAGATCGACGCTTCCCGGCAGGTAGTCGCAACTGGTGTTGGGCATATTGAAGGAAACATTCGTATGGGCCGTCACGACGCAGGGCCCGGACCATCGGTACCTGGTCGTGACCTCGGCATTCGGGTTGTACGTCGCCGCGAAGTCAGCTCCCATGGTGTCTCCGAAGACACCGAAGAACGTCTTGAGCGAGGTCTTGCCGTCGCCCGTCACATCCCAATTCATGCCGACGCGCGGAACGACTCCGCTCCACGTAAGAACGTCCAGAGCTTGGAACGTTTGCGCGCTGCTGAACTGTCCGGCAGCCTTCGTCTGTTCCGGTATGAAATTGTGATAGCGCTCCCACCTGACGCCGTAGGACAGCGTCACCCGTCCCAGTGACCAGGTGTCCGTCACGAACGCGGCCTGACCGTACTCACGGTCAACCGGGTCCGTCGGCGTGTTGTAGGTTCTGAGCTCGTTCGGCACTCCACGATTGAACAGCAAGGTGTAGCTGCCGCTCGGATATTCATTCGGCCGCGTAGAATCCTGCCGCTCCCAATTGAGATCGACGCCGGCTTTCAACTGGTGTTTGCCGGTAACATAACTGACCGACGATCGCGCCTGGTACCGTTCGGAAACGGTGCCGGGTATCGCTCCCAGCGGACCGGTCATCACGCCGGTTGTGATTTCCTGCGAAGCGGGGTTGCCGGCAACGGCCGTCCCGGGCTGCGGGAAGTAATGCGTCCAATAACAGCAGAATCCGAAGACTGAATCGAAGAGCATGTTGTTATTCAGGGTGTTCTGACTCCCCAGCTTCCAGGTCCGCGTGGGTTGACTCTGGACTCTCGTGGTTGGCGCCGGGGTGGTTGAGCTCGCGCCAAAGAAGGGAGATTTCTTCTCTGCTCTCACGAACGTGCCGATGAGCCTGTTCGCGGAGGAAATCTGCCAGTGGAACTTGGAGTACACCTGGTCCAGAACTCTTATGAATTCTCCGGGCGGTGCGTCAGGGCAGGTCCAGCACCCCTGGGCGTTGGGGCCCTCCACGAACGCGATCTGATATTGTGAAATCTTCTGCGAGCTCGCGCCGCCATAAAACCACAGTTTGTTCCTGATGATGTAGCCGCCGATATCCGCATTCCAGTCGTAGTAGTAATTGATCGGATTCGTGATCGTGAAGCCCTGTGCACTGAGCTCTGGTGTGACGTTATTGCCCTGCCAGGCCTTGTTCTCATAAGACCCCTGGGTGGACCCGTGGAATGTGTTCCCGCCGCTCTTCATAATCAGCTGCTGGTGAACACCTCCGACAGCCACATCGGCGTTGTTGCCGGTGGTTTTGAAGGACGCTTCCTCCACCTGGAAAGAGTTCAGATACAGGGCCGTATTTCCCTGGCGGGCGGTCGTCGAATTGATTCCCTCGAACTCCAAGGTCGGCGTCAGAGGAACGCCATAGGTAATGGTGCGTTGCCGGCTGGCCAGCTGGCTGTCGCCCACGTCAGGGACACCCTGCAAACTGACGCCCGCGGCCAGCGGGAGCAGGTTCTGAATGCCCGATCCCATCGGGATGGATTCGATACGCTCCAGCGTTATTGACGAGACGCCGGCGACACCCACCGTATCGACCACCGGGCTCTGCCCGCTGACTTCCACCGTCTCAGAAACGGTGCTGACCTTCAATGCCGCATCAATTCTTGCGGTGAACCCGGCAGTGAGGCTGACGCCTTCGTATGCGACCGTTTGAAAGCCCGTCAGCTCGAAGACGACGCGGTACATCCCCGGTGCGGGCAGATCGCGCAGGCGGTAGTTGCCTTCAGCATCGGTGACCGTCGTCACATTCCGCACTTGCAGAGCCGGACTCGTGGCTGTCACCGTTGCACCAGGCAAAACGCCTCCGGTCTCGTCAGCGGCTTTTCCCATGATGCTGCCGAGAGCACCCGCCTGTGCCCATACCGTTTCAGTCGCAATACTGACCTGGAGCAGCACGACAATAGCCATCGCGGCCACGAGTGACGCGCATTTCTTGAATCGAGCCATGAGATCAACCCTCCTGTCAGTTCAATGTCTTCGATGACGCGGAGAATGGCTCACCTTTCTACTTTTCACTTTCTACTTTCTACTTTTCACTTTCTCCTTCTCAAGGAGCCGCATAGGCAATCAGCTCGGCAGGAAAGTCCGGCCCGCTGATAGCGAGCACGATGTACTGCTTGCCGTTCAGCATGTAGCTCATCGGGTTGCCCGTCTGCGGGGCCGGCATGGTCAGGTTCGCCACTTCACGTCCCGTCGCCTTGTCGTACGCGTACAACTTCGCGAACCGCTGACCTGACGGCGGCGTCGTGAATCCTCTCTCCCCGGAGACGATCAGCGTCTTCGTCGTCAGGGTTCCGATCGGACCAATCCGGCCGGTCCGCGGAATCGTGACGCCTTTCAGCATCGGGTGGTTGGTCACCGCGTCGAGCGTCTCGCCATGCGGCACCTGCCACACCATTTCTCCCGTCTTGAGATCAATGGCGGTGATGCGTCCCCATGGCGGTTTGACAAACGGCAACCCCTGAACCGTAATCGCGCACGGCATCAGGTTGCAGCCCGGGGCGCCGCCGCCCCCGACGCCGGTGTCTCCTCCCCCGCCGGTATTGATGAAATCCATGTCCGACCGCTTGGGATCGTTTGCGAGGATGAGCAGCCGCGTCAGCGTATTTGAGTACACGTACAGGATTCCGGTTTCCGGATCGTATGAGCCTCCGGGCCAGTTCGCGCCGTTCGCGATGTACGCGGTCCCGATCTTCCCGCCTTGGCCGCGAGGGATGGGCGGAGTGAACAACGGACCGAGCTGAATATTCGAGGCGACTTTCTTTGCCTCAGCAAGCAGCTCTGGCGTGAAGTCGATCAGATCTTTCTCCTGGACGCCCTGGAGCTCGAACGGCGGCGGTTTCGTCGGGAACGGCTGTGTCGGCGAATACCATTCGCCCGGCACGGTGCCTTTCTCGACAGGTTTCTCCACGATCGGCCACACGGGCTGGCCCGTCTGGCGATCGAAGACGTAGAGAAAGCCCTGCTTGCTCGGTACTGCGGCAATCTTCCTGGGCTTGCCGTCTATCGTGACGTCGGCAAGTATCGGCGCGCACGGAAGATCGAAGTCCCAGATGCCGTGATGGACGAACTGAAAGTGCCACTTCCGTTTTCCTGTGTACAGGTCGACGGCCACCAGCGACTCTGTGAACAGGTTGTGGCCTGGACGGTGGCCGCCGTAGTAGTCGCCGGTAGAAAGCTCGATTGGCATGTACACGCGTCTCGAGCTCCGCGTCCACGGAGAACGGCCCCCACATGCCGGTATTGCCCGAGTACGACCACGAGTCGTTCTCCCACGTCTCGTTGCCGAACTCTCCCGGCTGGGGAATGGTGTGGAAGATCCATAACCGCTTTCCTGTTTTCACGTCGAAGCCGCGGATGTACCCTTTCGCGTTCGTCCTGCTCCGCGGCGCAGCCCCGCCCCGATGCGCAGCGCCGACGATCACGACGTCTTTGGCGACGATGGGCCCGGTGTTCAAACCAATTTCGCCGGTGATCGGATCGAGCACCTGGTCGTTGTTCTGCTTGAGATCGAGGACGCCGTTCTGGCCGAACCCGCGCACCGGAATGCCGGTCTTCGCGTCGAGCGCGACGAGCTGATAGCCGAACGTCACCATGAAAATGCGCTCGTCGCCTTTTCCATCGGTCCAGTACGCCACGCCGCGGCCCGACAGCAGGCGAGGGGCCGCGGCCGCGCGCTTGCCCTCATCGATGCGGAACATCCACAGCAGTTCGCCCGTCGCCGCGTCGATGGCAACGGCGTCCCGCCTCGAACCAACCGTGGCGTAAAGCACGCCGTTGATCATCAGCGGCGTAGTCTGAAGGTTGTAATCGGGGCGGACGCCGAAGACATCCGTCTTGAATCGCCAGGCGACCTGCAGCTTGCTGAAATTCCCGGCGTTGATTTGATCGTGCGGGACATAGCGCGTGCTACCCAGATCGCCGCCGTAGGTGCGCCATTCTCCGCCCTGCGTGCCCGTTTGCGCGTGAGCGACCAGGGTGATGCACGTCAGAGCAAAGAGCAAAGAGCCAGACGTACGCCATGGAAAGGTCCGAAACATGTAATCTCCCTCCGCATGTAGTGTCCGGCTTCAGCCGGACCCGATGGTCCGCCTGAAGGCTGACATTACGACCACTACGGCCTGCACGGTGTGCCATCGAAGCAGCGCACGCCGCGATCGGTGCCAGGTGTCGTGGGCGCGAACTTCGCCGCGACCTTCTCGTCGATGTCGATGCCCAGCCCTGGCAGATCGTTCGAATAGGTCATGCCGTTCTTGCGCTCCGGACAGCCCGGGAAAATCTCCTGCAACTGGGCCGAGAAGGGGGCGCCTTCCCCGCAGCCGAAATTTGGCACTGCGAAGTCGATGTGTGTGTTGACGGCGTGGCCGATCGGCGACACGTTGCCGGGGCCGTGCCAGGCCGTCCTGACGCCGAAGAACTCGCACATCGCCGCAGTCTTACGACCCATGTTCAAACCACCGCACGCGGAAATGTGCATGCGCATGAAGTCGATCAGTCGATTGGCAACGAGCGGAACCCACTCCATCTGGCTGACAGACACCTCTCCCCACGCAATCGGTGTGCTGCACTGCCTCCGGAGCGTTTCATGCCACGCGAGATCCTCGGGCGCGAACACCTCTTCGACCCAGAACATGCGGAAGGGCTCCAGCGCTTTGGCCAGCACGAGCCCTTCGCTCGGCTTGAGGCGGAAATCCACTTCGGCGCACAGGTTCACATCGAAGCCCACCGTCTTTCTCAGGTGTTCAACGGAGTTGATGAGGTTGTTCATGTACTGGTAACCCGGACCGCGCTGCTGGTAGATCGGGCCGCGATCTCCAAAGCCTGGCGAGCCGAGCCCGCCGCCGCCGGGCCGGTTGCCCTGTCCGCCGGTGATACCAGCGCCAGGTCCGCCGGCCGCGCCAGCGCCACCACCACGCGCTCCACCCCCGCCACGCCCAGCCCCGCCGCCTCTGCTGGTGCCGTCGCCGCCGACCGCGCCAACGCGCAGGTGCGTGTACCCTTCCGCCATGCGTGCGCGCGCATTCTCCTCGAGCTGCTTGAGGTCTCCGCCGTTCACGTTGGCAAACATCGGGAGGGCGGGGCGCAATTTGCCGCCCAACAGGTTGTGGACCGGCATACCGGCCCGCTTTCCCATGATGTCCCAGAGGGCACCGTCGATGGCGCTCATGGCATTGTTGGCGTCGACACTGCCGCGCCAATACGGTGCCAGCCATGCCATCTGCCAGATGTCCTCGATCTCATCGACGTAGCGTCCGACGGCAGCAGGCTTGAGGTACTGCTCGATCGTCTGAGCCACGATCGATTGACGTTCCGCATGGCCGCCGCATCCCACTCCGTACAGCCCCGGCTCGCTCGTGAGCACCTTGGCGTTGGTCATGTGGGTGTTGCCCACTTGAGTCAGGATCACTTTGATGTCGGTGATCTTGAGTCGTGGCAGACCCTTGCGCGTCGCCACCTGCGCCGCCTCGAGTGGGTCTGGCGCCGCGCCGGCGCCCATCATCGTGGCAAGGCCGGCGCTGCCTCCCGCCAGGGTCTTGAGCGCCTGACGCCGGTTCACCGCCCGTGGTCGGTCCATGGGTATCCTCATCCTAGAAGCTATACGCGATGTTGAAATCGAGGATCCGGGCCGGCATGATAGCCGTCGGCCTCAGGTAGTTGGCGCCCGACAGGATGGTCCTGGTCATCACCGTGTTGACGTTGAAGACGTTGAAGAGATTGATTTGTCCCTCGATTCGCCGCCCGCCTGCCCAGGTTGAATCGCTTCGATACCCGGAGGTCCATCGTGTTGAGGTGCGGCAAGCGAAGGCTGCCGATCGGCTCGGCATTCAGGGTAATCGTCGGGATGGTCCCGCCACCAGTGAGGTTCACGGTTCGCGCCTGCACGTCTCCGCTCCGGTGCTCGAAGTTAGCCGACAGCATGATGTCGCGCGGGAACACGTAGGCGCTCGACGCGCGAAACAGCCACTCCCACGTCTGATTGTTGTTGTTGATGTCGACGTTCGGATTGATGTTGCTCTCGGCGGGCACCGGGATGTCGACCCTCGTCGCCGAATACGACGCCAGCACCTGCCATCCGTTGGAGAGCCGCTTCTGCCCGGTGAGCTCGACTGTCTTGAAGGTCTCGGTGGCGCCCGGGTCGCCAACCAGTGTATTCAACTGGAAGAAGCGCGGGCTGTAGACGGATGGATATTCCCACCACGTCAGCGTCGTGCCGGGATCGTCGCCGGTTCCGACTCGGCCGTCGGGTCCCGGATCCGGCCTCGTGTTCGCAATCGTGTAGACCTCGGGGCCACGCCGCAAATTCTGAGACCGGATGACATCGAATCGCCGCGAGTACAGTCCCGTCACACGCACTGCAAAGTTCGCCCTCAGCTCGCGCTCGAGCGAGAGCGAGAACTGGTCTTCTTTCGTTTGCGGCTGGTCCGGATTGGATTCGACATTCGCGATGGTCACATTGCCCCGCCCGACCTCTTCGATGAAATCATTCAGATTGACCTCTCCATCGTCGTAGTCGCCGTTGCCATTCGGGTCTGTCCACCGATATCTCCTCTGAAGCGCGACGTTCGGGTTGAGGGGGAGCACGTGGTTCCCGTTGCGCCAATCGGCGAATCGGCCCCAACCCCCTTTGAGCGCGGTCTTGCCGTCCCCCGTCAGGTCGTAGGTGGCATAGAGCCGAGGCACCAACGAGCGTTGAGTAGCCCCCTGGATGTGATCGGTACAGTTCGCCGGAAAGAAAGTGCCGGCATCCCGGCACTGCGCCGGAATGTACCCGTCGTCACGCGCCCAACGGAACCCGAGATTCAGCGTGAGCCTGCGCCCGACGGACCACTTGTCGGCAAAGTACAGGGACGTGGAGTGAACCGTGGTGAGCGGGTAGTTCGGCGCGTTGTAGAGCAGAATCTCGATGGGCACGTTGTTGTTGTACCGGAGGCCGTAGTCGCCCTTCGCGACCGTGCCGACTCGAGAGTCCCACCCTCGGCCGGACGTGGTCTTCACGTCGTCGTACCCGGCCTTGAAGTCGTGGCTGCCCATGAAGAGATCGGGCCGGAACCAGCTGACCGAGCCCCTGGTCGCCCACGGCCGATAATGGTCGACCACATTCCCCGCGCCCGCATTCGTTCCAGATGTGTACGGAATGCCAATGTCGTTCTTCTCGGGACCCGTTCCTCGAATGTTCTGGGTGACGTGGACACGCCAACGCGAGACTTGCAGCGAAGCCACAAGCGAGTTGCCCTTCACCCCCTGCCATTCCCGCTTCGTCGTGTGCTGAGGCTGATAGTTGTTCTGCTTCGTTTCGTACCCCTGCTGCACGGTCACGGGGTCGTCCTTGATGAGCCTCTGGTAGTAGTCGAAGAAGACGAACCGGTGCGACCGGGTCACCTGACTGGACACCTTGTTGGTGACCATGAATTGCGTCTGTTCGACGATGCCAGGCGTGCCATCGGGCTGGGTCACCCCCAGGGGGTTCTCCCGATTCAACCGGCCGCGCACCCCGCTGTAGAACCACAGCTTGTTGCGAATGATGCGGCCTCCGATGTCCGCGCCGCCGTAAAACCGGCGTTCGAGGTTGTTGGGCGAGGTGATGCCCTGCGCGCGCAGCTCGTCGTCGAGATTCGAGGACGCGAACGTGCTGCTGGTCTGTTCCCAGGACGCGTCGCCGTGGAAGTCGTTGCCGCCGGACTTCACGATCAGGTTGAGATTGATGCCGCGGTTGGGCGTCTCGACGTCGTTCGCGATGGTCTGCATGCGCGCCTCCTCGAACGAGGCGTAGTCGAAATACGAGCCGCCGCCACCGGTCTGCCCTGCGTCGGTCGTCACGACGCCGTCCAGGACCAGCCAGGACGTCGCCTGAGTGGCGATGCCGTACACGCGCATCGCCGGGAGTTGATTCGATTGGGAGCCGCCGACGTCCAGCTGCGAGCGCACCGAAGGCGACTGGTTCATCAGGGTGATGATGCCGGCGCGGCTCGAGGGCACGACCTCGAGCGTCTCTCTTGTCAGCACGGTGACCGGACCGCTCGATGCCACATCGACGGTCGGTGTGGCAGACACCGTCACCGACTCTTCGATCGCCCCGACTTTCAGCGCCACATCCACACGGGCGACAAATCCGGCCGTCAGGCGGAGGCTGTCGCGTCGTACGGTTTGAAAACCCTGCAGCGTGTAGGACACCTCGTAGGTGCCGATTGGCAAAGGCGTGAGCCGGTAATCGCCCTGCGCGTCGCTCACATCGATCACTTGTGGGAGCTGCAAGGCCGGACTTGTCGCCGTGACGGCAACGCCGGGGAGGATCGCACCGCTTTCGTCCGTGATCCGACCGACAATGCTTCCGGTGGTTTGCGCCTGGCCTGCCGCGGCAAGGTGT
>CAWAPZ010000009.1:0-120597 GCA_963784045.1 Vicinamibacterales bacterium
GGGATTCCGAAGCCCTCCTTCTCCTGCTCCTTGACAAGACCCTGACGTAACTAACCGCTGGCCGGCGTTTGCGGCCGGCGCGCGTCTAGGTCTGCGGCAATCGTGAATTTGCTTGACAGCGAGCGAATGCAGAGATATTCATCTGCAATCGTATTCACAATTCTGACCTGCTCAATCTGCTTGGCTGGCTAGCACAGCACTACACACCCGCAAGGAGCGTCATGTGTAAAAAAACACGTACGGCGCCAGTGGCTCACTGGCTGGTTATACTTTCGCTGGCAATCGGCGCATTCATCGCAGCGCCGGCGGCAGGACAATCCATAACAGGCACGATCCTCGGCAACGTCACCGACGGGGACAGCCTCGCCCTCCCCGGCGCCACGGTAACGGCGACGAATACCGAAACCGGTGCGACGCGTACCGTCGTGAGCGATGTCGAAGGGGCCTATCTGATCGGCGGGCTGCAGATCGGCCTGTATCGCGTCGATGTCACAATGGACGGCTTCCGATCCTTCCAGCAGGGGCAGTTCTCGCTGGCGTCGGCGCAGAACGCGCGCGTGGACGCGCGGCTGGCGGTCGGCGGCGTGACCGAACAGGTTGACGTCGTGGCCAACGCAGTACGCGTCGATACGCGTTCGTCGGCCGTTGTGACCAACGTCGATCGGCAGCGGATGGATGAGCTGCCGATGCTCAATCGCAGCGTGCTCACGATGGCCGTGCTCGCTCCGGGATCACCGAAGTGCAGGTACCCGACGCCGTCACCAATCAACGGAGCGCACCGGTCGTCACCAGCGCGTCGATGGGCGGGCGCACGAACCAGAACGACACTCAGCTGGACGGCGCGACGCTGAATGTTTCCATTCACAACCGCCCCTCCAATCTGCCGTCGCCCGACTCGATTCAGGAGTTTCAGGTGCTGACCAACTCCTACAGCGCCGAGTTCGGGCGGGGCGGCGGGGCCTCCATGGTAGCGATCACCAAATCTGGCACGAACATCTTCAGGGGCGGGGTGTGGGAGTATCACCGCAATGATGGCCTGAACGGCATGAACTACTTCGCGGTGACGAAGCCCTACATGCGCCGGAACCAGTTCGGCGCCAACCTGGGCGGGCCGATCCTGACGGACAAGACGTTCTTTTTCGTCAACTACGAGGGGCTGCGCTTCGACCGGCAACAGGAGCAGCTGTTTACTCCGCCGACGCCGGCGATGCGGGCGGGCGACTTCTCGGTCGATCGCTTCGGCAACCCCATGACGACCATCATCTACGACCCGGTGACGCAGCAGCCGTTTCCGGGTAACAAGATTCCGGCTGATCGGTTCGACCCGATGGCGGTTAAGCTGCTGGAGTAAGTAACCCTGCCGAATCAGCCCAATGGGGAATGGAGGAGGAACGTCGACATACCGACCAGGGGCGACCAGGTCTCGGTGAAGCTCGACCACAAGCTGAGCCAGTCGAACACGGCGAGCGTCCGTTATTACCGCGACTACACGAAGGAGGACGAGGTCTCGCAACAGCCCATCTTCACCTCTTACATCGGCAACGAGGTGCGCTCGTGGTCGTTTACCGACCAGCACGTGTTCGGCAACGGCATGGTGGGTGAAGGCCGCGTGTCCCTCTCGAAGGTCGAGACTCTATCGGACCTGGCCCCAGCGGCTAAGGTGGACGCCAAGGACCTCGGCTTCAGGGTCGAGAAGACCGAGGCCCACTATGTCCCGCAACACCCGCATTTTGTGGTGACGGGCACTGGCGGTGCGTTCCAGATCAGTGCCCCTGAGGCGCCGCGGTGGGATCGGTCGCTGATGAACGGCGGCACCTACAAGTTGTCGTGGGTGTCGGGCCGCCACAACCTCAAGCTGGGATACGGGTACCTGTACCGGCATTGGCGGACGCTGCGGCAGCACGGCGGCACGGCGGGCAATTGGGGGCACAATGGGCAGTCGACGCGCCGGCTGTCGGATGGTGCCGGCGGGTTGGGGATGGCGGACTTCCTGCTGGGGCGGCCGAGCAGCTACAACCAGGCCACGGCCTTCGACAAGAATGACTATTCGCCTCTCCACACTATCTTCATGCAGGACGATCTCCGGATGAACCGGTTGACCCTCAACTTCGGGCTCCGCTATGAGATCGAGGTGCCGTGGAAAATTGTCGAGAACAGAGGGGCCACGTTTGTCCGCGGGCAGAAGTCGGAGCGCTATCCGCAGGCCCCAACGGGCCTGGTCTACCTCGGTGACCAAGGGATCCCCGATACGATGATCCCCGTCCAGCAGAGGGTATTGCCGCGGGTGGGGTTTGCGCTGGATATGCGCGGCAACGGCCGAACGGCGCTGCGCGGAGGCTACGGGAAGTTTGGCTACACTCAGGGAGCTATTGTCCCCTCGCAGAACAACGAGCTGCCGCCGTTTCACCCGATCGTCAATTTGAATGACCCTTACTCGCTAACCGATCCGTGGGGACCGAACCGGACGTCCCCCTTCCCGTACCAGCGCAATGGCGAGGGCGAGGGGCTCTTCCCCACTACTCCGATTCCCATGCAGGTGCTTGATACCCGGTGGCGGTCGGGTTACACGCACCAGTTCAATGTGACGTTCCAGCAGCAGCTGGGGGATCAGGTCGTGGTCTCGGCCGGGTATGTGGGCAGCCGCGCACGGAACATGTCGCGGCGGGAAAGCCACAACCTCGCAGTCTTCGTCCCGGGGGCGTCGACGGCGGCCAATATCGATTCGCGCCGGCCGCTCTCGGCATTCGGGAGCGTCGTGACCCATATCTCCGATCCCGGATCGTGGACGGACTACAACTCGCTGCAGGTCACGGCGATGAAACAGTACGCGAACAACTACACCCTGCAGATGACCTACACGTTGGGCCGTTCCTACGACGATGGGACCGTCGCCAACGAGTCGGACTCGATTGCGGCCCAGGACCCGAACAACCCAGGGGCCGATCGCGGGGTGTCGAGCAACGATCGGACGCACGTGCTGCGGCTCAACGGGATGTATGAGCTGCCCCAATTGCTGGACTCGCCGGCGGCGGTACGCATGGTGGTGGGCGGGTGGCGGCTGGCCGGCATCATGTCCTATCTGTCGGGCACGCCGATCACCGTGGTCTCGGGTGTCGACCGCGCACTCACCGGTTGCGGCAACGGCTGCTCGGGGCAGCGGCCGGATCTGAACGGGGACCCGACGCTGCCGGACAACCGCTCGACTGAGGAGAAGATCGCGCGGTATTTCGACACATCCGCGACGGTCTGGACGTTGCCCGCACTCGGGCAGTACGGCAACGCGCCGCGCTCCATGAACTCGTTCCGGGGGCCGGGCCGCTTCAGCACGGACATGTCGCTAACGAAGATCTTCCGCCTGTCGAGCACGAACAACCAGCGTTTCGAGCTGCGGCTCGAGGCGTTCAACGTGTTCGACCAGCTGCTCCTGGGTATGCCGAACGCGGACAGGAACACCGCCACGTTCGGGTCAATCACGACGGCTTCTGCGCCGCGTGTGGTGCAGTTGGCCGCGCGGTTCGACTTTTAGGGTAATCCCCAGAGATCTCGAATGCGGTACACAGACGGCCGGCGCTGGCGTTGGAGCCCGGCCATCGACGGAGGCGAGAACGTTCTTACTCACTGACGCGACACCGTCAGTTGAGATGGCAGCGCGTCCTCAACCAAGCCGCCAATGCCGCCGTGACGCAAAACCGCGCCGTTATCCGTCGGAGAGTAGCGCCGCAGGCGAAGCGGTCCGGAACCGGGCCGCTTCGCCACTAAAACTGTGAATAGCTATTTCGGATCCGGCCGGAGCACTCCCTGGTCCCTCGCCACAGGACCTACGCCCTTGAAGATGAAGCGCTGAATGCGCGCCCCGGTGTAGGTCTCGGTCGCGTACAGGTTCCCTTTCGAGTCGGTGTTCAGGTTGTGGACGCCGAAGAACTGACCGGGGCCGCGCCCGCCCCCGCCGAACGTCGTCAGAATCTCGAGCGTCTCGCGATCGAGGATGTTGATGTGCTCATTCACGCCGTTGGCCTGGTAGATGTATTTCTGCTCGGGATCGCGCGAGAACGTCATGTCCCACACGGAGCCAGAACGATAGGTTCGCTCTTCGATGCGCTTCTCCTTGACGAACTTGCCCTCCTTCGTAAACACCTGGATGCGGTCGTTGACGCGGTCACAGACGTAGACAAAGCCGTCGGTCGAGACGATGACGCAGTGCACGGTGCTGAACTGCTTCGAGAGCGGTGCGTCCGGGTTGTACGGCGGCAGCTTCACGTCGTCGGGCTTCTCGCCATAGGCGCCCCAATGACGTTTGTAGGCGCCGGTGTCGGCGTCGAACACGATGACGCGGCGGTTGCCGTACCCGTCGGAGACGTACACCTCATTGGCTGCCGGATCAGGATAGATCTTCGTGGGCTGCCAGAAGTTGGCGGTGTCGTTGCTGCCGTTGTGCACGCCGTGCTTGCCGATCTGCAGCAGGAACCTGCCATCCGTCGTGAACTTCAGGATCTGCGTGTCCTTGGCGCCGTTGCCTCCGAGCCAGACGTTGCCCTTGTGGTCCACGGTAATACCATGGCCGCTTTCCGGCCATTCGTAGCCCTCACCCGGACCACCCCAGCTCTTAATGAGGTCGCCGGCCTGGTTGTACACGAGGACGGGCGGCGCCACCTTGCAGCACGTCCCGATCATGTCCTTTGTGCCAGCGGCCGCACCCGACTTCATGCCCGTTTCTTCATCGTCACCGCGCTGCGCCGGGATGTCGGCAGCCTTGAAGTTGGCCTCGACGGCCTGGCCGCGATGGATCGTGTAGATGTTGTCCTGGGCATCGATGCCGAGGCCGATCGTGCTGCCCGTCACCCACTCGTTGGGAAGCGGCTTCGGCCAAAACGGATCGACCTCGAATATCGGCGCCGTCTTGGCGTTCGGGTCCGCGGGCTTGGCTGCAGCAGTTGGGACTCCTTCCGCGGGCGCAGCCGCGTTCTCGGGTGCGCTGCCGCACGCGACGACAACGCCGAAGGCTACCAACGGGAAAAATCTGACACCAACGCGTCTTGCAGTCTTGAGCTTCACCATTCTCGTTCTCTCCATGCAACGCGTTTCGAGACGATTAACGAGGAACTGAGGAGCCTCCGTCGTTGCCAAAGTTCAGGCGCATTTACTGCCTGCTCCGATCTCAACCAAGCAACTCCGCGAATTTGCCGTTACTATCGCCGAACCGATCAATAGGAACTCCCACCTTGTCTAGGAGGGTGACGTGAAGGTTCGTCAGCGGCGTGCCCTCGGGATAAACGAGGTGGCGGCCGCCTTTGATCGCCGATAATCTGCCACCGACGACCACGGTCGGTAGTGGTCCGTGAGTATGCCGGTCGCTGTTGCTCAACCCGGATCCAAACAGTATGACCATGGAATCGAGCAGCGACCCGTCCCCATCCGCAATGTTCTGAAGTTTATTGAGGTAGTTGGCGAACAACGTCACGTGATGAACCTGGATCTTCGTGCACTTCTCGAGCTTCTCGGGATCGTTCGCATGGTGCGTGATCTGATGGTGAGGATCGGGCACGCCGAGCTGCGGATACGTCCGAGCACTCTGCTCGCGACCATACATGAACGTAATCACTCGCGTCAGATCGCACTGATACGCCAGCACCTGCAGGTCGTAGAGCAGCTCTACATGCTCGTCGAACGTGCCAGGCACACCGACTGGTCGATCCACCTCAGGCAGTTCCCGCCAGTTCTGCTCCTCGGCCTTCTGAATCTGCCGTTCCACTGCGCGCAGAGATTCGAGGTAGTCGTTGACCTTTGTCTTGTCACCTGGGCCGAGCCTGCGCTGCAAGTCCTGCACACGATCGGTTACCGAGTCAAGAATGCTCCGGTCCTGCTGGAGTCGTGTTGCCCTCACGTTCCGATCGGTGCTGTCGCTTGAGCCAAACAGACGCTCGAACACCACCCGCGGATCGTTCTCCGAAGTGAGGGGCAGGGTCGGTGTCAACCAGGAAAGCGTATTGCTGTACGCGCAGCTGTACCCGACGTCGCACGAGCCTACGAGACTGTTGTCGTCGACGGTGAGCTGCAGGGAGGACAGCTGCGTCTCGCCCTCGAACCGTCTTGCAGCAATTTGATCCATCGAAATGCCATTCAGCGCCTGGCTGTCCGACTTCCTGATGTGAACGCCAGTGAGGTAAGAGCCCGACGCTCGAGAGTGGTCACCAGCACCGTCTCCGAGCGCCTCCGCTTGCTGGTCGTGCAGGCCGGTAACGACGACGACGCGATCGCGGAACGGTTCGAAAGGTGCAAGCACACGCGAGAACTCGAACTCGTTACCAGCGCCTTTGGGCAGCCAATTCTCATAGACGACCCCGTTTGGGTGATAGACGACTCCCAGGCGCCGCGCCGGGTTCGCTGCCGTCTTCTGAAAAGCGGTAAGCGCTGGCACCATCGCATCCAGCAGTGGAAGCGCAATAGCGGCCCCAGCACCGCGAAGTACGGCGCGGCGAGAGACTGCTTTTTTCGTCACGATCATGATCCCGACCTCCTGAACTGAAACGGCACACTCTTTACGATCGACAAGATGACTGACGACCATCGATAGTCGTCGCCGGAGGCGGCCCGCACAATTCCCCGAATGGCGGGAGCATCTGAGTAGTGCACTTCACGGCCAACGCTGTACATCAGTAACTTGGCAGTGACCGCTTGGACAAACTGCTCCTTCTGCTGGAGGAGAGCAGTCCGCAGCTCCCCCGGGCCATTGACGCTGGTGCCATCGAGCAGCACGCCGGTCGCGTCGATGGGTGCTGTGCCATCTTTTGTGCGCCATTGCCCGAGACCGTCGAAATTCTCGAGCGCGAAGCCCAGTGGGTCCATTCGCGCATGGCAGCTCGCGCAAGCCGGGTTTGCGCGATGCCGTTCGAGCATGTCCCGAATCGACGAGGCCTTCGCCGCCGTCCCCTCCTCTTTAAGGCTCGTGTCCACATTCGGTGGAGGAGGTGGAACGGGAGCAGCCAAGATGTTCTCTAGCAGCCATTTGCCGCGAATGGTCGGCGATGTTCGATGTGGATACGAGGTCACGGCAAGTATGCTCGCTTTGCCAAGTAGTCCCCACCGGTTCTGGTCGTTGAGCTTTACTCGTCTAAAGTGGCTGCCGTAGATGCCAGGAATACCATAGTGACGCGCGAGTTGCTCATTGAGAAAAGTGTCATCTGCCGTCAGCAGATCGAGAATGCTTCGATCCCCTTGCAGCTGACTCTCAAGGAACAGCTCAAGCTCCCTAACGAAGGCGGTACGTAAATTATCGTCGAACCACGGAAACCGCCGGTTCGAGTCAGGCGTCAACAGCGACACATTACGTGCCTGAAGCCATTGGTTGAAAAAATTGGCCACAAGCGCGCTGCGCGCCCGAGGATCGGCGAGCATCCGGCGGGTCTGCTGTTCGAGCACCGGCGGATCATGCAGCTTCCCCTGAATGGCAAGCTGCAGCAGCTCAGTGTCGGGTATGCTGCTCCACAGGAAGAACGACAATCGCGAGGCGAGCTCGACATCCGACAGCCGATACACCGTTCCGGCAGGTAACTGCTCGGGATCGGCCTCCATGCGGAACAGAAAATCCGGACTGACCAGTATCCGTTCAAGCGCGAATTTGATGCCGGTATCGAACGTTCCGATCGCACGACCGCGCTGATAAAAGTCGAGCAACGTCTGAGTATCCTCTGCCGTCAAAGGACGACGGTAAGCTTGGAGAGCCAGCGTGGTCAGAATCTTCGCGGCGCATGCGGGTTCTTCGCTCCCGCTCTTCGGTTGGCAGATAAAGATACGCCGCCGACTGGGCGAATTGTCAGGCACCCTGCCGTCGTAAGGCCCTCCGATCAGAAGCAGCGACACGATCAGCTGTGCGTTCGGGTCTTCGCCGTATGCTTCGCTCCAGATAGGAATCCGAGGCGGTCCAAGTCCCTCAGGTCTGACCGCGTCCGATCGCACAGTCGTAACGACTACCTGCCGCAAGCCCGCCTTCACGGAGACGCGCACTTCCATCTCGTCGTTCTCGTCCACATCGCCGACGTCCCCATACGGGGCCTGCGTTACCGACGGAGTCGCAACACGCGCCTGTCTACTCCCTCCAACTTTGAACTGGCCCACCCGCACCCCGTCAAGGCGAACGTCGATCTCGCTGGGGACGTGCAGACCGTGAATGGCTCCATCGATTGTTCGCTCCAGCCGAATTCGAAATATGTACTCACCGTCGACCGGGAAGTAATGGCGCGCAACGATGCCACCGCGTGAGCCCAACGGGAACTCTTCGCCGAACCGGTCTTTGTGCCAGAGCTGCGTCCGTTCAATCGAGCTGCCCTTCAGGGCCGTGTACCGCTCGAATCCGGCGGGCAGCGTCGGATCCCCGATGGCCAGCCGCGAAATCTTGGCAGCCGCTGTCAGATAGCGGGCTTGAAGCGCAGGAGTAACCGAAAGCGCATCGGCGATATTGTCGAAGCCATGTACCTGTTCGTCAGCGGGTAACATCACCGCGCCATTGATCTCAAGGCCCAACAGATCGCGGATGGCGTTGGCGTACTCCGTGCGGTTCAGCCGGTGCAGGTACGGCGACCTCGCCGGATCTGGGTGAGCCGCTGCAGAACGGTCGAGCTCTGTTTCCAGCCAAGCAATGACCGAGTCGTACGTGGCGCTGTCCGGCCGGCGACTCCGCGCGGGCGGCATTGAGCGACTCCTCAACTGGACGATGACCTTCTCCCACGTTTCGGCCGAGTTCGCGACCTGGTTGGTATCAACGGAGTCGAGCGTCAGGTTCGCCGTCTTCATCCGCTGGTTGTGACAGGAAACGCAGTAAGACGTGACAAGCGCGTGCACCGGTGTGGACGACGGGCCCTGCGGTGTCGCCTGGCTGGCCCGAAGGCCCCCGGAGCTCTGGAGACATATAGCCGCAATCCAGATAGCGGAGGCACACAATACAACGGCGTTCCTTTTCATCGGCACTTCCCTTGCGCCTGACACGGGGTTCCGAGCTTGGGATCTGCTCCGAGCCGAACGAGCAACTCCGCAGTCTCCGGATTGAAGAGTACGCCGCCGAATCGATCGCCAAGGCCAGACGCAGCCAGCCACGGCGTAATGCCAGCTTTGCTGACGACGTTGACATTCGCCCCGTTGTCGAACAGTAATTGAACCAGTTTGTTCCATCCGCGATATGCGGGCCCGAAGAGAGCATTCTCGCCATTGGCCGAGGTGTGGCTGGCATCTGCGCCGAGCTTTAGCAGGAGCTTTACTGCTTCGATGGATTGTTCCTCCGTCACGGCGTTCTCGGCCAGCTTCCGGTTGACACCGGCGGCAGCCATAAGCGCGGACGTCTTGCTTTCTGTCTGCAGTGCTGGGTCGGCTCCGGCATCCAGCAATAGCTGCATGATCTCCACGTCAGCCACACTACTTGCCAGGAAGAACGGCGTCGCGCCGATTGGCTCGGCATAGCCCCCCGCGAATCCAGGTAAACGACGCGTCACGCGCACATTCGGGTTGGCGTTGCGCGCCAAGAGCGCCTTCACAAAGTCGATCTTGGCCTGCCGATCGGGAATACCGCTCATCGGTTCAGTGAATCCGAACACCGGGTTCGATAGGTCTCCCTCCCACGTACTCACTGCCCAATGCAGGGGTGTAAAGCCCGCGCTGTCTGCGTTGGGGTCGGCGCCCTGCTCGAGGAGAAAACGAGCCATCTCGATGTTGCCGCGTACGGTCGCCACCAGTAGCGGCGTGCTGCCGCCGGAGCGCATCGCATCGAACGCCGGCCCGCGCCCCTTAAAAGAGACGTCGGGATCGGAACGGATATTCACATCGACGCCGGCCGCGAGTAACAATCGAGCGCTCTCGATATCTCCTTCGCGTGCCGCGAAGTGAAGCGCGGTGAACCCATGTCGTGACCGGGCGCGAAGCTCAGCGCCGGCTTCCGTGAGCACACGAACAACCGCGGGATGCCGCTCGGCCGCAGCCCACATCAGCGCCGTTTGGTTGTTCTGCAGCTCGGCCGCATTCACATTCGCGCCGTGTGCGAGCAGCGTCCCGACGGCGTCAGCATTGCCCGTAGCGGCACACGTCATGATTGGCGACTCACCCGTTGCAATAAGCGTATTTGGATTCGCTCCTGCCTTCAAAAGGCGCGCCACCATTTCTGGATTCGCATTCGTGCACGCGAGTACCAAGGGAGTCATGCGATAGTCGTTCGACACATTTACATCTGCGCCCGCCTGAATCAGCACATCTGCCGCATCGTCGTCGTTCCCATGAACAGCCCAAAGGAGCGCGGTTGCGCCGTCTGCGGAGCGCCCATTCACGTCGATCTTCTGGCCGAGAAGGGTGCGCACCTTCCGCAGATCTCGGGCTCTAACGGCTTCGGTCAGCGGGAGATCGCCATTGGCAGCGAGTACCCCCGTCATCGCCAAAACCGCTGCCAAGGACCAAAGTACTAGTCTTATCGACCGACCTTCGAAACGCCGAATAGAGAACAACATCGCATCTCCGCGGACGCGCGCCCTCTGTGATGGTTCGCGCGCCCTCAATGTATTGGATCCGCGCTCTCTCGTTGTGCACGAAACAAAGCGCCTTAGAACGTGTACTGAATCCCAAACTCCGCGATTCGTGGTTTCAGAATTTCCGTAGGCCGCAAATACGACGATCCCGCCCGGAGCGTCCGTGCGAGCACGGTGCTGGCGTTCAGGGCATTATAAAGATTGAAGCGCAGCGCCACCCTCTGACTGCCCTGCAGGCGAAACGATTTGTCGAGCCGGAAGTCGAGTGCGTTGACATTCGGTAAACGGAGACTGCCCAGAGGCTCTGCCTTAACGACCTGCGTCGGAATCGTCGTGCCCCCTCGGAGCAGGACCTCTCGCGCTTGAGGGGCGCCGCGGTCGTGGATGAAGTTGCCCGACACGCTCACGTCCCACGGGAGCACGTACGTGCCGGAGACTTTCCCTATCCATTCCCACGTGCGGTCACTGTTGTTGATCTCCACATTCGGGTCCCACGACGGGATGAATCGGTTGCCGGCCGAACTGCGGACGAGCGGGATGTCATTCTTGGTGGCCGAGAATGACGCCAGGAACTGCCAGCCGTTCGAAATCCGTCTAACGACCTGGAGATCGTATGCCGTGTGCGTCTCGATAAGGCCCCTGTCATTAGCGATGACGAATACCTCATTATCTTGACCGCCGAGGGTCAGCGGATATTCCCAATAGGTCAGGGACGTCCCCGGATCATCTGCGGTCCGGGGAGCTCCGTCTGGACCGGGGTCCAGGCTCGTAACCGGAATGGAATACGCCTCGGGCGGACGCCGGGTATTCAACATGCGAGACTGATCGAACAACCGCAGGTACAGCGCGCTCACGCGGACGCCGAGGTTCCTCGCCAGCTGCCTTTCGATTGTCAGCGAGAACTGGTCGTACTTCATCTCCTCTTCGTCGGGGTTCGAGAGCGTCTGGCCCGCCGCTCCCCCGGACACAAAGTCGCCGCTGTTCGGATCGAGGTTCGTTTCGCCCGCATCGTAGTCACGGTCCCCATTCAAGTCACGCCACGTGTAGGTGGACGTCTGGAATAGGAATGGATGGACGAGGATTTCCTCCATCAGCCGCATAGCCGCGAATCGGCCCCATCCGCCCTTGAGCACGGTCTTCGCATCGCCGGTCACGTCGTACGAGAAATAGAGGCGCGGCGTCACTGAGTTGAAAATCTGAAACGGAATGGTCTCGTCGATGCACGCGGCCGGGGCAAACGGCCCGGCTAGCCGACACTGAGGTGGCACCCAAGGAGTGTCGCGCTGATAGCGGACTCCGAGATCGAGCGTCAGACGGCGCCCAATCGTCCAAGTGTCATTCACGTATGCCGCGGTGTAGTTGAGGTTGGTCAGCGGCACCAACGGAGAATTATGTATGCTGACTTGGAAGGGATTATTGTTGCTGAAAATCAGCTCATAGTCCCCAGCTTGCCCTCGGCTCCCTCGAGCTCGGATACTCCAGAAGTGAGAGTAGTCGAACGCCCCCTTCAGTTCGTGGCTGCCGAGAAACAGGTCGGGCTTGTACCAAGTCAGGGTGCCCTTCCCGTTGTACTTGCCGAAATCCGTCACGCCGCCGCCCGTCGATGTTCCGGAACGCATCAGCGTCACAATGTCACGCGTCGCAGGCCGGAAGTCGGCGAACTCGGACTGATCGGGCCTCAGAAAAATCTCGAACCCATGAGGAATCCCGGCATCCTTGGCCGCATCAGTGCGTATCCGATCCCAGTTTTCCGAGACGTCGCGATATCCCCATCGTCCAAAGAGCAGTGACATCATGAGCGAGTTCCCGCGCGTCGATTGCCATTCGCCTTTCCACGTCTTGACCGGCAACACGCGCGAACCGCGCGACTCCCACGGCAAGAACTCATTGACGGACAGGGCTCGATCATGTTTGCGGGCCCACTCGCTCCAGAAGATGAACCGGTTCGCCGGATTGTGCTGATATGAGAGTTTGCCGTTCCAGATAATTTCGCTGTTGTAACCCTCCGCCGGTGAGCCGTCGGGCATGACTCCGCCAAGCTGCACCCTTCCGGACTGGCGATACCGGCCGCTCGTGTAGAACCAGAGCTGATCCCGAATGAGACGTCCGCCCAAATCCCCGCCCTGATCCGTTCGCCTGGTCAGCGGGTTGCCATGCGTGAAGCCGATATCTTTGAGCTCCTGGCTGAGATTGTCACTCTCGAATCGCGGACTCATGTATCCGTAGCTGCCGCCGCCATGAAAGCTATTGGCCCCCGACTTCATCGTCAGCGTGATGCCCGCGCCGTGGGAGGCTATTTCCGGACCGTTGCTGATGGTCTGAACCCGCGCCTCATCGATCGCAAAGAAGTCGTGATAATTGCCGCCCATGCCGCTGTCGTCGGGAACGGTCGTGTCCATGCCTTCGATGATGACCGTCGAGCCCCATGTCTGCCCGTACAGACTTGAACTCGATCGTCTGGCCCACGCTGCCGCCACCGACGTCGATCGTCTGCGTCTTTATCCCGGGCGCCTGCGCGCCAAGGCTGATAAGGCCGTTGCGGCTCGTGGGCGTCAATTCAAGCGTCTCAGAGTTGAAGTGTGTACTGGTAGCGGTCGATGTCACGTCGACCACGGGTGCCGCACCCGCAACGGTTACAGTCTCCGCTAGCGCACCAACCTTCATGACGACGTCCAGCCGCGTTTGCACGCCGGTGTTCAGCCTCACGCCATCATGACGGAACGTCTGGAAGCCGTTGAGTGTGTAATCGATGGTATACACGCCAATCGGCAACGGGACAATGCGATACTCGCCCTGAACACCGGTCACTTCGGAGACCGATGGGACCTGTAAGGACGGACTGGTGACGGTGATAGTCACTCCGGGCAGTAAGGCGCCACTCTCGTCCCGCACGACTCCGATGAAACCTGAAGCCGTCTCCTGGGCGGAAGCTCTGGTCGCCAGAGGAAAAAGGCACATACCGACCAGCAACACGCTTGCACTACATCCGATATGGAAGGGGTCGATTCTGCGGCGCATATATTCTCCTTGTCGTGTCAGTCTGACAACGAAAATAGAGCTTAAAGACAAGCCCCCTCGTTCTCGAGGACTTGCATCCAACGTTTCACGTGAGCGCAGCACGACGACAGGTCGGCGCAATCTCAACGCTGCGAAACGCTTATGCGTGTGTAGGTACCTGCAGTATAAAACTTTCTGCTAAGTCGTCACAAGTTGCTGTGGCCGAATACCCGTGGTTTGATGTGCCTCAAGGCAACAACCCATCCCGTCCCCTATTGAGCTCGTCGTGTTGGTCAGGCCGGCGGAGCCTGCACCGATGACTCCGCGAGACTCGCTGCAGTGGTCGCCTCCTCACTGCGGTAAGCAATTTCCTCGATGACGGCCTTCGTGTACACCAAATCGGTGAGACTGCTCAGTCTTGCCTCCAGATTCGACCGTGCGCCCGTAAGCCCTACGCGAAGGAGCGCAACGGCCAGCTCGACTTCGGTTCCTGCAGCCCCGACAGGTGCATGCCGCAACGGTCTCCGCCCGCTTTAACCCCACTACACATAAACGTATGAGCTCCGCGGGCCGTCTGCTCCGGCGCGCAGGGCAAACTGTATCGCCGCTTCACGTTTCGAGCGTTGCGTATCGCTCGATTGCGGGAGATTGCGCGCCGCGAACAGCTTGACCGCGGTTCACTCTCAACCGTTTCGATCAGTTGTTCCTGCAATTCGCCGAGCGGCGCGCCAGCGCGAATGAGCGCTGTGCGCTCGTCGATAGAGTCGGAGCTGGTCGTGGGCAGCGCCGAAACCATCAAGAGAGCGACGTGCCCATTGCCCCCCGCGACCGCGGACGCTGACACAGCGCGATGCGGCAAGTCTGCGGACGCGAGGGCATTCAGAAACTCACGTATGGGCACATCACCGCCTAGTTGTGCGGCTGCCATCGGCTTTGCCTTTGTTGGGTTCCATCCACGTTGTGCTGGGCGGCATCGTTGTCCAGTCTGTCGGCGACGTGCCGGCTTCGCTTCCGCCTCGCGCTTCTTCGCCAGCGCTTTCTGGTCGGGCGGCATGTAGCCGCGCCGCACGCGAACCTGCAGGCTCGGGCGTTTCACACGAACGTCGATTTTCCAGAACCGCCCTGGAGACCGACTCGCGTCGGTTTGATAGCCGAGCAAATAGTAGCGTACTGTTTTCGCGCGCGATACGGGCCAGCGCACGTGGGATGTCGTTCGTCCGCACAACTGCCTCCCGCCGATCTCGTCGGCGAGGGCAATCAAGCTCTCCTGGGCCAACAATAGCTCACGCTGAAATGCGGACGGAGTGCCCCTTCTCGCCCGTGGATCCAGCGATCGGACATTACGAGGTCCACTGTTGCACGGGCAATTATGGTGTACACCGTTCGCACGCTTCTGGCGCTTCGATTGTTCTCGCTCAGCCGGCTCGCGCGGGTGTAGGATTCGTCCCTCTTTACCGGGACGCTTGGAACACTCGTTCGAAAAAGGAGGGCGACCCATGGAGCATCGAGACGTTTCACGGCGCACGTTGTTGAAAGGGGCCGGTGCGGCGCTGGCAGGGCTGTCGGTGGCCGGCCCGGCCCACGCATTTCAACGCGACGACGATCGAGCGCAACACGTGTGGGACGACGACCAGCCTGACCCGTCGCAATCACTGGGACAGCCCGGCGACGTGGTCCTTCCGTGGCTCGACCAACGGCCAGGGGATCCCCCGCCGAATATTGCCGGAAGCCAGCTCGTCTGGGAAGAGCTCGACTCCTGGCTGACCCCTCCCGAGAAATTCCACTACGTCGCTCACTACGGCGTACCCAGTGACCTGGACGCGGGCAGCTGGCGCGTACGCGTCTCCGGCCTGGTTGCCAACCGCCTGTCACTAACACTCGCAGAACTGCAGGCTCGCCCGCGCCGCGAGGTGGACTTCACGCTCGAGTGCTCAGGCAACCACGGCGGCCCTATTGCCACCGGCCTCATCGGCAACGCCCGCTGGGCCGGCACGCCGCTCGCTCCGGTATTGGAGGAAGCGCATCTCTTGAAGGACGCCATCGAAGTGGTGTTCTATGGAATCGATGGCGGAATGCATACGATCCGCGACAACTCAGGGATCGCGAGCGGTGGGCTGACGGGCGTCATCGAACCGGATGCGGGTGGCGGACTGGATTTGACGATCACCGAGCAGTTCGCCCGGAGCATGTCGCTCGACGAAGCGCTCGACCCGCGCAACCTGCTCTGCTACGAAATGAACGGCGAGCCCCTTCCCGAAAAGAACGGTTTCCCGATCCGCCTGATCGCGCCGGGTTGGTATGGCGTGGCCAACGTTAAATGGCTGACGCGCATCGAGGTACGCAATCAGCGCCATGCGGGGAACTACATGGCGCGAGACTACGTGACCATCCGCGAGGAGCAGCGCAACGGCCAGCCGTTCTGGACATTCAGCACCGTGAGGCACGATCGCCTCAAGTCAGCCCCAGCAAGAGTCGTACGTCGAGGCAGCCGTTACGTCGTCCTTGGCGCCGCCTGGGGTGCGCCGATCGCGGCGGTGCAAGTCCGCATCGACAACGGACCGTGGCTGCCGGCGAGGCTGTTCGGCCCGGTGGCCCACAATCGGAACAAGCGCGGCCTGGCGTGGAGATTCTGGACGTTCGGCTGGGGAATGCCCGCCAGCGGCCAGCACATGGTGACGTCCAGGGCATTCGACGCCGACGGCAACGTGCAGCCGGCGCCGAACGATCCGTTCCTTGCCAGCAAAGTGACCTTCTGGGAGAGCAACGGACACATCACGCGCCAGGTTCTCATTCCCTGATCGCGGCCACGGTCGCGATCGGCTGTCATCGGATCGGAACTGCTGCCGCTGAATATCAGCCTCGCGACAGGACGCTGGTGGCCTGCGGCTAGGCGGCGGACGACCGCAAATTGGCGCGGTCGTCGGCGAGGGGACGCTGACCTGTCGTCCGCAATAATATTGCGTACGCTCGACATCCCCCTACGCTTAAGCCGCTAATGACTCGAGCCGTGTAGGGTGCGAAAACACCGTCACGCCGCCAAGACGTGAACCACACCAACGAGACGGTCGCGACGGTGAACACGACGTTCGCTCGCTGACCACACGACTGATGCGCGCCTTGGCTCAGGTGGCACGAGAGACAGCGCTCGATGGGGCCGGTGCTCGTTGTAGTGGGTCACGAACACCTCGAGAATACGCTCGAGGTGTTGTTGATTCAGAATCAGCATCCAGTCGAGACATTCCGAGCCGACCGTACGCACAAAGCGCTCGCCGGCACTCCATTGGCTTGCGGCGCGCGAAACGGCGTGCGAACGATCTCGATTCTGTCCGCTCGAAACACTTCGTCAAATCGGTCCGTAAACTTTTGGTCCCGATCACGAATCAAGAAACGGACGTGTGCGGACGCTCCCCCAGCGTCCACGTCACCTGTCGGGCCTGTTGCGTGACCCACGGCGAGTTCGGAGTCGGCGTGCACCCGGTCAGATACACGCGGCGACTGCCCAGCCCAGCGTCGTCCGACTGTCGCCCTGCGAATCCGGTACGATTTCATCGTAATCGTACCGACAGGCCGTCTGTACGACGCTATAGTGAATTACCCCTTTCCTGAGCCATTCGCCATGCTCGCGGGTTCCTCACCTGAGGAACCGAGGTCCAAGTGGCGACTGACAAGAACATCTTCGTTCATCGATACGTCAATATCCCCTGCGTTACCGGTAAGCATAAACGCTCGGTAGTCACATTTCGCGACCACACCGTCGCGGCCATGTTCTGCATCCCGTGCGAACGGGCATGGACCGTCGCAACCGGTCATCCGGAGCTCCAACAATTAGCCGTGGACCAGACCGGATATGACCGTTCGTCTAACCCTTTTTTGCAAACGGTTCGACTTTTTCCGAGGATTCGTTCATGCAATGGTTGACGAAGAACGGCTTCGAATCGACGCCGCCATCGCGCAGCGCCAACGTCAATCCGAACAGCTGCACCAACTCACCGCTAGCGCCGAGCAATTGCGTCATTCTGTAGCCGTTGCCGTCGCAAACTTTCTTCGCCAATTTCCGAGTCTGGCTCGTCCAGACTCCGGTGGAACTGCGCGACGACCTGGTCCGCCGCGTGCTCGTGCGCGGCGTGCATCTCGGTGAGTAGCGCGTCGAGCTGGTCGACGTCGAGCCCATCGACGTTGAACAAGGCATTCGTCGTGATTTGACGCTCGGCGTCGATGGCGATGTCGCGCAAGAATTCGCGAAGCTGATCTTCCGCTTCCGTGCGATTGCGACACCCGTCAAACGTCAGCGTGCGGCGTTGTGGGTTCATAAAAGTGTCCCAGCATTTCGTCGGAACCCGTAATGTCTCCTTGGTCAGCTGAGCCGAATTGTCCACGCGCGTGATCATGCCGCGCGACTGTAACCAACTGATCAGCCGAGGCTTTGGCGCCGACGAATGCGGTGTCCTCTGTCAGCTTCCGGCTTCCTCTTCAAGGATCATCAGCAGCGCCGCGATATCGTGAGCCACTTCGTCGACCTTCATCCAATACAGCGGCTGGACATCGACTGGTGACATCGGGCCAAGCTCAAGATGTAGGTCGGTGTCAGGTTCCGATGTGTAGAAATTGTAACCGTTCAAGGACTGGAGAGCATCCGGCTCGAGTGCGCGCGGGACCGGCGCCTTGACGATCTTGAGAATGCGGAGCCTGTCCGCCACTTGAATTCCGCCGGTCAGTGTTGCGGCTGTGAGGAACTCGGTCACCTCACGCCGGGCCCACTCAGACTTGGCGTACCGAGAGGAGAGCACGGAGACAAAAACAGCGGCGCTCTTAAGGCGATCGAAAATCCTGTCCTCGAAGTAGTCGTTTCCCTGAAGCTTCTGATCCCGCCAGATTCGAGGTTGCCTGCCGAGCAGCTGACCCAGGCGCACCTCCAGCGCGCGGTGCAGGCTGGTGACCCAACCCGACTGACCTTGAATCGCGGCCTGGTCATCGAAGTGGGCGAAGCTGATGAAAACGTCGCTTTCAAAATGTCTGGTCGGTACCGGATGCGAGAAGCCAGTCCGGACGTTTTTGGCAGGCACGGGCGGTTTGCTGGCCGACGGTGTCGACGACACCTCGGCCGCTCGCGGAAGCACATGGCTCAGAATGGCCTTTCGGAGGAGCGTGAATTGAGGATCGTCAGGATCTCCTGTCCATGCAATTAGATCGGCCAGGTTCTGCTGCCTGAAGCCGTGCGGTGGTTTGACCTGCTCGATCAGCACTGGAACCAGAACCAGCCGGTGCTTTGCCTCTTCTGCCTCGTCGCAGACGTAGTCTGAACGCACGGACGCTCGCGACCAGAGAACGACGACGCACTTTGCCGATGCCAGTTCGTCGGCGATGACTTCGCGATACGGTCGGCCGGGCAGAATCTTCTCGTCCCACCAGACGTTCAGACCCAGCTGTCCCAACACGGTCACGAGTTGGTCGGCGCGCGATCGATCCTCGCGGACGTAACTCAGGAACACATCGGCCATTGGGTTGTTCCTCGAAGCGATCACGAGCGATTTCGCAGCAAGGATATCAGTTTGTCCCGTTCTGCACTCCCGACGTCCCGTCGCCGGCCTCGAGCGCGTTCAGACCCAAGCAATCTCGAACTGCTGATGCTTCGCCTGCCGGAGCTGGTTGGCTCGCCGCTGTCAATAACGCCGTGCGCGAGGACCTTCAGCTGACGCACAAGACCATCGCGCATTGGCTCGAGATCCTGGAGCGTCTCTACGCGATCTATCGGCTCTCGCCGTGGTGAATCGTGTTGCCTCGTGCTGGTCTTTGGTCTGTCCAGCTTCCCCGTTTTACTCGGTGTTTGGGCGTTAGTGGACTACATCTGGACTACAACATGGCATGTGAGGGTTCCTCCTCGGTGATCTCGCCCGCGAGTACGTCCACGCCCACGTGGTCATCACATCTGCAGGTCGACTGCATACCCAACCGATTCTCATTGAGCCCCACCACGATTACCTACTGAAACAGCTCGCGGCATGATTTCTTGCAGAGCACAGGAGCATCGCTGGCGTCTCGAACAGGGCTAGGACACAAAGCTTTCGACGCGCGCGCGGAGCACGCTCCCGGATTCGTACGGAAAGACCTGAAGCTTGGCGATGCCGGAAACAATGGGGCCTCCTTCGCGCACGCATCGCGAACCACGAGCAGCTTTCTGCCGATGGCTTGCGCGAGCGCCAGTTCGAGGCACACGTTCGGATTCGGTGACGCATCGGCCGCAGAGCTGTGCGCGTCGAGCGGCGTAAGGTCGACGACTACGTGGGAGGCTCGGCCGATGCCGCGCCAGATCCCGTCGATGATATCCCCGTCCCCCGTGGTATCGCCGCGCTCATAGGCGACGGACGAGCCACAGCCGCTTCGACGGCGCGACCTTTCAACGGATGTGCACGATGACCCACGTCGGCCCTTGCTTTTCGAGCGTGAAGATCTGAGACCGCTGGGACTGGGTTCTCTGACCTGACTTCGCCAGGACGTCGTGGGTGACGCGACCCGTGGTTCTGACAGCCGTGAGAGTCTCGGTGACGATGAAATAGAATTCGCTCATTTCGATCTTCAAGGTGTAAGCGCGATAGTCGGCAAAGTCCTTCGCAAGCTGGTCGATCGGCGCCGACGGATACACGCTCCTGACGTCGTTCGCGCTCAGGCTGGCGTACGCGGCTTCATACCGGCGTAACGTCTGAGTCACAAGCGTCTGTTCGAGGTCGGTGTTGAGCGGTTTTTTGGGTTGATCGAGCCGCGCCGGCGGTGGCGGCACAGCCGGGTTCGTTTTGATCCGTGCTTGCTCCTCGGCCTCAATCCGACGGGACTCCTCGGCTGCCGCCTTGAACCGATCCGCGGCCACCAAGAAAGATCGGGTCGCAGCGTCAATCTTGCCCGTCCGTCGCAGGCTCACAGCCTGCTTTTCTCTCTGCAGCCCCTGATTGAACGCTTCCTCGGCCCTCGCAGCGGCGTCCAGGTCCGTGGCATCCTGCTTCGATCGCGCCGCAGCCTCCTGGGCTTCGCTAAGCAGGGTCCTCATGACGGCATTTAGAGTCGGATCCCTCGGGTCAATCTTGAGGCCCGCTGCCGCGGCGTCAAGCGCCTGCACCAGCTGGCCTGCCTTCAATTGCTGACTCGCAGTGCTCCGAAGGGCCTCGAGCGTTCGCAACTGCGCCGGATCGGCAGCTCGCCTGGCCAGTGGCTCGGAGCCTCGACCAGCGACCGTCGGCGGTTGCGTGGCCGTACGCGGCAGTTGCTCGACCGCAGGCGGCGGTTGATTGACCTCACTAGGCTCAGCAGGCTGACCCGGGTTGTCGGGGACCGTCGGCGTGCCGCTTTCTCCAGAATTCACGGCCTGGCTGGGACCTGGAGGGATGTTCGAAGCCGGAAGCCGGCCGACTTGCTGCTGGCTGGTCGGTGGGTTTGGAGTTGAGGTGGGCTTCGTCGCCCACCAGGTCCCAACGGTGAGCAAGAGAACCATGACGCCAACGCTGGATGCCATCCACCGCCCGGGCGTCCCCGCGACACAGATGACGCGTAACCGTTGCGGCGGAGGAGCCGCTGCGTCTTCACCGAGGAACTGCTTTGGTTGTTCGATGGGCTGAAGCGGCGTCGCTGCGTACGTGGCGGCAAGCGCCTGCTGTCGTTCGCGGTCCTGTTTCTCGCGTGCGAGCTGCTCCTGTCGCCGTCGTTCGCGTTGCTTGTCTTCCTTCTCACGCGCTTTCGCCTCGGCCTCAGCGGCAACCAGCGCTTCTGCAGCCGCTTTTCGTTCCAGCTCGCGGGCTTCCGCCTGGCGCTGTTCCTCGGCGGCTGCCTCCAATTCGGCGTTTCGCGCGAGCTCGTCGTGCTGTGCCTCGCCCCGAAGACTGACCCACCGCTCGCGGAGGGGACGGAACTCTGCGGAGGATTCGAATTTCTTCTCCGCTGCCGCGAGTGCCCGTTCGGCTGCGTCCAGCTCAGACCGCCCGAGAAGCTCTTCGATACGGCCCTTCTCGGTACTGAGCTTCAGTTGGCGTTGCGCGGGCTCCGCCTTCGGGCCAATGGCCATCGGGCGCATCTGATCGACGGCGGCTTCCAGCCGCCGGTTCTCGCTCGGCCTCGGCCTCACGCTCCTTCTGTGCGCGCGCCTGTATGCTTGATTCAAGATCTTTGCGCAGCTCCTCGAGCGCCCGCGCGATCAGATCGTGAGGCGGACTGAACTGCTCCAGGCGCGCGAGGGCGCGCTCCTGCTGACCGGCCGCAAATTCCCCACGGGCCTCCTTCACGAACTGTAGCGCTCGGCGCTTGAGCTCGCGTTGCCGGCGCACTTCGTCGTTCGCGGCGACAGCCTTGGACCGCAACTCGAGTGCCTCGGCAGATTCGCCGAACACCACCAGCGCGTCGTCGCAATGCTCGATGGCAGCCTCGAAGTCTTCTTCCTCAAAGCTCGCGTGCGCGCGGATCAGCGCAGCCCGCACGTGCCGGTCCCCCTCGCGCTGACGCTCGCGCCGCTTGCGGAGTGCGAGCACCTCCTGACGAAGCTTGACCGCGGCCTCGAGGGTTGCGTTCAGCGACAGCGTCTGATCGATAAGTTCCGACGCAGTGGCGAGATCCGCATCCATGAGTTTCTCGCGAGCCAACAGTTGCCGCGCTTGCGCCAACCACCCCTCGATCTTTTTCTCATCGAGCGCCGTCCTGGCGCGGAGCGCCAGGTCCCGCGCTTCGCCGTGCTGACCCTCCAGCCATACGGCCTTCTCGCAGGCCTCCAGGACCGCCTCGTAGTCGAGGGCTTCGAACGCTTGGCGTGCGACTTTCACGTGTTCCGCGATCTGCCGTTTCCGTCGTGCTTCCAGCAGGTCGAATTGTCCGGTGCCGGGAGTAGAGGGCGAGACGCTGCCGCCGGGAGGAGTCAAGGACGGTGGAACAGGAGGGTTCGGACCTGCGGATGCGAGATCGGCGGATGCTCGTTCGATGGCCCGGATCAGGAGCGTGACATCCGAATCCCACCGTGAGTCACGCAGTTCGAACCCATTCCGACGAGCGAACTCGGCGAGGTCGGCCGGGAGGTCTTCTGGCGCAGGCATGCTCGCCTGACCGACGAGTAAGGGGATGACAAGTATTTTTTCATTCCTGAGGGCCGTGGCCACTTCCACCCGCAAATAGTCGGTCGGGTCGTCCAGGCGCCGGATGTTGGACTTCGGCTTTTGCACTGTCAGCCATTTACTGCCTATCACCGCCAGAAATACAGAGCACGACTCGAGCTCGCGCTGGATGGCTTTGAGGAAGTCCTGACCGGGCGCGATGCTGTCGGTGTCCTTGAACAGGCGGTCCTGGCCGAAACGCTCGCGAAGCGGATGAACCAACGCGTTGACGTGCGCGATGGAGTCTTCGCGCCGATAGCTGATGAAGATTCGCGAGCAGGCTTGGGATTCTGCTACAGCCATCTTCAGACTCTGACGGGTCGAGGTGGTGTCAAACCTTCGGGACCCGTGTCAAGGGGAGATGACGACCTGGCTTCGGATCGGTCAGCGGGACAACCTCTCCAGTGGATCGCCGTGCGGCAACGGCAGCCAGGATTCGAACGGACTCTAACATCGCGATTGTCGGGTCGATGGTCGTCGGCCAACCGGCATATTCTTGTGTGCAGGCCGTTGTCTCCTGGCGTCCCGCAACAACGTTCGCCTTTATCTCTGAGAACGTTCGTTTTAGACATGGGCACTCCCGAACAGCTGTTGGCAGTTCATGGACCATAAAGTCTCAAGACACGCCCTTTTGCTGTACGCCTGACTGACGTATACAACGATTTTTCGAGCTGCCTGGAACAGGGAGCCGTGGATGCCCATTATCGTGGCGCGTTCTTCCGTCTTCTAATGAAGACATTGGCAGCACCGGCCGCAATGGACGAATTCAGCGGCTCGTCTTCAAGCCCGAGAACCCGTTGGTCTGGACGGGGCAGGGCTCGCGCAACCCTCCAGGCAACGGCTGTCACCCTTAACGGGACGCCTGTCCCTACCAGAAATCCGCTTCTTCTTGAAATCATTGCTACTGCAGCCCGCCAATGAGTAGCCTTCTGAGCGATGTCGGTATTCAGTTCTCCCCTCACGATGCTTTGAGATTGCGGTCGTTCGCGAGCGACCTTGCAGCTCGAGATCCTCGCACTACGGCATCAACTCTCTGTCCTCAATCGATCGCGTGGACGTAGGCTTCGGTTGACCCGCTTTGACCGGCTGCTCTGGGCATGGCTTCCACGAGCGTGGGGCGAGTGGCGGACGGGGCTCGTGGGCGCGCTGCAGCGTGTCCGCGCTGTTGATCAAAGACGAGCTGCTGGCGCTCGAAGCGCGGAAGGCCGAACTGCAAACCCACCTCGACGCCCGAGATGCCGGAGCTGCTGCACCCCAGGATGGCCGACGCCTATCGCGAGAAGGTCGGCAGCCTTTGCCTCGCCTTCGCAGGCGAGGAGAGTCGCACGGGCGCCGTGCAGGCCATTCGAACGCTCATCGAAGCCATCGTGCTCGAGCCCGATGGCGACAAACTGAAAATCGCGCTGAAGGGCGACCTGGCGGGAATGCTGAGCGCGGCCAGAGACACGAAGAGGTCGCCAGAAACCGGCGCCAAATAAAGCTGGTTGCGGGGGCTCGCAACCGCCGGTACTTGCAGTTGTGGAGCGGGGCCGCGTGAAGTGCCAAAAGGCCGCACTGTGCGCGCGGTATACTGGTCCGAACCGTCCGAGTGGACGTGCTCCATGCCCAAACCTGTCCCGCTGCCGCCACCGGGTTTCGACGACTTGTCGGTCGATGAGAAGATCGACTACCTGCAGTCGTTGTGGGACCGAGTCGCAGCGACTCCTGAGGCGATTCCCGTCCCGGATTGGCACCGCGAAATTCTCGACGAGCGCTTGAAGGATCTCGAAGCCAATCCCGCCGCGGGTGACAGCTGGGATGTCGTTCAGGAACGGCTCCGCAAGAAACTCGATACCAGCCACTGAATCGCATGACCCTCCGGTTCATCGTTCGGCCACTCGCGGAGGCCGATCTCGAGGATGCCGCGCGGTGGTACAGGACGAGAGAGCCGGGCTGTCGGTACGGTTCCTCAGCGATGTTGATCGGACGATCGCCCGCATCCGCGAACGACCATTTGAGTTCCCCGCCGTGTCCAGCGATGTCCGTCGCGCACTGCTGCACACGTTCCCGTACGCCGTCTACTTTTCGGACGCGAGCTGCCGCATGAGCGACAGCTTGGTCGAGCGTTGAAGCTCGCCAGAGGTGTTCGGCGCCAGACGGAATACAGCGGCCGAAGTGTCGGTATCCAAAACGCTAAATCGGTGGTGAACTGTTAGCGTCAGCTGCGCAGTCACTCGCAACCATGGCATTGAATATTGCTCTGATGTCGGCATGTGCCGTCAGGAAGAAAGCCGCTATCCTGGGCCCCGACTGCTTGCTGTCTGCAACTCTCGTGACGCAGACTCCCCACTCCCCTCCTGTGTAGAGCGAGTTCGATACGGGTTGCCATTGCATGGCTGCAGCCGGCCACCTCCCTCGATCACCATCACGGTCCCAGGCTCGACGCCCTGCGACTGATCGATGTCAAAATGCTCTGCGCAGTCGGCACCCAACAAGTTCACATCGCCAGTCACTTCAATATCACCGAAGAACCGACCCGCGATTGGTCCGATACCAGTCACACCGGCCGCGTTGTTGACCCCGGGCTCGACCGATCCAACAATACCGCTGCCGCCGTCAACTTTGGTGTGACCCCACACACCGCTTCCAGCCGGTCGGTTAAGCCCACTCGGTATCGGGCCGGCGGCATCATTCATTCCGAACATTCCGTTCTGCTCAGGGACGTGCGCAATGCCTGCGACGCCGCCCCCTCGGCTGCTTTCCCCCCGCACACCCGCGCCCGCAGCACTGAAGCCGCTGACGCCGGCGTCAGGTCCATTGCCTCGCACACCCACCCCCCTAGACTCATTGTTCGCTCCGAACACCCCGGCGGCTCCTGGGCTGTGAGTGAGCCCGAACACACCTGCGCCGCCGGGAGAACCTGGAGGAGGAGGCTGAGTGGAGTCGTTCGCGCCGAACACTCCAAACGCAGCGCTGTTCTGCGAAATGCCACGTGCACCGTGTCCTTGAGTGCTGAAGCCACTAATGCCGGCCTCAGGGCCATTGCCCTGTACCCCGACCCCGCGTTGCCCGCTGTGGTTGGCTCCGAATACTCCGGCGGCACCTGGACTAACGGAGAGGCCAAATACTCCCGCCCCGCCAGCTCCTCCACCCGTTGGAGGAGACGTCGCATCGTTACGGCCAAACACTCCGACGCGGTGACTGGCGCCAGTGAATCCGACGCCTCCGTCGTCAGAGTCGACAGTATTCCATTGTCCTCCCATGGTGTTCCTCCTGGAGACCAAGTAAGTTGAGTCGGCGATTTCGTCGGCGCTTTGAGTCTTATATGTCGCCGTGTTTCGTTTCACAAGTGGCGAAGTCACTTGATTGTGCAACTCGTGCACATGCTCCGATTCACTGTAGAGCTAACTCCGCACGAACTTGAGAATGTCGTTCAGGAGTTCGACCACGTAGCCCGTCTCACGCAGACGCACGGTCAATTTTTGGGATTAGTGCCGAATAGTTGCCTAGTGTGGAGCGATCGGTATGCCTACACCGCGGCGTCTATCGTTCGGTCGCTGGGACTATACGCTATCGTCCTTCGGACGACTGCGTCCGCCGATCATCGGCCGATCTCACGTTGCAGCGCCCGCAGTTTTGCGCCGAATGTTTTGAGTTGTAGGGTGACCTGCGCCCGCGAATAGCGCCCCCTACACGGCGGCCTGCTGCCACGCCAGGATCCAGGCCCCCCGCCGGCGAATCTTGCGCTGCCACTGATCCGCCTTCCGCTTGCAAGAGGGCGAGCAGTATTGTCGCCGCCTCCCGCCGAGTTCGCGGCCACAGGCACACGTCACCGGCCCGGCCACTCCCGCAATAGCACCGTCTCCGCGGCGCCTTACCATTCGCGCCGAGCACCCATCCAGCCCTCACTCCGCCGACGACCATCGAGCACTCACTCGCATCGATCACATTCAAGGACCGAGGGCGCGCGACAAAGGCCTCGCAAGAACACGCTTGATCTTCGACGCGTCGCCGTCGTCGCGAATCTCCAACGGATTGCCCGGCTCCCCCGGGCAGCGTGATTTACGTGCTCAGCTCTCTAGGAACTTGCTGAAAAATGCATGTTTGGGATCGATTCGATCGTCGTCACGGCTGCGAATAGCTCAATGTTAGTGCTGATGTCCGCGCGAGTTCGAGGTACTGGCCGCGGTGGAGACGGCGATGATCATGCCGGCGCCGCCATTAAGTTGGTCAACCGCCGCAGATTAAACGCCGCGCTGGCGAAGACGACCAACCAATCGACCTTCGGAAGCCCACGGAGTTTGATTTTGCGAAGCCAAGCGATGGTCTTCAGCCAGCCGAAAGCCGGCTCGACCCGAGGGCGCGCATGCTGACTTTTCGCGTATCCCGCATGGCGGGTAGTGCGGCCGTCGATCGCGCTGCCGCCGCGCCGCGCGGTATTTTGGGTGACGTGCGGCGTGACGATCAGCTCGCGCGTCACGTCGACAAAGTCGTGCGTGTCGTACAGCCTTGTCGGCACCGAGCGTACAGCGCCGGTAGCCTCGACATGTCTGTCGGGTGTGCATCATCAGTATCGCCGCGTCCCGTTCGGCGCGACCGTCGGCCGTCGTCGCCATGGCGTCGACAATCAACCCATGGCGATTCTCGATGACGACGTGGCCGAGATACGCCAATCGCGCTTCACGGTCGCGCACCTTTTCAATCAGCAATGGATCGGTCGACAGCTTGAACGTCTCGCTCCGATGCGGCTGCAGCCCGAATGCGCGCCAGATCTGCTGGACCGTGGTGCGGCCCAACCCGCTCGCTTTGGCCATGCCGCGACTACTCCAGTGTGTGGTGCCACGCGGCGTCTCCTCCAGCGTTCGCACAATGACCTGCTCGATTTGGTCGTCACTAATCTGCCGCGGCGCACCCGGACGCGGCTCGTCATACAGCCCGTCCAGCCGCTCGCGGACAAACCGCCCGCGCCATTTGCACACGGTGACCTGCGACATCCGCAGGCGTTTCGCGACGACCTTGTTGTCGTGCCCCTCTGCACACGCGAGAATGATCCGCGCCCGACGCGCCAGGTGTAGCGCAATACTGCGCGCCATCCGGGAAGCGGTCCGTTTGTCAGCGCAGCCCACCCGGCGAGTACGTTGCCCTGTGCGCCACTCATGAACCAGACGGACGCTTCGCCCGTCGTATCGTTCTGCCACAGGACATCGGGACATCCGTCGCCATTCACATCGGTGGAACCAACGACCGCCCAGCCGTCGAGCAGACTCTGACTCATCCAGTTCCAACTCTTGAACGTCGTGCCGTCTGGTCCGCCGAGATACCACACCGAAACCTGCCGCGTGCTCTCCTGTTGCCATATCAGGTCTGGCGCGCCATCCCGATTGACGTCAGCGAAGCCAACCACAAGCCAGCCCGCAGGACCGTTCGACGCGAGCCAGGTATACCGCTGCAGAACAGTACCCTGCGAGCCGCCCATGAACCAGACCACCACCTGATACGTGCTGTCGTTCTGCCAAATCAGATCTGGTCGAAGGTCGCCGTCTACATCTGACGCCGTGACCAAAGTCCAGCCCGGGACCGGGCCGGCGGTAAGCCAACCCAAGCCCTGATACGTCGTACCACCGACGCCGCCCATGTACCATGCGACAACCTCTCGCGTGGTTTCGTTCTGCCAGATCAGGTCTGGAGTGCTGTCCCCGTTCAGGTCGGCAGCCACCTTCACCTTCCAGCCCAGAACGCCGCTGGCTGACAGCCAGTCGAATCCCACACGCTCGCGACCCTGCTGTCCACCGAGGTACCACACCGATACCTGGCCAGTGGCGTTGTTCTGCCACACCATGTCGGATGTGCCATCGCGATTGAAGTCGCTTCGTCTCGTGAGCGGTGATACGCAAGAAGCCGTCGTGAACATCGGAGGCGGTGCCACCTTCAGAATCTGTCCAGATGAGTAGCTGACGATGTACAACTCGCCCACAGAGTCGAGTCCGAACGCGCTGACGTTGCCAATGGCGCCGGATCCACCGAGTTCGGCCGTGTGTTCAATCGGCGCTGAGACCGTCACGCCGCCCGCGCCGTCCGGAATCAATGCGAACGACCATACCCGCGCATTCACGAAGTCGGCGTAGAAGTACCGCCCCCTGTAGGTTGCACCGAGCGAGCAGCCGCGATACACAAACCCCCCGGTAATCGAGTTGCCGACGGTGTGGTCGTACTCCGCAATCGGTCCAACGAGTGGCAGATATGCCGGGCCGGGTGATCCAATGTACGGATGCGCGCCCTCGAACACCCGCCAGCCATAGTTCCTGCCGCCGGCAGCGGGCGGCTGGTAATCCACTTCTTCATACGCGTTCTGACCGACGTCGCCGATCAGCATGGCGCCCGTCCCGCCGAGGGCAGGATCGTCGAAGCTGAATTTCCACGGGTTGCGGAGGCCAAATGCCCAGATCTCGGGCAGCGCCGGAATCGGCACGCCTGCCACGAACGGGTTCGCCTGGCACGTCGTACCCTTCAGGGTCCGCATCGCCGACGAGCACGTTGATACGCAGCATTTTCCCAAGCAGCGTGTCGGGGCGCTGGGCGGTGTTGAAGGGATCGTCTCCAGCGCCGCCGTCGCCAAGACCCACGTACAACATGAGGTCGGACCGAACGCGAGGTGTCCGCCGTTGTGATTCGCAAACGGCTGCTCGATAAATGGCTGACCGCCGCCCCACCGCAGATCGAATCGCGTCGCCGGGTCGGCGACGAGCGGGTTGCCGACCGAGCGCTTGAACCGCGCCACCACCGTATTCCCGTTCGTATCGGTGAAGTTGACAAAAAATCGGCGCGACACCGCATAGTCTGGCGAAAACGCGAGCCCGAGCAGGCCACGCTCGCCGCCGGCGGAAAATGGCGCTCGAGACATCGAGAAACGGCGTCGGCAACAGTACACCGTTCTCAATCACTCGAATCCGGCCGCCCTGTTCGACGACGAACTGGACTGACGGCGACGATGGATCCTGGACGAACTCCACCGGCGCGTTCAATCCGGACACATATGGCGCGAGATGGAGTTGCGCGAATGCGTCAGTTGCGAACGTAGTCACCATCGCGAGGCAGAGCGTCACCGCACGAAGGCGACATACCCGGTAGAAGAGAGACCTTGTCATTATTGGGCGAGTATAGACGTCGTCGTACTGGGAATCAGCCAGCGGCAACTCCGAGCGCCGTTTGCAGCGGACGACCACGATCTACCTCATCAGGATTCCTGGCCCAGTCTTAGGTCGGGCGACTGGTGGCTCGATGCCTATCTCATGCGACTTACAACGGCATGGTCCGATGATGCCGGCCGCCTCGCTTCGAAAATGGGCACTTCGTGTGAGTCGTGGAAGCGGGCATTCGCGACGAAGTCTGTGGCACTCGTGCCTGCCATGTGATTGCGGGACGAACAGATAGCCTACTTCATTATGAACTGGACCATCGGGCTTCTGGCGCAGAACAAGCCGAACGTCGTTATATTCCCTCAACCATGAACAATCCTGCTGACGACCTGTTACGAATTTCATGAGTCACAGCCTCCCCCGGGTGTCTTCATGCCGTACTTCTGGGCGATTAACCTCCGGTACCAGCGGAGAATCGTGTCCGGAGTGACGATACCGGCCACCTGCATTAATGCGTGTCGGCCAAGTCGCTTGCCGCGCACCGCGAGTCGACGGCGCTGGGCGTCTGTGAGCCGAAGCGGTTGCCGGCCGCGTTCCTCGCGGAGTATGCGATTCTCCTCTCGGAGATAGTCGATCCAGATCTTCTTGGTGACGATTCACCCAACCAGCAACAGTGATCACGAGGAATTGCAACGCATGCCGCATCGCGAGAGGCTACTCCCCCGCAATGGCCGGCGCCGAATCGGCCGTGAACGAGTGGTCGGGCCACGGCCGCTTTTTCGCACCTTCGGGGTGACCGACGCGCCGGGAACGGAGAAACGGAGATGGAGCTGAGCCATGTATATTCCCCCTGTGACATCCCCTCCTCAGTCGGACGGCGGGCATGTTTTTCTCAGCTATGCAGCTGAGGATCGCGAGGTCGCTCGAGCGCTCACGGACGCTCTCGTCAAGCAGGGCTGCACCGTGTGGTGGGATCGCTTGATTGACGCCGGTACCGAGTGGGATCGCGAGATCCAGCGCGCGCTCGCCGAAGCGGTCGCGGTCGTTGTCCTGTGGTCCTGGGCTTCGGTGAATTCACATTACGTTCGTGCTGAGGCGCGACATGCGGCGCAACGGCGCGCCCTTGTTCCGGTGATGATCGATGCGTGCGAGCCGCCAATGCCGTTCGGCGAGTTCCAGTCGATCGATCTCACGTCCGGGCGTGACGGAGGCGACGACGCCGTGATCGCGGCGATCGTGGGCGCCATCGAACGTATTCAGAGCGGCCGTCCGCCAGAGACGTCCCATCATCGATGGTCGGATCGCACGTCCCAGCGCGTGTGGCAACCAATCGGAGTCGTCGTCAGGTACTTCGCCGATCTGTTCGAGTTTGCCACCGGACCCAAGACCTTCCTCCTTTCACGCTGGCCCGCCCCCGGCTTCCTCGCGGCGTCTGGCATGTTCTTCGCCGCAAGCCTCGTGCTGATTTTTCTCAGCGGGCTGCCGCTCTCGCTGAAAGTCGGGGTACGGGCGTCCTCGGAAGCGCTGGCCACCTTCATGTTCAGCCCGATTCGGATGCTGGTTGTTGGCGTGACTGTGCACGCCGCGTGGCGTCTTGTCGGCGGCGTCGAGCCGGCCCTGAAGACGCTCGGCGCTGTGGCGTACATGTACAGCTTGACGGCGGTCCTTTACGGTTTCTTCCAGACCATCACCGTTGGCCTCTTGAGAGCGCTGGCGCCCGAAGCGGCTCGGACGATCTTCTCGTCGTTGGCGGAAGGCCGCCCGCTGCAAGGGATGATCGGGGTTATCGAAGCATACGGGCTTGTGCCATCCGCTGCATTTCTGGCCCTCGCCACCTGGCCGGTCATCGGCGTGCCCTTCGTGTGTTGGGGCGCTTTCAGGATCCGTAACCATGCGTCTCGCACTCAATCGGGTATCGCGGCGAGCGTCACGCTGGTTCTTGGCGTGCTTGCTTATGGATTGGCGCTCTTCATGACCTTCGCGAGCGTCGGTCCCGGGTAGCGGCCGGTGACTCGCGACAGCCAGAACCCAAAGCAGCCGGTCGAGGCCTGTCCGTCTCGAATTCGTTGTCAGGCCGCCACTGGCAGCTGAACGAGGTCCTGGCAGTGGGAGACCCAACGCACATGGTCAGCTCGACACGGGCGACTGTGTGTCGGGAGGTGAAGGTCAATGGCGTGTGGCCCTCCAACGACGCATGGCTGCGTGCCGCGTTGTAGTAGGCCTGGAAATCGGCGAGCTTCCGTTCAAGATCGCGGTGTGGCTCGCCAATATCCCGTCCGGGCAAAAACCATTGACGTCGGCGTCGCCGCTCGGCACTCTACACGCGAGCATTGCAACGACGCTCAGCATCTACACGCACGCTGTTGATGCGTCGCACCGGAGAGCCATCGAGGCGCTCGAGCGTGAATTGTTCGTCGTTCTGGACCACAGTGGACTACAAACGGCGGCAGGGCTGGCAAGCGCACCGCCCGCAAGTGACAGTGTTAAATGAATTTAGGATTGGAGGCGCCGCCCGGATTTGAACCGGGGATGGAGGTTTTGCAGATTTAACGGGGTTGTGAATCGTGTTGTCTCGTGCTGGTCTTTGGTCTGTCCAGCTCCCCCGTTTTGCCTCGTGTTAGGGCCCTATTGGACTACGTTCGGACTACGGCTGCCGGTGATTGCGCCACGAGCGCGTTTCAGTAATGTGGAGCGCGCTACCACGTCACTCAAGGAGACCAGCCGCTTCATCCTATCTACTGGGCACGTGGCCTACGAGAGGCGTCGCACACGCAGGCGATCCCGCCGGACGGTCACGATGGCACCCTGCGTCAAGTCGGCAATGACGGCCGGCAGGTTTGCGAGCAGCAGCGCTGCTTGGTGGGCTGGGCGTCGAGGCGCTCCACGGCGGAACAGGATCACCGAGGGCTGCTGTTGTCGCCGCAGCATGAGGAGCGCGCCAAAATCGGTGTCGGCCGTCACGATGACCCGACCCTCTGCGACAGCGAGCTCGAGAATGGTTTCGTCGTCGGCTTCGCCCAGTCCGCGATCGCGAACATGCACCGCATCGTACCCCGCGGCGCTGAGTCGTTCGGCGACGTGCGGCGACAGGGCATTGTCGACGAGGAAGGCGATCAACTCGATAGCAACGGGATCTCTCGCTCGCGAACGGCTTCGGCTGCGAAGCGAAGCGCGTCTTTGATGTCCTCCGCCTCGAGGTCAGGGTACGCCTGCAGAATCTCGGCTTGGGTCATGCCGTCTGCCACCATGTCGACGACCGTCGCGACCGGAATGCGGAGATGCCTGATGATGGGCACGCCTCCCATGCGCTTTGGATCAATCGTGATGCGAGTGAATTCCACGGTTTGCACCTGTATTCCCTTCTCATTATACGCGCCAGGTGTCTGTGGGTCGCCAGAACTGATCGCCTATACCTGTGCTCTGCAATAGCCTCGGTACTGGCTCTACGTAGGTTCACGCGGCTACTCGTTCCAACCGGTATTCACGAAGCAACCCTCCGAGGATTGCAGTGGCGATCACGCGCCCACCATCAGGAATCTGATGACCATTCGAGTGCACCAGCCGGTTGAGGGGTACGTTGGGAATGCCGGGCCCGAGGCTGGCGTGATACACGGATGTCGTCGGCAATAATATTGCGTGCGCTCCATACCCCCGCAATAACCACGTCTACATAACACAATTCAGGCGCGTATTGTCGCAAATCGCGGCCGAGCGGTTACGGCCGGCTGGCCGAACACTTCACGCCGCTCGCTCGTAGTAATTCAACAGGCCACCGAGCCGTGGACGCCGACGGATTCCGCCCTCGGCGTCGACCAAGTGCCAGGCTCTCGATGAGCCGATTCTCAAGGTGTCCCTACCAAAACCGTGCTTCTTGTTGGAATCGTTGCTGTTGCAGCCGACGATGGGTAACCTTCTGAGCGATGTCTGTCTTCATCTCCCCTCCTGCTGACGTTTCGAGATGGTGCCCGCTCGCGCGCGGGCTTGCAGCTCGAGATTCTCGCCTTACGGCACCAGCTTCACATACTTGAACGATCGCAGGCGCGTCGGCTCCGGTTGACGCGTGTCGACCGGGTGCTCTGGGTCTGGTCGTCCCGAGTTTGGTGTCACTGGCGGACGGCGCTCGTCATCGTCAAACCCGACACGGTCATCGCCTGGCAGCGGCGCGGTTCCGTCTCTTCTGGACCTGGAAACCATCGGATAGGTCGGCGACGTGCCGACTCCACTTCGTCTTGGTGTTGCTCGCGCATGATCGCCGACGCGTCGTTCGTGTCGCCATCACCGAGCACCCAACCGCCGCCTGGACTGTGCAGCAGTTTCGCGACGCCTTTCCCTGGGACGAGGTCCCTCGATATCTCCTCCGCGATCGCGATCATGCGCTCGATCACGTGAAGACCATCGGCATGCATGAAGTCCTGACGGCGCCGGGCTCCCCATGGCAGAACCCCTACGTCGAACGATTCATCGGATCGGTCCGACGCGAGTGCCTCGATCACGTCGTCGTGTTATCGGCTGCCGGCCTTCGGCGCATGCTGAACGAGTACATCGCGTACTATTCGCGCACGCGAACGCACCTCGAGCTGGACAAGGATGCACCTTTTCCACGTCCTGTCGCGCCGCTGACGGCAGGCCGTGTGATCGCCGTGCCACAGGTCGGTGGTCTGCACCACCGGTACGAACGCGCCGCCTAATCTCGCCACTCCCCTGCCCCACGTCGCCATGGCATGCGGCGCACACGTCCGTCCGTTCTCGCCCATCCTTATTTCTGGGCCGGATTCATATTGTCAGGCAGCCAGGAATCGCGGGTGCCCTGACGGCCATTCCTATTCCCACCGAGCAGGGGGAGACGGCCCTGCGCCGGTGCCAACGAGTGTCATTCTCAGAACACCGAACGATCCTCCCGTTTTTCGCTGCTGCGTGCGGCATTGGGCCAGAGGCGCCAACAGAGGTCCCACCGGTCCAGATTCCTGCATACAAACCGGGCGCGATGCGGGCGAAGCGATCCGGAAGCACCGTATGACCGAGTCGCAAGCCGTGCTCTGGATCCGGATCAAGTTAATGGAAGGGACAGTGCACCGGACCTTCTATACGGCCATGCGCGCATCCTCAGTGGATGTATGGCGGGCGAAGGTTATGTATGCAGCCGTCTATCACTTCGGCCCGAGGTGGGGAATGCTCCCGGGAGGCCTTTCCTCGGAACGCATATCGACGTTGCAACTGCAACGGCTCGTTGACAGTATTAACTTTCAATACGAGGCGGCTCTCAGGGCAATGACCGAGTTTGACGGAAGGACGCACCTCGGCGGCCCGCCGCTCATCGACCTTGAAGACGTCGTGTCCCTTGAAGCAATCGAAAGATACGGACAAGAGACCTGAGCTGGCGTTCAGTTTCTCGGATAGGCTGAACGGCCAAACGCACGGCGCAGGTGATACTCAACCATCAAGACCGGCTGCTCTACAAGCCGCACATCCGATGCTGAAGGAGAAAAACGTCCGCACTGGATTCTTTGAGCCTGAGCAGTATCAGTCGGTGCTTGCCCACCTCCCCGCCGAAATCAAACCCAGTATCGAGTTCGCCTACTTGACGGGCTGGCGCATCACCTCAGAAGTCTTGCCGCTGGAATGGCACCGTGTGGATTTTGCTGCCGGCGAGGTCCGCTTAGATAGAGGCACGACCAAGAACGGTGACGGTCGCGTGTTCCCCATTTCTGCGGAACTGCGGACGCTCCTTCAGGCACAACGCGCTGAACACGAACGCCTTAAGCAAAGCGGAGTGATTGTGCCGTGGGTATTCTTCAGGGAGATTGCTGAGGGACGTGGTGGTAATAAGAAACCGCATCCCATCGTGAGCTTCACGAAGGCGTGGAGGTCAGCCTGCCGGGCAGCGGGTTGCCCTGGACGCATCCCGCACGATCTGCGGCGAACTGCCGTGCGGAACCTCGTGCGCGCTGGCATCCCAGAGCGGGTGGCAATGATGATGACTGGCCACAAAACGCGCTCGGTCTTTGAGCGATACAACATCGTGAGTGGTGGAGACTTACTCGATGCCGCCCGGAAGCTAGGCGAGCGCCTCCCGTTCGCGGCGCTCAAGCCAGCCGGTCAACACGCCCAGCACCATCTGCAGCGCCGCGGGGCCGATCACGGGTCGAGCCTATATCATCAACAGGTCTGACAGACGTCGGTCGAGTCGTGGAACATTACGGCTATTCGACGACGGAAGGTCCATTCCGGGCACATAGGTAACAGGGCTGGAGGGACGGTGCGCGGTTCGAGTGAACGGTTCGCCTAGACTTCATTGCCTCACCGCAGTTCTTTCTCGGACGTGTGCCCACCTCTAAGACAACTTGCACGGATTTTTGGCAGGCCCGTTTGCCAAATGGTTCGACGCGAATTTACGCGCGTATCGTCGAGGATCCGGTGTAGGCTCTTTCGTCGCTATGGTGGCGAATTTCAAGCGAGGAAACATGAGTGCACAAAGACGACACAGGGATGCACCTTGCGGGTGCCAATGCGGGGAAGGCACCGGCGCTGACGAGTTCGATGCGAAGGTTGCATTCGAACGACTAGCGAGGAAGCAAGAGGAGTTAGCGCAGTTGCTCGCGGCGTATATGGGAAAGGATCCGGTTCCCGCGGCTGCCGCGGCCTTCTTGGTGGATCCGAATCCACCGCAGAACATGTTCGAAGCGGTGCAGCGAATCGTCGGCGGCTTTCCTGTCGGCGTAGGCGAGTTCCCGGAGTGCGCCCTGATCGGACGACGCAATCCGAACGGCACATTCCGCTGGTTCTGCACCGGGGTGCTGGTGCATCCGCGCATCGTCCTTACGGCGGCTCATTGCTTTGACGCCGCGCGGCCGGCCAATGTGGTGGCGCTCTTGGCAGAGGATCAAACCCGTCTGGATAATGCCGAGATTGTGTCGGTACGCCGAATGGTCCAGCATCCGGAGTACCCGACGACCGGACTCCACGATATTGCCGCAGTCCTTCTGCGGAACGCCGCGACAACTGCGCCTGTCCGGCTCGCGACCGCGCAGGAAGTCGGGCAGGCGCTCAACACGAGGCTCGTCGGCTTTGGAAACGATGATGTCCTCAGCACGCGGGGCTTCGGCACGAAGCGAGAGGTGACGGTGCCGATCACCGCGAGTGCTACCGTGAACAGCGGCAACGCCGCCGATCTCGAACGCGAGTTCGGGTTCGAGGCTGACCTCGAATTCGTCGCGGGTGGAGCGGGCTTCGACTCCTGTAATGGCGACAGCGGCGGTCCTGCGTACATCGACGTGGCCGGCGAGCGCGTTGTTGCCGGCCTGACCTCACGCGCGACCGACAACGCGCGGAACCCCTGCGGCGGCGGGGGCATCTACACGCGCGTCGATGTGCATCGCGACTTCATTCGACAGGTAGCGACCGGCGCGAACATTACGTTTTAAGGCCTCAGGAACGCGTCCGATCGCATCCGCCGCTTGACATGCATACATCCGTTACTGCTGGAGACTGGGTCTCACTCGATGCGTCTCTCCGCGTGGGCATCCAGCGCACGCTGCGAGTTCCCGACGACGGTGGCAAGTATCCGCTGCCACCGTCGCTTGGGCGGCTGTCTGTGCATTCGGCGGCCGATTACCCAACGCTCGTTCCGCAAGCCTCATGCGAACCGGATCATTTTCTCGTTCCTATTCATTTGCAGGATGCGGCATGGATCCAATTTGACGGATTACTTACCGATCCGCGCGCTGTGGCGATCGCCGTCGGAAGCATCGATGCGATCACCGGATATCCTCGGAGCCGCGGTCTTGAGGCTTCACCACAAAACTATGTCGTGGTGCCATATCAGCCATGGCTGGATGGATTTAAGGTCGCGACGGTGTCGTACGTCAGTTTGTGGCCGTTCGCCTCCACAGCGGTGAGAGCGTCGAACATCAACTCACGGGACGCGACGAAGGCGGGATCACAGTGGCGAGTTTTCTGCCGAAACCTGGCGTGCTCGACCACAAGGCCGTGCCGCGCAAGCCCAAGGTCACGACGCGCGAGTTCTCGGTGGGCGCGGGCGGCAGAATCGCGCAGCGTATCTATCCCGATCCATTTGGACCGCGAACATGGGAAACCTCGCCAGACCGCATCATCCACGTGCACCTCATCGACGCAGGTGAATTCACGCGCGTCACGGGAGAGCCCGTGCCGCCGTCTCCGATCGGCGCGGACACATATTCGCGCTTCGGCCTGCCTTGGTTCGAAGTGTACAGATTCCGCCCGAGCAGAACTGCCGGCGACCACCAATCTCTCGAACATCAAGTCGGTAGGCGAGATCGAATCGCCGTCCGCGACTTCACGCCCGGCGGTGGAAGCCGAACAGCCCCTGCCCAAGAATGTCCGGCCGATCCCGCCGCGATCGGGACGGAAGCGGTAGCGCCGCGCGTCACTACGATGCGAACACCACTGCGTCCAACGCGCCAAAGGACGGATCGTTGGCATTGTCGCGCGATACGGTCACATCCCGCAGCGAAATACGGAACAGGGGCTTTGTCGAGGCGTTATCAAGAGTGCGAAATGTTACGAGCGCGATCGTGTGCTCACCCGCCGTCCATTCGTTATTGGCTGACGCGTTCTGCACGAGCACGATCACCGGGTCGCCCGGATTGTCGGGAGGTTGGACGATCAGCGATCCGGCCAGAATGTCGGCGCCCGGACTTCCGCTGACATACGAGAACTCTGTCGAATCGAACGCTAGACTCGCCCGTATGGTGCCGATCCGCGCGCTCGTGCGGATCCGAAGCGAGAGAGCGCATTCCACGGTGCCGTCGGCGGCGAGGGTTCCTCCGCGCAATCGAAGTGTGTCGCCAAGCAACACGCCGCGGCGTCGCACCAGATCTTCGATTCTGCTTTGCATGTACGTGCGAACCGACGCGCGTGCCGCCACCGCATCGGGAGACTGCTGAGACGCCGCCGATTCCTTCAACAGATCGTTCAACATGGTCTCGAAATCCGCCATCAACACTTCAAGCGACTGCAAATCTGCCTGTTGCTGCGCCGTGAGAATCCCGGTCGTTGGAATGAGGTCGAACAGCCGTCCATCCTTGCAGCGCCAGTAGACCGTGGGGTTCACCCACGATCGGTGCGCCGCGCCAAACGTGGCGACGAGCGCGCTGCGCGCGGCGGCGACGGCCGAGTCGATGCTCATGTCGCGTGTCAGCAGTTGCTGGTACAGAGTTTTGCTGAACACACCGGCGGCGGCGGTTTCGAAATCGAACTGCATCGCGACGGCAGCGAGCGGACCGGCGTTGCGCTGAACGAGCGTCTGCGCAAGCCCTTCGAACGCCAGTCCCGGATACTCCGTGCCGTTCGGCTGCGAAGCCGCGGACGAGCAGGCGGTCATCACGACGAGCGGCACGTTGCCATTTCGAAGCATCGTGTACATCTGCTCGGCATCGACGGGCCGCCGCTGGCGCTGCGGCGTGTCGTCCTCGAAATAAAGATACGGCTGTGGGTTAGGATCGATGCCGTCGATATCGAAGTCGCCGTGGCCGATGAAATGCACGATTTGAAACCGCTGCTGCTGCAGCATTGCGTCCAGTCGCGCAGCCGTCGGAGGCGTGCAGAAGTCCACTTGCACCGCACCGAAGACGATCAACTCCCCCAGCGCCGCGAGGATCGCCTGCTGCTCGATGTTCCCGTGGACCGGCGGCATCCCGTTCGGCTCGCTGATGACAACTAGAATCCTGAGCGGCGGCGCCACCCTGACGGCGGACCGATCGGGCTCGACAGTGACACCGCGGCTGACGGGCGTGGCGACGTCGGTTGCAAGAAAATTGAGATGTTGCGCGAACAGCGCCTCGACGGGAATTTCATGGCATCCGACTATGCCCGGCACTCGCTTGTTACCGAGCACTGAAACGACGATTCGCAGACCCTTCTGCGCGTTCCGCGCGTCGGTGAGGCAGACGCCAAGCTCTACCTGCGCACCGGCAGGCATGAGGCTGTCGAACACGTCCCTGCCCATCTGACGCAGCCGCGCCAGATCCTGCGGCGCGGTCGGATTCCGCAAGTGGGCGAGATCCGGCAGCTTGACAAGAGGCGTCGTCGAGGGCTTAGGCCCAAGAAACTCGGGACGCGGAGCCTTCTGCACATGAACCGTCCATTTTCCCAGGTCGCCGACGTCGGGCTGCACGAGCAACCGATATTCATCGAAGGTCATGGTGTGCTCACGTCCTTAGAACTTGTCGATTTCGGATCGGAAGAAATCAATCCGCTGCTCTTCCGAATTGATGGCTTCCGCCAGTGGTTGCTGCACGTCGGGCTTGAGCGTCGACATGCGCGTCGCCAGCGTGTTCGCGATGCGCGTGGCCCACTGCGCCTGGATCTCGGCGACAACCCGCTCGGTTGTGACCGCTGCGGCGATGCGCAGCGGAAATCCGGTGCCATCGCGAACGACGAGCGCGAAACTCGCCCACGACCAGGTGTCGCCAGCATTCTCGCTAACGCGCCTTCGCGCGTGATGGAACGCTTCGACGACGTCCCCTTTATGTGCGAGGAGCGAGGGGTAGAACTCACCCCAAAACGTCGCAGCGGCGTTCTGATCGATCGCGTATTGATTGACGATCGTTGTCGGCAGCGTTACGTCGCTCGGACTATGCGCGATCTTAACCAGACCCCCGACCTGATAATTCTCGGCCGTGACACACGTGCTGAGACACAACAAACGGACCGATGGCGGCAAGGCCTGCGATAACTCCGCGGCGGTGACCCACCGCGTGCCGTCGCGCTGGTCGTGAAGAATGATCGCCCCGCTCTGGCCCGTGATGCCCGCATGACCGACGTAGTGAATGATGTGCGGCGACCAGCGGAGAGCCTCGACGAGCGCGTCCATGCGCGGCTCGAACAGATCGCGGACTTCGTACCCGCCCGCCTGCACCGAATTCATGATCAACTGCCGTTCGATGTACGGATTCAGCAGGCGCTCATCCTTTGGGTTTGTCATCACCGTCAGAATGCGAATCGGCGGAGTGGCAGTGAGGGAGGGCGGCGCAAATCGACATGGCACGAGACGAATGAAGCGGATGTGATCGGCGGCTGCGACGAGTGCCGCGGGGCCGGCGCCACTGTTCAGCCATTCCCACGGAACATCGTCCACACCAGTGGAGCGACTCACGATAGCGACACGCCGCGGCTGCGCAGGCGTTCCGGACTGGATGTCTGCGACCAGCGAGGGCGGAAGCTGCATCCACATGCGATACCCGAGGTCCCGTGCCGGCGCAGCGGCGCGCGGGTGGCGCCGCCAGCCGCCCTCGTCCATGAACGCGGTTTCCTGAAACGGACGCGGCAAATGCACAGTGTAAGATTCCCGCATCTCTCTTGCCAGAAAGAATTCGCGCTCGTTTCGCGAGACACGTAGCATGAATTCTCCGCCTTCACGGCCGCCGGGTTCGAACGCGAGCATCAACTGTGAGGTCTGGTGCTCCATCATGTAAACATCCTGTCTGAAAAGCTCGCGATGAACTTCTGATGCTCGGATGCGCCACCGCCGCGCAGTCCCGATGGCGCGTTGTTTCTCGCGTACTCGAGCACACGTTTGTGGATGGCCGCACATTGCGTGTCGGTCAGCGTGCCCGCGTCGCTCTCGGCGGCCACGGCGAGTCGCGCAGCAGAGGGCACGTGACGAAGGGGCAGATTGTTGGGCGGGTTCTGATCCGTCCTGAAGTAGTTCACCGCAGAACGGATTCTTGCGTCCTCCACAGCTGTGAACGGGAGCAGGGCCTCGACCGTTTGCCCTTTCAGCGCGGGCAACGGCGTTTGCATGAGCGCTTTGAAAACGTGCCCAAAATCGTCCGCATACGCATCGAGCGCGGGCGTCCCCGAGGTGGCACCGTATAGCGTCCGCCATTCGGTTTCGAGAGCGTCCGCGTGATCTTGGATCGCTTGCGTACCGCCCAGCGTCCGTATGTACGCCGCGTTCATAAGGAGTCGGATGTACGGTGTGGGATGCGGATCGTTGATGCTGAACGTGAGTACGTTCGAACGCGGTAGCAGTAGGAGCTGCAGCAAGGCATTGGCGAACGCCGGGCCGGCGAGACGGATGGCGCACAAGTCGGCGAAGACTTCGCCAAGCCATGCCTGCCAGACGGCGACTCTTGGCCCGAACGTTCCGGCGGCGCTGAGCTCCTGTTGGAGCGTTGCCATCAGCGACGGCCGCAGCTTGAGATCCGCTTCGATGTCGTGGCCCACCTCATGATGAAGGCTGAGGTATTCCCACGAGTTACCAAGGTGGTCCCAGGGCATCTCGATGACCGGGATTGGCAGAAGGGCGTCGCCGAGGGCGTAGTTGCGTCCGTCGTTGGGCCGCGCCTCGCGCACCCATGTGGCGGGGGAGTATTCCGTCGAGCAGTAGACAAGGGGCGGCTCACGCAGCTGGTTCTTGTTGACGATCCCAAACTGCACGGCGAGATCGAGCGTCGTCCGATGGCAGTTCCAGGCGATCGTGTCGGCTACCCACAGCGGTTCCTTGTGCAACGGCGAATACCGAAGTTCGAGTTTGTCGCGGAAGTATCCCCAGAGTTTCTCGGCGCGCGCGATATCCAGCGTTACTTGCAACGACCCGCGATAAAAGGCGCCTTCATCGCCCTGCGGATCCAAAGCCGCCGCGGCGGGGCCTTGCGGCGCAACCACAGTGTTGACGAGCACGTCGATCGCTTCGAGTTGAGACGAATGTGCGTTGAGATCGACGATCTGTTCTGTCGCCTTCTTCCACTGCGCGAGCTCTTTCGGGAGGTTCGCAGCCCGACGCGACAATTCGTGCTTTTTCAAGGCGAGAGCTGTCATATCCCAACCTCTTCGATGAACGTCGGACGGACTATACGCCGATTCCAGCAGTTCGTCATTCGATCCTTTGTGTCCGTCGCGGAGCAGTGCAATGCGTGGGTCGCCGCCGCGTATGCGCTTCCTGAGACGAGTGACATTTTATTCCGATGAAGGTACCGCGGAGTGGCATCGCCGTGGTTCGTCGTAGGCCGCGTGACGCAAGATGATGACGCACTGCCATAGTGTTGGTCCGGCTTCTGTTGCTGTACTACCTCGTCGTGATGGGCTACTCGCGCACGAAATCTACGTTCAGAGCTTCCCGAACGCGAGCACCGACCAGAAAACACCTGTCTCGACCGGCGGCGGTCTGCAGCCTCGATGGAGCAAAGACGGCCGGGAGCTGTTCTATCTGCGCTCTGACGGCTTCCTTATGGCGGCGGCCGTTAAGACGCGGCCGACCTTCGAGCTAGGAACGGTGACGCCGCTCTCCAAGACCAAGCTACCGACGAGTCTTAACGCATTACGAACGGACTACGTCCCTGCGGGCGACGGACGACGATTCTTGATGAAGGTCCCTGTCGAAGGCACGACCCCGTCCTCGATTACCGTCGTGGTGAACTGGCCGGCGTTGTTGAAAGACAGAAGCCAATAACCGTGTGATTCCCGCGAACGTCGCCAGCCCCATTGGAAACAGTGCATCGTGCTCCGGCAATCCGGTCACAGTAATGCCTCCCGGCTGGATGTAGCGCGAACCCTGCCGCTCGTGATCGGCGTCTGGCGTGAGGAATAGTGCGGAGCGATCGGTATCTACGCTACGGCGTCAGCGGGAGTAATCCCCTCGCCGGCAGCAGCTGCCCTATAATCCACAGACCTCTGGCTGTCCCTATCAGAAATCCGCTTCTTCTTGAAATCATTGCTGTTGCAGCCCGCCAATGAGTAGTCTTCTGAGCGATGTCGGTATTCAGTTTTTTCCTCACGACGCTTCGAGACTGCGGTCGTTCGCGAGCGATCTTGCAACTCGAGGTCCTCGCGCTACGGCATCAACTCGATGTCCTCAATCGATCGCATGGGCGTAAGCTTCGGTTGACACAATTTGACCGCCTGCTCTGGGCATGGCTTTCACGAGCCTGGAGCGAGTGGCGGACGGTGCTCGTGATCGTCAAACCGGACACCGTCATCGCGTGGCATCGGCGCGGGTTCCGACTGTTCTGGACGTGGAAAAGCCGTCGTAGAACGGGTCGGCCGACTGTGACGCAAGAACTCCGCGCGTTGATTCGAACGATGTCAGCCGCGAATCCGCTCTGGGGGGCGCCTCGGATCCACGGTGAGCTGCTGAAACTCGGGTTCACCGTCTCTCAAACGACCGTCGCCACATACATGGTCCGCCACCGGCCCCTCCCCTCCCAGACCTGGCGGACGTTCTTGACCAACCATGCCCAACAGCTCATCGCAGCCGACTTCTTCGTGGTGCCAACGGCGACGTGCCGCCTGCTATTCGTCTTGGTGCTCCTCGCTCATGATCGGCGACGCATTGTGCATGTCGCCGTGACGGAACATCCAACGGCTGCGTGGACTGCGCAGCAGTTTCGTGACGCGTTTCCCTGGGATGAGCTGCCGCGCTATCTCCTTCGCGATCGGGATCATGCGTTCGATCTCGTGAAGACGATTGGCATGCGGGAAGTCCTGACAGCGCCTGGCTCTCCGTGGCAGAACGCCTACGTCGAACGCTTCATTGGATCCGTCCGGCGCGAGTGCCTCGATCACGTGATCGTATTGACGGCGGCCGGCTTGCGGCGCGTGCTACACGAGTACGTCGCCTATTACTCACGAACACGAACCCACCTTGCCCTGAGCAAGGATGCACCCATTTCCCGTCCAGTCACGCCGCCAACAGCTGGTCGCGTGATCGCCACTCCGCAGGTCGGCGGGTTGCACCACCGGTACGAGCGGCGCGCCGCATAGTCTCGCTACTTCCCCGTCACTCTTCGCGATGAGGTGCAGGTCTTACACGTGTGTACCGCGCCTCGCACCGGGAGAGCCTCAGGACGCAGTCTATTACGCGATGCAGGCGAAGCGATCCGGAAGCAGCGTGTGACTGGTCGTAAGCAGTGCTCGGGATCCCGGATGAACTTAATGGTAGGGACACGTCGAGAAAAAAATCCTCGCGCGTTTTCCCGGCGCGTTTGCCCTGCCGCGTGTGGCAGTCGTACGCGTAGTCGGGAACCTCGACGCGGGTCGCTCGCGCCTCTTGAATGGCGCGCCGCACCGTCGCGTCGTCGGGCGGGTTGAGGTCGTACATCAGGCATGACGCGTGGTCCGCATCGCGAGACTTCGGCGCCTGCGCCAGAATGATCGCGGCCTTCGCGAGAAAGATGCGCTCGGGCGTTCTGCGGGTCTTCTTCACGAGCGCCGCGCTGTGGTAGAGCGCCCAAATTTCCGCAGTGACGCATCCGTGACAATCCTCGGCCGAAATCGTGAGCAACCGCCTCCACGCGTACTGCTCGAAACCGGACTCAAACAATTCCATCGAAAAATAGCAGGCGAGTCGTACGTCGTTGCGTCGAATGGTTTTCTGTAAGGCCGAGATGACCTCTCCGAGCTCGTGGTTGTGTGTGGTGAGTGTCAGGTGTGCGTTGTGCATCGGGAACCTCTGGTGCGGTCTGAGGGTCACGACGATATGATCGCGGAAGCCGCTCGACCTGCGTCTGTCAGGTTGACGGTCAGGGCTGTCCGAGGTGTTGGCCGCACCTCGGCAGTCCGGTTTCGAGACTTCAGTGTAAACCGCGGCAACTTCGCGGAAACCGCGTTTTTCAGTCCGCATCGCCGGCACCCGCCTCAAATGCTCGAAGCGAACCGGGCGCATTACTCCTCCCCGCTCTCGCGACTCTCAACAGGGTTCTGTTGGCACCGATTGAAATCGAAGGTGTCACGGTCAGCGATCCACGCAAACTCAAACGGCGCGACGGAGAACCACTCATCCGGCGGTTCGCGAGAGTCCTTCGTCCTGTGTGTAAGGATTTCGCGGTACCGGACGATCACCTGCCAGATGGTTTCGTGCGCATCATGAAACTCACCATACGTGGGAATCGGCTCTTCGGGTCGCACCGGCATACGGTGCGCGATGGTGGCCTGGACGTGCTCAGGTACGTCATCGGCCGACTTCAGCTTTTCGCGGTCCTCTTCAATTTTGTTCGGATCGATGTGGTCGAAATCGCGACCCTCAGGCGACGGGATGATTCCCAAGTCGTCGAACACCGTGTCCGCCTTGTAGTGCTTGCCCGTCCCTGTCCACGTTGACCGAAATCGAGCGCGTGAGAGGACGTTCGGTCGCTGCTGCATTTCACAGAGCAGGTGAAAAAGATTCTCAGCCCCGCTCCGCGTATCAAGTTCCCGACGGAGCGCCATCGCGGACGCAGCGACATAGTTGTCGGCGGCCCACTGTAGAAAGAACCGGCCCGTCCGTCGCAGATCGGCATTCTGTTCAGCAACGCCGCGCATCAACCGAAACATCTTGTGCCGCCATCCTTGGTCGAGAGCTTCGTCGTGGGCTCGCTCGATCCACCGCAACCAATCGGCGAACACCTCGTCATCGCTCAATTTTTCAAACTGCCGCTGTGCCATCACGCGCACGCCTCGATGACGGTGAGGACGGCGGCTTGCGCCTGTTTCGATAATGCGCGGAACAAGACGACCAGGCGGCGCTCAGTGCGTGTGAGTACATGGCTGTGAAACCACGCGGGTGTTGGTAAATCCTTTCCACTCTGGCGCGCTAGTTGGCCTAGACGGCGGTCCTTCGGTGGTAGGTTCTTTCCACGTGAGCGGTGGGTCATCGTCGCCTCCGATGAGGCCGACGAGCGACACGTGCGAGAATGGCACGCAGGCGCGTCGGCAAGGATACGTTGCCGTCGTGAACAGGTCGCGGGGTCGGTGCCTGGCCGCTCCGCGACCGAAATTCTTTCCGATCTATTTTCCGTCCACTGCGGTCACTGCAATTTTTTCAGCACGCCCAGTTCCGTCTGCAGTGCGCGTCGCACCACTTCCGGGATCGTCACGCCCTGCTGTCGTGCGAGGGTGTAGACGCGGTCGTACTGCTGCACGGTGACGCGCACGCACACCGGCACGTTCGCTTCGTGCACGCTCAGTGGAGGCCGCCCTGGTCTCGCGTGCGTCTTCGTCACCATGCGCCTCCACCTCGTCGAGTAAACGCTACGGGGTTCGGCGACGGAACTCCGTAAGAAAACGCCTTGGCCGGATGAACACCGCCGGCGGGGTAACTACTCCCGTGACGGCCGGAAGCCCAGCCAAGGCCCGAACCCCGCTTCCGATTCTCTGACTAATTCAAGCCGGTGACTTTGCCAAAACTATCTTCACGCATGGTTGCAAGCGCAAGTCTTTGCTCCCCAAGCACCGCGATTTTGTTCTCGACAAAAAAATTCGCGTGCGCGTTGGACGCTTCGACGCGTGGGCCGCTCCGATAGAACACCTGTGCGCCGCCGCTGTTGAACGCCCCAATCACCGCGACGCCCGCGACGGTGGCCGGCGACGTGACAATCGACTCCACGCCCCAGAACTCCCGCAGCCACGCCAGCGAGGCGAGCAAGTAGTCCCCTCCGCGTTTTTCGCCATCGTGACCGTGTCGAAGTTGACCGGATTCAGGATGACCGCCGACACCTGGAGTGACGTGGCGGCGGTGATCTTCGAGATCGCTTTCTTGATCGCATCGATGTTCGTATCGGTGCCGCGTGCGTGATCGGGCGCGAGACCCGGCCTGGTCAAGATGCCCGGCAGATCCGGCGCGACGCCCGTGCCGTTGAGCAGCGCGTTGTCGATCTTCTGTTCCAGTCCGCGCCGCAGGTGCCCATTGATCGCACTGGCCATCCCGGCCACATCTTCAAACAGCTCATGGGTCACCGGAATCCAGTGGGCAAATTTGACCACGGGTGTGGTCACGCTTTCATAGATCACCGTGCTTTCCGGCTTTGCGGTCCCTTCCGCAACCGGCGCGGCCGCGTTGGTGAACGTTTTCACCCGTTGGAAGAGGACCGTGTTGCTATCGGTGGGGCCGGATGCGAACAGCGCGGCGACCACCGCCGGGGGTTGCGCAAGGGGCACGACGGTCGAGAAGGGGTAATCCGGTCGGACGAGCGCCCCGCCGGACCCCGCACCTTCGGTGAGGAGGGTGCTCGACATGTCGAGCACCGGAGCACAGCTCTGGTTCAAGCGGCGATGGTCCCCCCGCTCGATGAACTGGCGCACCTCGGGATGATGGGCAAAGAGCTCGCCCCACGTACTACCACGCCGTCCGCCGGCCCACGACGACGGCGTCATGCCCTCGCTGAGCCGCGCAAATTCGGCGGTAAAGTCCGCGTTCCATCCAGCGCGGTCGAGCTGCGCCTTCAGCGTCTTGCCTTCATCGAGCAACGTCTGGATCGCCTGCTTTTCCGTGGGGGACATGAGTCTTCCCTCGGTCGAGCACTGGGCTATGGTGCGGTCTAGGAGCGCTTTCGCGCGTACCTGTGTGTCACGGAGGTTCTGCTGGAGTGGAGCAATCGTTGTAGTCATGTGCGTACCCGGGTTCTCTTCGGAGTGACCGCACGATCCGACGACGCACGGGAAAGCTCCTGGCTGTGTCGAGTGACGTTGACCGCGAATTGCGGCTCCTCGGTCGCTCGATCCTGAGCGTGGCTCGCCCGGCGGGGTTCGCCGTCGTGCGGTTGTGCGGCAGACGGCGGTGTCGTCACACCGGCACGTCTGCGTCGAAAGCTGCTGTTAATCGTAGACGGCGCGTCAACCGTGACCGCCTCCACTGCGCGAGCGCGGGCCGTCGCGGGCCTCTGCTCGATGATGATCGGCGCGCCTGCGACCGCTGTGCAGGCGCTGTGGGGCATTCCGCACACGGGGCAGTCGCCGGGGTCAGGCAGTCGAAATCTCATGGCGATATCCCCCTTCACATATTCGCGGCGGTACGAGTGCAGGTGGGGAAGTTTCACATGGGCCACCCACGACGGGCGACAAATCCCCCCGGTGCCCGGCAGCTTTACCCCGTGCACAACAACCCCGGCCACGCGGCAACAACACGGCAACACGGCAACCACTCGCCACGACGACACGCCCGCTGCAACTCACGGCACGGCGCATCTCCCCGGTCTCTCAATGCCGGGTCGCTTCGTCGTGTCCGTCCTCCTCGTCAAGCAGGCGCTGCTCCGCTACGCGCAAGTTCATGTCGGAGATGCGGGTCAGCAGCCCCGGCAGGAGCTCGGGGTCCACGCGCACGGCTCGCCGTATCAGCACCTCGACGACATCGAGCATTCCAAGGATCACGATGCCTGCACGCTGGCCATATTCGCCCTGCATCGCGAGCTGTTGCAAATCCTGTTTGAACTGGGCAAGGAGCTCCTTGCCGCGTTCCTCGTCAGTCGTCATCGCTTCACCTCGTGCGTGCTGAGTCCTCGCGTCATTTCTATTCGGACCCTAGCCCCTGAATAGCAGGCGGCTGCCAGTGATCGACGTAGGCTTCCCAGCTTTCGCGTACCACTTGGCTCGCGTTCATCACGCGATTCCATGCGGCGACGTCCACGATCTCCGCTCGAATCGCCATCTCCACGCGCTCGCGCAATTCGGTGGAAGGGATCGCCTCAAGCTCGACACCATAGCTCAGCCCCGTGCGTGCGCAATACCACTCGATGTCCCTGTCGTCCGGCTTGAATGGGTCGCGAAGGGCTCGCAAGCGGACGGCGTCGTCGCGTAGGAGCGCCAGTCGCCGGACCTGCACGTTCACCGCGCCGTAGGTGGCCAGACGCTTTGGGACGTCGTCTTCCGAGATGCGCAGCCCTTTCGGATCGTGATCGCCGCAATACAGGATGACGAGTCGGCGGCGGTCCGTGCGAGTTTGCCTCGCCGTCGCGTGCATAACCGTCGTGCTGGTGTTGCCGTGATGGACCAGGAACGGCACGCAGAAGCGATCCAGCACCGGCGCGAGCGTGCCGCCCACACTCTTCTCACTCCACACGACGATGCGCACGGGCTGTTCTCGCCACGGGTCATAGTCTGGGCAGTGCCGGTGAATATCGCGCATGTCGCCGGTGTCGTTCACCACGAACGGGCGTCGCTCCAGTCGGGTCTCATCACTAATCCACTCCCACGGAATTACGCCGAGCTTTCGTGCACGTGTCAGGAGTTCGCCGAGTTTTTTCACGCGGGCCCCGGCTTGGTTGCCAAACAGGGCATACGCGACGCGACGCACGCCGCTCGGATGCTCGCGTTCAAGCACGGCATAGGCACGCACGATGATCTCCCGACTTTCAGCGTGCAGACCGCGTCCCATTACCGAACCTCCTTGCTGTCGCCGTGCAGCAACACTTGCAGCGCCGTGGCGACGTGCAACGCCCACCGATAGTCCTGCGGCGTTAGGTCACGGCACGTCGCGTAGCGGAACACGCGTCTGTGTAAGGCGTGCAGCGACTTCTCAATCGACGCTCGACCCTTGACCCGCGTGTGCATCCGGGACCCGTCGACGCCTTTCACTGGATCGTCTCCCGCTGCTCCTCGCCGTACTGCAACAACGCGACGACATGGAGCTTCCACCGCCGGATGGCGACGCGGTCCTCGTCGGTCAGCTTCGCGCGTGGGTTCGCGATGATCACATCCTCGTCGTCGAGCCGCAGCGAGACCCCGCGATGCTCCAGACTCCACAGCACCTGTAGCGCGGCGACCGGCACCGTCAACCCCCCGCGCAACATCACGTAATCAGAGGCGCTCATCGTCCTCCGGGTGTGTGCCAGAAATGTCAGGAGGTATACCGGCGCGCGGGTCTTCTCTTCTTGTTTTCTTAAGTTTGCGTGGTGACATTTCTGGCACACACTTTGGGCCTAAAACCGCGGGATTTATGCCTCCGGCGAGGGAATACCGCCACTGCGTGGACCAGCGCCCTTGGTGCTCACTGTCCTGCTCCACACACGTCAGGACGCCCAGCATGTGGAGCGACTGCAACTGTCGGTCGATGGTGGCGCGGGGCTTCCCCAGTCGCTGCCGCACGTGGTGGGTCAACGAGCCCGGATGCGCCGCCACGTCGTCGAGGATGGCGAGCCGCAGGGGCGGCATCGAGTCACGCGCACACCGAATCGTCAACTCCATTGCGCTGCTGCGCGACAGGCCGATAGCGATCGCCCCGCGCATCAACTGCGTCAACTGCTTCCCGAACCGCGTGGGCAATTCGAGAGCATGGGCGTCGATCACGTTGCCGCGATAGTCATAGTCCACGCCCGTGCGGGCACGCGTGACGACGTCGGCCGCCTGAATCACTCGGTCCCGTTCCACCTTCGTCAGCGGCGTGGCCGCGCGAGGATTGACCGTCCCGAGGAGCCCGCCCACGGCGACGGCGAGCTCCCGGCGCATCCGCGCTTCGACGCCGGTGTTCCGACACGCGCGATGCCCCGCCGCTTGGCGGCCGACCGTCGAATCCATACGGACCAAGACGAACCGGTCGCCCATACTCGCCACCACGTCGTGGGCGCGGTCCCAGGCGGTCGTGACGGCCCCCACCACGACAATGCGCCCGGTCCAGTTCAAGCTGCGACCGCCATCCGTGCCGACGTTACGTTCCCACCGGCCGTCGTGAATCTCGCGCACTGCGGCGAGCACCGTGGCGCGGGTATCACGGTTCATCGACAGGATGCTCGTCACGTCTTTAATGACAAGGAGCCCACGGTTACCGATGCGTCGCAGGAGACCGCCGGTGGCCTCCTTCGTGCGGTCTCGCCGCGAACTGGCCGACAACAACGCGCCTTCGGACGTAATCGTGCTGGTCACGAGGGCGCCAGCACCCGCCAGTGCGGAGACCGTCTCGCTCTTGGCCGCGCCACTGCCAGCGACCACCAGCAACCACAACGGATCGCCGGGCAGACGTTCGGCGGCGGCGGCCGCCAACACCGCATCGAGCGCACCGAGGTCGTACTCGGGCCCGAGCCAGCGCGTGAACACCTTGTGCACGTCGCCGAGCGTCCGCGCCTTCGGCACGCGCGGCTTCGGGCGATGGCCGTTCCGCCTCGCGACGTCGTGCCCTTTGAAAATCCGATCCTGTAACTCAGCGGTGAGCATGGCGGCGGGACTTCAGCAGATGGCCGTAGCGGCGTTCGAGTTGCGCGTAGTCCTGCGTCACCGGTGGCGAGAGCGTGCAGCGCCTGCTGCGCGAGTGTGCGATACGCCATCGCTTCGAGCAGCGCATTGACCAACGGATCGTCGTCAACGAAATCGTCCGGTGGTGCCTCGAGGTGCCAGCGAATCTCCTCCACACCGAGCATCGGAGGTGCGTCCGCGCTCACCGTGAGCGCTCCTTCGACCGGTCGATGAGCGCATCCAGATCGCGCACGTCGATGAGAATGCGGCGACACACGCCCGCGCGGCCCCGACCGCTCTGCGTCCGTTCGCACGGCAGTCGCACCACGGCGAGCTCGCCCGCGTGAATCAGTCGGTCGAGCGTGTCGACACTCGCGCTCAGATACGCGGCGCTGGCGTCCTTGTCGAGCAGCCGACGGACGGGCGCAGAACGTGGTGGTGTGACGGGGCCGCGCCCGACCGGCGGCGTCGTCTCGGCCTTCATGCGTACCGCTCACCCGTTTTCGCTTCGAGCTCGTCGATCATGGCGCCGACGTCCATCACCACGACCGTCGTCTTCGATTTCAACCAGGCGACGGCATCGGTCCCGTTCGTCAGATACGCGCGGCCCGTCGTGCTGTTGAGACCGAGCGAGCCGGTGATGAGCACGAGCGCCGCACCGTCCCTCCGCGCCTCGTCCGTGCGCAGCCACGCCCAGTGGGGCTCGATGGCCGCGAAGATTCCGTGGATGCTCGCCACCTGCACCCCGCAATCGAGCAGTTCACGGGCGATCCGGATGCGCAACAGATCGTCGAAGTCGTGGCCGATGTAGTTGCCCGTGCCACGCCCGCGCTTCTTGAGCACCGCGCGGCCCACACGCGCGACGCGGGTCGGGGAGGCACCGGTGAGCGTCGTGACGGCGGCACGCGTGTAGCGGAACGGCGACTCGAGGGCTTGTCTAGACATGGTCCAGACAAGATGCGCCGAATTATTTCGAGGTACAACTTTCTCCAGTTTTGGGAAAAAAGGTTAGCGGAATGGTTAGCGGTCGAAGGATCAGCCGCCCGCGGCGGCTGATTTCTGCGTTTTTGTTAAGGATTTTGGAGGCGCCGCCCGGATTTGAACCGGGGATGGAGGTTTTGCAGACCTCTGCCTTACCACTTGGCGACGGCGCCCCTCTGAGGGATCACGGCCCGGCCGACGCCGGGCACTGCATACCTGATTGTACGTGGGGAACGGTCAGCGGGCCTGATGGACCGGACAACAGCGTTCAACGAGGCGACGGTGGTGGATCATTGAAAGTCCCAAGTCGAGGGTCCAATGTCGACAAGTTGGAGCGGGAAACGGGATTCGAACCCGCGACTTCGACCTTGGCAAGGTCGCACTCTACCACTGAGTTATTCCCGCTCTGCAGCCAGTTAAAGTACCACATGGATTGAACTTAACGCAAGGTTCCGCCTCCGCGGGTAGTGTCGCAGTCTGATTGAGTGCGGTGTGCTCAGCCTTCAGCCACCCGAACGCCGCTTGTTTCGTCAGCCCTGCATCTGCTGCATCTGCCTCCTTACGTGATCGATAACGTGTGCGAACTCTTGCGGCGGGTTGACGTCGATGTATTCCGTATCTTCGTCACACCACGCCGTGTGACCTGGTGCCGCGTACCACACCTCGCCAGCCCGAACAGTCTCCTCACGGCCATCGGTGTACCGCAGGTGGAGCGCACCCTTGAGAACATAGCCCCAATGAGGGCACTGGCACATGTCGTCCTTGAGACCCTTGAGGACCGGCGTAAAATCTGTGCCTGCGGCGCACTTTGCATAGTTGACCGTCATCTCACCGCAACGAACCGAGCGGAGCGTCGCACCGGGTGCATCGAGTAGAAGTGGCAGGTTGTCCTTGCTTTCGTGCATCGAGGGGCTCCTTTTATGTGTTGGTCGGACGAGTCTTGGTACAGTCTCGGGCGGCCTAACGCAGCGTGAAGGCGACCGTGCTATGCTTAGCGGTAAGTATATGCCCAAAACCCCCAAGGGACACAAGCGCCCGGCTGACGTCGTCTCCAACGCCGCCCACGTCATGAAAATCGCCACGGGCGAGATCGAAGAAACGCTGACCGAGGACGGCAAGAGCAAGGCGGCCGTTGAGCTGGGGCGCAAGGGGGGCCTGGCTCGCGCGAGGGCGCTTTCCACCAAGAAGCGCCGCGAGATCGCCAACAAGGCAGCGAAAGCGCGGTGGGAGTAGCCGACACCCGTCTCCAAGTTGCTGGTGAGCGCCGGGAAAGCCTGCGCCGAGTTCCACGATGAGAAGGTTCGGAACGTGCGCTCCAAGCGGGTCCAGGTGGACGAGATCTGGAGCTTCACCTACGCGAAGCAGAAGCAGGTTGCGGGCGCGAAAGCGGCTCCTGACGCGGCTGGCGATACCTGGACGTGGACCGCACTGGATGCCGACTCCAAACTGATCGTGTCCTGGCTGGTAGGCGCTCGGGACACCGAGTACGCCATCGCGTTCATGAACGACGTGCGCGAGCGCGTCTCCACGCGCATCCAACTCACCAGCGACGGCCACAAGCCTTATTTGGTGGCCGTGGAGGACGCGTTCGGCGCGGACATCGACTACGCCGTGCTTCAGAAGATCTACGGCGCTGACGAGGGCGCTGAGAAGCGGTACAGCCCGGCGGTGTGCCTCGGCGCGAAACAGGAGATGATCACCGGGAACCCGAACCCGCGCTACATCTCAACGTCCTACGTCGAGCGCCAGAACCTCACGATGCGGATGCACATGCGCCGGTTTACCAGGCTGACGAACGCGTTCTCAAAGAAGTTCGAGAACCACGTTCACATGGTGGCGCTCTACACGGTGTTCTACAATTGGACGAAGATTCACAAGACGCTGCGCACGACGCCCGCGATGGCCGCAGGACTGACGGAGCGCGTGTGGGACATGGCCGACGTCGTCGCCATGATCGAGCGGGCGGACGATCCGGTTCCGGTTCTCAACGTGAGCGTCGAGCACTCAGCCTAAATGAGACACTACCCCTCCGCGCTACATGCCCTTCGCGACCCACGAACCCTGCGATCCCGCGCAACCTTAGATTTTGGTTCTCCTCAACACGTCCGCCGCTTCTTCCGGTCCAGTCGGATTGATGTAGAACCCGGTCCCCCACTCGAAGCCGGCAACGCGCGTAAGTTTCGGCATCACCTCGATGTGCCAGTGATAGAACTCGTTCGCGCCCGGTTCGTCGTGGAGCGGCGCGCTGTGGACGATCAGATTGTACGGCGGTGACAGCAGCGTCGCGTTCATCCGCTGCAGAATGTCCTTGAGCATCCGCGCAAGGCTCGCGAACTCGCCTGGCATCGTATCTTCGAATCGCGACCGGTGCCGCTTCGGCAGGAGCCACGTCTCGAACGGAAACCTCGGCGCGTACGGCGCCAGCGCGATAAAGTCGGAAGACTCCGCGATCACGCGCGTCCCCTCTCTGCCCTCCTGCCGCACGATGTCGCAGAACACGCAGCGCTCGCGCTGCTGAAAATGCCTTTTCGCGCCGTGCAGCTCCTCTTTCAGCTCGCGCGGCATGATCGGCAGCGCGATGAGCTGCGAATGTGAGTGCTCGAGCGACGCGCCGGCCGAGGCGCCATGATTCTTGAAAATGACGATATGGCGCAGGCGGGTGTCGCGCTTCAGATCCAGCACCCGTTCGCGCCAGGCCCAGAACACCTTCTCAATCGCCGGCTCCTCCATCGTCGCGAGCGTGTGCCCGTGGTGCGGCGTCTCGATGATCACCTCGTGCGCGCCGATGCCGTTCATGCGATCGAAGAGTCCCTCGCCTTCGCGATCGAGATCGCCTTCAACACGCAGCGCGGGAAACTTGTTGGGCACGACACGGACGTCCCATCCGCCGCCGTTGCGGTACGCGAGGATTTCAGGGGGTGTCTTGTCCTCGTGCCCCTGGCAGAACGGGCACATCGTGTCGCCCCTGGTGGTAACGGTTTCGACGTGAAAATCGCTGGGACGCTTCTGGCGCTCGGTGGAGATGATGACCCACCGGCCGGTGACGGGATCTTTTCTCAGGTCGGCCATGAACTATCGCAGTGATTCCATGTCGAAGGCGCCTCTCAGTAATTCTATCGTTTGCATGCCCTGCCGCTCGACGATCGCGACCACGTCAAACCGGCACGCCACGCCTGCGAGCCGCCGGACGAATAGATATGAAGCGGCCATCTGGCTGAGACGTTGCCGTTTTTTCCACGTGATCGACTCGAAAGGCGTACCGAAATTGCTGCCCGATCGCGCCTTGACCTCGACAAACACCAGCACGCCGCCATCCCTGGCGACGATGTCGAGCTCGCCTCGACACGTGCGAAACCGGCGATCAACGATGACGTAGCCGCGCTTCTCGAGCTCGGCGCAGGCCAGCTGTTCACCTCGCTTGCCGAGCGATTGCCGATGATCCATTCGTAGGCATCGAGCAAGAGCCTTGCCGCCCGTCGTCTATTTCCGCTTCCAACGCGTTCCAGCGGCAGAATCCTCGAGGACGATCCCCGCATCGAGCAGTTCCTTGCGAATCCGGTCGGCTTCGGCAAAGTCGCGCCGCGTGCGCGCGTCCTGGCGAGCGGTCACAAGCCGCTCAATCTCTTCCGCCGGCAGCGCGGTATGTTTGTCTTCCTGCCGCCGGAGCTCGAGCACGCCAAGCACCCTGTCAAAGCCGTCGAACGCCGCCTTCACGCCCGGCACATCACCGGTTCCCAATTCACTGCTGTCGATCGATGCGTTCAGCACCCGCACGAGCTCGAACATCGCACCGAGCGCCGCCGCTGTGTTGAGGTCCTGCTCCATCGCTTCCTTGAACTGCACTTCAGTGGCCGAGACTTTCGCGGCAATCTCCGGATGCGTGCCCGCCGCGATGACCCGATCGAGGCGCTCGACGAAATCGGCCAGACGGCGGAGCGCCTCCTCCGCCTGATTCATCGCATCCCAGCTGAACTTCACCTGCTTGCGGTAGTGCGTCGAGATCAGCAAATAGCGCAGCGTAGACGGCCTATATCCTTTAGCAACGATGTCGGGAAGGTTGAAGACGTTGCCGAGCGACTTCGACATCTTCTCTTCGTCGATGAGCAGATGCTCGACGTGCACCCAGAAGCGCGCGAACGGTTTGTTCGTCGCCCCTTCGCTCTGCGCGATCTCGTTCTCGTGATGCGGGAAGATGAGGTCCACGCCGCCGCAATGGATGTCAATCGGCGGGTCACCGAGCAGCCGCAGCGCCATCGCCGAGCACTCCAGATGCCAGCCGGGGCGGCCGCGCCCGAAGCCGAAGTCCCAGCTCGGCTCGTTCTCCTTCGTCGCCTTCCACAGCACGAAATCGCGGGCGTTGTCCTTGTCGTAGTTGTCCGCATCCACGCGTGCGCCAGCCTTCAGCCCGTCGTGATCGAGCCTCGCCAGACGGCCGTACTGCGGAAGCGTGGAGATCTTGAAATAGACCGAGCCGTCGCTTTCGTAGGTATGACCATTTTTCTCGAGCGTCCGGACAAGCTGCGCCATCGAATCGAGGTTTTCCTGGTCGGTGGCACGCGGCCGTTCCTCGACATCTTCGAGCCCGAGCGCGCGCGAGTCGTCCAGAAACGCGTCGATCCACTGATTCGTGTACTCGCGCAGAGGCGTGCCCGCCTTTTGTGACCCGGCGATCGTGCGATCGTCCACATCCGTAAAATTCACGACATGGCGGACCTGATAGCGTCCCAGGTATCGCAGCGTCCGCCGCAGGACGTCGACGGCAACGAACATCCGGAAGTTTCCGATATGGCCGCGGCTATAAACCGTGAGCCCGCACGCATACATGCGTACACGGTTGTCCTGTGTAGGGGTAAAGTCCTCTTCCGTCCGCGTCAGCGTGTTGTACAGCCGCATCACAATCCCATGCGGGCAAACAAATCCTCCGCCCGCGCGCGGTCGGCGACGATTTGCCCCTTCAACGCCTCGATTCCGTCGAACTTTTTCTCGTCGCGCAGTCTCTGCACGAAGCCGAGGCGCAGCTTCGATCCGTACAGGTTCCCGTCGAAGCCGAGCAGGTGGGCCTCAATCACGTTCGTCTCGCCGCTTTCGAACGTCGGCCGGGTGCCGATGTTCGTGACCGACGGATAGACGGTGGTATCGACCGTCACGGTCGTCGCATACACGCCCGCCGGCGGGACGATCTCGTTATCGGGGCAGACGTTCGCCGTCGGAAATCCCAGCTCTCGTCCCCGCTTCTCTCCCTGCACGACCGTTCCGTCGATGGAGTAATGATGGCCTAGCAGCGCGCCTGCTTCGTCTACACGGCCTTCGACGATCAGGCGCCGCACTCGCGTGCTGCTGACGACGAAATCCTTGTAGCGGACGGGATCGATTTTCTCAGCGCGAAACCCGTAGCGAGCGCCGAGGCTTCTCAGCACCGAAAAATTGCCGGAGCGATCGTGGCCGAACAGGAAGTTCGCGCCGACCCAGACTTCGCCCACGTGCAGCCACTCGACGAGCACGGTGCGGACGAACGTTTCCGGATCCCAGTTCGCCAGCTCGGGCGTGAATCGCACAATCGCGACGCCGTGCATGCCTCCGCGTGCGAGCGCCTCGAGCTTCTGCTGGTGCGTCATGAGCAGCGGCGCCGCTTTGTCGGGCCGTACGATCTTCGAGGGATGCGGATCGAAGGTCATCGCAACCGCGGTCGATCCACGCTCTTCAGCGCCCCGCCGCACGCGCTCGATGATTTTCAAGTGGCCACGGTGCATGCCGTCGAAGTTGCCCAGAGCCAGTACGGGCTGGTGCCACCGCACGGGCCGTGGATCTTCTGGATAGTGAATGACCTGCATCAGAGATCGATCTCGAAGGTGAGGCCATCATATGCCAACTGAACATCCGCCGGCAGTCGCGCGCAGGTCTCCGCATGCGGGAGGTCGTGACACATGTGCGTGAACAGCGCGCGGTTGGGCTTGAGCCGCTCGACCACCGCGAGCGCTTGATCGAGCGACAGATGCGTCGGATGCGGCCGCGGCCGCAACGCGTCCAGGATAAGCGTCTTCACACCGCTCAAAAGCGCCCAGGACGCATCCGGGATGGCGCTGCAATCCGTCAGGTACGCGAACGAGCCGATGCGATACCCGAGGATCGTGCGCGACCCGTGCAACAACGGCACCGGCACGAACGTGGCCGCCCCAATGCAGAACTCGCCCGCGACACACGCGGTAGTCACCTGCGGAATACCGCCTCCGAATTTCGGACCCGACTCGAACACGTAGGCGTAGATGCGCCGCAGGTCGTCGAGCGTACGCGCGTCGCCGTAGCAGGGAATCGCCGACTTCTGCAGCACGTTGAAGCGCCGGACCTCGTCGAGTCCCATGATGTGGTCGGCATGGCTGTGGGTGTAGACGATCGCATCGACGCGCTTGACGCCGTGGGTCAGCGCCTGCATGCGGAGATCGGGCGTTGTATCGACGAGCACCGACGCCCCGCCGTCGATTTGAATGTAGATGGATGCGCGCGAACGGCGATCGCGCGGATCGGTCGAGCGGCAGGTGCCGCACTCGCAGCCGATCATCGGAACACCGTGAGACGTGCCCGTACCCAACACGAGCACCTTCGCGGCCGGTGCGCTCAAGGCGTGATGATTCTCTTTTCCTCGCCCTGCGCTTCCACAAAACGAAGCCGCAGCTCGTAGAGCACCATCTCGAGCAGCTGCCGCTCTTCGGCCGTCAGATTGCCTCGGGTCTTCTCTTCGAGCAGCGCGAGGATGTCAATCATCTGTCCGGCCGCCTGCAGATCGACCGGGCCCGCCTCAGCTTGCCCGGGCTCGAGGCGATCACCGAAATGCACGGCAGCAGTCGCCGCGAGCGACAGCACGAACGACGCAAAGTTAATGTTCGGATCAGCCATAGGCGTTCCCGCAAACATCGAATGTTACCATGAGCAAATGTCACAGCCTGGCGAGGCATTCGAGAAGCTGGTGACCGTCATGCGGACGCTGCGCTCGCCTGACGGTTGCCCGTGGGATCGGGAACAAACGCTCGAATCGCTGACACGCTTCGTGCTCGAGGAAGCGCATGAAGTCGTTGACGCCATTGAGCGCGGGAATATGGACGACCTGCGCGAGGAGATCGGCGATCACATTTTCGAAGGCGTGTTTCTCGCCCAGGTCGCGTCCGATCGGGGGCTGTTCACGATCGATGACTCGCTTCGGACGGTTGTCGACAAGCTCGTGCGACGACATCCGCACGTCTTCCAGGAAGACGGACGCGTCCACGACGCAGAGTCGCTGCAGCGCGCCCCGTCGGCGGACGGCGGCGCTCGAACGCTGGAACTCTCTGAAGGCGCAGGAACGAGCCGGTGTGGGCGAGCGTAGGACGACCCTCGGCAGCATACCGAAAGGCCTGCCCTCTCTCCTTCGCGCCCACACGATCGGCAAGCGAGTCGCCGGCGTCGGTTTCGAGTGGCCGACGGCGGCCGGGGTCATGACAAAGATCGAAGAGGAGGTTGCCGAACTCCGGGAGACGCTTGACCACGAGCCGGGCAATGCCGCGCGCGCGGAGGAGGAGATGGGGGATCTGCTGTTCGCGATCGCCAACCTGTCGCGCAAGCTGGGCATTGAACCGGAAACGGCCCTGAGAAAAGCGAATGAGAAGTTCACGAAGCGATTCAACCAACTCGAAGAAAACTTCGCACGCGACGGCCGCGACCTCGAAGCCTCAACGCTCGAAGAGATGGAAGCGGAGTGGCAGAGGATCAAAGCCAACAGCCTCTAGGAACACGATGACTCGATGAGCACGATGACCGCGATGAAATACATCAAAGGACTACGCGTTTAAGTCCTTCTTTCAGCGCCGCTAGTTCCACGCAGAAGGCGTTCTTATAGATCGGACGTACTTTTCGGTTTCATCGTCCAAAGGCGAGGGAACCCTGATCATCGATCTCTCCATCGTGTCATCGTGCTCATCGGGTCATCGTGTTCAGGTCTCTTACCGCCCGGTCGTCCTGAGCGTCAGCGTTCGTCCATTGAACGTCGTCACCCTGACCGTCGTGCCGTCGGTTTCAACTGACACTGCCCCGTCCTGATCGGTCCGGTAAATCGCGGCGCCGATGTTGCGGTAGCGCTCCAGCACGCTCGCGACCGGGTGGCCGAATGGGTTCCCGCGGCCGGCGCTGATGACTGCCACATCCGGTCGCAGTGCCTCGAGAAACGCCTGAGAGCTCGACGTGGCGCTTCCGTGGTGCGGCACTTTCAGGATCCGGATGGGCGCACGGTTGAACGACGGCGCGAGCGTGCGCTCGACATCGCGGCTGACATCACCGGTGAACACGAGCGACACGCCGCCATAGAGGACTTCGATCACCTCCGAGTCGTCGTTGCGCACGCGCTGACGCTCCCACTCCGGGCGCGCAGGGTGGTGCACGACGAGATCGACAGGCCCGAAGCTCACACGATCGGCCTGCTGCAAGGTTCGCCACGCCGCACCGGCTCGATCCGCAAGCGCCCGCAGCGCGCGCGTCGCCGCATGCGGCGGAACAGGCACGCCTTCCCACACCTCCAGCGGCGTGAAGTCTCGAAACACGCTTGACGCGCCGCCGATGTGATCGTTGTCGCCATGCGTGACGCTCATGTAATCCAGCCGGCGAACGCCAAGTGCCCAAAACGTCGGCGACACAACGCGGCCGCCGATGTCGAAGGCAGATGCCGTGCCGCCCGCGTCGATACTGAGCGTTCGTCCATCGGGAAACTGAACGATCGCCGCGTCTCCCTGGCCCACATCGAGAAAAGTCACCCGTAAGAGTTGTGAGTGGGCGGCCAACGTGGGCGTCTCGACGATCCAGTACCCACTGGCGATGAGACCGATCATTGCCAGGCGAAACGTGGCCGACCTGAAGGTCGGCACTACGTACTGAGCACCGACGACCGCGAGCAGGGACGCGTAGTACGCGCCGATGAGCCACAGCGATGGCGGTGCAAGCCGGCGCGTCAGCCAGGGCGCAACGTCGACCAGCGATGCGCTGCCGATGAGCCCTTCAACAGCCATGTGCGCGACCCAGCCGATCCGTTGCGCCGGCTCCGCTGAGAGCGGGGTCAATGCGACCACCGCCATTCCGGCAATTTGCGCGAGAGTCATCAGTGGAATGGCCGCAAAGTTCACGATAAGGCCTGCGAAAGTCACGCGCGAGAACACGAAAGCGCCAATCGGAAGGAGAGCGATTTCTGCGCACGCGGACGCAGCGAACAGTGCGGCCGGCGCACGCAGCCAGGGGGACGCGGGAAAGGCGCCTGCAATCGCCGGGATGCCTGCGAGGATACCCAGCGTCGCGCCGAACGTGAGCGCGAATCCAGCATCGACGGCCTGAAGCGGCTGCGTGCAGAACAGAATCGCCGCAGTCAATGCCGCGATGTTCATCGGCGACGCGCGGTGGTCGCCGAGCTGCACCATGAGGTAGATCACCGCCATCAGCGTGGCACGACTGACCGACGACCCGCCCTCGACGACAAAGGCGTACGCAATCAGCACACAGATGACGGCCAGCGCTGTCGCTCGCGGGCCGACGCGGCAGAGTCGGAGGAGAAACATCGACAGGCCGGCAAGGATCGCGATGTTGCCGCCGGAAATCGCGATGACGTGATACGTGCCTGCCTCCTGCAGCCGGCGCTCCACCTCTGGGTCCAGCCCTGCGCGATCGCCAATCAGGATTGCGGACACGACTGCCGCCGATCGCGTGCTCCACGGCGCCACGCTCGACGCGACGGCACGGCGAATCGCGGCGCGTGCCGACGCACACTCTTCCGTGAACCATGTGCCACGGCTGATGACATCAACGAGCCTGTCGCTTTTGACCGTGCCGACCAACGCGACACCGCGCCACGCCAGCTGCTGCTCCGCATCGCCGACGCCCGGGTCGAGATATCTGGTCGGTGTCCGAAGGGTGGCGGGAAACGCCACGCGGCGGCCGCTGCGCCATTGCAAAATCCGATCGCCCTGTGGCTGGCCGGCAACGCCGATGAGGACACCGCCGCCGGTGGCATGTACGAATCCGTCCAGCTCGATCCGATCGACGAGCACGTCGAGCGTCACGCCCGATGGGCCGCTCAGCGCGTCAGCGCGCAGGCGTCCTTCGATTGTGGCGAACAGCTGGTGCTGCTCAGGGGCGACGCGTCGATCAAAATCAGCCCGCAATTCCTGATGACGCGACGCAGAATCCGCATCGCGCCCGAGCGCCGCTCCCGCGACGAGGAATCCGCTGAAAATGAAAATCGTCGTTGCCCGCGCGCGTCGTGCGCAGTACGACGCAACGGCGCAGACAAAGAGGCCGAGGAGAAGGCATGTGGGAGTAGGTAGTGAAAAGCAAATCCCGGCGGCAGTGCCGGCATAGAGGGCAATTGCGGGAATCGCGGCCGGATGAAGCACGACCGCGGGTCAGCAATCTCTATTCCCTTTTCGTTTTTCCTTTTTCCCTTTTTCGTTGTCCCTTGTCCGTTGTCGGTTGTTCCCTAGTCCACCCGTATCGCGATCTCCGCGTGGTAATCCTGAATCGCTGTCACCTCGAGAGCGTGCGTGCGCAGGGCGCGAATGGCCTCAACCGCCGCGGACGCGCCGGTGAGCGTGGTGATCGATGGCACGTTGTGCAGCATCGCCACGCGGCGCATCGCGCGATCGTCGAAGAACGATTCGCGTCCAAGCGGCGTGTTGACGATCAGCTGCACCTGGTTGTTGAGGATCTGATCGACGATGTTCGGCCGGCCCTCATTCACCTTGAACACGACCTCGACGGGAATGCCGTGGGCCCGCAGATAAGCGGCCGTGCCGCGCGTCGCGACGATCGCGAAACCAAGCTCCGCGAGGTTGCGCGCAATCGGCAGCACGTTCGGCTTGTCGTCGTTGTTGACGCTGATGAACGCCGTGCCCTTCTCCGGCAGGCGCTGACCCGCCGACTGCATCGCCTTGGCAAAGGCGGCGCCGAAGGTAGTCGATCCGCCCATCACTTCGCCGGTCGACTTCATCTCAGGCCCCAGAATGGTATCGACGCCAGGGAAGCGAACAAATGGAAACACCGGCGTCTTCACGAACACGCCAGACACCTCGAGGTCTTCCTCGAGGCCAAGCTGCGACAGCGTCTTCCCCGCCATGACGAGCGCAGCCATCTTCGCCAGCGGCACCCCCGTCGCCTTCGACAGGTACGGGACAGTGCGTGACGCGCGCGGGTTCACCTCGAGCACGTACACCACATCGTCTTTCAGGGCGTACTGGATGTTCATGAGCCCGACGACCTTCAAGGCCCGCGCGATCCGGCGCGTGTAATCGCGAATCGTCGACAGATGGCGCTCGGCGACAAGGTACGGCGGGACGACGCACGAGCTGTCGCCCGAGTGAATCCCCGCCTCCTCGATGTGCTCCATGATTCCGCCGATGACGACGGCGCCGGTGTCGTCGGCGACGGCATCCACGTCGAGCTCGAACGCGTCCTCGACGAACTTGTCGATCAGGACGGGGTGCTCTGGCGACGCGTCGACGGCGTTCGTCATATACCGGTCAAGCGTGCCCATGTCGTAGACGATCGCCATCCCGCGCCCGCCGAGCACGTACGACGGGCGGACGACGACCGGGAAGCCGATTCTCTGCGCGGCCTCACGGGCTTCGTCGCGGGACGTCGCGGTGCCGCTCGCCGGCTGGGGAATGCCGAGATCCCAAAGGAGCTGTGAAAATCGCCGACGATCTTCGGCGAGATCGATCGAGTCCGGCGACGTGCCGAGAATCCGCACACCCGCTGCCTGGAGGGCGAGCGACAGCTTGAGCGGCGTCTGCCCTCCGAACTGCACAAGGCACGAGACGTCGCCGCCACCCGTCGCTTCGCGATCGATCACCGACATGACGTCTTCGAACGTCAGCGGTTCGAAGTAGAGCCGGTCGGTGGTGTCGTAATCCGTCGACACCGTTTCAGGGTTGCAGTTGATCATCACCGTTTCGAACCCGGCGTCACGCAGCGCAAACGCCGCGTGGCAACAGCAGTAGTCGAACTCGAGGCCCTGACCGATGCGATTCGGCCCGCTGCCAAGGATGATGACCTTCGACTTGCTGGTCGGGTTCGATTCGTCGCCCCGCTCGTACGTGCTGTACATGTAAGGCGTGAACGACTCGAATTCGGCCGCACAGGTGTCGATGCGCTTGAATGCAGGGATGAGCTTCTCCTCGATGCGCCGTTCGCGAATCGTGGCTTCCGGCACGCCGTAGATGGCCGCGATCTCACCGTCGCCGAACCCCGCGCGCTTCAGCGTGCGCAGAAAATCAGCCGACAGCTCTCGCAGCTCCTGCATGCCCGCGATCCGCCGCAGTTCGGCGATCTGGCTGAACTGCTGAAGGAACCACGGATCGATCCGGGTCAGCTCGTGAAGCTGCTCGACGCTCCAGCCGCGCTCGAGCGCCTTGAAGAGCGCCCACATGCGCCTGTCGTTGGGCACCACCAGCTTCTTCCGGAGCGCCGCGTCGTCTTCATCCTCTCCAGGCTGCGTCAGCAGCAGGCCCTGCTTGCCGAGCTCGAGCGACCGCACGCCCTTGAGAAACGATTCCTTGAACGTGCGGCCGATCGACATGGCCTCGCCGACCGACTTCATCTGGGTAGTCAGCGTACGATCGGCCTGGGGAAACTTCTCGAAGTTCCACCGCGGAATCTTCGTCACGATGTAGTCGATGGTCGGCTCGAAGGACGCGGGCGTGAGCCGCGTGATGTCGTTGGGAATCTCGTCGAGATGGTATCCCAGAGCGAGCTTCGCGGCGATCTTCGCGATCGGGAATCCTGTCGCCTTCGACGCGAGCGCCGACGAGCGCGAGACGCGCGGGTTCATCTCGATGACCAGCATGCGGCCGTCGGCGGGATTCACGCAGAACTGGATGTTCGACCCGCCGGTCTCGACCCCGACTCTATTGATGATGCGGCGCGCGGCATCGCGCATCCGCTGGTATTCCTTGTCCGTCAACGTCAGCGCCGGCGCCACGGTGATGCTGTCGCCGGTATGCACGCCCATGGGATCGATGTTCTCGATCGAGCAGATAACGACGAAGTTATCTGCGACGTCCCGCATCACTTCGAGCTCGAACTCTTTCCATCCGATCACCGACTCCTCGATGAGCAGCTCATGGACCGGACTCATCTCGAGGCCCCGGTCGACGAGCTCGCGGAACTCTTCGATGTTGTACGCGATGCCGCCGCCGACGCCGCCCATCGTGAACGATGGCCGGATGATGGCCGGAAAGCCGGTGACCTTGACGATGCGCGTCGCCTCGTCGATCGAACGGGCGAGGCCGCTGGCGGGCGTCTCGACGCCGATTTCCTTCATTGCGTCGCGGAACAACAGTCGATCTTCGCCAAGCTTGATCGCCTCGACATTGGCCCCGATCAGCGTCACGTTGTACTGGTCGAGCACGCCGGCATCGTGCAGCGCCACGGCGAGATTGAGGGCCGTCTGTCCGCCGACGGTCGGCAGAATCGCGTCCGGCCGCTCTTTCTCGATGACCTTCGTGACCGCTTCGACGGTGAGCGGCTCGATGTACGTGCGATCGGCCATCTCGGGGTCCGTCATGATGGTCGCCGGATTGCTGTTGATGAGAATGACGTCGAGCCCTTCGGAACGCAGCGCCTTGCACGCCTGAGTGCCCGAGTAGTCGAACTCGCACGCCTGCCCGATGACGATTGGTCCTGCGCCGATGACCAGAATGCGTTTGAGATCTTCGCGTCGCGGCATTATTTTGTCCGCATGGGGCCCCACCCCCGTGCGCTGCCGTCGCTGACGCTCCGGGTCGTGCGACGCTCGTTAGTGTGCTTAGTCATCGTGTGCGTTCCATGTCGTCGACGAACTGCTTGAACAGGTAGTCGGCATCGTGAGGCCCCGGAGATGCCTCGGGATGATACTGCACCGAGTAAATCGGGCGATCCGTCACCCGCAGCCCTTCAACCGTGCCGTCGTACAGATTCAGGTGCGTTACCTTCACATCGGCCGGCAGCGAGTCAGGATCGACGGCGAACCCGTGGTTCTGCGAGGTAATCTCGACCTTTCCGGTTTCGAGAAACTTCACCGGATGATTCGCGCCGCGGTGGCCGAACTTCAATTTGAATGTCTTTCCGCCAAGCGCGAGCCCGAGGATTTGATGCCCGAGGCAGATGCCGAAGACCGGCTTGTCCGCCTGCGTCAGCTCTCGCGTATTTTCTATCGCGTAGTCGACCGCGGCAGGATCGCCGGGGCCGTTGCTGAGAAAGACGCCGTCCACACCAGACGCCAGCACGTCCTTGGCCGGAGTCGAGGCGGGAAATACCTGCACCTGGCAGCCATACGAGACGAGCCGCCTAAGGATGTTCCATTTGATGCCGAAATCGTAGGCGCCGACGCGCAGAGGACGCTTCGAGTGCGACTTCGGCGCAAGCGCAAGGTCGGGCCTGACTTCAGCGAGGTTCTGCGCGATGTCGGCCGGCCAGAGGAACGGCGCCGCGCAGGTGACGTCCCGCACCAGGTCTGTACCTTCCATGGTCGGAATCGCGCTCGCGATTTGTACGAGCTCGCCCGTGTCGACATCTCCCGTCGCGATGACGCCGCGCATGACGCCCGACGATCGCAGCAGCCGCGTAAGCTCTCGGGTATCGATGTCAGCGATCGCAACGACGTTGTGCGCGATGAGGTAGTCGCGCAAGGTCCCGGATGCGCGCCAGTTGCTGGCAACCGGCGACTCCTCTCGCATGATGAAGCCGGCGACCTTCGGGACTGCGGACTCGACGTCGTCCGGCGCCACACCGTAATTGCCGATCTGCGGCGATGTCATGGTCACGATCTGTCCGGCGTACGACGGATCGGTCAGCACTTCCTGATACCCGGTCATGCTCGTGTTGAACACGACCTCCCCGCGGGCGATTCCCTGCGCGCCGGCCGCCGTACCGCGATACACCGTCCCGTTCTCGAGGGCCAGAACAGCATTCATGCGATCTATTTTCTCTCCAAGGACGCCGCTACGCGCGTGTCTTCGCCCGCGCCGACGCGCACCGTCGTCGACCACGGTTGGTAGCCATCAAGTTCAATGCGCACTGTTGTGGATCCTGCAGGCAGGCCAGGAATGGCGATCGGCGTCGACCCGGCAAGGCGATCGTTGACGAACACGCGCGCTCCAGCGGGTCGTGATTGCACGTTGAGTCCACCGGGGCCAGTCTTCTCAGGGCGCAGCGTCAGCGTCATCGACGATGTCGGGCGCTGCGGCGTCAGTTGCAGCGTCCGTTCCTCCGCCGTGAACCCCTCACGCTCTACACGAATGTTATACGATCCGAGCGCCAGGTCGCGCAGCGCGACCGGAGTTTTTCCGCGCGGCTTTCCATTCACCAGCACATCGGCATCAGCGGGCGTCGATCGAATCAACATGCTGCCAGTCGGCGCGCGCCCAACCGCGCCCGACGCGGGACGCGATGGCGTCGGAGCAGGGGCACGTGCGGCGGGTTGCACGGGTGCCGGTTTGCCAGCCCCCGCGCCAGGCGCTGCAGGCGCGGAGCCGGGGAGATCGACAATGGTGGCGTCAACGCCACTCGGCGTCTCCGTCACGGATCCCGCAGCCCGCCAGCGCAAGAACCCTCCGACAGACAGCACCGCGATGACCGCGAGAACCGCAACGGCGATCGGCCACTTCCTGCGGCCCTTCTCTGGTTCGGCGGCGTCTGCTGCATCGAGCTCCTGCGACGGTTGCGTCGACCGCGGGCGATTCAGAGGACGCGGCGGTGATTGAGGCTCCTCATTGATGGTGAACACCGGCGGATCGACCTCGAGATCTCGCGGCTCGCCGAGATCGATGACACGGTCGAGAGGGTCAACGGGGGGGACGGGTGGTGCGGCGGGTGCAACAGGTGCAATAGGGGCGATCGGCGTAACGGGTGCGGCGGGTGCAATGGGTGTAACGGGTGCGATAGGTGCGGTCGGTGCAACGGGTGTGGGCGGTGCGATGGGTGCAGGCGATGCGATGGGGCCGGCGGGTGCGGCCTTCGCACCGGTCGCACCCGACGCACCTATTGCACCCTTCGCAACCGTTGCACCCGTGCCACCCGTTGCACTCCTCAACCTGTCCGCGAACTGTTGCGCGCGGGCCGGGCGCATCGCGGGATTGGCGTTTAGCGCCAGATCGAAGGCGTCGCGCAGCTTCGTGCCGAGCTGGGCCGCGAGTTCGTCGAGGCTATCAGGCGATGCCGGCCTCCCTGTCGCCGCCTCGAACGCAATAGCGCCGATGGCGTAGATGTCTGACGCTGCCGTCGGCGACGAGTACCTGCGGACGCGTCGGTAGCTTTGCGCCGATGGCCGACAACGCGCCCGCGAAGCCGAATCCCGTAATCCGCACGGCATCGGCCGAGAGCACGATATCGCGCTGATGCAGGAGGCCGTGATGCACACCGCGGTCGGCTGCATGGTCCACGGCCGCCGCGAGCGCGTCGACGAGCCCAGCGACGTCTTGCACGGGCATCGGCCCGCGCTCGCGCAGCACGACGTCGAGCGAGTCCCCGACGGCGTATTCCTGCGCGAGATATGGGGCGCCGTAATCGAGACCCGCGGCGATGGGGGCAGCGATATTCGGGTGATTGATATGTGCGTCGATTAACGCTTCGAGCGCGGTGACCAGCGCGGCAGATTGTTCCGGGGTGAGATCGAGACGAAAGACCTTGATTGCGACGAGCCGGTCGCGACGTTCGTCAGCGCCGTCAGCGGGCTCGTACGCGCGGAAGACCGGTCCCAGCGTGCCCGCACCAATCTGATGGAGAACCCTGAACGGTCCGAATGCTTCCGGAGGAAAGTACAGGACAGAATCTTCGCGGTTCAGCGGTCGAATGGTAACATGAATTCGTTGCAGATTCCTGTCGACATCCGACGATTTCCCTGGGTCAAAAAGCTCGCCGCTGATTACGCATTCCAGTTCGCAGCGCTGGCACCTTTTTTTTCCGGCGACCCGGCCGCACCAGCCGCGTGGCCCTCTGCAATCGCAAGCGCGCAGCGCCATCCGCGTCAGCGCGCCGAGATGAGCGCTCTCCTCACGACGCAGCTCGAGCGGCGAAACGCGCCTGGGGCCGCTCGCGCCGCCGCCGTTCGCCTCGCCGAGCCGAATACCGTAGCGGTCGTCACGGGCCAGCAGGCCGGCTTATTCGGCGGCCCGCTGTTTACGCTTTACAAGGGACTGACGGCCGCGAAGCTCGCCGCGCGAATCACGCAGGAGCACGGCGTCCCTGCGGTCGCCGTGTTCTGGGTCGAATCTGAAGATCACGATTGGGATGAAGTGGCGTCCGTCTCGGTGCTCGACAACGAGCTTCAGCGCCGCACGATCACGTTGCCGCCTCCGGCGGGCGCCGGGCACTCGCCGATCGGGGCCATCCAGGTCGGCAACGAAATTTACGGCACGCTCGACGAGCTTGCATCCGTGCTACCGCAGACCGAGTTCACGGCCGGACTTCTCGAGGATCTGCGAAGCGCTTACACGCCGGGCAACGCCATGTCCGACGCCTTCGCTCGCGTGCTCGACCGCACGCTGGGCGACCTCGGCGTGATCGTATTCGAGTGCTCCGACCGCTCGGCGAAGCCGCTTGCGCGCGAGATTTTCGCGCACGAAATCGCGCACCCCGGCCGCACGTGGGCGCTCGCCGGCGACGCCGGACGACGGCTCGCCGCCGCGGGGTACCACGCGCAAGTCGAGGGCTCGTCAGCAAACGCCGCGGCGTTGTTTCGGATTGACGGCGCTCGAACCGCGGTGGAGATCACAGATGCGCCGGCCCTGGTGCGCGAAGCGCGCGATCGCCCAGAAACCTTCAGCCCGAATGTCCTCTTGCGGCCGATCGTCGAAGACACGCTGTTTCCGACGGTTACCTATGTCAGCGGGCCGAACGAACTGGCGTATCTCGGTCAGTTGCGCGACGTTTACGCGCAGTTCGGCGTGCCGATGCCGTTGATGTATCCGCGCGCGAGCGCGACGGTGCTCGACTCGGCCGGCGCCCGTTTTCTCGAGAAACACGACCTTCCGTTCGAGGCGCTGCAGGCCCGCGACGAGTCGGCGTTGAACCGCCTCCTCGCCGCGTCGCTGCCCGAGTCGGTCGATCGAGCGCTGAGAGAGGCCGACGAGGCCATCCGGGAAAAAATGATGGCAATTGTGTCGTCGGTCCCGGCCGTCGATGCCACCCTCGAAGGCGCCGCAAGATCGACGCTAGGCAAGCTGCAGCACGATCTCGCCACACTCCGCGGGAAGGTGATTAGCGCGGCCAAGAAGCGCGACGAGACCTTGCGGCGACAATTCTTCAGGGCGCAGGCGCAGGCGTTCCCTGACGGTATCCCGCAGGAGCGGGCGCTCGGCGGCATCGCGATGCTCAATCGCTACGGCCCTGCGTTCGTCCAAAGGCTGATGCAGGAACTGCCGCTCGACCCCAGATACCACTCGGTGCTCACAATCTGATGCCGTCCAAAACCCGACGCAAGCCTTCGCCGCGCGGTTTCGTCGCAGCGGCGAAGGATCGCGCCGGGCGCATCGTTGCATCCCACCCACGCGCGGCACAGTACGCCGCGATAACCGCCGCCGTCCTTTTTCTCATCAGCTGCGGGCTGATGGGCTATTACTACGTCACGTTCTCGCAGCTGATTGATGCGCGGCTGCACGGCGAGCGCGATCGCGTGCTGCCGCGCGTCTTCGCCCGTCCTCTCGAGATTCGGCGGGGAGACAACGTGTCGCAACAGGAACTCCTCGATCGGCTGAACGATCTGGGCTACGCCCAGCGCACGCAGGTGGAGAAACCCGGCGAATTCGCGGTTAACGGCCCTCTCGTCACTGTGGTGCCGCGCGCCGGCACCCACACCGGCAAGAGTCTGATCGTCAGCTTTCAACGCGCGGCACGGCCGCCCCGGCGCGCAGGACGCCCGGCGGCGGCGGTGACGAGCAGCAATCGGATCGAGTCATTGTCCGTCGGCAAGCAGGCTGTGACGCGAGTGACGATGGACGCGCCGATGTTGACGGCGTTGATCCCCGCGCGGGTGAAACGAAGACAAGTGCCGATGTCGGCGCTGCCATCGCGGATGGTACAGGCGGTGATCGCTATTGAAGATCGCCGCTACTACTCGCACCCAGGCATCGATCCTATTCGAATGGTCGGCGCACTGTTCACGAACGCCTTCGGCAACCGCCCGTACCTCGAAGGCGCGAGCACCATTACGCAGCAGCTCGCGAGGAACTTTTTTCTCACAGAAGAAATGGCGGCCGAACAGCAGAACCGTCAGCGATCGCTTCGCCGGAAACTGCTCGAGCAGTTCATGGCGGTCATCCTCGACCTGAGGGCGACCAAGGACGAGGTGCTCGAGTTGTACTTGAATGACGTCTACCTCGGCAATCGCGGATCATTCGCGATTCATGGCGTCGCCGAGGCCGCGCGTCTCTACTTCGGCAAGGATGTCAACAATCTTTCGCTTGGCGAGGCGGCGACGATCGCTGGAATCATTCAATCTCCAGGCACGCTTTCTCCATTCAACTCGCCTGACCGTGCGCGTGATCGCCGCAACGTCGTCCTCAGGGCAATGGCCGACGCCGGCTTCGTGTCGCCTGACGCTTCCGAGCGCGCCATCGAGGAGCCGCTTGCGGCGGTTGCGCGGGCGCTCGATGCCGAGGCGCCGTACTTCGTCGACTTCGTCGGCCGCACGCTCGCCGAGCAGTTCCCGAAGGTCACTCAGGCTACAGAGGCCGTCGACGTGCACACCACGCTCGACCTGCATCTGCAGCGACTTGCCCAGGATGCCGTGAGCGGCGGCATTGCGAAAGTCGACCAGCTGTTGTCACGACGACGCCGCGGACGCGTCCCACAGGCGGCGCTGATCGCGGTCGATCCGCGCACCGGCGATATTCTCGCGATGGTCGGCGGGCGCTCGTACAACCAGTCTCAATTCAACCGGGCCGTCAGCGCGAGCCGTCAACCGGGCTCGATCTTCAAGCCGTTTGTGTTCCTTGCCGCCTTCGAGCGGGCCGCAGCCGACGGCACGGCGCTGTCGCCAGCCACGCTCGTGAACGACGAACCGACGACGTTCGACGCAAACGGAACACCGTGGACGCCGGCGAACTATGAGAATGAGTACGATGGCGAGATCACCCTCCGCCGTGCCCTCGCGCTGTCGCGCAATGCGGCGACGGTAAAAGTGGCTGAAGCCGCCGGGTACGACCGTGTTGCCCATCTCTGGCGGCGTCTTGTCGCCGGTTCGACGCCTCGCGCGTTTCCATCTATTGCGCTCGGGGTATTTGAAGCCACACCACTCGACATCGCGTCGGCGTATACCATCTTCGGCAATTCGGGTCAGAAGCGCGCGTTGCGTCCGCTGCTTCGGATCCAGCGCGGGACGGCAGAGATCGTCGCGAAGGACTCGGCCGTCACACGCGTCGCGCGGGCCGATACCACTTACCTGGTGATAAACATGATGCGGAGCGTCCTCAGCGAGGGCACCGGCGCCGCTGTGCGCGCATCCGGCTTTCACCTGGACGCCGCCGGAAAAACCGGCACCACGAACGATCTTCGAGACGCATGGTTCGTGGGATTCACGCCGGAGTTATTGACCGTGGTCTGGGTCGGACTCGACGACAACCAGGCGCTCGGCCTGAGCGGCGCGCAGGCGGCCCTCCCCATCTGGCTGACGTTCATGCAGCGGGCGCTCGCCGGCCGCGCCGATCACCCGTTCGACGTGCCCGAAAGCATCCGTTTTGTCGACATCGACCGCGACACCGGCGCAACGGCCACTTCAGGCTGCCTCCGGGTGTTCAGCGAGTCGTTCCTGAGCGGATCGGAACCAGGGCAGTTTTGTGAGATCCACCGGTTTTAGGGGTTCGAATTCCAGTTCCAGAGTTCCAGGTTCCGGTTTCCGGGTTCTTCTTCCAAAGAAGATTACAGATCGTAGATTCGAGATCTTCGTTCTCGCCGCCGGAGGTTTAGCTCTGTCTGGCCTATAATGAACCCACGCATGTCCCAGGAAGTTTTCCAAGCGCTGACAGAGGCGCTCGAGCGCGGCGAAGACGCGGCGCTGGTGACAATCGTCTCGGCCAACGGCTCGACGCCGCAGCGAGTCGGCGCAAAGATGCTCGTCTTCCCCGATGGCCGCACCGTCGGCACGATTGGGGGCGGGTGCTACGAGAACGACGCCTTCTGGAAGGCGAAGGACGCGATTCAGACACGCAAGCCGTCGCTCGTCAAATACGACCTCAACGACGACTTTGCGCAGGAAAACGGATTGGTCTGCGGCGGTCAGATGCAGGTGTATATCGAGCCGCTCGAAGCGACGCCACGCCTGTACGTCATCGGCGCCGGCCATGTGGGCTATCACCTGGCGCGCCTCGCCCAGACGATAGGGTTCCGCACGCACGTGCTCGACGACCGCGAGAAGTTTGCGAACACGGAACGCTTTCCCGATGCGACGGAAGTGATCGTCGACACGATTCCCGAGTGGCTCCACCGGGCCGACCTATCACCGAACGCGTACGTCGTCATCGTGACGCGCGGACATACGCACGATCTCGACGCGCTGCGCTCACTCGCGGCGCGGGACCTGCGGTATCTTGGACTTATCGGCAGCAAGGCGAAGGTGAAGCGCATCTACGACGCGCTGCTCGCCGAGGGCATGCCTCCGGAATGCCTGCAGCGCGTCAATGCACCCGTCGGCCTCGACATCGGCGCGGTCAGTCCGGAAGAGATCGCGGTCGCCATCATGGCCGAGCTCATCGCAGTCCGCCGAGGGAAGATACAGGATCCAAAGCTGGCCGCGGTCTCGATGCGCTGGGATCGCGTGTATAATCGCTCTTAGCACTCTAGCCAGCTGACTGCTAAACATGTCGCAGCTTTCGCCAAGACCGGCGCAGATTCTCGCCGCACTCGTTGCTGAATACATCGACACGGGCGAGCCTGTCGGCTCGGCCCGGTTGATGCACGTGGCCGGGCTGGGTGTGTCGTCAGCGACGATCCGGAACACGCTTGCCGAGCTCGAGGACCTGGGATACCTGCAGCAACCCCATACGTCGGCCGGCCGCATCCCAACCGATCGCGGTTACCGTTTCTATGTCGATCAGCTTCTGGCCGCTCCCCGCTCCGTTCGCAACGGCGCCGCGGTCGAAGCGCAGCTTCGTCGCGATGCGGGCAGTCCTGCCCTTGCTGAGGACGTTCTGGCCGCGGTCTCGCAGGTGCTGTCGCGCGCATCGCGGCTGGTCGCATTTGCGCTGCCGATGACATCTGACGGTATTCTCAAAGAGATCGAGTTCGTCCCGCTCAGTTCCACGAGAGTGCTCGTCGTGGTGGTGACTGACCGCGGCCAGGTCTCCAGGAAAGCGATCGATGTCGGCGAAGACATCGATCCAGGCGACTTGCGACAGGCGTCGAACTATCTGAACACCGAATTCGCCGGCATGCCCCTCGAACACATCCGTCTCGCGGTGCTGGAGCGGCTTCGTCACGAGCGCACGCTGTGCGATGCGCTGCGGGCGCGCGCGCTGCGGCTTGCACGGACGGGCCTGCAAGAGCTCCCAATGAAATCGCCGCTCTTCGTCGACGGCGCGGCCTCGCTGCTCGACGAGGCCAGCGAAGACAGCGGCATCACGATCGGGACGCTGAGCGCGCTGCTGCGCATGGTCGAAGAAAAAGAGAGGCTCGTGAAGCTACTCAACGAGTACATGGACGGGCCTGGCCTGACGATCGTCATCGGCCAGGAGCACCGCACCCCCGATCTCCGCGCATTCAGCATCATCGCGTCAACCTATGTCGACGGGACGCGCCGCGGCACGGTTGGCGTCATCGGCCCGATGCGCATGCACTACTCCAGAACCATCGCCGTTGTCGACGGCGTTGCATTAGCCGTGTCGCGGGTCCTCCGCGACACCATGTAATCCGGTAAGAGCCATGGCCGACCAATCACGACGTACCAACTCTGCAGAAGCCTCTGACGTGGAACGGATGGACGACGAAGGCGCGGCGGCGCAGGCAACCGACCCTACCCCGGTGCTCGCCGACGAAATTGTGGAGCTGCGCAAAGAGCGCGACGGCCTTCACGATCGGCTGCTCCGCCAGGCTGCCGAGTTCGATAACTATCGCAAACGCGTCGATCGTGAACGCAGGGATCTGACGCAGATGGCGGCAACCGATTTCGTGCAGGAGCTGCTGCCCGTGATCGACGATTTCGAGCGCGCGCTTCAGGCCGACGCGCCCGGTGCCGAGTCGTACCGCCAGGGGCTCGAGATTATCCATCGGGCCCTCATGGACATGCTGCGCAAGCGCGGCGTGACTCCTGTCGACGCCGTCGGTACCCAGTTCGATCCGCAGGTGCATCAGGCCGTCGCGTATGAAGACGCCCCGGATCGCCAGGATGGCGAAGTCATCGAACAGTTCACGCGCGGCTACCGCCTCGGCGACAAGCTGGTACGCCCCGCGATGGTGAAAGTAGCGAAAGCGTGAGTAAACGGGACTATTACGAGATCCTCGGTGTGCCGAAAAACGCCGGTGATCAGCAGATCAAGAGCGCGTATCGCAAGCTGGCCCTTCAACACCATCCCGATCGCAACCAGGGCAACAAGGAGGCTGAGGAGAAATTCAAGGAGGCCGCCGAGGCCTATGCGATTCTCTCCGATGGCGACAAGCGGGCGCGCTATGACCGGTTCGGACATGCGGGTGTGTCGTCGCAGGCCGGAGCGGGCTTCGATCCCTCGACGTTCGCCGGCTTCGAAGATGTGTTCGGCGGCATCTTCGGAGACTTCTTTGGCGGTGGCCGACGAAACGGTCCCGAGCGCGGAAGCGACCTGCGCTACGACCTCGAGATCACGTTCGAAGAATCTGCAAAGGGCGTGGAGACGACCGTCGATATTCCCCGCCTCGAGACGTGCGATACATGTCACGGTTCCGGCGCGGCGCCCGGTACGAGCCCGACGACGTGCCCACAATGCCAGGGCCACGGACAGCAGCGATTCCAGCAGGGCTTTTTCACGGTCGCGCGGACGTGCTCCCGCTGCCAGGGCACGGGCCGTACCATCGCGAAACCGTGCACTACGTGCAAGGGTCAGGGGCGCACGACCAAAGAGCGGAAGCTGACGGTCAAGATTCCGGCAGGTATCGCCGACGGCCAACGACTCCGCATCAGCGGTGAGGGTGAGGGGGGAGCGCAGAACGGACCTTCGGGCGATCTCTATGTGTTCATCGAAGTCGCGCCGCATCCGTTCTTCCGCCGCGAGGGCAACAATCTCGCATGCGAGATTCCCCTGAATTTCACGACGCTGGCGCTTGGCGGCAGCATCGACGTGCCGACGCTCGATGGAACCGAGTCGTTCAGGGTGCCGGAGGGCACGCAGTCAGGCAGCGTCTTCCGGCTCCGGGGCAAGGGGATGCCGGACGTGTCCGCCAGAGGCCGCGGCGATCTCTTCTTTACCGTGCAGGCGGTCACGCCGAAGAAGCTCAACAAGGAACAGCGGGCCGCGCTCGAACAGCTAGGCAGGACGCTTCCGAAAGAAAAGTTCGATCCGGTGGCGCGAAACGCCGAGGAAGACGAGAAGAATCTCTTCGAGAAGGTCAAAGATATTTTTGGGTAAGGCCTGGCCCGCGCTCGACATTCATGTGCCGAGTTGCGACCCGCAACTCGCGGAGCTCGTGCTCGCAGAGCTCGACGACTTTCAACCCACGGCGATTCAAGAGTCCGACGAGACGTCCGCCCTCCGCGCCTTCTTCACGTCGACAGAATCCCGCGACGCCGCAGCCCGCGCGCTCGCGGCGTCGTTCGGCAGCCACGTGTTTGTCGAAAACCTCAGTGTGGAGGATGAAGACTGGGCCGCGCGATCCCAGGCGCAACTGCGGTCCATAACAGTCGGCCGCCTCGTGATTGCTCCACCCTGGGACATGGGGTCACTGAGCACGCTGGGGTCTGACCCCCGTACTGTACGGGGGTCAGACCCCGAAGCCGCAGATGGGGACACTTTGCTGGCGTTCCGGGGATCCGGGAGTGTCGGGGGGTCAGACCCCATTGTCGTCGTCGTCCGGCCGTCGATGGGGTTCGGCACGGGCCATCATGCGACGACGCGCCTGATGCTGAAGGCCCTGCAGCAGCTGCAGATCACGAATCAGACCGTGCTCGACGTCGGCTGCGGGTCTGGCATCCTGGCGATTGCGGCGATCAAACTCGGTGCGCGATCAGCGGTGGGCATCGATATCGATCCGGATGCACTCGCGAATGCGAGGGAGAACGCAGCGCTGAACGAGATCGGCGATCGCGTGCGATTCGAGGAATCAGACTTTCGCACGATGTCCGCGCGCGCCGACATTGTCATGGCCAACCTGACGGGCGCACTCCTCGAGCGCTCTGCCGCGACGCTTGGCGCCCTCGCCACGCCCGCCGGACACCTGATCGTCAGTGGATTCATGCAGACCGAGGCAGACGCCGTCGCATCCGCGCTGAACACAGTCGCCGACCTGGACTCGATCGCACAGGAAGAGGAATGGATGAGCGCGCTCTACAGATCCCGCCAGACGTAGCGCAGCACGGAGATCACGGACGCCCCGGCTGCATCGGCGCGCAACACTCGCCCGCCGAATGACAGCAGCGTCACACCAGCTGCCGCCGCATCCGTCAGTTCCGACGTATCCCACCCGCCTTCCGGTCCTATCAGGACGAGGGCATCAGAGGGTTGCTGCCCTTCGAGGGTCGCAACGTCAGCCGCGTGCGTGTGCGCGCCAGGTTCGACGAACATCAATCTGTTTCGGCCCGTGGTCGAATCGAGCAACGTTGCGAACTCCTGCGGGTCGTATACAGGAGGAACTACTGCGCGGCCGCATTGCTTAACTGAGGCGATGACCGTGCGTTCCCAGCGATCGTGGCGGCCACCTTTCGCCACGGCTTTCATCGGCACATCGGTCCGCCTGCTCACAAACGGCTGCACGGCCGTCACACCCAGCATGACAGCGTCGCGGATGACGCGGTCCATTTTGTCGCTCTTCAGCAGCGCCTGCGCCAGTGTCACGGCAACGTGCGGTTCGGGAGCCGCGGTGCGCGGCTCACTCACATGGACGCTGACACGGCGCGGCGAAACAGAGGCAACACGCGCCAGCGCCTCGCGTCCCTGGCCGTCAAAAATCGCCACCGAATCTCCAGGCTGAAGCCGAAGCACTCGCGCCAGATGCTGCGCTTCGTCGTCGGGCAGGTAAACCTCGCCCGACGCCGCAAAGCCGGGGGCGTAAAACCGATGCACGTGGGGAATTGTAACGGCATGGGCGCTGGCCTGAAGGCCAGCAGTACGTGCGTGACGGCCAGCACCACGCACGTGATGACCGCCCCCGTTGCGATAGCCGCGTACATAGTGCCGACCTTCAGGTCGGCTCGCATGCCGGCGAGGTCGGCCCACCCTGTATACTGCGTCCAGTGTTTTTCCGCGGTCAGGCTGTCGGAAAGTACAAGATTCTGTCCCCTCTCGGCAGCGGAGGATTCGGCACCGTTTACCTCGCCGAAGACACCTGGATCGACAAGAAGGTCGCGATCAAGGTGCCCCATCGGCAGAACGTCGACTTCGGCGATCTGCTTCGAGAGCCGCGCCTGCTCGCTTCGCTCAACCATCCAAACATCGTTTCGATCCTGACGGCGGAGAAGCAGTCCAACATTTTCTTCATCGTGATGGAGTACGTGGCTGGCGACACGCTCGAGACCGTCATCTCGCGCGACGGGAGAATCGATCTTGCGCGCACGCTCGACTACACCTGCCAGATTTGCAACGCCATCGACCACGCCCATCAGAACGGCGTCATCCATCGAGATCTTCGGCCGGGAAACGTCCTGGTATCGGAGGGCGGGCTCTTGAAGGTCGCCGACTTCGGCACGTCGCGCTTCATCGAGATCGCGGCGCATGGCACAACCGTGATCGGCAGCCCGCCGTACATGGCGCCTGAACAGTTCCACGGCAAGACGGTGTTTGCCTCCGACATCTACTCGCTCGGCGTGACGATGTACCAGATGTTGACCGGGGTACTGCCGTATAACACTCCGTCGCCGGCCGACCTCGAGAAGCTGATGAAGGGTGAACTCATCTCCCCGCCACGTACCCGGAACCCGAAAATTCCGGCGAAGCTCAACGACATCGTCATGAAGGCGGTTGCGCCCGACGTAAACGCGCGCTATCAGAGTGCTGCAGCGCTGTTGAAGGACCTGCTCTCTGTACGCGGCCGGAAACGGACGACGCGTGTCATCACGCCGCCGGCGGCGTTTCCCGTAGCGCCGCCACCCTCAGAAAACGTGCAGAGCATTCACGACCGCTTGCGCGCGCGCGAAACACCGCAGCCGCGCTTCTGTTGGCACTGCCGCAAGCCGCTTCACGCACGATCTGCGCGATGCCCGTTTTGTGGCGAAGCGCAGTAAATGCTAAGATTTTTTCTAGGAGTTCAAAGATCATGGCTTTTTCGGGCACGGGCAAGATCTGGATGAATGGGAAGCTGGTGGAGTGGAAGGACGCCAACATCCACATCGCCTCTCACGTCATCCACTACGGCAGTGGCGTTTTCGAAGGGGCGCGCGTGTACGACACGCCGAAGGGATCCGCAATCCTTCGTCTCGACGCGCACATGGCGCGCCTCATCGACTCCGCCAAGATCTACCGCATGGAGTGCCCGTACACGCAGGAGCAGCTCGAGCGGGGCGTCATCGACACCGTCCAGGCGAACGGCTTCAAGGCGTGTTACATCCGTCCGCTGATGTATCGCGGCTACGCCGCGCTTGGCGTCAATCCGCTTCCCTGCCCTGTCGACGTCGCCATCATGGTGTGGGAATGGGGGGCCTACCTCGGCGCCGATGCCCTCCAAAAAGGCGTCGATGTATGCGTCAGCTCGTGGAACCGCATGGCCCCCAACACGTTTCCATCGCTCGCGAAGACGAGCGGCAATTACGCGAATGCCGCGCTCATCCGGATGGAGGCCGAGACCAACGGGTACAGCGAAGGCATCGCGCTCGACACGTTCGGGTACGTCAGCGAAGGCAGCGGCGAGAACATCTTCGTCGTGCGCAATGGCGTGGTGCACACACCGCCGCTCAGTGCGTCGATTCTGCCCGGCATCACGCGCGGCATGGCGATTCAGATTGCAGAGGATCTCGGCTATCGCGTGTCACAAGAAAATATCCCGCGCGAAATGCTCTACATCGCAGACGAAGTGTTTTTCGTCGGAACCGCGGTAGAGCTGACTCCCATCCGGTCCGTCGACAAGATCACGGTCGGCAGCGGCCGCCGCGGCCCGGTGACTGAGGCGATTCAACGCCGGTTTCTCGACATCATCCACGGTAAGGCGCCCGACACGCACGGGTGGCTGACATACGTGCCGGAGATGGTCGCCGCGGGACAGAAGAGCCGCTAAACGCCTCCGTGCCGCCGTCGCGAAAGCGCGTCCGACTACACGGCTTCCGCGCCAACGTGTTTCGGCGGATAAGATCACTTCGGTGAAGAAACCGCGCGCACCAGAGGACCCCGACTCGTCGAAAGCCGCATATTTTCGTGCGCTCCGCTGGCTGACCGCGCGCGAGTTGTCGGAAGCGCAGGTACGCTCACGCCTCGCTGAAAAAGGCTATTCCGAGATCGCGATCAAGCCGGCCCTCGAGCGCCTGATTCAGGATCGCACGGTCGACGACCGGCGCGCGGCCACCGCCGTCGCACGGACCGAAGCGCGTGTGCGCCGGCACGGCCCGCACCGCGTCATGGGCAAGCTCATCGCCATGCAGGTCGATCGCGACCTTGCAAAAGAGATCGTGCGCGAGCTCTTCAGCGATGAGGACGAGAACGCGCTGCTCGGCAGGACACTCGCGATCCGCCTCCGCGGCAACGTGGAGCGTCTCAAAGATCCCCGCGAGCGCCGGAAGATCCTCGCGTATCTCGTCCGTCAGGGCTTTTCCGCATCGGCGGCGTCGGCAGCGATCCGCGCTGAGCTGAAGCGTTAGTCCTGTTTCGTGCTCTTCGTGGCCTCGTAGTTCCACAGTAAAATGGTGTTCAGACACATGACCTGGAGAGAGATTCGCGCGTCTTTTCTGGAGTATTTCGAGCGGAACGGCCATCGAGTGGTATCCAGCTCGTCGCTCGTGCCGCACGACGACCCATCGCTTCTCTTCACCAACGCCGGGATGAACCAGTTCAAGGACGTGTTCCTCGGCAAAGAGCGGCGCGAGTACACCCGTGCGGCGACGTGCCAGAAGTGCATGCGCGTCAGCGGAAAGCACAACGATCTCGAGAACGTCGGGCCGTCGCCCAGCCACCATACGTTCTTCCAGATGCTCGGCAACTTCTCGTTCGGCGACTACTTCAAAAGCGACGCGATCAGGCATGCGTGGGAACTGCTGACCGGTGAGTGGCACATTCCAAAGGACAAGCTGTTTGTCACGGTGTTCAAAGGCGAAGGCGCGATCCCCCGGGACGTCGATGCGCGCGAGATCTGGCTGAAATACGTTTCCGAAGATCATCTGTCGGAGCTGGGATCGGACGACAACTTCTGGCAGATGGGCGAGACCGGCCCGTGCGGCCGTTGCTCGGAAATCTATTACTTCCGCGGCAACCATCTTCCCTGCCCCGAGGCGGTGTGCCGCGGCGTCGAATGCAGCTGCAGCCGCTACATCGAAATCTGGAACAACGTGTTCATGGAGTTCGACCGGCAAGCCGACGGTTCGCTCAAGCCGCTTCCCGCGCCATCGATCGACACAGGCATGGGGCTCGAACGCCTCACCGCGGTCCTCCAGGCACACGAGTCGAATTACGATACCGATCTGTTCCGTCCGCTCCTCGACGAAATTGGCAGGCTGTCAGGAAAGCAATACGGCCGATCGATGAGCCTTGACGACGTGTCGATGCGGGTCGTGGCCGACCATTCGCGATCAGCCGCGTTTCTCATTGCGGATGGCGTGATGCCCTCGAACGAGTTTCGCGGCTACGTTCTCCGAAAGATCATGCGCCGCGCCATGCGGCACGGTATGAGGCTCGGCATCACCGAGACGTTTCTGCCGAGGCTCGTGGACGTTATCGCGCGTGAGATGGGCGATGCCTATCCCGAGCTCCGCGCGAATCGCGACACCGTCGTCAGCGTGGTCCGCAACGAGGAAGAGCGATTCAGCGCCGTCCTCGCGGGAGGGCTTCCCCGGCTCGAAGACGCCATCGATCGCGCTGCGGCATCGTCCGCCCACCAACTGTCTGGAGACGAAGCGTTCAAGCTCTACGACACCTTTGGTCTGCCGCTCGACTTCATCGAAGATCTCGCGGGCGAGCGCCAGGTCGGTGTCGACCGCGCGGCGTTCGAGCACGCCATGGAAGGCCAGCGGGAAAAGGCACGAGCGAAAAGTGCGTTCGAGGGAAAGAAGGGCCAGGAGTTCGTCTTCGAATCAGATCAGTCGCAGCAGGGCCTGAGCGCTGCCGGGGATCGTTTCGAAGGCTACACGACGACCTCTGTGAAAGGGACTCCGGTGATTGCCCTATTCGACAAGGAACGACGGCAGGTCAAAGAGCTGAAGCAAGGAGACCACGGTTATGCGGCCCTGGGACAGACGCCGTTTTATGCCGAGTCGGGCGGTCAAGTGTCGGATGTCGGCTCCCTGCACGCTGATGCGTCGGCGGCATCGGCGCATGTCGAGGGAATGTCCCGCATCGCCGCGGGAATGCCCCGCCTGCACCGCATCCAGCTGACCCACGGCACGCTGCGCGAGCGCGACATCATCACCGCCGACGTCGATGCGGCCACCCGCAACGCGACGCGCAGGAACCACACGGCGACGCATCTGCTTCACGCCGCGCTGCGCAAAGTGCTGGGCTCGCACGTGAAACAAGCCGGCTCGCTCGTCGCGCCCGATCGCCTGCGATTCGACTTCGTGCACTCGTCGTCGGTGACACGAGAGCAGATCGTCGAAATCGAGCAGATTGTCAACGAACAGGTGTATCGCAACGCACCCGTCGTCACCGATGAGCGCTCGACGGAGGAAGCCATGGCGTCCGGCGCGATGGCGCTGTTCGGGGAGAAATACGGCGACCGTGTCCGCGTGGTGTCCATTCCGGGGTTCAGCATGGAATTGTGCGGCGGAACACATTGCCGGGCGACGGGCGACATCGGGTTCTTTACAATCCTGTCCGAGAGTGGTGTGGCTGCGGGTGTGCGGCGAGTCGAAGCCGTCACCGGCGCCGACGCCGTTCGCCACCATCAGTCGACGCGTGCTGCGCTCGACGAACTACTGGGTGCCCTCGGAACAAGCGCGGAACGCGGACGCGCGGCCGTCGAGCACCTGCATGCGGAAAACAAACGGCTGGCGCGCGACATCAGCAAGCTGAAGGTCGAAGGGGCACGCAGCCAGCAGGGCGCCGCGGCGGCCGTCGAGGAAGCGCAATTCGCGCGCGGGAAATTCGTGGCGCACGCAGCGACCGGCCTCGGAAAAGACGAACTGCGCCAGCTTGCCGACGCGCATCGCGACCGCATCAAAACCGGCATCGTCGTCATCGGCTCGGTGGAGGACGGGCGGGTGTCACTCGTGGTGGCGGTTACCAAAGACCTCGTCCCGAAGGTTCACGCCGGCAACGTCGTAAAAGAACTGGCTCCTATTGTCGGCGGCCGGGGCGGTGGCCGGGCCGACTTCGCGGAAGCTGGCGGGAATCTGACCGGTGAGGTCACTCGGGCACTTGCCCAAGCGAGAACTCTCGCTCAAACGGCCTTGGACTAAAGTCCGTTCACACTTCTGCCGATACCCCGGAACAGGTCGGGCTGTGTCTGTAGCGCTGCGGCCGTAGACTGGCTCGCCCTGCTGTAAGTTACCGACCTTGAAACACCGATTTCTAATCAGTGCGGCGGCGCTGTGCGTCGTGGGTGGCCTCGATAGGCCTGCCGAGGCACAGATCTACTCGTGGCGGGACCAGAGCGGAATCCTGACACTCTCAGACCGCCCTCAGGATGCCGCGGCGCGCGCCATCACGGTGCCGGTCAGTCCTACCCTGGCGGCCCGATCGAACTCTCAATTCGAGCCCCTTATTCGTCAGCACGCGAACCAGCAAGGTATCCGTCCCGATCTCGTCCGCGCCGTCATTCAGGTGGAATCGGCCTTTAACCCCCGTGCCCTATCGCCGAAGGGCGCCATGGGACTGATGCAGCTGACGTCCGCGACGGCAAAGCAGTTCGGCGTCATCGACCCGTTCAGCCCCGCGGAAAACATCCGTGCCGGCGTATCCTACCTGCGCCAACTGCTGGATCGTTACGACCACGACGAGCAGCTCGCGCTGGCGGCCTACAACGCCGGTCCTGGCGCCGTCGACAAGTACGGATCCCGGGTGCCGCCATACAAAGAAACCCAGGACTACGTCCTGAAAATCACAGGTACTGAGGGCAAGGTTCGGAGCGCGCCGGGCGCGCGCATCTACCGGGTCACCGAAATCGTGGACGGCCGTCCAATCGTGAAATACACCAACACGAAACCCATCAGCGGCGACTTCGTCGAAGTCGGCCGATAGTGGTAAAATAGCGGTTTTCCATGGTGCCGCCCTTCGCGAAGGCTACGGCGCGCCAGGCACGTCCATACGTATTGAGAGGATAAGTTTTGGCTACACACGCTTCAGCGCTGAAGGCGCACCGGCAGAGTCTGGTGCATCGCGAGCGCAACCGCCGGTACCGTTCGCAGCTTCGCGCCACCCTCAAGCAGATTCGCCTCGTCATTGACAAGGACAAGTCTGCCGCCAAGAAAGAGCTGAGCGAAGCGATTTCGCTGATCGACAAGATGGCCGGCAAGGGAATCATCCACCGCAATACGGCGAGCCGCTACAAGTCGCGGCTTAGCGCGCGTTACGCGAAGACCGCCTAGAGTTCCAGTTTCGCGTTCCGGTTCCCGTTCTGGGACTCTCCGAACCCGAACTGGAGCCGGGACCTGAAACCGGAACGTTATCTTCCACAGAGTTCCACCACCAGCCGCTCCAGAAGCGCTCTTGGATCTCCCGCGGACGTTTTGATGGCGAGGTCTGTTCGGAACACCGCTTCGACCGCGGAGCTCACCTTCGTCGCCGGCACCTTCGTCCGGACGAACCACGCGAGCTGGCCAAGAATCATGTAGGGGACGGCGCCGTTGTCCATCATCAGCCCGAGCTCGCGCAGCGCGTCTCCGGCTGATCCCCGTTCGATGGCACGCGTGACGCCCCAGTCATCCTGCGATGTGGCGGGCGCCACGATCTCCTTCACATCAGCTTCCGTAATCGTTTCGTTTCCTGCTGCGTACAGGACGAGGCGCTCGACGTCTGCGCGCAGCCTGACGACATCAGAACCGACCCGATCGGCGACCAGCCGCGCGGCGCGGGCGTCGATCGTCAGGCCTTCTTTCGCCGCTCGATCCTTGACCCATTTCGCGGCTTCGACGGCGTCGGCAGGACCGGAGCATTCGACGACGACGGCTTTCGAGATCAGCTGCCTGGTCAGCGAGCGGCGCTTGTCGACGCCCGCGGCGACCACCACGAGGCAGCACGTGTCGACCGGCGCTCTTAGGTACGACTCGAACGTCTCCAGATCTCGCTCAGTCGCGTCGCTGTCTTTTTTGGGATTCAGGAGGCGCTCGGCGTGCAGGAGCAGCACGACACGCCGCGGCACCATCATCGGCAGCGTGCGTGCGGCGTCAACGACCTCGGCGCCAGTCGTCTCGCCGCCGTAGAGCCGATCCACGTTGAACGCGCGCAGCTCCGGTTCGACGAGCTCGAGAAATTCCCCGGCCAACGCGACCTTCGCGGCTTCATCGGCGCCGCCCAGCAAGTAGATGGGAGCCACCTTGCCGGCGGCGATCTGTTTGCGGACGTCAGCTTGCGAGGCGGCGGCCAATCAGAATGCTTCCAGGATTGCGCTCACGACCGAGCGCGAAAACTCGCTGCTGACGCGTTCGAGGGCATTCGACTCCTGGTTGAAGAACGAGCCCGGGTCGACCAGTCCTGACGGGTCGTTGGTGAACGAACTGGTTGCGTCGTATTCCTCGCGGATCGTAATTGCAGGGTTGCTCCAGAGAATCGCGTCTTTCTGGACATCGCGCAGCTGGATGTTGGCGGTCACGGTAATCGTGTAGCGGGACGCCGTCTGCTCGGCTGAGAAGTTCGTAGGCACCACCATGACGTTCGTAACGGCGCCCACCAGGACGGCGTCGGCGCCTGTCGCCTCCGGGACGATCTTGTAGTTGCCGCGGCTGATGAATTCGGTCCGCACCTTGTCGGTGACGAGCTGTGCGATCTGGAACAGCGACGTGTGGTTTTCGAACGACGGAATGCCGATCGTACGGATATAGGCCGGGAGGAAATTTCCACGTCCCGCGAGCGCATACCCGCATCCATTCGACGCCAGCGCCGCCGCCAGGATCCACGCCGCCAGCGCCGGCTTACGCCGCAACCACATTAATCAACTTCCCCTTCACGATGACGATCGATTTGACGGTCTTGCCTTCGACGTGCGGCCGCACCGCCGGATCGGCGAGAGCACGCTGACGCAGCTCCCCTTCCGGCGTGTCAGCCGCGACCGTCAGGCGACTGCGGAGCTTCCCGTTCACCTGCACGGGCACCACGATCTCGTCGGCCCTCGCGACGGCCTCGTCAAACGACGGCCACGACGCCTGAGCGACGCCGCCTTCGTGGCCGGTCATCTCCCACAGCTCTTCTGCGGTATGGGGCGCGAAGGGAGAGAGCATGATGACCAGCGCGTCGATCGCTTCGCGCATGACGCTCGCCGATTCGCCGCGCGCCGTGCCGGCCTTCTGCGCGGATTCGCTGAACGCGTACATCTCGTTCACGAGCTCCATCAGGGCGGAGATGGCGGTATTCAGATGGATGCGCTGCTCCACATCGACGGTGACGCGGCTGATTGTCTCGTGCGTTTTGCGGCGGAGCTTCCGTTCGGCGGCATCGAAGCCGCCGGCGCCGACGCTGGTGATCGGCGAGGCGCGTTTTGCGCGATCGCACCACTGATCGACGACCCGCCACAGACGCGCCAGGAACCGCCAGCTGCCCTCGAGGCCAGAATCGCTCCACTCAACCTCTTTTTCAGGCGGTGCGACGAACATGACGTAGAGGCGGAGCGCGTCTGCGCCGAACTTCTGCATCATCTCGTCCGGATCGATCACATTGCCTTTCGACTTGGACATCACCGCGCCGTCTTTGAGCACCATGCCCTGCGTCAGCAAGTGGTGGAACGGTTCATTGTGATCGACCATGCCGATATCGTGGAACACCCGCGCGAAAAACCGCGAGTAAATCAAATGAAGTATTGCGTGCTCAACGCCGCCGACATAGAAGTCGACGGGCATCCAGTATTTCGCCTTCGCCGGGTCGAATGGCAGCGCGTCATTCTTCGGGTCGCAGAATCGATAGAAATACCACGACGAATCGACGAACGTATCCATTGTGTCGGTCTCGCGCCTTGCGCGGCCGCCGCATTTGGAACACGACACATTCACGAATTCGGGCACCTGCGCCAGAGGCGAGTCGCCGCGGCCGGTAAAATTGGTCACCTTCGGCAGCTCAACGGGCAGCTGTTCGTACGGGACCGGCACAATCCCGCACGTGTCGCAGTACACCATCGGAATCGGCGTGCCCCAGTACCGCTGCCGCGAAATCCCCCAATCCTTCAGTCGGAACTGTACTGTCCGTTTGCCGATTCCCTTCTTCTCGACCCACTCGCCCATCCTGACGAGCGCGACGTCAGAGGTCAGGCCAGTGAACTCACCCGAATCGGCGAGGCGGCCGCCGTCTTCGAATGCCTGATCAATCATCTTCGGCGTATGGCCGAGATCGGGGTCAGGATGCACGACAACCTTTACAGGCAGATTGTATTTCGTCGCGAACTCGAAGTCGCGCTGATCGTGCGCCGGCACGGCCATGACCGCGCCAGTGCCGTACTCCCCGAGCACGAAATTCGCGATCCAGATCGGAATGCGCTCTTCCGTAAACGGATTCTGCGCGTACCGCCCCGTGAAGAAGCCTTCCTTCTCAATCTCGCCTGTCAACCGGGCGGTGCGATCCTGCGTGCGAAACGACGTCGCCTTCTTCCGGAACGCCGCCGCATCTTCGGAGAGCATCGCGAACTTTTCGACCATCTCGTGCTCGGGAGCCAGAAACACACATGTGGCACCGAAAATCGTGTCGATCCTTGTCGTGAACACTTCGATCGTGTCCGAGACGGCCGACGATTCCGCTTCCGCAAGCACCGGGAACTTGATGCGCGTGCCTTGCGATCTCCCGATCCAGTTCCTCTGCATCGTCAGCACTTTGTCGGGCCACTGACTACCCAGCTGCTCGATGCCCGCCAGCAAGTCGTTCGCATAGTGCGTGATCTTGAAAAACCACTGCTCGAGATCACGGGTGGTGACCGGCGTACCGCAGCGCCAGCAGCCGCCGTCGACCACCTGCTCGTTGGCGAGCACCGTCTGATCCTTCTCGCACCAGTTCACCGAAGAGCGCCGGCGATACGCGAGGCCGCGCTCGTACATCTTGATGAACAGCCACTGGTTCCACTTGTAGTATGTCGGCTCGCAGGTCGCGAACTCGCGATCCCACGCATAGCTGATTCCGAGGCGCTGCAGCTGACCTTTCATGTGCGCAATATTGGCGAGCGTGGAGGTCTCGGGATGGATACCGCTCTTGATCGCCGCATTCTCCGCAGGCAGACCGAATGCGTCCCAGCCGAACGGGTGCAGCACGTTGTAGCCGCGCAGCCGTTTCGTGCGCGCCATGACGTCACCGATGATGTAGTTGCGCACGTGCCCGACGTGCGCATGGCCAGAGGGGTACGCGAACATCTCCAGGCAGTAGTACTTCGGGCGCGCCGGATCTTCGGCGACCTCGAACGCCCGCGCGCTGGTCCAGCGTTCCTGCCACTTCCTGTCGAGCGCCTGCGGTTTGTAGTCGGCCATATGCGGCGAGTCCGGCTTCAGCCGGACCGTTCCGTCATTATAGCTTCCAATATTTGCTGTGCGCCGAGCGCGTCTGCGCGATGGCCATGCGGGAGCGCTGGGTGGCGGGAAGAGGAGTGCCTGGTGACGACGGGACAGGTGCGCCGTCAAGTATGGCGATCGTCGACTCGAGGCAGGCTTTCAATGCCGACAGGTCGTAGCCCCCTTCAGTGACTGCAACGAGTCGACCGTGACAATGCCGGTCGGCGGCATCGCAGAGCGATTTCGTCAGCGCTGCATATCCCGAGGCTGACAGCCGCATTCTCGCAAGCGGGTCCTGCTCGTGCGCATCGAAGCCGGCCGAGATCAACAAGAGCTCCGGACGGAACTGGTCGATCACTGGAATGACGAGAGACTTGAAGACTTCGGCGTAATCGCCATCTGTCGAGCCGGCCTCGAGCGGAACATTCAGCGTAAACCCCGCGCCAGCGCCGCGACCGAGGTCCTCTGCCGCGCCGGTGCCCGGGTAAAACGGGTACTGATGCGTCGAGACGTACAGTACGCGCGGCTCTTCGTAGAAAATCCACTGCGTGCCGTTGCCGTGATGGACGTCGTAGTCCATGACGGCGACGCGATCCATGCCCAGCGTCAGCGCGTGCGCGGCCGCCGCGGCCACGCTGTTATAGAGGCAGAAACCCATCGCCCGGTCCCGCTCCGCGTGGTGGCCTGGCGGCCGAACGAGCGCCATCACGCGCGTCGCGCGCGACTGCACGATGGCGTCGACTCCTCCGATCGCCGCGCCCGCGGCCAGCAATGCGACGTCGCGTGAATCCGGGGATGTGTAGGTATCCGGGTCAAGAGAGACAGCGCGGCCGGCAGTGGTGTCGATGGCCTTCAAGTAAGAGTCGCTGTGCACTCGCCGGAGCTCATCGCGGGTCGCGGGCCGCGGAGGTTGGACGATACGGCCCCGCTGTTTCCATGCGGCGGCAACCGCGTGCATCACCTCGGCGCGTTCGACGCGCTCCGGATGGCCGGGAGGGGGACGGTGATCCCCGAACCGATCGGAGTGAATCAGAATCACTGACATTGCCTTGACTAGGGATTGGGGATTAGGGGATTAGGGATTAGGGATTTGGTGGCCATACCAAGGCACACGGTGATGATCGCCGCGATGACGATTGGCGCGGTCACGAAGTAGAGTGCGCTGATCACAGTGATTCCAGCGTACCCGGCCGCAAGCGCCAGGATCAGCGGTCGTGCGGCGGCGGGCGACATCCGGGCAATCGGGCCAAGCCACCACATCACCGCTGCCACCGTCAGCGCCAGCGCCGTGATGGCCCATCCGGACCCGAAATAAAAATCCCAGTAGGTTCGCTCCATTCCCATCACTGACAGGCGAAACGCGCGCATCGCCTCACGCAGCGTCGACTCCTCGGCGCTCGACGGCGCGGCTAGCACAGCACCAAAGGTGTGGCCCGCAGCTTGAAACGCTGTGAGTCCGGCAGCGATACGCAGCCATGTGTCACTCCGCATCTATCACACTCCTTCCCGGTCCTCCTAATCAAGCATCGCCGCGGCACGTCGTTCCAACTGGAAGAGCGACTGCTCGACCTCAACGCGCTTTGCTTCCAGCACGGCCCCGCCTGCCTCGCGCGGCACTTCAACTGGCGCGCCAACCGCCACCGCGACGGTCGCGAACGGCTTCGGAATCTGCGTGCGATCCCAGCTCTTCAGGCTCCAGTAGCGCGACGCTTCCATGTGAAACGGCACGACGGGATTGCCCGTCAGTTTCGCCAGCCAGATAGCGCCTGGCTGCGCTTGCCGTGCAGGCCCGCGCGGGCCGTCGACAGCAAAGCCCGACGGCTGCCCGCGGTCCATTTCGCGCTTCAACTGCAGCAGCGCGCGCTGTCCTCCGCGTGTGGTCGATCCGCGCGAGGTACGAAATCCGAACTGCTCGATGATCCGGGCAATCCATTCACCGTCGAAGTTCTCGCTGATCATCACGACGATGCCGCGCCGACGAAAATAGTACGTCGCGGTCAACACGCGGCCGTGCCAAAAAGCCATGATCGGCCGGCGGCCGTTGCCTTCGAGCCGCAAGTGCTCGAGCCCTTCGACCTTCCACGTCAGGGAGCTGCCGAGGGCGGTGATCACCGGTACGCCGAGCCCGGCGATCGCTGCGACCTGAGCGCGCTTCACACGAGAATGCGACCAGTGCTCCACCAATCCCTCATCCCTAGTCCCTAGCAAGTGTCTCGATTGCCTCAGTTACATTCCGTCATACCGCGGTCCACCTCCGCCTTCGGGCGGCACCCACGTAATGACCTGATAGGGGTCCATGATGTCGCACGTCTTGCAGTGAACGCAGTTGGACGCGTTGATCTGCAGCCGTGGACCGTCCGTGCCAGGCACAATTTTGTACACGTTCGCGGGACAAAACCTGATGCAGGGATGACCATACTCCTTGCCGCAGATCGTATGACACACCTCCGTGTGGACGAGTAGATGCGGCGGCTGATCTTCGTCGTGGCGTGTACCGGAAAAATGCACGTTGGTCAGCTTATCGAACGTCAGCTGTCGATCGCGTTTGAGCTCGGGCACCGGGTGCCTATGGCCCGGCTCGCTGATCATCCGCACGTGCAGATGTCCTGCCGTGCTCGGTACAACCCGCCGTATCCACCAGCCCCTGGTCAGCATCTGCAACCCGGCGAACGCGAGGCCGCCGAACAATCCATACTTGAACGCTTGATGCACGTGCCGCACGGGCCGCATCTCGGCGGCGACCCAGCTCTGGCGAATCTTGTCATCGAAGGCCAACAGGCGGGCTTCGGACGTGTCGCCCTCCCGAACGGCGTCGAAAGCGGTTTCGGCGGCTAGCATTCCCGTTTTCATCGCCAGATGAATACCCTTGAGCCGCATGGAATTCAAAAACCCGGCTGCATCGCCGACGATGATTGCGCCGGCGACTGCGCACTGGGGCAGCGTCAGCCATCCACCCTCGGGCAACGCTTTGGCGCCGTATCGGACCATCTGGCCGTCGCGCAATAAACCGCTGACAAGCGGATGGAGCTTGAACTGCTGAAACGCGACATGGGGATCGAACATCGGATCTTCGTAGTCGAGTCCGACGACAAAGCCGACCGACAGGCGCGTATCGGACATCGAGTAGATGAACCCGCCGCCGAACTCCGCGTGATCCAGCGGGTATCCCAACGTGTGCATGACGGTGCCGCCAGGCAATCGGCCAGCCGGCACATCCCACAGCTCCTTGATGCCAAGAGCAAATAGCTGCGGTTGGCGGCCTACCGCGATGCGCGAGCGTTGAGTCAGTTGCTTCGTCAAATTGCCGCGGACGCCATCAGCCAGGATCGTCACCTTCGCCCGAATGTCCACTCCAGGCTCGAAGTTCGCGCGCTGGGCGCCATGACGCCCAACGCCCCGGTCACCGGTCCGCACGCCGACGACCCGTTCTCCATCCATCAACAGCTCGCTGCCGGCAAAGCCCGAGAACATGTCGACGCCCTCGGCTTCGACGAGGTCCGACAGCCACTTCCCCAACTGCTGAAGCGAAATGATGTAGTTGCCGTGATTCCGCAGCGGGGGAGGCGTGAAGGGAAAATTGATCTTGCCGGACGGCGTGAGGAAGTAGACGCGATCGTCGTGCACTTTCGACGCGATCGGCGCGCCCTTTGACTCGAATTCGGGCACGAGCTCCGCGAGCGCTCGCGGATCGAGCACAGCGCCTGAGAGCAGATGAGCTCCCGAGTCCGCGGCCTTCTCGAGGACGGCGATGCTGAGGGTCTTGCCTGCCGCCTTCTGCAGCTGCGCAAGCCGCAACGCCGCCGACAACCCTGCCGGCCCGCCGCCGACGATCAGGATATCGACGTCGAGGCTCTCACGATCGCTCATATTCGGCGTCCCAACGCAAAGACGCAAAGGCGCGAAGAACGCTTTTTCTTCAGAAAGAACATTCTTGGCGTCTCGGCGTCTCTGCGTTGAGACATCGGGCTAGGCTTTCTCGAGCTCGGCAATCATCGCCGGCACGATCTCGAACAAATCGCCGACGATGCCGTAATCGGCGATTTCAAAGATGGGCGCGTCGGCGTCCTTGTTGATCGCTACGATCGTGCGCGCGCCTTTCATGCCGACGACGTGCTGGATGGCGCCGGAAATACCCAACGCAATGTAGAGCTTGGGCGCGACGGTCTGCCCGGAACTGCCGACCTGGCGTTCCATCGGCAGCCATCCGCTGTCACAAATCGGGCGCGATGCGGCCAGCTGTGCACCGAGCGCCGACGCGAGCTTCGCCGCCAGCGCGATGTGCTCCTGCCCCTTGATACCACGGCCGACGGCGACGATACGGTCGGCCTGCGACAAATCGACGGCCTGCTTCACCTCCTGGAACGGCGCTTCGGCTTTCTGCCGTATAGCTGCCGCCTCGAGCGCCACATTCAACGGCTTCACGGCCGCAGGCGTCGAACCGCGCTTCGCCGCGTCGGCACGGTACGAACCGACCTGCACGCTGACAAAGTGTGGATGCGCGCCCTCCGCAGCAACCTCTGCGACAAGTTTGCCCTGATAGACAGGCCGCAGAAATCCGGGCCGCTCACCACTGGTCAACCCGATACAGTCCGTGACCAGCGCGCGATCCAGGCGCGCTGCGAGCTTCGGGGCGAAGTCGCGCGCGCGGTAGGTATGCGCGAAAACGACGTGCGTGGGCTGAAGTTGTTCAATCGCGTGATGCAGCGCCTCAGTGTAGCCGTCCGCCGTGTACGGTTCGAGTAAGGCGGAGTCGACGACATGGACCGCTGCGAGCATTGCCTGGCTGAGCTCGGCAGCCGGATCGCCCGGACCTGCGCCCAATACGATCGCTTCAACCGGCTGATCGCCAGCCAACTCCTGAGCGAAGGCCACGGCCTCCCACGACGCGCGATGCAGCTCGCCGCGCTCCTGTTCGGCGACGACGAGGATCATCCGATTACCCTCGCGTCGTTATTTAGTCGCGGGGGCCCCTCCGCCCCGCTCCTCGCCGCTCCTTTGCGGGGCCCCATCGCCCCGCGCCACTCGCGGCTCATCCGATTACCCTCGCCTCGTTATTTAGTCGCGGGGGCCCCATCGCCCCGCGCCACTCGCGGCTCATCCGATTACCCTCGCCTCGTTATTTAGTCGCGGGGGCCCCTCCGCCCCGCTCCTCGCCGCTCCTTTGCGGGGCCCCATCGCCCCGCGCCACTCGCGGCTCATCCGATTACCCTCGCCTCGTTATTTAGTCGCGGGGGCTCCTCCGCCCCGCTCCTCGCCGCTCCTTTGCGGGGCCCCATCGCCCCGCGCCACTCGCGGCTCATCCGATTACCCTCGCCTCGTTATTTAGTCGCGGGGGCCCCTCCGCCCCGCTCCTCGCCGCTCCTTTGCGGGGCCCCATCGCCCCGCGCCACTCGCGGCTCATCCGATTACCCTCGCCTCGTTATTTAGTCGCGGGGGCCCCTCCGCCCCGCTCCTCGCCGCTCCTTTGCGGGGCCCCATCGCCCCGCGCCACTCGCGGCTCATCCGATTACCCTCGCCTCGTTATTTAGTCGCGGGGGCCCCTCCGCCCCGCTCCTCGCCGCTCCTTTGCGGGGCCCCATCGCCCCGCGCCACTCGCGGCTCATCCGATTACCCTCGCCTCGTTTTTCAATTTTTCAATGAGGCCCTTGGCGGCTTCGGCGGGTGATCCTGGAATGAGCTGCGTCTGTTTCGTCTTGCGGGGAACATCGAGGCCGACGACGCTCGAGTGAGACGTGGAAACCGATGCCGCCACCTTGCGAATCTCTTTTTTCTTGGCCGCCATGATGCCTTTCAGCGTGGCATATCGGAGCTGATTGATCCCACTTTGAATGGTGACCAGCGCCGGCAGCGGCATCTCCACCCACTGAAACCAACCGCCTTCCAGTTCTCGCTTCACCCTCACAAGAGGTGCGGATCCATTCTCGGCTAGCTGCACGTCCATTACGATGGTCGCGTGAGGTATGCCCAGCCGCTCCGCGAGAATAACTCCTGTCTGTGCCGCACCCTGATCGTCGGACTGGAGGCCGGTGAGCACGAGGTCGAATGTCTCCGCGCGTATGGCGTTGGCGAGGGCGTCCGCAACGACGAAGGAATCGGTGGTGATCGAAGAAAGGCGATCGTGCTCGACGTGAATGGCTCGATCAGCGCCCCGCGCCAGCGCTTCGCGCAGCACCTGGCTCGCGCGTGCCGGGCCGGCGGTGCAGGCCACAACCTCGCCTCCGTGCTTTTCGCGAAGACGAAGCGCCTCCTCGAGGGCATAGGCGTCCGGCTCATTCATCTCGAAAGACGCATCCTGCTCGCGCACGTCGCGTTTGCTGTCGTCGATGCGCGGCTGCCACTCGCGGGTGGGGACCTGCTTGATGCAGACAGCTATGCGCATGGATACATTCTAGCTGTGTACGGATCTCGACGCAGAGACGCCGAGAATTTCTGTCGAAAAGAAACTCTGCGCCTCTGCAACTCTGCGTCGTCGTGGCTTTACTCGTGCTTCTTGAATAAAAGTGCGGCGTTCGTGCCCCCGAAGCCGAACGAGTTGGAGAGTGCGTACTCCATCTTCACGGGGCGGCACTTCCCAGGTACGTAGTCGAGATCGCAGTCCGGATCGGGGTATTCGAGGTTGATCGTCGGCGGCGCTGTCTGGTGATACACCGCCAGCGCGGTGATGCCGGCTTCGAGGCCGCCGGCTGCCCCGAGCAGATGCCCGGTCATCGATTTCGTCGAGGAGATCGCCAGTTTGTAGGCGTGCTCTCCGAAGAGATTCTTGATCGCGAGGGTTTCGATGCGATCGTTGTGCGGCGTCGACGTACCGTGCGCGTTGATGTACGCGACTTGCCGCGGAGCAATATGCGCCTTCCTGAGGGCCATCTCCATGACGCGCACCGCGCCACTGCCGTCCTCGGTGGGCGCCGTGATGTGATACGCATCGCCGGACATGCCGTAGCCGACGACTTCGGCATAGATGCGCGCGCCCCGCGCGATGGCCGATTCGCGCTCTTCGAGAATGACCACGCCCGCGCCCTCGCCGATGATAAATCCGTCGCGCTCCTTGTCGAACGGCCGGCTCGCCCTGTCGGGGTCATCGTTACGCGTCGACATGGCGCGCATTGCGGCAAACCCGCCGACACTCATCGGCGTGATCGCCGCCTCCGATCCGCCGGCGATCATGGCATCGGCATCGCCGCGCCGGATGATCTCGAACGATTCGCCGACCGCGTGCGCAGACGCCGAGCACGCGGTGCAGGTCGCCAGGTTCGGCCCTTTCGCACCGAAACGAATCGACACCTGCCCTGCGGCGAGATTGATGATGGATGCGGGAATGAAGAACGGTGAGATCTTCCGCGGCCCGCCGGCCAACAGCGCCTCGTGCTCGCGTTCAATACTCGTGAACCCGCCGATGCCCGAGCCGACGAACACGCCGACATTCGCCGCGTTCGCCGATGTAATCTCGAGCTTCGCGTCGTCCATGGCGAACTGCGAGGCCGCGATCGCGTATTGAATAAAGACGTCCATCTTCTTGACGTCTTTCTTCTCGACGAACTGGAGCGGATCGAATCCCTTGACCTCGCCGGCGATGCGGGCGGCAAACGCCGACGCGTCGAATCGCGTGATCTTCCCGATGCCGCTCTGGCCCGTGGTTAGCGCGCGCCAGTTCACTTCGGTTCCGATACCCACCGGCGACACCAGCCCGATGCCGGTGACGACGACCCGTCTGTTGGTCACGATGCTTATTTCTTACCTTTGGCGTGCGAATCGATGTACTCGATCGCTTCCTTGACGCGCGTGATCTTCTCGGCGTCTTCGTCGGGGATTTCGATGCCGAATTCTTCCTCGAATGCCATCACAAGCTCGACCGTGTCGAGCGAGTCGGCGCCCAGGTCGTCAACGAACGATGCGTCCGGCGTTACTTCTTCCTCGTCGACGCCGAGCTGCTCCACGATGATACTTTTCACTTTTTCAGCAACCGCCATTCAATCCTCCTACGTATACATGCCGCCGTTGACCGCTATGACCTGCCCCGTAATATACGCCGCTTCCTCCGAGGCAAGGAAGCAGACTGTGTTGGCCACATCTTCCGGCGTGCCGAGCCGGCCAAGCGGAATCTGCAGCGCCCACGTTTCTGATGTACCCGACGCGAGCGCCCGGGTCATGTCCGTGTCGATCATGCCTGGAGCCACGACGTTGACGGTGATGCCGCGCGAGGCCACTTCACGCGCGAGCGCCTTCGCCATCCCGATGAGGCCCGCCTTTGACGCCGCGTAGTTCACCTGTCCGGCATTTCCCATCTGCCCCACGACGGAACTGATGGTGACAATGCGACCGCCACGCTGCTTGATCATGGGCCGCAACACCGCCTGTGTGCAGCTGTACGCCGCCGTCAGGTTGGTCGCAATCACCGCATCCCAGTCGGCGCGTTTCATGCGCATCATCAACTGGTCGCGCGCGATGCCCGCGTTGTTGACCAGAATATCGATGCGACCGTGCCTGGCGACTGCGCCGCTGACGAGGGCGTCCACTGCGGCGTGATCGGTGACATCGAGCGCCGCCGATTCGGCCTTCCCACCCTTCAACACGATGTCCGCAACAGTCGCGTCCGCGTTCGATCCGCGCGCGGCGGCAATGACCGTCGCGCCTTGCGCGGCGAGCGTCTTCGCAATCGCCGCTCCTATGCCGCGGGATGCGCCGGTCACGAGCGCGACTTTTCCGGAAAGATTCAACATTGGCTAGTCGCGGGGGCGCCTCGCCCGCTCCACGCCGCTTCGCTTGCGGGGCCCCTACGCCCCGCGCCGCTCGCGGCTTTAGAACGCGCGAATCGCATCGAAATCCTCGGGCGCACCCACCGATGCCACCTTCGCGTCGCGGTGAATCTTGCGAATCAGCGCGCTCAGTACGCTCCCCGGGCCCACCTCAACATACGTTGTGACGCCATCCGACGCAAGGCGGCGGACGCTGTCCTCCCAGCGCACCGCCGAAGACACCTGTCGGACGAGCGCTTCGACCGCCGCCGAACAGTCGTGCTTCGGCATGGCATCGACGTTGGCGACCACAGGAATCCGCGGATCGCGCGTCGACAGCGCGCGCAGCTCCGGCGCGAGGCGATCCTCCGCGGGCTTCATGAGCGCGCAGTGGAACGGCGCGCTGACGGCGAGCGGCACGACGCGTCTTGCGCCCAGCTCTTTCGCGCGCGCGCCTGCGCGATCGACAGCAGCCTTCGCGCCGGCAATCACGATTTGGCCGGCGCCATTCATGTTCGCGGGAGACACCACCTCGCCCTGCGCCGCCTCGGCGCACGCCTGTGCTACGCCACCCTCGTCGAGACCCAGAATGGCCGCCATCGCGCCGGTGCCGACCGGCACGGCCTCCTGCATGAAGCGGCCACGTTTCCGTACCGTACGAACCGCGTCGGCAAATGAAAACGTGCCCGCGGCGACGTTTGCGGAGTACTCGCCGAGGCTGTGGCCTGCCACGAACGCGACCGCCGATGCCAGTCCCTCGGACTCGAGCGCACGGTACGCCGCGACGCTCGCCGTGAGGATGGCAGGCTGCGTATTCTCCGTCAGCGTCAGAGCCTCTTCGGGCCCGTCCCAGATCAGCCGGCTGAAGGCCTCGCCAAGCGCCTCGTCCGCCTCTGCAAAGACGTCACGGGCGGCCGGGAATGCGTCGGCCAGGGCGCGGCCCATTCCCACCTTCTGCGATCCCTGGCCTGGAAAGACGAATGCAATCATGAAACGGAAGCAATAGCGATCTCCTGCTCAACACGATGCAGGAAACCGGCAGTCGAAAATCGGTGGGCCATGAGGATGGCATTGCGAATCGCCTTCGCTGATGAGCGGCCGTGGCACACGAAACAGACGCCAGCGACGCCAAGCAGCGGCGCTCCGCCGTATTCAGAGTAGTCGAGGCGGCGACGAAACCGCCTGAACGCTCGCCGCGACAGGAGCGAGCCGACCATTCCGGAAAACGTTCTAGACAATTCTTCTCCGAGCAGCCGCTCCACTGTGTCGACGAGCCCTTCGCTCGCCTTTAATGCGATGTTGCCCGTAAAGCCGTCGCAGACGATCACGTCGGCGTTGCCCTTGTACACTTCGCGCGCCTCGACGTTGCCGATGAAGTTGAGGGAAGACCCTTTGAGCAGCCTGTGTGCTTCACGAATCAACTCGGTCCCTTTGCTTTCTTCCTCGCCTATCGACAACAGGCCGATACGCGGGCGATCGACACCGAGCGAGATCCTGGCGTAGACCGCGCCCATCGCGGCGAATTGCAGCAAGTGCGGTGCGCGACACTCCACGTTTGCGCCGACGTCGAGCAGCACGCCGAGACGGTCGCCCGACGGGATGGTCGCCGCCAGCGCCGGACGATCCACGCCAGGCAGCATGCCGAACGCGCCGTGCGCGGACATGACCGTTGCGCCCGTGTGGCCTGCGCTGACCAGCGCCGACGCCTCCCCGTTTGCCACTGCATCGGCGGCGACGCGAATCGACGCGCGCGGCTTCCGCCGCAGGGCCGCGGCGGGGGCCTCTGCCATGCCGATGACGTCGGGCGCGTCAAGAATGCGGATGCTGAACTGGGCCGCGTCCGAATGTCTCGCAAGCTCGGCGCGGATGACATCGCCTTGGCCGGAGAGCAGAAGCCCCAGATCGAGGTGACGTGCGGCAGCGAGTGCGCCGTCGATGATGCTGCGAGGGGCGTGATCGCCCCCCATCGCGTCTACGGCAATTCTGATCATGAATTGAGCTGCGGGCTTTGGACTGCGGACTCCGGTTCAGGACAGACGCCTGACGTCTGCAGCCTTAAGCCTGTCACGGTTCTCTTATGCTTCGTCGACTGGGCGCACCTGCCGGCCGCGATAGTACCCGCAATGCGGGCACGCGCGGTGGGACGGCTTGGGCTCGCGGCAGTTCGGGCAATCGCTCGACTGCGTCGCGACCAGCGTGTCGTGAGTGCGGCGCTTGGCGGTGCGTGACTTCGAATGGCGCCGTTTGGGATTAGGCATTAGTGTGGACCTCTGAAAGTAGAAAGTAGAAAGTAGAAAGTAAGTCGTTAATCGGTGCGCTTCATCGCCTTCAGAGGCGCCAGCCGCGGATCTTCCCATGTCACGTGGCAATTGCACGAGCCGGTGTTCAGGTTCGTGCCACACTGCGGGCACAGGCCTTTGCACGTCTCTGCGCACAGCGCCTTCATCGGGAGCACAAGTTGGAACTGCTCCATGATCAAGTGCGTCAAGTCGATCTGGTCGTCGTCGTAGAACGCCGTCGCCAGGTCGTCCTCTTCGACTTCGCGTTCTCCTTCGCCGACATTTTCGGTGCGCGGCACGTAGCGTAGGTCGAAATCCGATGCAATCGGAAGAACGAACGGTTCCAGACAACGCCCGCATGCCAGCTCGATTTCGCCCGTAAGATGGCCGGCCACGCGATACCGCCCGGGCTCCTGCCGGTCAACATCGAACGACAGCACCACCGGCGAGACCACGCGAAACAGCTCACCTTCGGTCGTCGGGAAGAGCGACGGCTCGTACCGGTTGTCGAAATGCTCGTGCGCGTCTTGTAACGAACGGAGGCTAAGGTGCATAACCCTTGTTCTGCCAGCCTTTTAGGCTCAGGTAGAACGCACTATTATAGCTGCCTGCGCCTGCTATGCAAACCCGGCGGCGGGTCAATGGTCTCTGGGCTTTCGGCCATGGGCGATGGCCTGTCTGGTCGAAGGGGTCGCATCATTTGCTGGCCGCAAGTCGCATCTCTCATATGAATCGCGACCACGTCAGGCTAAAGCCGGACACCATATTGCGACTCACAACTGTGCCCTGTCGGCTACGGACTGACGACTGCTAGATATCGATTTCGATCGGCCCCACCCACGGTTTCGGGATGTAGAGCGTTTCAAACAGATTGACCGCGTAGCGGTCCGTCATGCCGGCGAGAAAGTCCTTGGCCGCGGCATCGATCCCCTCCTCCTTTATGGTTCGCTGATCGAGGAACTCGTCGGGACGCTCGTGAATTTTCTCCCACAGCCCCCCGAGCACGCCTGCGGCCTTTTTGAACTCCGCGGTCGCGGTATCGTTCTCGTAGACGGCGGCAAACAGAAACGTGCGCAGCTCCAGCGTCGCGTCGAGCACCGCGCTGCTCATGCGGATTTCTGACAGGTCGCCGGCAAAAGTGGCCTCGACGACGTCTTTCACCATGCGGCCGATCCGCGCGGAAGACGTGTCACCCAGCAGCTGAACTGCCTTGCTCGGCAAGTCTTCGGCGCGCAGGATGCCGGCCCGCTGCGCATCGTCAATATCGTGATTCACATACGCCGTGAGATCGGCGACACGCACAATCTGCCCTTCGAGCGTTTTCGATCGCTGGGACGGTGGCATGCCGACAGGAGATCCGCCCTTGCCCTTCGAGTGATGGGCGATGCCGTCACGCACTTCCCAGGTCAAGTTCAACCCGCGGCGATCGTTTTCGAGCACATCGACGATGCGGAGGCTCTGCTGGTAGTGGTTGAATCCGCCGGGAATGAGTTCGTCGAGCACGCGCTCGCCCGCGTGCCCGAACGGCGTGTGCCCGAGATCGTGGCCGAGCGCGATCGCCTCGGTGAGCTCCTCGTGCAGTTGCAGCACCTTCGCGATGGTCCGCGAGATCTGCGCGACCTCGAGGGTGTGCGTCAACCTGGTGCGATAGTGATCGCCGGTTGGAGCGAAAAACACCTGAGTCTTGTGCTTCAGACGCCTGAACGCCTTCGAGTGCACAATACGGTCGCGGTCGCGCTGAAATGACGGCCGCACATCGTCTTCGGGCTCGTCCCGCAAGCGCCCGCGCGAATCGGCGCTCTTCGCCGCCTGTGGCGCAAGAATCTGGCGCTCGCGCGCCTCTAAATGCTTTCTGATGCTCGCCATTACAAACTTCGCTCCATTGCAAGATTGGAAGATCGCCAGATTGGAAGAATGTTGTCAGATTGTCGAGTGACGATTGGCAGAATATTCGTCGTCACGCGCGTCTCAGCGAGCGCATGCGCGAATCAGCCGCCCATCCCTCCGACGCTCTATTCTGGCCAATCTTCAATCTTCACTCTTCCAACATTCTGCCAATCCACCAATCCTCCAATCTATCAATGTAGATCCCCCAGAAAACTCTCGCCGTGTTTCATCGGTCCGACGCCGAAATTGTCCGCAATCGTCTGGCCGAGGTCCGCAAACGTCGTGCGCGTCCCGAGTCTGACGCCGGCTTTCACCGCCGGTCCAGTCACAAGCAGGGGCACGTGCTCACGCGAATGGTCGGTGCTCGGCGTGGTGGGATCGTTGCCATGATCCGCTGTGATGATAAGCAAGTCGTCGCGGCGCAGCCGCGGCAGCAGATCTTTGAGGCGCGAGTCGAACCGCTCGAGATTAGCGGCGTACCCCACGACATCGTTGCGATGCCCGTACTGCGTGTCGAAGTCGACGAGGTTCGTAAAGATCAATCCGCCCGAGGTCGATGCCATCTCGGACAACACGGCATCGACACCCTCATCGTCGCTCTTCGTGTGGATGGCCCGGGTGACGCCCCGCCCCGCGAAGAGGTCGTCGATTTTGCCGATCGCAACGACCGGAACGTGCGCCGTCGTCAGACGATCGAGCGTGGTTTCCGAGGTCGGCACCATCGCGAAGTCCCTGCGATTGGACGTCCGGGTAAAGCGTCCCGGTTCGCCGACGAACGGGCGCGCGATGACCCGTCCAAGGCCGTAGCCGCCAACGACCAGATCGAATGCGATCTTGTTCATCCGGTACTGCTCGTCGAGGGGAATGGCATCCTCGTGCGCAGCGATCTGAAACACGCTGTCGGCCGATGTATAGACGATTGGTTTTCCTGTGCGCATGTGCTCGGCGCCGAGATCGTCGATGATTTTCGTTCCCGAGGCCGCGTAGTTGCCAAGCGTGCCCCGCCCAATACGGTGCTCGAACGCGTCGATGATCTCCTTCGGGAATCCATCCGGGAAGACGGGAAACGGCCGGTCGAGCACGATGCCCATCATCTCCCAGTGGCCGGTGACCGAGTCCTTCCCCATCGACGCTTCAGCCATGCGGCCAGTCGCCCCGGCCGGCGCATCTGCGCTGACGAACCCGCCGATATCGACGATGCGATCGAGTCCGAGGCGGCGGAGCACCGGAACGCGAAGCCTGACCTGCCGCGCGATGTTGCCGAGCGTGTTGCTGCCTTCATCGCCGTACGCGGCAGCGTCCGACAAGGCGCCTGCGCCGACACTGTCGAGCACGATGACGATGATTCGGGAAAAAACAGGGAGCACAGATATACGAAAACAGGAGATTAAGAGATTAGGAGAACTCTTCGAGCAGGGCCTCTACCGCTGTGAGCGCCTCTGAGCTCTCTCCTGAAGCCGAAAGCCACACTAGGTTAGGCTCTTTGCGAAACCAGATCAACTGCCGGCGAGCGTAGTGGCGGTTCTCGCGCGTGATGAGCTCGCGTGTCGCGGCCTCATCTCTCACTCCATGCAGATGTTCGAGCGCCTGCCGGTAGACGAGACCGCCGAACGGCCGCGCGGTTTCGGGGACGCCGCGCCTGAGCAACCCGCGAACCTCGTCCATCAGTCCCTGTTCGAACTGCGCGTCCACACGCTTTGCCGCGCGTTCGGCGATCAGCGTCATGGGCGGCGCGAGCGCAGCCGCGATTGTCCGGTAGCCGGCGAGCGGAGATACCGTCGCAGCGAAGTGAGCAGTCAACGGGGTCCCTGTAAGGAAGTACACCTCGAGCGCGCGAATCATGCGCTTCCGATCGCGCGGCTGAATCCTCTGCGCAGACGCGGGGTCCACACGCGCCAGCATGCGGTGAAGAGACTCGACGCCGCGGCGTTGCGCAATGTCTTCAAGACGGCTTCGCATCTGCGCGTCGGCGCCCGGGCCTGGAAAAAGACCCCTGACAAGCGCGCGATAGTACAGACCGGTGCCGCCCACAATGATCGGCCATCGCCCGCGGTCGTAAATCTGTTCAATGACGGCGACTGTGTCGCGGACATACCGCGCCGCGGTGTACTCCTCAGTTGGCTCGACGATGTCGATGAGGTGGTGAGGAATGCCGCGACGCTCGGCCTGCGGCACTTTGTCGGTGCCGATATCGAAACCGCGATAGACCGCCGTCGAATCGCAACTGATGATTTCGCCGCTGCGCCTGAGGGCGAGCTCGATGCCCAGCGCGCTCTTGCCTGTCGCCGTCGGACCCAGAATGGCGAGAATCGGCGGGCGCAGCGTCGTGTCCCTAGGTCCTGAAGATGGCGTAGCCGATGATCAACCCGAGCAGAATCAACAGGCCGAGCTGTTGCGGGCGCGTCGGGAGCGGCATGACCTCACCTGAAGTCGTCAGGATCTTCGTTGTAGAGGAACGTCACCGTGAAGAACGCCGTATCCGAGGGATATTCAGCGGGCAGAGGCTGCGTGGGGTTCGAGCTCATCAGCGCGTTCACTGCGGCGATGTTGAATGACTCGATGCTCGACGGCTGCTTCACCTCGATGTCGGTGATGGCTCCGTTACGATGGATGTTGAAGGTGATGACGACGTGCCCCTTCATGATCATCGCAGCCTGCGGCACGAACCAGTTGCGCTTGACCTGCGCGACGAATCGGCGAAGCCACGGACCGAAATCGACGCCCTTGCTGTCGAACTGGATCAGTCCCTGCGAATCGCCGCTGCCCGTCGGGTTGTCGAACGACTGCTGCTGCACGTAGCGCTGGAGATTGCGCAGGGCGTTGCCGAGCGCGCCTTTCGTCCCCATGTCGCCGAGTCGCAGGCCAGGCGCCGCATCGGGACTCTCGGGCAGGCGCATCATCGACCGTGAGGGATCGTTCGCCGCCATTTGACCCTCGGCTTCGGCTGTCGGCGAGCCTTGCGCGACCGATGGTTCGGGCGCATTGCCCCGGTTTGGCGGGGCGATGTCCGCCATTTCGCGCTCGCGTGAATTGCCCCGCGCAAACGGCAGCGGGTTCTCGGGCTTCGGAGGCGGCTTAATCGTCGACATCCGACGGTCCTGATCGGAAGCCTCGACGTCGCGACGCGGTTGGGGCTTGGAAATGTCGACGGGCGGCTGCATGAACACAAAGCGCGGAGTCTGGCTCGGCTCGCGAGCGACCGCCGCAACCGGCGTCGGCCTCATGGACTCTGGCAGCAGATCCGGCAGCAGAAGAATGGCAATTAGCAGTAGAAGGTGGACGATTATCGAGATGAGGACGCCTTCGCGTACAGAAAGCGCTCCCTCGACCCTCGGGGTATCCGGGCGCAAATCCTCAAAGTCGATGTACATCAGTGACTTAGTCGATTATAGCACTCAGGGTCTTAGCTATCCTTGACAGCGACGAACATATACACGACGCCAAAGGTCAGAGGCACTGCACGCACGGTGCCAAACCCTGCGTTCCGAAGTAGTTGCGAAAAGTCCTGTGGCGAGGGGAATGCTTCGACCGACGCCGGCAGGTAGGTATACGCGCTCGGATGCTTCGAGACGAGCCGGCCGATGAGGGGCAGTATTTTCCGGAAATACCAGAGGTAGAAATTGCGAAGGGCTGCCGACTGCGGAAGCGAAAATTCCAGAATCACCAACGCGCCGCCGGCCCGCATCACTCGCGCGATCTCTCGGCACGCGGATGCGGGGTCCTCGACGTTGCGAATGCCGAATCCGATCGTCGCGGCATCTACGGCCGCGTCTCGAAGCGGGATGCGTGTCGCGTCGCCGCGAATCAGCGTAATACCAGGACCGGCGATTTTCGTTTTTCCGATTCGCAGCATCGCAGCGGAGAAATCAATGCCCACCACACGCCTGGCGCGGTGCCGCCCGGTCATAGCCGCCAGCGCCAGGTCGGCAGTGCCGGTGCAGAGATCGAGCACGGTCTCGCGCCCCGTCAACTGCAGGACCTCGACGGCCTGACGCCGCCACCGATTATCGAGTCCCGCGCTCAGCAGATGGTTCAGGAAGTCGTATCGACCGGCAATGGCGTCGAACATGCCTGCAATGCGTGAAGGCTCCTTCGCCGGAGGTGTCCGGGACCGGGGACTAGGGATTAGGGATTGGTCAGCGGCCTGCATATACGGAAATGGCCGTGATCAAGAAATAGAGGATACCGACGTACCCGTTCAAGTCGAAGGCAAGCTTCACGTTCGACAGGTCGTTCGCGCTGACCAGCGATTGCTCATATACAAGGAGTCCGGCGACGACCGCAACTCCGAGGAAGTACACGGCGCCGAGACCCGACTGCAGTCCCAGCAGCGTCAGGCATACGACTGTCGCGATGTGCATCACACGAGAAATCCAGAGTGAGCGCGCAATCCCGAATCGCACTGGAATCGATCGCAAGTGCTGCCGCCGATCGACGTCGAGGTCCTGGCAGGCGTAGAGCACGTCGAACCCGCCGACCCACAACCCAATGGCCAGACCGAGCAACCACGGCGCCCATCCTGAGCCGCCGCCCGCGGCAAGCCATCCACCAACAGGGGCAATCGCCATCGCGAGGCCGAGAAACAGTTGCGTCGCCCACGTATAACGCTTGGCAAGCGAGTACCAAAAAATCAGCGCAAGAGCGACCGGCGACAGGAACAGGCACAGCCGGCTCAACTGGCCGGCCGCAACCACGAACGCCGCCGACATGAAGAGGACAAATGCCGTGGCTTCGGCGATCGATATCCTTCCGCTGGGAATTTCGCGGGAGGCGGTGCGCGGGTTCGCCGCGTCGAAGCGCGCATCGACCAGACGGTTGAACCCCATTGCCGCGCTTCGTGCGGTAACCATACACACCACTATCCAGACGATGTGCCGCCACGTCACGGGGTGTTCCCGCGAGGCGAGCAGCGCGCCGGTCAACGCGAACGGCAGCGCGAACACGGAGTGGCTGAAGCGTACGAACGACAGATAGGTGCGCGCTTTCTCAATCATTCTTTGTCGAGATACATGCCGTGGCGGAAGATTTCCATCTGGCGGTCGGGGTGAGCTGGCGCATCGAAACCGTGCCTGCTGTACAGGCCATGCGCGTCGCGCGTCACGAGCTGGAAGCGCCGGAGACCCTGGAGGTCCGGGTGCGCCATGACGGTTTCAATCAACCACTTGCCGAGGCCCTGGCCGCGGTGGGTCTCGAGCACGTACACGTCACACAGATAGGCAAACGTCGCGCGATCGGTCACGACTCTCGCAAGCCCGACCTGGTTGTTCCCATCGAACAACCCGAAGCAGAGTGAATTGGCAACCGCCTTGGCGACCGTCTGCTTGGGAATTCCTTCGGCCCAGAACGATCGGCTCAGAAACGCATGCATCGCGTCGAGATCGAGCTTTCGCGCGTCCGTCGTGATCGAGTACGGCCCTTTGGTGTATGACATCATTACTCGCGGGGGCCCCTCGCCCCGCTCGAGTCTCTCCGCTTGCGGGGCCCAATACCCCGCGCCGCTTTGCGACCTAACTCGCTACACTCCAGTCGATCCGAAGCCGCCCTGTCCCCGCGACGTTCCGCTCAGTTCGCCGGTCTCTTCGACGCTGACGTTCAGGTACGGCGCGATCACCATTTGCGCGATCTTCATACCGGGCTGCACGTCGAAGCGCGCCTGTCCATGGTTGATCAATATCACACCCACCTCTCCGCGGTAACCGTGGTCGATCGTGCCTGGTGTGTTCAGCACCGTAATTCCATTCTTCAACGCCAATCCGCTGCGCGGCCTCACCTGCGCTTCCGTATTCGGAGGTAGCTCGATCGAGATACCAGTGCCGACGAGCTTGCTTTCGCCGGGCCCGATCGACACGGCAACCGCCGCGTATAGATCGAGCCCCGCATCCCCAGGGTGGGCGTAGGATGGAAGTGTCGCTGACTCAGAAATGCGTTTGACGAGTAACTTCACAGAATCACCATTGCTGGATTGGAGAATGCCCGATCACTGACGTTCGATTCGCCAGCAGGAATTGTGGTGCAACATTCCGATGTGCGGGTAGTACGTTTCGGCTTTCGGCGCCGCCAGGAGAATGAGGCTCGTCTTCAGACCGGCAGCCGCATGTGTTTGCCGGATCAATTCCCGGCCGATGCCTCGCCCCTGAAAGGCGACGTCAACGGCGAGGTCGGAGAGATAGGTGCAATAGTTGAAGTCAGTAATGGCCCGAGACACGCCGACCAGCAGCCGGTGCGCATCACGCGCCGTAACGATGATGTCGGCATTCGCAAGCATTCCAGCGATCGTCGTCATGTCATTAACCGGGCGCCGCTCCGCTAGCGTGGAGCGCTGCAGAACGTCGATGAATTCGCCGACGCCGAGGCCAGGCTCCACCGCGTATTCAATATCGACCATTCGCAATCTTCCAATCTGCCACTCCGCCAATCTACCAATGTGCGCGTCGTCAGACGCGCACCAGCCCTTCAGAGGCGCACCAGAGGGCGCGTGAGGCAGGTCGGTCCTCCACCGCCCTTGAGACTGACTTCGCGGCCGTCGTAGATGTGTACCGCCGCTCCAGCTTTCTCGAGGGCGGCGCGCGTCTTAGGATTGCCGTTGAGCATCACGCACTCGCGCGGCCCGAGCGCCAGCACATTCGTCGCCATCGTGTCGTACTCCTCGTCCGGGACGTCGATGAGCCGATACCCACGCCGCTGCAGTGTGTCCTTGAAGGCATCAGGCAACAAGCGCGAGTAGACGACGGCCAAATCGTGATCGACCGGGCTGACAAGCGACATCAAGTGCATGACATCGTGCAGGCCCGGATCGTTCGGCAGCGGCACGACGATGAGCTCTTCGATAGAGCCGTTCAACAGGCTCTTCAATTGCTGAATGCCCTCGAGATTGGTGCGAGCCCCCTGGCCGATTGCGACCGTGTTCTGATCGAGCCAGATGAGATCGCCGCCCTCGAGATATCCCGGCGGTGTGACGGCGCCTCCGAGTGGCCAACCGCCACGACCGAGCTCCTCTGCCTGGGCGTGGGGCTCCGAGGTACGCGAGCGCTTTCCCATGCTCGCCAAAATCATTCCGAGCGGGCTCTCGACAGCCGCGTCCCGCGTGTAGATGGAGTCGAGAGTGGTCGCGTCGCTTTGAGGCAGGAACACAATCTCACAGCCGTTGCTGGCGATGATCTCGAGGAACCGCTCGTACTCGTCGATTGCGCGCCGCAGATCCGGCGGCGCCGAGAAGTTCAGCTTCCGCCATTGAGCCGCGATCACCGCGTCGTTCACAAATGCGTGGCGAGGGTGCTTCATCAGCACGGCGGCGAGCTGGCCGTGCTCCGACAGCGGCGGGGTCATGATGGAACGATCCAGCTGATCTGTTCGGCCTGGATACCTGACAGCAGATACTCTTCGACGCCTGGCTCGTTGCCGTCAAGCCTGACGGCGGCGAGAGCATCGCGCTTACCGGCATCGATGGTTCCGAAATCGTCTTCGAAACCGAGCGCGCGGGCGCCGTTGATCGTGGCGCTTTCGAGAAGTACGCGCGGTGGAACGGCGGGCGCGAGCCGCCTCATCTCCGCAAGCTCGGCAAACAGGTTCAAATCCGGAACGCTCGCGAGGCTGTCGGTGCCAATCGCGACGCGTACTCCGGATTCGAAGAACTCATCAATCGGCGGAGTGCCGGCCCCGGTGCGAACGTTTCCTCGCGGGCAGGTCACGAGCGTTGCGCCGGCAGCCGCAAGGCGCCGGAGTTCAGGCGGGGCCATCTGGACACCATGGACCACCAACACTCTGTCGTCGAGAAACCCCATCCGGTCGAGATACTCGACCGGGCCCGACCGTGGGGGAACCCATGATGCATCCCACTTCCCCATCCGTTCGAGGCTTGCGCGACACGGGCCCGTTCCGTGTTCGAGGAACTCGATTTCCGCCGCAGACTCGCCGAGGTGTACGGTCGTTTTCGCGGACGGATGCTGTAGCAGTGCATCGCGGATCAGACCGAACAGCGCCGGCGATACGGAGTAAGGTGCGTGCGGTGCGATGGTGTGACGCAGAACACCCGGCACCAACTCGCGACTGATGCGTGCCGCCGCTTCCTGCATCAGAGCCGATGCGTCTTCACCACGAAAGCCGAGCAGCTCATGAAACACGATGCCGGCCAGCTCCTGCTCCCTCAACGCTCGAGACGAGGCGAGCGTATTCGACACGTCACCCACCAATGCGGTGCCGAATCGACGAAGCTCGCGAACGGCCTCGTCGATTGCGGATGCGACCTGTGCGCCATGGCCGGCCGCGTCATTTTTCAATTCGATGACGGTGCGTATCCACTGGCCGAAATCCGTGGTTTCGGGAATACGTCCCCGCATCCAGGAGAGCTCCAGGTGTGTATGCGCGTTCACCAGCCCCGGCAGCACAACGACGTCACCAAGATCGATTTCATCCGCGGCGGTGAAGTCGCCGGGTCGTGAATGGCCGAAGGCCACGATGCGGCCGCGATCGGTGCGCAGCCAGGCGTCGCGGATCGGCGGCTGCGAAATCGGGAGCAACCAGGCGACACGGTAGTAGGGCATAGGGGGAGCGATATCACCTATCGCATCAATCTCCTATGTTTTCCCTCGCGGCTGCGGGCGGGATACGCCCTCGCATCCGGCGCCTCGCCGCCGGAACCGTCGGCGCGAGCCGTCGCAAGGCTCAGCATGCGCGGCACCTGCCGCATGCGGAACATCGGATCGCCGAGTACGTCGTAGTGCATGTTCCGCCGCTTGGCGACGAAGCCCGCGTCCTCGACGTTGCGCACGATCTCGATTTCGTCCATGCAGTACGCGGCTCCGGCTGCACGGACGACGTTTTCTTCGATCATGACGCTGCCCATGTCGTTGGCGCCGTACGCGAGACTCAACTGCCCCACCTTGCCGCCCTGAGTCACCCACGATGCCTGCAGGTTCTCGAAATTGTCGAGTACGATGCGCGCGAGGGCGAGCGTGCGCAGGTAATCGACGCCGGTCGCTTCCGTACCACCCAGTTCCGTGTGTTCGGGCTGAAAACTCCAGGTAATGAATGCCGTGAAGCCGCTTGTTTCGTCCTGCAGCTCCCGCAGGCGCAACATGTGCTCGATGCGCTCTTCCCGCGTCTCGACCGTGCCATACATCATCGTCGCCGTCGTTCTGAGACCGCGGCGATGCGCGTGACGCATCACGTCGAGCCACTCATCAGCCGTGGCCTTGGCGTAACAGTGCAGCAGCCGGCGAACGCGATCGACGAGAATTTCGGCGCCGCCGCCGGGAATGCTGTCCAACCCTGCGGCGATGAGCCGATCGATGACCGCAGGAATGTCGAGCTGTGACAACCGCGACAAGTGAATGACCTCGGGCGGCGACAGCGCGTGCAGCTTGAAATCCGGATACCGTGACTTGATCGCGCGGAACAAATCCTCGTACCACGTCAGCGGCAGATCGGGATTGTGCCCTCCCTGCAGGAGGAGCTGAACGCCGCCGACTTCGATCGTCTCGTCGATTTTCCGGAAGATCTCGTCGAAGCCGAGTACATATCCCTGATTGGAGCCGACATCGCGGTAGAACGCGCAGAAGTTGCACTTCGCCACGCACACGTTCGTGTAGTTGACGTTTCTGTCGATGATGTAAGTGACTGTGTTGCCGGGGTGCTTGCGCCTGCGGATATCGTCGGCCAGACGGCCCAGTACATGCGAGGGCGCGTGCAGGTACAGCTCGAGCGCCTCGTCTGCACCGACGCGACCACCGTCGCCGACTTTCCGAATGATGCTCTCGATACTCATCGCGTCACGGCCCCCGCAAGCCGGACTCAATAGAACCGCGGCGCCTCGGCAGCGGCCACCGCACCAACCTCTGCCGCCAGCTGATAAAACTGACGTAACCCTGCGATTTCGGGCTCGCCTAAAGCGTACTTCACATTCTCACGCAGGTAGAGGGCGGCGCGCGCTGCCCGCTCGGGATTGCCGGGAAACATGTCCTGCCCAATTGTATCGGTCGCCGCGAGGCCTCGGTCGCGAGCCAGTTGGAGCGCCCGCACATCGTCCGTTCCGACGATGTCGGACCGCCCAGCCCAAAAGGCATACACGAACGGACGGCCCGTCATCCCTATCCACTCTTCGCCGAGATCGACTTTCTCGAGACCCAAGGGCTCGTGGTCGATGAAAAGCGCGTTGTCTCCGATGACGAGCGCCGCATCGCATTCACGCAACATCCGATCGAGATCCGGAGGCATCCGTACGAGCTGAGGTGCAATCGCGAACCAGCGCGCGCACAGGACGCGAAGGAGCGCGACCGACGTTCTCGAGCTCGTGTCAAGCGCGATCGAGCGGATGCGATCTGTCGGAACTTTGCTGAAGATCGCGACCGAGGCTACCGGCCCATCCGAAGCGATCGACATGCCCGGAATGATTCGGTAATTGTGTCCGGGGTACTCGATTGAGGGAATCAGGCCCAGGTCAACCTCATTCGCGTGCAGGAGCTCCGCGCACTTTGCGGGAACGTCGAATCGGAGTTCGAATCGATCTCTCTCGCACTCCAGTCCGTGTACCAACGGCCGCGCGTTGAGGTAGCTGACTGCTCCGAGCCGAATGGGCATGCTATCCCCGCCGGACGAAGCGGCCGTCCCGTTCGACCGGCTCGAAGCCGGCCGCGTGGATACTTCGGCGAATTTCTTCGACGGGCGAACGCCGCCGGCCCTGGGAGTCGTCATCGACTGCGGTGACCGAGTCGATGTCGTCGGCGCCGAACGTCAGCGCCACCTGCGCAAGCTTCGGACCGTACAGGGCCCAGTCGACCTGAATCGTGTCGACGTTGTCTACGACCAGCCGCGCGAGGGCAATGCGCTTGACATCTTCGTAGCCCGTAGTTGGCTGTGCCGCGTCGATGGTTCGCGCCAGTGGAGCGAACGCGCGTATCGTGCGGAGCCGGGTTTGCAGACGTGCTACGTCACGGCAGACGGAAATCCATTCGCGGCCGGGCGTGTCGTTGACGGTCATCCGTGCCAGAAGCAAGCCGGCATCGGCGAGCGACTCGAGAGCCGGTTCTGGATCGGTAAGACGATCGATGGGAGCTTGGGTCACGGCGTCGAGACCAGCCTTCTTCAAGGCAGGCAGTACGATCGGCAGCCCCTCGGGCAGCTTGCCAAGCTCGAAGAGGCAGAACGCTGAAAGCAAGGCGCCGCCGGCAATGTCGCGCGCCTGTTCGACGAGGGCAATGGCGGCATCGAGCGTCTGAGGCGTTGAAAAAATCCGCACTTCTCCCGCGGAGTCGGCCGTCGTCGTAGCGCCGACCTTCAGGCCGGCCTTGCCGTCAATCTGAAGGTCCAACACGCGCACATACGTCACTTCGGTGCCGTGCAGCCGCCGACGGATGGTGGTGGCCAGCATGCCAAGCGTGATGATGTCGCGACTGGACGCGAGCGCGGCGGCGTCCTGCTCAGACAGCCGCTCCCCCGCGTCGATCCGGGCCGTCAAATGCTCGAGCGTTGCCACAATCTATTTTTCCTTGGCAATCAACTTCAGCAACGCGTCCGCCTTGCTGCGGGCCGCGTCGGATGTTGTAAGGCGCGTCGGCCATTCGCGCATGAAACCTTCGCCCGGCCACTTCCGAGTGGCGTCAATACCCATCTTGCTGCCGAAAGCCGGCAAATTGGAGGCGTTTTCCAAGTCGTCCATCGGCCCGATGGTGAACTGAATGTCGCGCTGCGGGTCCACGTGCGTGCCGGCGATCCATGCCGCCTCGCTGACGTCCTGCACGTCGACGTCCTTATCAAAGACGATGATCGTTTTCGAGAACATGAGCTGGCCGAGTCCCCAGAACGCGTTCATGACTTTACGCGCGTGCCCAGGGTAGCGTTTGTCGATCGACACGAGCACGATGTTGTGAAAGATGCCCTGCGGTGGAAAATGCATGTCGACGATCTCAGGAAGGGTCTTGCGAATCATCGGGAGGAAGATCCGTTCGCTGGCCTTGCCGAGGTACACATCTTCCTGCGGAGGAATGCCGACGACGGTCGTCAGATACGTCGGCTTTTTCCGCATGGTGATGCACGTGAGATGGAAGACAGGGAAATCCTCGGCGAGCGAGTAAAACCCGGTATGGTCGCCGAATGGCCCCTCGCGCCGCCGTTCGCCGGGCTCGACATATCCTTCGAGCACGATGTGGGCGCTTGCGGGCACTTCGAGGTCCACCGTCACGGCCTTGACGAGCTCGATGCGTCGGCGGCTCAGAAATCCCGCCAGGAGCAGCTCGTCGAGGCCCTCGGGCATCGGCGCAGTGGCGGCGTACGCGAGGACGGGTTCAGGGCTGAGCGCGACAGCCACCTCCAGCCGCTTGCCCAGCCGCTCCGCGACACGATGATGCTGCGCGCCGCCCTTGTGCCGCTGCCAATGCATGCCGGTCGTGCGCCCATCGAAGACCTGCATGCGGTAGGTGCCGATATTGCGCACGCCGCTTTCCGGATCCTTCGTGATGACCAGAGGCAGCGTGATGTATCGGCCCCCGTCTTCGGGCCAGGTCTTCAAGATCGGCAGCTCGTCGAGCGATCCGTCGCGCTTGACGATCTCATGACACGCCGCGTCCTTGACCGTCTTCGGCATCAGGTCCCGCAGCCGATCGAGCATCGGCAGCATTTTGAAGGCGTCGAGCATGCCGACGGGCATTTTCGGCGTCATCATCTCGTCGATGTCTCTCGCCACCGCGTCGAGTGACGGCGTGCCAAGCGCGAGGCACATCCGCTCCGTCGAGCCAAAGAGATTGGTGGCCACAGGCATGTTGAACCCGGTCGGCCGCTCGAACAGCAACCCCGGACCACCGCCCGGCAGTTTGCAGACGCGATCGGTGACGGCCGCAATCTCGAGATCGGGATTGACGCTGTCACGGACGCGCGACAGCAGGCTCTTGCGATCGAGGGCAGCGATGAAGTCGTCGATGTCGGAATACATGTATCAGTAATCTGCGGCTCTTGTGATCGACTACGACGCGAAAGACCTGTTGATCTCCTGCGTAACGCGCTCCGCCAATTCAATCGCGCGCAGCCCATCGGCGCCGGTCACGCCGGGATCGCGCTTGTCTCGCACCGCGGCGACGAAGTCGGCTAGCTCGCGTTTGAGCGGCTCTTCATTCGTGACGTCGAGCTTCCCGCCGTCGATCGTCGGCATGCCGCCGTTGCCCCTGACCAACCGCCAGCGCTCGACCTCCTGTGCGGCGTAATCCACCGATAAGTATGCGTCGCGCTGGAACACCCTGATTTTGCGCACGCGATCCTTACTGATGCGGCTCGCCGTGATATTGGCGATGCAACCCGACGCGAACTTCAGCCGCGCGTTGGCAATATCCGGCCTCTGCGTCAGCACTGCGACGCCGACTGCCTCGACGGCGACAACCTCGGATGGAACGATCGACAACACGACATCGAGATCATGAATCATCAGATCGAACACGACATCGATGTCGAGGCTACGATCGGGAAACGTGCCCAGCCGATGCACTTCGATGAAACGTGGATGATCGAGGAGCGGGCGTACGGCGGCAACGGCCGGGTTGTAGCGCTCGGTATGTCCGACGCCGAAGACGGCGCCAGATGCGCGCGCGGCATCGATCATCGCCTGCGCCTCACGGGCATCTCGCGCGAGCGGCTTCTCCACCAGCACCCCAATGCCGCGCTGCAGGAATGGCAGCGACACCGATAGATGGGCCTCGGTCGGCACGGCGACGGTAACGGCGTCGACATGCCCGAGCATCTCGGCCGCGCTCGAGAACGAGGGGACATTCACCAGGCTCCCGATTTCCCGCGCGCGCGGCTCGTTGACGTCGACGATGCCGACGAGGTCGACCGCGGGCAGCGCCGCAAGAATCCTCGCGTGGTGCCTCCCGAGCGCCCCCACTCCAATCACAGCGACGCGTGTGTTCATGTATTTGTGTCCCAACGCAAAGCGCGGAGACGCAAAGACTTCTTTTGAAGAAATTCTTCGCGTCTTGGCGTCTTCGTTGAGATACTAACGTTTCTCCCGTCCCACGATCGCGATCCCCACTTCGTCCGCGCTCTTGAGGAGTTCGTCGCGGTCGAACATCAGCGTCTTGCCGGCGTCAACCGACAACGCCGATGCCCCCGCGATGCGCATCGCCTGGATCGTCGCCAGACCAATGACCGGCACGTCGAACCGCATGTCCTGCTTCGGCTTCGCCACTTTGACGATGCGGACGCCGGAACCGGCCAGGCGGCCGGCGCGCGCGATCACTTCGTCGGTGCCTTCCATCGCTTCGACCGCCACCACAGCGCGATGCTTCACCGCAATCGTCTGGCCGATATCCAGCCCAGCGATTGTGTCGGCGCACTGGTATCCGAATGCGAAGTCCTTCTGGTCTTCTTCCGACGGTTCACGTTGCGTCATGGTGCCTGCCGCCGCGAGCATCGGCTTCAGCAGCGATGTGGAATCGATCAGCTCGATCCCCTCGTCTTTCAACACCGCAGCGACCGCGCCAATCAACCCGTCGGTGTTGCGAAACGGCAGCTTCATGAGCACGGACATGAACTTTGCGTCCGGCACGATGCCGCCGGCGAAGATCTTCGTGTGCTTCACCTGGCCGGCCATCACGGCGTGGCTTGTGCCGGCGCTCTTCAACAGCGCAATGCATCGGCCCAGCTCGCCTATCGATATCCAGTGAATCGCCGCGCTGGCTTTCGCAGCGGCGTCATTCAGATCGGCGAAGGCTTCTTCCTTGGCGGCGATGACGGTGACGTCGTACCCCATCGCACGTGCCGCCTCCAGGACCAGGAACGGAAACCGCCCGTTGCCAGCGATCAGGCCTAACCTAATCCCCAATCCCTGATCCCCAATCCCGGTGGGCCCTACTCATCCGCGACCGCTTCCTCCGTTCGCCGCGTCGGCCGCCGCAGCAGCGGACCGCGCTGTGAGTTGCGGATGAAGTCGACAAGGTACTGCACCTCCGGGCACGCCAGCGTGGTGTCCTGCTCGATCTTCCGCAGCGCGCGCGTCGTGTTCAGGCGTGATGTCAGCAGGTACCGGTACGCGCGCTTCAACTTGCCGACGACCTCTGGAGTGAAGCCCCGCCGCATCAGGCCGAGCGTGTTCAATCCGTAAATGCGGGCGCGATTGCCGACCGTCTTGGCATACGGGAGCGCATCTTTGGTGACGACCGAATACCCGCCGATGAAGGCATGCCGTCCAATGCGGCAGAATTGATGCACGCCGGAGCCGGCGCTGATGGTCGCGAAGTCGTCGACGAACACGTGGCCGCCCAGCGTGGCGTTATTGCCGAAGATGGTGTCATCGCAGATGTGGCAGTCGTGCGCCACGTGCGCGTAGGCCATGAACACGTTCCGGTCGCCGATTCGCGTCCGGCCGCCGCCCCCTTTTGTGCCGCGGTGAATCGTCACGAATTCGCGGAAGATGTTGCGATTGCCGATGGTGAGGCGGGTCTCCTCACCTTTGAATTTGAGGTCCTGCGGGATGAGGCCGATCGACGCGAAGGGAAAGATCTCGGTCTCGTCCCCGATGTCCGTAAACCCGTCCACCACGGCCGACGCCCCAATGCGGCATCGGCGGCCAAGCCGAACGTGCTCGCCGACCACGGCGTTAGGACCGATGATCGTCCCGGCCCCGATCTCCGCGCCTTTCATGACGACCGCGGTCGGATGGATCCGGACGCCATCAGGGACAACGGCGAGCAGCAGATCCATCTCGGCCACGATCTGATCGCCGACAAACGCCACACCGCGCGTTTTCGCCATCGTCGTGCGCGCCTTCAAGAGCGTCACTTCGAGCCGAAGCTGATCGCCCGGGACGACCTGGCGGCGGAACTTCGCGCCGTCCACGCCGTGCAGATAGACACGTGACATCGGCATCGGCCCTTCGCGATCGAGGACCAGCGCCGCAGCGACCTGGGTCAGCGTCTCCAACATCAAGACGCCAGGCATCAGCGGCACGCCGGGGAAGTGTCCCTGAAAAAAGTCCTCGTTGATCGTGACGTTCTTGTGCGCGACGAGCCGCTTCCCGGGTTCATGCTCGTCAATGGCGTCGACGAGCACGGACGGATGGCGATAACAGAGGCGATCGAGGAGTACGGAGACGTCCATGGACACGGTGGGACTAAGAATATCCGAAAGAGCGAAGAGCCAGGAGCGAAGAGCCGAAATTCAAATTTGGCTCTTTGCCCTCTGCTCTGACCAGCCCGAAGGCCCTCCCTACGGTTTCGCGGGCGCAGGAGCCGCCGGCTTCTGCGTTGCAGGCGGCGTCGTTGCGGGCGGCGCGGCCGGCGGTGCAGCGGGCTTTACAGTCGATGGCGCGGGCGCCGCTGGTTTCGCAGTGGCCGGCGCGGGCGGCTTCGGAGCCGCGGCATACTTGCCGGAGTCGAAGCGCTTGATCACTTCGCCGGTGATGTCGAGCGAGGGATCGACGTAGATGGCGCCGGCATCACCCGCGCTGAAAAGCAGGCCGATCGCCAGCTCCTTGACGACGGCGTCGACGACCGGGCGCAGCTTCTCCTGGAACTCTGCCTGAAGCGACTGCTGGAGCTCCTGCACCTCGGCGTTCGCATCCTCCTGAAAGCGATCGATTTCGACGGTGAGACGATCGATTTCCTTTTGCGTTTGCGCGCGAGCCGCCTCGTTCAATACCGCCCCGCCTTGTTGCAGCTTCTGCTGGTTGCCCTGAAGAGCCTTGGTTTTGTCCTGGAGCTCGGTGGACTTCTTCTGAGTCAGCGCCTGCACCTTTCCGCTCGCGGCCTTGCCTTCTGTCGACTCTGCGGCGATGCGCTGCAGATCGAGAAAGGCCATCCGCAATGGAGCCTGCGGCGGGGGGACGGCAGCTGCCGGGGGAGGCGGCGCCTGTGCAAGCCCGGTCGCGCCGAACACCATCACACTGAACACTGCCGCGGCTGAAAATCTCATCATCTGAAACGGTCCTCGCTGTTTAGAAAGTTGAGCCGACGTCAAACCGGAATCGGAACGCCTTCTCTTGCTGTCCCGTGCTGTAGTTCAAGACCCCTTTCGCTGCGGATTCGACGCAAAGATGAGCCGGAACGGCACGTTGAGCACCGGCATGAAGAACCGGATCTCGGCGCCCGTCGATGTGATGAAGCCGGGCACATACAGGCCATCGAGGCCGCCCTCGAAGTGGCCCTTGAGTTGGAAAGGCTCGCCGGCATTCTGAACTTGGCCAGCATCATAGAACAGAATGAGGCGTACGGGCCCGGCGACCGAAATAGGGTATTCGGCGTTGAAGAGCAGGCTCTTGTTGCCGCCGATGACAATGCCGCTCCTCGGATCCCTGGGTCCGATGCTGCGCAGGTCGTAGCCGCGCACACTGTACCCGCCGCCGAGCACGAGACGCTCGAAAATGGGCAGCGGCAGAGCCTCGTCGAACGAACGGATGTACTCCGCCTGGGCGCGCAGTCCGAGCGATGTGCGAGACGATTGCCGCAGAAACCACGTACTTCAAGGGTCGGATTGATGTATCTGGTGTTCCCGCCCAGGCCCGCCAAGCCGAGCGATGCGGTGTAGCGGCGGCCCGAGGTCGGAGTGATTGGGTTATCGATCAAATTGAGAGACATCGGCGTCACCTTGCTGATGACGCGGCGACCATCCTCGCCGATGAGCAGTGCATCCTTCAGGTACGGGCTGGCCTCAATGATCGCGCGCTGTTGGTCGGTGAGGGTGTCGAAGTCGATCGTCCCGCAGCCCCGTTCCGACAACAGGCAGTCGGTGCCAAAAAACACCTCGTTCAAGTCGCGCACGTACACCCGGTCGTAGCTGTATTGGACAAAGAACGGGAGAAATTTTTCAGCGGCACTCCGAACGTGAGGTTGCCCCCGGTCGAGCCCTGTGTGAACTGGTAAGGGTACTCGATGTTGCGCTTGTGGATATCGACAGACCCGGTTATAGGCCGATCGAACAGGAACGGCTCGGTGAAAGCGACCTGGTAGTCGCTGACGCGGGCGCCGGTCTGCATCGAAATCGTGAACGTCTCGCCGCGTCCCATGAAGTTCGCCGTCGAAAACGAGAGCTGGCCGAAAATGCCGTCGGTATCCGACACACCGCGCCCGACGGAGCTGGTTGCGGTTCTGCTCTTCGAGCTTCAGCGTCACGTCCACCTTGTTTTCGGTGCCAGGGGTCTTCTCTGTGACGATGTTCTTCTGGTCCTCGAGCGGCTTGAAGTCTACCCGAGCTGGTTGAGCCGCTTGACGCTGTA
>CAWAPZ010000010.1:0-171930 GCA_963784045.1 Vicinamibacterales bacterium
GTCGAAGACACCGAGACGAGCCGCGAGCTCCTGGAGACGCTGCTGCGAGGTTGGTCGATTCCGACGACGTCGGTTGCCACGGCCGAAGAGGGACTCACATTGCTGGAGCTCCGCAACCGGAAAGGAGGAGAGGATCCGTTCGGCTTCGTCGTGCTCGACTGGATGCTACCCGGCATGAACGGGCTCGACGCGGCGGAGCACATCCGCGCGCGCGGAGAGACGCGCAAGCTGCCGATCGTGCTCATCAGTGCGTATGCAGGCAAAGAGGAGGAAGCCCGCTGCGCCGCACTCGGAGTCAACGTGTTCCTCCCCAAGCCGATCACGGCGTCGTCGCTGCTGGACGCGGTCGTCGCGGCGCAAGGCGCACAGGTGCATGCGGCACGCCGCGCGCTCGACACGCCACTCGAGCGGGAGTTCGACGCTCGCGTGCTGCTCGCCGAAGACAACGAGGCCAATCAGATGGTCGCGCTGGAGCTGCTGTCGCGGCTCGGGATCCAGCTCGAGATCGCCAACAACGGCCGCGAGGCGCTTGACATGGTCAAAGCGGCGCCAGACCGATATGCCGCCGTTCTCATGGACGTGCAGATGCCGGAGATGGACGGCCTCGCCGCGACACGTGCGATACGCGACATCCCGATGCCGCGGAGATTACCGATTCTCGCGATGACCGCCAATGCGATGAAGTCGGACCTCGACGCATGCCTTGCCGCCGGCATGGATGATCACGTCACGAAACCGATCGAACGAAAGTCGCTGGTGCAGACGCTGCGACGCTGGTTGCCGGCGCGATCGCGATCTTCGGAGGACGTCACACCGGATCCGCGTCCGCGCACAGATGGCGACACTCCAAAGCTCGAGGGCATCGACGTCGAAGGGTCGCTCGAAAGGCTCGGGCTCGAGTTCGAGAGCTTCCAGCGGATGCTCATCAGATTCGCCGACGGAAAGAGCGCCGCGTTTGATCCGCTACGTACCGCGGTGGCTGCGGGCGACTCCGAAGCCGTCGCAAAACATGCCCACGCCATCGCCGGTGCAGCCGGTAATCTCGGCGCCAACGCGCTACATGCCGCCGCGAAAGCACTCGAACGCGCAGGTCGCACTGGCGAAAAAGACCTCGCCGCGCTTGCCGGCGACCTGGAAGCGAGCGCAACAGTGGTGTTCCGCTCGATCGATACCCTGCGTAGAGCAACCCAGCCTGCCGCAACCGAGCCCGGGCAACTGTCCGTTCCAGCCGAAGCCTGGACCGCCCTGACTCGTCTGCAGACAGCACTCGGCGACTTCGATCTCTCGGCGGCCACGAGCGCACTCGCCGAGCTCGACGGCATCGCCATGCCGGGCGCCGCGCAGGTCGTGACTCAACTTCGGAGGCACATCGACAACTACGAGTACGACGAGGCGAGAGTGATTGCGACGCGGTTGCTCGAGCAGATCGGCAGTCAGGTTTCGTGAGCAGCACTAAAGCCCAAGGTGGTTGCGCCGTTGACCGCAACGGCACTGATCGCACAACAGGTAGGAGCGAACGCGATTCGCGATGGATTGCTTCTGTCCCTCTTCCCGGTTGAAAGCCTTCCCTACTTCATGGCCGGCGCAGCCGCTGTCGCGATCTTCGCGTCACGGTTTTCCGGACGCCTCCTTTCGCGGCTTGGGCCCGTTCGGGTTGCTCCAGCGCTGTTCGCGTCGAACGCGGCGTTCTTTCTGGTTGAGTGGATGCTTCTCCGCTGGCGGCCTTCGGCCGCGGCTGTGCTCCTCTTCTTTCACTCAACCGTGCTCGGAGCAATCGCGATCTCCTCGTTCTGGTCGCTCCTCAACGAACGCTTCGACGCACATTCGGCAAAGCTATTGATGGCACGCGTGGCGGGAGCGGCGACGTTCGGTGGACTGATTGGGGGCGTGGGTGCCGAGCGGGTAGCCGCCCTCTTTCCACAGGGCACTCTTCTTCCGGTCCTTGGTTTCGTCGGAGTGATCCCTGTCGTCGGAGCATTGGCGATCGGGAGAGGCGCGCCTGTAAACCGCACCCGCGCCGAGGGCGAGCCAAACCTCGGTGGAGGATGGACTCAGATTCGTAACCAACCGCTGTTGCGGAACCTCGCCGTTGTCATCGCTCTCGCCGCGACGCTCACGGCGCTCGTTGATTATCTTCTCAAGGCGGAAGCAGTCGCCTACTTCGGAAGAGGTCCGCATCTGGTGCGCTTTTTCGGACTGTTCTACGCAGGCACTGCAGTGACTGCCGTGCTGATCCAGGTGTCTTTCGGCCGCTTCGTGCTCGGTCGTCTCGGCATCGGAGGTTCTGTCGCGAGCCACTCTGCCGTGGTGGCAGCAGCCAGCGTGCTCGGGCTTCGCACTGCCGATTCCCCTGGGGGGCATCCTCTCCCGCGGGCTCGACGTGGTCGTGCGCAGTTCGACCTTTCGAGCCGGCTACGAAATGCTCTACACGCCACTCGCAGAGGCGACGAAACGGTCGGCCAAGTCTGTTATCGACGTCGCGGTTGATTCTTCTGGCAAGAGGCGCGGGAGCGCTGCTGATCCTTCTCCTGGTAAGCATCGCTCCGCTCCATCCTTTTGTGATCGTCAATGCCGCCGCTGCGGCTGTCGCCATCGGCGAGTTCCTCGTCGCGCGCCGGCTGCAGGCGGATTACATCAGCGCGCTGGAGGGAGGGCTCCGGCGTCAGGGCGCGGACCTCGAGCAGGCGGTCGAGTACTCGATGACCGACTTTACAGTCGTAGGAACGATGGCCGGCCTCGACCGCGCGGCCGTTCTTCATGCCCTTGAATCTCCCGGACCGATCCAGTTGTCGGCGCGGCCCGCAGACCCGGTGGTCGCCGCTATCATCGAGTTCCGCTCCGGCGACCTCGAGCGGATTCGGGCGGCGCTGCGCGACCTGCCGCACGATCCGCTCATCATCAGCTCCCTCGTACCGCTGCTGGCGAGAGATGGCGTGCTGCGCCCGGTCGTGTCTGCGCTCGCCGCGTTCGGCGCGCGAGCGGCAGGTGAAATGGTCTCGGCGCTGCACGATCCTGGCACGCGTGACGTGGTACGGCGCCGGTTGCCGCTTGCGCTCAAGTCGTGTCCTTCGGCGATCGCGCGCGACGGCCTTCGGGTCGCGCTCGATGTCAGCGACTTTGAGATCCGCCTGCGCTGCGGTCGGGCGCTGCTGGCACTCACGGACGAACACCCCGAACTTTTGGAGCCGTTCCCGAGTGTTCTGGCCCTCGTCGAACGAGAATTGAAAAGCGGGGGCGAGACGCACCGCGTCCGCGAGCACGTCTTCAATCTTCTCGCGCTCGCCCTGGAGCGAGAGCCGGTGCGAATTGCGGCGCGGGCGTTCACGAGTGAGGACCAGTACGTGCGAGGCACCGCGCTCGAGTACCTCGAGACGGTGCTGCCTGCTCACCTCTTCTCCGCTCTGCGGCCGCTCGTCGCCGCGCAGGATCACAGCCAGCCCATCGACGTCCTGCCGGAGACGTGAGGGCAGACCTCCTTCGCGCGGGCATGACGATGACCGTGAGTCTCGACGATATAAGACGTCAGCTCGAAGCAACGGTGCAGGAAGAAACATGACCCAAGTCCCTCTCGCTGAGGATGCCGACCGCATCTTGCTGGTCGATGACGACGCCACGAACCTCGACGTCCTGCGTCACACGCTCGACGGCCGCGGCTACCGGCTGTTCGTGACGCGGAGCGGCGAGAACGCCATCGAAGTGGCACGCCGGGTTCACCCCGTGCTCATCCTGCTCGACGTCGTGATGCCTGGAATCGACGGATACGAGACGTGCCGGCGGCTGAAAGCGGACCCTGAAACACGCGAAGCTGCCGTGATCTTCCTTTCGTCCCTCGACGAAACCAAAGACAAAGTGCGCGGGCTCGAAGTCGGCGCGGTCGATTTCGTGTCAAAACCCTTCCAAGGCGACGAGGTGTTCGCGCGCGTCAACACACATCTCACGATGCAGCGGCTGCGACGGCAGCTCGAGTCGAGGAACGCGGAGCTCGCGCGCGAGCTGGGGGTGGCGCAAGAGCTCCTCACCGACGCGCGGCGACGCGTGGAAGGAGCGTTGCTTGGCAACAGCCCCGCGGTTCGGGCGCTGCGAGAATCGATCGAACGCTACGCCGCGGACGCCGAACTGGTGCTGCTGACCGGCCTTCAGGGTGGTGGCCATGAAGCAGTGGCACGCGCCATCCACCATGCCTCGCCACACAACCGGCACGCATTTATCCACGTCAACTGCGCGTTGCTCCCTTCAGGGCAGGATCCCGGCATCATGAGCCCGCCACTGGCGACTCCAGAAACGGCATTCGTTCCTCGGCTGAGCATGCTGGAGCTGGCAACTCGAGGCACGTTGTACCTCGAAGAAGTCCACCGGCTCTCCGCCGACCTTCAGGGGACGACTCGCCGATGTCCTCGAGAAAATCGACGCCTCTCGCGAGCGCGGCGAGTCCGCCGTGCCCGACGTGCGCTTCATTGCCTTCACCTCGGCACCGCTCGCCGGCACGAGCGGATTCCATCCGAAGCTGCTCGCTCTCCTCGAACGCAGACGTTTGCGAGTGCCGTCGCTCGCGGAACGGCCCGAGGACGTTCCAGAGATGGCCCTCTTCTTCCTCCGACAGCACGCGCAGCGGATTGGGGCAGTCGTCGAGACAATCTCCGAAACGTCCATGAAGCGTCTGCGGAAGTACCGGTGGCCCGGAGATGTGACCGAATTACAGAATCTGATCGAGCGCGCAGTGACGTCCGCACGGGAGCCCGTGCTCGAAATTGACGCGGCTCTTCTCGATGATGGGCTGCCGCTCGGCCATTACCGGCTGATGGAGAAGATCGGCGAAGGGGGCATGGGGGAGGTGTGGCGCGCCCGGCACCAATTGCTCGCGCGTCCATGCGCGATCAAACTGATTCGAACCGAACTCCTCGATCAGAGCCGCCGCGAGGCAGCGACCGAGCGTTTCAGGCTTGAGGCGCGGAGCATTGCGCGCTTGAGCTCGCCGAACACGGTGCGGCTCTACGATTTCGGTGTCAGCGAAACGGGCAGCTTCTACTTTGTGATGGAGCTGCTCAGCGGCATGGACCTCTCGTCGCTGGTGCAACGTTTTGGGCCGCTGCCGCCTGAACGGGCCGTGCACGTGTTGCGTCAGGCTTGCCGCTCTCTCGGCGAGTCCCATGCAGCCGGGCTTCTCCACCGGGATATCAAACCTCACAACCTTTATCTGTGCCGACTCGGTCTGGATTTCGATGTCGTGAAGGTGCTCGACTTCGGGCTCGTCAAGTCACTTAGCGAAGACGCCGCCGAGCTCACGGCGGAAGGGTCTCTCACCGGGACGCCTGCGTACATGCCACCCGAACGCCTGATCGGCGCGGCCGTTGACGAGCGCTCCGACATCTACTCACTTGGTTGCGTGGCCTATTGGATGCTGACGGGCCAGCCTCTGTTCACAGGGGAGCCGATGGCCGTGATGATCCATCACGCTCGGACTCCTGCCCCTTCCCTTTCAAAAGCCGCTGCCCATCCGGTTCCGCAGCGTCTCGAGCAGATCGTCCTCGCCTGTCTTGAAAAAGCTCCGGAGCAGCGCCCGTCGTCCGCGGTCGAGCTGTGGCGTCAGCTCGGAGAATTGACGCTTGCGCCGCCATGGACAACTGAGCGCGCCGAAAGCTGGTGGCGCGAGCATCTTCCAGAACTCATTCAGGCGTCACCCGCCGGCGATTCCAGCAGCAGCGACGTGAAGATCGCGCGCGTGGAATAAGTGCCGGATCAGGTTCGCGGCTCGTCGCCGACGAGATATCGATACGCCGCGACGACGACGATCGCCAGGGCCGCGCCGGCAAGCGTGTCGAGGACGTAGTGGAAGCGCCCGTACACGGTGGCGATCATCACACTCCCGGTGAATGGGACGAGCAGGTACGCGAGCCGGCGCTGGTGCCGCCACGCCACCAGGCTGACGACAACCGCACCCGACACGTGCGCGCTGGGAAACGCGCCACCGCGCGCACCCCCGCGCGCCGATACCTGATGAACGAGATCGAAGAAGAAGTGGCCGGAGAGCGGCGGTCCCAGGCGCTGCGACAGGTAGTACGGGCTGTCTACCGGCAGCAGGATGAAAAACAGGTAGCTCGCCAGCAGCACGGTCGAAAGCAGCAGCAGCAACTCGCCGAAGGCCACCCGCCGCCCGGTGACGTACCAGTACGCGGCCACCGATGGAATGACGAAAACGTAGGAGAGGTAGCAGAAATGCAGATACTCAGACAACGGCACGAATGCCAGCCGTTCACTCAAATAGAGGCTCGGCTGTCCGCCGAAGAGCGCCGACTCCCAGGCGGGAATCGCCGCAGTCAACCGCCAGTCGCCAAGAACCGGCGCCAGCAGTTCCACTTCTTTGTAGAGAAAAGGAAACAGCAGTAACGGATGCCAGTCGCGAATCACGCGAAGGATCCCCGCCGGCGGCCTTGCGCGGTTCAGGATCAGCAACGAGCCGGAAAGTGTCAGGTGCAACGCGACCAGCCCGAAACGCTCTGGCAGAGCACTCCCCAGGATCGCGATCAGCGAGGCCGTAATCGCCAGATACGACGCCGTCAGCATCGTCGTCCAGCGAGCAACGTCAACTGACGGCACGCCCGATCCTAATCAGCGCGGGTCAGCATGTACCGCAACGTGTAACGTCCCCTCGCCTTGTCGATGCGGCGGAATAGTCCCGGCGTCGCCGCGACGAACTTTGCGTAAAGAGAGCTGATTTCCGGTTCCCAAGTCCCAACCATGGTCTGCTCGTCGATCCACCGAAGCTCGCGCTCGAGCGTCGTACTGTCATCGGCCGAGAAGTGCTCGAGGGCGAAAGCCGGGACGGGGACCTCGGGATGATCGACCGGCTCACACTGGATGCCGACTTTACCGCCGGGTTTTTGTACGAATAACAGGTGTGCGATTGGCGTCGCGTGGTTGGAAGTCCCGATCACGTCGATCCGCCATCGGCCCTTCAGCGCATCCTTTGCCGGCCGCTTGCCTTTGCGTACGAGCTGCCCGTGGTCGCGCTCCCCGAGCTCGGCGAACGAGTAACGCCGCATCAACGTGGAGGTGAACCCGCGCTTGCCTTCGGGAAACCGTCCCGTATATCCGCCGTAGACGATCACTCCTTCGTCTACGGCCCTCATCACGTCGTAGAATAAGTGCTCGAACACCGGGTCGGTATATCGGAGCAGAATGTACTTCCCCGGATCGAGATCGTTCATCGGCCGTTCGAGCGTGAACTCCTCGAGCGCGTGTTTCACCAGGATGCGGCCGTCCACATAGATGGTCTCGCCGAGGTAGCGGTTCCCCTGTTTCCAGAACCGCTTCGCATACCCGGTTGCGAGCCGCGCGAAGATGTCCCGCAACGGCAGCGTCAGCCCCTTGGGGAGCCAGCCCTTCCAGTTTTCGTCGTTGAAGATGGTGCGCGCGGCCAGGTCCACGCGATGGCCGCCCTCGTTCACGAAGGTGTCCAGGGGTAGCGTGGACACTTTCCGGAAGACGTCGGCGAGCTCCGCATCCGTCGCTTCAGCCAGACGATGCGGATCGACGAGGGTTGCGGCGGAGGAAGTCACGGTGCTCGATCCAGTCTCGGAGCGGCGGCGACGCATTTTGAACTCTCTCCTTGGAGCGCCGCGCGTTCCTGGAACGCTCAGGGCGGACGGCTATTCAATCACAGTTTGCTCCGCACACACTCGAGCCGAGATCAAGGTGCGTGATACTTGCGTAATGGGCGTCCGGCGGGGTTTCGGACGGCAGTGAGGAGGAATCCGACCCGCGACACAAGGCCACGATATTTCGGAGGCTCTTCGGAGTCCCGACAGCTCAAGGACCAGTCACCGCACCTGAAATCAGTGCAAATGGATTAGAGTCTTCGCAGTTGAATGTCTCTATTCTGGAACTGGGGTTGCTCTCGGCCATCGCAATGGCGAACGGACAGCGGCAACCATTGGGCGGGTTGAAGTCAGGTCTCATTGCGGCGACGCTTCGGACTCACTCTCGTTGCGGCGGCGGCAGCTGCCGGCGGTAGCTCAAGAGCTCGAGCAGCCGGATACCCGGCCACTGTTCAGGGAATCGCGGTGGAACCTGCTGCCGGAAATGCGTCGGCGGCCCAGTCGTTGGCTGATCATCACGACCGTGGCATCAACTGGCGGCCGGTTCTGAGCGAGAGCTTGCTCTTCCTGACGGCCCAGCACCTCGCTCGTTTCATTGAAGACAAGACGGTCACGCGTCTCGGTGGACCGTTCGTGAATGACTGGTTCGACTCGGTCCGCTCGCTCAATCGATTCAGCGACGGAGGAAAAATCACGACGAACTGGGTCGCCCATCCGATGATGGGATCGGTCGCCACGCACATCCTCGGGCAGAACGACCCGGAGTACCTGGAGAACAAGGTCGGTTCCGGCGACGCCTACTGGCGGGCGAAGGGCAAGCAGTTCCTCTTTTCCACCGTCTATTCCATACAATTCGAGATTGGGCCGCTGTCGGAGTCCTCTCTTGGGAACATACACCAGGCCGGGATCGACTTCGTCCTCACGTCCAGCCTGGGAACGCTGTGGTCGGTGGGCGAAGACCTGGCAGCGCAACACGTCCTTCGTCCGATGCGTGCGACGCATCCGAAGTGGGCCAATACCCTGACAGTTCTCCTGAACCCGACCAGGGCCTTTGCGAACATACTCGCATTCAAGCGCCCCTGGGCCTGCGAGGCGGCGAGCTGCTACTGAGCGAGACACAAACGCTGCGCGCCCACGCGCCGTAGTGCGTTTCTGTCACGCCATAGACGATGTACGTCGACGTCGAAAGTTTGGTAGGCGCGATTGAGCGATTCGCGACGAATGGCAGCGCGCGCACGCGCGCCTGTGATGCGGTGAGTATTAGGAAAACGGCGTCCCTGTCAAACACGCAGCCGGTTTTCGACGGTAGGCGGCTCGGGTCGCGGCTGCAGCTGCGCTGATGTACTTCGGGTCGGGCTGGTCCCACCAACCGTCGCTGCTGCTGGGCTGGTGGCCGTTCGTGAGGGAACGTCGCCAGTCGAAGCAAACCAGGTACAGCGGTCGCACGCACATCACCGCCTCGAGCCGGTCGAGCTCGGCGTCGGTCAACTCGACGTGCTGACGGTACGCGCCTACGGCAGCGTCGATCCAGTCCGCATTGAGCCAGGTTCCCCACATCAGATAGGCGAAGTCGGCGAGGCGCGGGCCGCGCCCGGCCGCCTTCCACTGAATCGCCACCGGCCCGTGCTCGCTCACGATCACATGATCCGGGGCGTGGAGGAGGTTGCCGTGGAGCAACGCCTCGGGAAGGCCCTGGCCGTCGTCGGCCGAGCGCACTTGCTCGCGGAGCCGATCAAATCGCTCGCGTGTGGCCGCGGCGACCTTGGTGTCGACAGCATCGAGGAACGCGAGGGCCGCCAGCAGGTCCTGACGCGGGCTGCCCTCATGGCTGGGGTCCTCACCACTTGCCCCTCCGGGGCGGCTGACAGACTCGTCGAATGGCAGAGCATGCAGCCGTCCAAGCAGGTCACCCATGATGGCGAACTTCTCGCTGCCCTCGGGCCCGACGGCCGGTGAAGGGAGCAACCGGCCGGTGACGAACTGCGTGACGAGGACGGACGAGCCGTCGAACGCCGACACTGCGGCGTCTATTGCAAGCCGCTCGGCCGGATAGTTCTGCCGCTCCAGGAACCGCAGGATCGCCGCGTCGCCTTCGACACCGGCTCTCGGCCGCGCCGCCGGAAACACACGCGCAATCCAGGAATCGCCGTCGCGGCGGTCGATGCGGAATACGTGGTCGTTGTGTTGGCTGATTTTCGTCGCAGCGACGGCGTCGATGCCATAGCGATCAGTCAGATGGGCGAGCAGGCGTTCAGCCGTATACATTCGGACTGCTCAAGCATTCGCGGCGAGCGCGATCAGTATTGAAACGACACAGCGCCGGCAATATTGCAAGTCGCGGGCAAGTTCGCGTCCTTTGGCGGCACGTTGCCAATATAGCAGCCGGGAATGAGGTAAAACGTCGACGGCTGCTTCGCCACTGGCAGCGCTGTCGGTACTTCACCGGGCACAGGCTCTGTGGATCGCGCAGTAGGCATCAGATTGCGCCGAAACGTCGCCGATTGCCCGCGCGTGAGATTGACGTCGAAGCTCACCGGCTCGTAATCGCGCGCAAAGATGTCGATGCGGTGCGGACCCGGCTCGAGCACGGCACCGCCGTCCTCGAATCGAAAGTCTGCCGGAATGCCGATGTAAGAGCCGTCCGCAAATACCTGCGCAGTTGGCGGGTCAACGTCAAGAATGAGCCGCGCGAACGACGGCTGCTCGACGATTCCGGACTCGCCTGGCGCCTCAACGACGACTTCGCGCTCGATCACGACTTCGCGCTCAATCACCACCGGCGACGCGTATGGCACGAACACAGTGTTCGGCACGCTGTGTAGGCGCCGATAGCGCGGCCGGTAATCTCCCCTCTGTCCTGATCGCCGTTGCTCGTGATGGGGAACCGACCGAAAACCCGGATTGAGCGGGGAAAGAAACCCAGGATTGAGCGGGGAGACAAAACCCGGATTGAGCGGCGCTATTGACGATGGCCGTCGCGAGGTTCTCGACGAATTCGTCCCGGAGGTCCGTACCGGGGCGGCCTGTGGACCCACATCATGCGAGCGTCCGCGCACCGCTTCACCGTCGCTGGACATGGTAGGGCGCTCGCGGCCCGCGCGCCACGCCGCCGCGTCATCCGACTTCTCGTCGCGCGGAGTCGGCGTGCGTGTCTCCCCGCGCGGTTCGGCACGACGATCGGCCTGCCTCGCTGGAGCCGCTTGAACCGTTTCCTCCCGCGGCACAGCGGTTCGCCCCGTCGTCGATTGCCCCGATCGGTCCCGCTGCTGCGCAACCGCGTACTCAGGCGCTGCCAACAGGATCACGATGGCGAGAATGAAGCCGCGCATGCGAACCCTCATCTACGTGTACTGGCAAGGCTGGCAGGCCTTCTCCAAGCATAGCCCTATCTGCGACTGGATACCTTCGAATTTGCATGGAAGGCATCGTAACGGCGAGTGGCCTTACGGGGCGACGAGTGGCCTTACGGGCACGTCTCTGCGACCATTTTCACGGACTTCACCGTCAGAGTCCCGGCTGGCTTCATTCCCGGAATTTCTTTCATTGCGGCGGCATCTTTCGATGTCCGGTCGCTTGTCAGCGTGCCGGTCACCTCCACTTTGTGACCGAGATGGGCCTTCAGGTCAGCGCCGACGAGAGCGTATGACAATATCTTCGGCGTTCCCTCGGGGGACGGCCTGGCCTGCGTGTCTACATCCGGATCCGTGCCGATGATGGCCTGGTTGAGCCGGTACAGGGCGCCAGATTGAGCGACGCATCCCGTGATCGTCGACGGCTTCGCGCCCTCTTTGCTTGTCGCTTGGTTTTCGTTCTTTTGAAGTGCCGCTCGACCCGGCACTGCCGCGATACAGCCGACCAGAAACACGACAATTGAGAGCTTCCTCATCTTGATCTCCTCTCGAACCTGCCCAACCTTTCTGGCTTGTAGCCCTGCAAACACGTCTCCATCACGTCGTCGAGTTAAGAAATTGTCGAATGCGGCTCGATCTGTAATGCAGCGAGAGGCCGAGACAAGTCCGGCCCCCTTTGCGATGGAGTTCCGCGTGTTCGGTTGTTCCGCTCTCGTCGTTATCTTGATCCGAGACCTCGAGGGTCGAGTGAAGCCCGCTGAGTCGTCCACTGTAAAGCGGATCTACTGCGACCCGAGACCGATCAGGGCCCAGAAACTTGCAGCACTCATGAGGGTGAGATGATCGTTACCATCACAGCGACCGCAAACGGTAGCCTCACGCCGCCTACGGGCAGCTATCCAAACCCTGTACAAAATGGCGATTTCATCATCACCGGCAACCCCGGCGCCATCGCCGTTGGCGAAGGCTCCGACGAAGAGACGCGCTGGGTATTCGACTTCAACGCCGACCCGGCCTATCAATTCTTTACACCAGCCCAAGGACTCACATCCGCTGTCCTCACCCTGACACTGACGCCCAGAGACTCGCTCGTCACCACCGACTTGGTGCGAGTGGATGCTCCAGGCTTCGGAAACATCGCCGGACCAATTGTGGTCCTGCCGGTCAACGTAACCAGCACCATCCAAATCGACCTTCTCGCTCAACCTACGTACACTCCGGCAGCGATCCTTGCCGCGCTCGCCTCCGCCAGCGGCAAGGTGCCTATGGTCTATGGCGACGACTCCATTGTCTCCGGCGCAAAACTAGAACTTTCGCAAACCACCCCGGCGTACCAGTACGCCGTCAAGTTCGTTTGCGGCAAATCCGAAGGCAGAGTCCTATCGCCTGGAACGTACTTCACCGCCATCAACGTCCACAACCCGACGTACAAGACTATCCGCCTCCGCAAGAAATTCGCGGTGGGTTTGCCCTCGGAAAAGTCCGGCCCGGTGACGGCCTTCTTCAACGCGAAGCTCGGTCCGGACCGCGCTCTCGAAATTGATACCGAGGACATTCTGCGTCACATTGGTTCCAACGAACCGTTCGTCAAAGGCTTCGCAATTGTCGAAAGCGACGTCGAGCTCGACATCGTCGCTGTCTACACCGCATCCGGACGCGACGGTCAGGTCGTTTCCTTCCATTCCGAACGGGTCCATCCGCGCAAGTCAGCCTGTTGTTGCAAGGATCAGCCACCGCCTGGCCAGCCGGACCTGATCCCGGTGCCGGCACCGACCGGCGGTTTCTGCACCCGTACGGCCGAGGGACTCGTCGTCACCGTCAAGAATCAAGGGACAGGAGCTGCCGGCTCGTCGGTGACTCGCGTCACCTTCGACACCGGATCCATCGTCAATATTCCGACTCCACCGCTCGGTCCTGGAGCTCAGGTCGTTCTGCCGCCTGCACCAATTCCACCGAACTGTTTCCAATCCGATTGCGGGTTCCGCATCACCGTGGACGCAACCGGCGTTATCGCTGAATCAAACGAAGGCAACAATACCGTCAGCGGCATCTGTCTCGGATAAAGTAGAAGGTCGGTCTGGAGAATTATTGAGTTTCCGTGGTCCTTAGCCGAAGAGCCCGACGCGCCCTTGATCGCCAACTCGAATATCAGGAAGCAAAGGCGAGACGGATTCGTGGTCGCGAAGCCGACGTGATCTCTTCCATGAAACAGGCATCCGCACGAGTGCGTGATGTCTTGCAGAAGGTGGGACGGATCAATCCGGACTCGCGCGTATTGGAAGTTGGCAGCGGCGCCCACGGCCTTATCTTCTTTTTCGGCGGTGAACGGAATGTCGGCATCGATCCGCTGGCACATTCCTACTCGTCACTGTTTTCGGCGTGGCAACGCCAGGTGACGACCATCAGTGCTTTCGGCGAGTCACTGCCGTTCGCAGATAGTTCTTTCGACATTGTCCTTTGCGACAATGTCGTCGATCACGCCGAATCACCGGCGCGGATCGTGTCCGAAATTCTGCGCGTCCTTCGGCCGTCGGGACTCTTGTACTTCACCGTGAACGTGCACCACCCGATTTATGCTGTCGCGTCGAGGGTTCACGGGGCGTGGCAGCGTCTGGGTATCAAGCTCGAAATTGGCCCATTTGCGGACCATACCGTTCATCTGACGTTACGGCGAGCGCGCAAATTATTTGCAAGCCAGCCCGTGCGGATATTGGATGAAGCGAGCAGCGTGACGGCGACGAAGGCTCGCGCGCGACATTCGGCCCCGCGCCACCTCGGTGATCGGCTCAAGCGTGTGTTTTTCAAGAACGCCTTGTACGAGGTGGTGGCGATTCGAGAAGCGTGAAACAGAAGAGAGTACCTGTCCTCGTTTACCCTGAGTCGCGAAAACGCCGATACCGCAAGCGCGGCGATTTTCTCGACTTCAGCTAGCCGAAATCAATCAACGAGCGGGCGCTACCAGACCTTGTAAATCTCTCGGCTGCCCGATAGGTACATGTCGTTCAACTCTTTGAACTTCTCGTTCATGGCGCGGTTCTCCGGCGAGTCGGCCATCATCTTTTTGAAGTTCTCTTCATAAGCGGCGAGACTGTCATGGGTGCTCGCGACGATGACGCGGTGCCATTGCCCGGTCAGGTCCGTCATCACGTAAGTCTGCTTCTGGCTGTCCGCCCACTCCTTGAAGAGCTTGGCAATCTTCGAGGCATTTCCCGGTTTACAGACGAAGATGTCGTGAACGATGATCATGACATCGATTCTACCCACCAACGTACGGATGCTCAAGCACTCGTTTCGGAACGCTGGCACATGACACGTTCGGCCCTGTGTCTCGTGCTGCTGCTCACCAACAGCGCATCGCTTGCCTGCCTTCCCGGCGCTGCTGCGATCGATGCGCGGGTGCGCGCCGCCATGGCCGAGACACGCGCCAACGGCATGGCGATCGCCGTGATCGACGATGGCCGAGTGGCCTACGTGCAGGCGTACGGCGCACGCAACGCCAAGGGAGACCCGCTCCAAACCGACACAGTGATGTATGGCGCATCGATTACCAAGACGGTGATGGCTTACATGACGCTGACCTTGGTGGACCAGGGTAAGTTGGATCTCGACGCGCCGCTCGCCGACTACCTCGACCGGCCCTTGATCAGTTACGGCGAAGGCCAGACTCATCTGGCCAAGTACGGTCCTTATCGCGATCTGGCAGACGACGAACGCTGGCGCACCATCACGGCGCGCATGGCGCTGACGCACTCCACCGGTTTACATAACTTCTGGTTCATCGAACCCGACCAGAAACTCCGCATCCACTTCGATCCAGGCTCACGCTACAGCTATTCGGGCGAAGGCTTCAGCTTGTTGCAGTTCACCATCGAGCAGGGAGCCAGGACCAAGGGGCTCGGCCTCGACGTCAAGGAGCTGACCGACGCCATGTTCGTCCGGCTGGGCATGACCCGCACCAGCTTGCAATGGCGCCCTGACTTCCCGCCGAACGTGGCCGATGGCTGGAACGACAAGGGCGAACCGCAGGAGCATGACGAACGCTCCAATGTCCGGGTCGCCGGCTCGATGGACACCACGATCAGCGACTTGGCGAAGTTCATCGCTGCGCTGGTACGGGGCGACGGCCTGTCGATGGCGGCGCGTGCCGAAATGGTCAAGCCATCCCTGCACATCGGTACTGCCCACCAGTTTCCCAACTTCGCGCCTTCTTTACCGAAGGCCGAACAGCGGCCAGACCTCGCAGCCGGGCTGGGGGTGATCGTGTTTGAAGGGCCGCAAGGCCGCGGATTCTACAAAGGCGGCCACGACGCCCAGACCGCCAACAGCTTCGTCTGCCTGGAGCGCGGTCGCCGTTGCGTGCTGCTGCTCGCCAACGATGTTCGGGCTGAGGCGCGCTTCCCCGATCTGGTGCGCTTTGTGCTCGGCGAAACCGGCGTTCCTTTCGATTGGGAATATGCTGATCGGGCGGGCAAGTCCTGACTGTTGCCAGCCCACTGCGCGGACCACCGGATCACGCGACGAACCGCGCGCTTTTGATCTGGCGCAGCCATTCGACGAGATGAGTCCTTCTATTTCTTGATCAGTATCGCCGCTCCATATATTCTCCAGCTCGTCGAGCAACATATCTTCCAGATTTCCGAGCCACCGTTGGCTCGGTCCGTGCTTCCCTGAGCCGGAATCCACGGATGGATTCCGTGTCTTTCATCCATGCGCGATCTCTTCCTGTTTGCTCTGGCCGGCTTCGCAGCGACATTTGTCGATGGTGCGCTGGGAATGGGCTTCGGGCCGACGAGCTCCAGCATTCTGCTGGGCAGTGGCCTTGCCCCAGCGGCCGCATCCACATGCATCAATATCGCGAAGGTAGTGACCGGCGTCGCCTCCGCGATCGCCCACTGGCGATTCCGGAACATCGATCAAGGTCTCGTCCTCGCGCTCGCCGTGCCCGGCTGCATCGGGGCCGTGCTCGGTGTCACCGTTCTCGCGAGTGTCGACGGCACGAAGCTCAGACCCTACCTGGCGTTGCTGCTCACGCTCGTCGGCCTACGAATCCTGATTCGGTTCATTCGTCCGCCAATGGTCGACCGGAGCAGCGAACAGCCCACAGAGCGAGCTCCTATCGGACCGGTCAAACGCAGTCCGCGCGGGGTGGCTATTGCTGCACTGCTGGGCGGCGTCACGAACGGCCTGATCGGAGCGTGGGGCCCGATCGTGACACCGTATCTCCTGAACCGGGCGGTGCGTCCGCGCTTCGCGATCGGCTCGGTCAATACCGCGGAGGTTGCTGTGGCGTCGGCCTCCGCCTTTACGCTAATCGGTTCGCTTGGCATGGCGGGGGTGGACGTTCTCGTGTTGTTGTCGATGCTCGGTGGCGGTATCGTGGCCGCGCCACTCGCGGCTTGGGTCATTCGGTACGTTCCCGCGAGGCCGATGGGTATTGCAGTTGCGGTTCTGCTGCTGATGACCAACGCGCGTCAGTTGGTCGGCTGGACTGGCGTTACGTTCGGTCCGTTGAGCGTTGCCGTGTATACCGCCATGATCACGCTCGTCGTCCTTGCGGTGCATTCCGCTGGCCGCTCGCTCGCCAGCCGGAATGCGTCGGCCGCTGCTCGGGCGGAGCCCTGAACGCCTGCCCCACAAAAAAACCTTAAGCAGGCCGAGCTTAAACCGCAAATCACAACGGCCCGCCAAGTAGAACGGCCGCATCCAAAAAAGAGACGGCCACTTTATTGATCCGGCCTTTTCGCTGTCAACGATTGCCGGTCGCTCGGTTCCACGCATCGCGCACGGCATCCTTAATCTCGTGCCATGCCAGCTTCCCGCGAAGCTGATAATTGTCCCACTCACGTTCGAGATCGCGCTGCGCCTCGTCCCACGACTTGCCTCGATCGGCGTGATGTTCACGCGGCCCTTCAACATACAAGCGACAATCGGCCTCGCGTGCGTTGGATCGTCGGCCAACATTTGTCGCCAAAGCTTCTCTGGAACTCGAAGCAGATTGACAATCCCATCGGCCGGTCTCAGGTGGGCGATGGTGCAAAGTCTGTGAACATGAAAGGACATCGCTGCATCAAACGACGACTCCGATCAATGAGGTAGCTGACATGAATCCACGATGAACGGTTGCGGAACATCGTTCATTGAGGAAGTTACTTTTAGTCAGCCGTTCCGCTGACTTGTGACATTAGTGCGATCAACGACGCCGACATCCTCACAAAATCTCTCTCGCGACTGCCTTTTGCGCGTCCGCCCGTCGTCCGACGCACTTGGTCTGGATTCACGCGCGTTGGCTGCACGTTTTTGCACGTTTATTGCACAGATATTCGCGCAATTTGCTCGTCCTTGGCATTAAACAGTGTGTTAACCGGCTTCCAGCGCAGAGAGTGTACATGAACATCTTCAACAGGCGACTTCGGGTTCTGGGCGTGACAACTGGACTATTACTGAGCTTAGGTCAGCTGGCCGCAGCAGATCCCATTGCAGCGGAAGTGGGCGTGACAACTCGACTACTGGGCTTAGGTGAGCTGGCCCTCGCAGATTCAATCGGACCGGACTGCGACACATGTCAGGGCGCAACGTTCACACTCGAATCATTCCTGCTGGATGACAACGCAGCTGAGGATTTGTACGCGATTCGGCTGACGATGAATACCGCAGGACTGACAACGTCACCGGACCAGGCCGTCGCGGTCGATTCGGTTGCCGTCAAGACAACGGCACAGAATGATGCGTGGGCCGGCGGATTCAACTTGTTTGCGGCGCCCGGCGGACAGGCGAGCTGGAGCCAACTATCCGGGGGACTCAACGCCGGAGGCTGTCAAGATGGCAACGACAATGGGTTCTTCTGCGAAGATTGGATCGGTGCCGGGGTCGGCGCGCCCGTGGGCGGCACCCTCGTGTTTCTCTGGACGGGTTTGGTCGATCCGTCGGACCTGCAGAGCGTCTTCCTCGGCGCCTCCATCAAGGCGCGCTTCGTGAACGCCGATGGAGAGAAGGTGGGCGATCTGCTGTCGGAGGGCATCACCCTGCAGCCGGGACCTGTCGGCGTCGATCCGCGCGAAGTGACAGCCATGCCGGAGCCAGCTACGCTGCTGTTCCTGGGCTCCGGCCTCACGGGCCTGGCCGCCTTGCGTCGCCGGCACGCCAAACGCAACACGACTGACGTGCCATAGGGTTCGACCGTGATCCAAGAGGGCAATTTAGACACGTTAAACGTCGCGAATTACGAGATGCTCTGCTGGTACTGTTTCAACACGGACCTTCGGCCGTCTCGCCCTCGCTGGTACGATTTCCTCATCTGCCGCCTGTTTCCGAGCCGAACGCCGTTCCGCTGCAGGAACTGTCGCCGCCGTCAGTGGCTGCGCTATTCCGACTACACCGAACAGACCGACACCGGCGGTCAGAGGTGAGGTCGCCGCTCTCCTTCGACACACAGAATCACGAAAGACAGAACGAACACAAGACAGGAGCCGACGAGATTAGGAGCTGACGGTATCGGGTCGAGTTCGATCGCCACAACGCGCCGACGGCGCGAACTCGACCGTGTCGATGCTGATCGCCGATCTTCTGGCTCGATTCGGTTGTAGACCGTGGGAACAGCGAACCTCGGAAAGGGGGGCTGCGAACAAGTCTGCTGGCACACCCTCTGCTTGACTCCGCCGGAGGTTTTGACGCATTGGATGCCGTTCGGCTTCGTTACGTTTTTATTTTTCTGCTGAGTGCATTCGTCGCCGGATGCGGAACCTCTTCGGAGACGCTTGTTACCCCTAGCCCCGTTTCGGGACGTTGCAGCGTCGGCTTGAACGTCAGCGCCACGTCACTCGAGGCGTCGGGCGGAACCGGCACGATACGCATCGACACCAATCGCGAGTGCGGATGGTCATTAGGAACCCAGCCGCCATGGATCACAGTGACACGGCCCTCGACGTTGCAAGGACCGGCCGAGCTGCCATTCACGGCGGCGGCAAACAGATCCATGGTACCCAGAACGTGGGAGGTCGTCGTCGGCGATCAACGTGCAACCATCGCGCAGTCGGCGGCAACCTGCCCGTGGACAGTCACACCGCGCGAGCTCACGGTTGCGGCCAGCGGCGGCGAGGTGAAAACGACCTTGGCAACGGAAGATTTCTGCTCGTGGCAGATCGGACCACAACCGTCGTGGGTAACCGTGACGCCCGACCGAGGTGAGGGCGCCCGCGAGATTATTTTCTCGGTCGATCGAAACAACGGCACGGGGCGTCGCGAGCGGATTGCCATCGGCGGCGCGACCGTCGAGCTCAGTCAACGTGAAGCACCGCCCGCGCCCGTGCCGCCGCCGGGACCCGCGCCACCGGAACCCACCCCGGCGCCCGCGCCTGCTCCCCCAGTACCTGCGCCACCTGCACCGGCACCACCGCCGTCTCCGGCCCCCGAGCCGACGCCATCGCCTACGCCGCTCCCAACGCCGATACCCTCCCCCGCGCCGACTCCGCCGCCTTGCACGTATCAGGCAGCGCCCACGGTCTTCAACAATGTCGTGTTCTCAGGGGAACCGCAACAGGTAGACGTGACGACCCAGGCGGGATGCACGTGGAGCGCGGCGTCGAATGCCACATGGGTGGCTATCTCCGGCCCGACGAACAACACTGGCAGCGGTCGAGTCAAACTCACGGTGGCAGACAATCCTGGCGGCGCCCGCTCCGGGACGTTGCTGATCGCCGGTCAGACGGTCACCGTGAATCAGCAGAGCCGACCTCCGTGCGCGTATACGATCAGCCCGAGCAGTTACAGCACGTCCCCGGAGGGCGGATCCGTCACGGTCACCGTCATGACGGCTTCAGATTGTGAATGGGTGGTGACGGGCAACCCCTCGTGGGTTTCTGTAAAGCCAAATAAGCTAACCGGCGCCGGCACCACGACCGTTACCGTTCAGTCGAACACCGGCGTGGCACGCTCGACGACATTCCGGGTTGCGGGGCGCGATTTCGTCGTGCAGCAGTCAAGCGCGCCGTGCACGTATCTGGCCGGACGCGCAACGAGAGAGGTCCCCTCCAAGCCATCAACCAGGGAGATTGGCGTTGTCACGCAGTCCCACTGCCCTGTATCCGCGACCGAGCATGCGTCCTGGATACAGATCGTGTCAGCGCCGACCGTCGGCAGTGGCGAAATCGTCATCCGCGTCGATGAGAACACCAGCGACGATGAGCGTTCCGCCCCAATCACGATCACCGGCGACAATTTTGTCTACTCTGTGACCGTGATCCAAGAGGGGAAAAAAGATTAGAGCATTTTTGATTTCGCTGTAAGTACGTAGAGCGGGTCGTGCCGACCCGCGCCTAAGCACGCCACTGTGCGGTGTTCACAATGACACAGGCGGCAGTCGCTTCGATTTTCGCTGTCCTCCGGGCCGGACTGGGCGCTCCTGAAGGCAATGCCCCGCCAGCGCGTCGAGCGCGCGGCGCGGCTCACGTCGTCACGGCGTATCTCGCGGGGCGATGTCGGCAGGCGCCGGCGTGGCGCCAAGCAGCATCGGGAGGCGTTCGCTCGCACCATAGTGCCCGTTGTCGCATCCACAGGATATTCGTCGTCCAGCCCGCGACTTGATTCGCGGGCCTTTACGCTCTGCGGCGGCGACGTGTCGTGTGTACAGTGGGACTGTGAGCTTCGTGATCGCGATTGCCTCGTCTTTGATCGCTTTATCAAACGCCTGCGTGTCGCCGGACCGAAGGCCGCGCATACCCTTCGCGTGTGCCGCATCGAACTGGCGCTTGGCGGCGGTAACCGCCTGTCTACGGGCGATCAGGTCCACCCCTGAAGCAGGATCGCCCAGGGCGCGAGGGCTTCCTCGTTCGCCGCTTGGCAAGGTTCACGCTGAGCCTGTTCGACGGGAGGATTCTCTTTGCCGCCGCAGGCTCCACGCGCAATCGCACTTACCGCAGTAATACGCGTCTCGGTCCGCACGCCTGATCACCCGTTCAACTCGGACAAACAGGTCGATCTTGCAGCAGGGGCAGGGCGGCCGCTCAGGTCGCATGACGTCGCGACTGGGGCAGCAATCGATCGAACGCCTTCTGGACTACGTGATAGCACTCGCACGCCGTATCTTCGAATCCGTCGCCATCCACGACCGTAATTCTCTTGCTACCGTAGTGGCACACGACTGCGTTGTGCTCGCCGACGGTTGACGCTCCTGACCCGGCGCAAACCATCACGTGACGGGCAACCCCAAGGAGACGGAGCCATATCTTGGCACGCGAGAGTACGTGTTGACGGTCGCAGCCGCTTGAGACCCGATCGACGACGTCTCGCCCTGGCAAGAAAACGGGCGCCTGGTTAATCTGCCCCTGCCAAGAACAGTCTCGTCCCACCGGCACTAACCCCTTTAGATGCGTCCCCGGTCGTGGGTCACGACCCTTGCACTACACACTGCGGCTGATCTGTGCCCTTTTGACATGACAACGAAAACACCTGCTTTAGCACCAGTCCCGAACCGACCGCCTCAATCCCATCAGCAGACCGACACTGATCGTGCTCTTCCGAGTCGGTCGCGCAGTGTGGCGACTCCAGACACGCCGTTACGGCTGGCCTGTCTCATACCCTGCTTCAACGAAGCGTTGGTGCTCCGCGACACGCTGGCCTGCGTGCTCGCTGCGGGTCTCAGCCCCGACGACGTGTTCGTCGTCGACGATTGTTCGAGCGACGAGAGCGGCTTGATCGCGGACAGCTTTGGCGTGCGGATACTGAGGAATGCGCGGAACGTGGGCAAGTCCAAGAGCATCGTTCGCGCGATCGACGAGGTCGTTGCCCTCGGTCGACATGACTTCGTGTCCGTGCTGGACGCAGACACGCTGGTCGATAGGGACTACTTCAGCACGGTCGTCTGCACATTCCGGGCAGATCGTGACGTGGTGCTCGTCTGCGGCCAGCCTCGCAGCCGACGCCACAACTGGCTGACGGCGTATCGTGCCGTCGAATATGCGCTCTCTCTCGTCATTTACAAACAGGCGCAGCAGAAGATGCGCGCGATCACCGTCGCGCCCGGCTGTGCGTCGACGTTCCGGATCACGGTTCTCGCACATCTGGAGTGGAATCCTGCCATTCTGACGGAGGATGCCGATACAACGGTGCAGGTCTACCGAAAGAAACTCGGGCGGGTCGTCTACGAAAAACGGGCGATCGTTCACACCCAGGATCCCGGAACCGTCAGTGCCCTGTGGGGGCAACTGCGCCGCTGGTATACCGGTTACTGGCAAGTCGTCGTGTGCCACCGGATCCCATTCGGCGGACAACGCATCGATGCGGAGTTCGCGTTGCTCGCGGGCGAGGCCCTGATATTCGCGCTGCTCATATGCATGATGCCGTTCTGGCTTGTGGCGTCGCCAAGATTGGCCTGGTCCTACATCCTGATAGATCAAATCCTGTGCCTTGCCGTGGCGTGCGGCGTGGCGGTGAGCCAGCGGCGGATCGATGTCATCGCGTATGCACCCCTCTTTATCCTTCCGCGCGTCATGAACGCGATCATGTTCTTCAGTACGTTCATCCAGATCGTCGTGCTGCGTCGGAGTGCCGCAGATTGGTTCAGTCCGCCGCGGTACGTTTCACGTTCGTCCGCCATCTCCACACTCACGGCGGGTGGATCCGATGTCTAGACTCGTTCGCACGATCGTGGCGGTCATTTTCGTCGTCTGCTCCACTGTGTCGCTGTCGCACGCGCAGCAGGACGCGGCGCCGGAGCCCGCGCCTGCCACGTCCTTTCCAGGGAGCGCCTGGGTGAATAGCGGCTACATCTCGCCATTGGAGCCTGGCAATCTGCTCACAACCTCCGCCTTTGAACAGGGCATCACGCTGGTCAAGCGAGGGCCGCACCGCGTTGCACCCTATGCCGCATTGACCATCACCCAGGACGGTGAAGGACTCGACTGGAACAACAAGGTGGTCTCGCAGATCGGACTGAAATACTCGCGAGTGTTTGGCAGCGGCATCGTCCAAGCGGGCGCTGGCTATGCGTACGAGCGACGTTTCCGGAGCAGTCTTGGCATGGGCCAGCCGATCGGATTTGCGAGCTATTGGTTTGGATGGAACCACGATCTGCGCGGCGGACGCCCGCGACGGCTGTGGTCCTCGCTTCCAGGTACATCCTGGGCCGCTGTCGGTAATCACGCCCCCGCTGAACGGAACAACGTCATTGCGAGCGTGTACGTGCAGCAAGGCGTCACGTTGGCGCGCGTCTCCAGGGTCTCGATCATCTCGCTCGTCGAGCACACGCTCACGATCGACTCGATGGGTCACTCCTGGAACAATCGACGTATTCTCGGCGAAGGTCTGAAGCTGCGCGTGCCGGTGGGCCATGGCGTGATCGAACCCGCCGCCATCTACAAACACGAACGACGCTGGCGTGACGGCCAGTCGGCCGATGGACTGACGGCATCGATCAACCTGTGGTACGGCTGGAGCCCGTCCAAGACACACAAGGAGAAATGACGACGTGCTGCCCCTCGGTATTGGCTGGTCATTGTGGATTCATCTGTTCGTGCAGTATCCAAAGACGATCAGCGCGGTGATGCTGGTGGGTGTACTGTCGAGCGTCTCGGTGCAACAGACCGGTCTCGGAACGAGCCATCAGTCAGTCGCTCAGACGGTACTGTGTACCATGACCGCGGATGCGCCCGCCGTGTTGTGCTCACGGGGGTGGGCTGAGAACGTGCGAGAGACGGCAGTCCAACCGTGAGCGCATTACCGTGCCGATCCTCAGGACGCGAGGGCGGTTGTAGTAAAGGCGATTCATCTGTCGGCGCTGAGAGTGTGGCGGAATTTGGTTATGCCAAGGCGATGGGCCGACCAGGCTGCCGCCGGGGATTTATTTTCGCCTGTTGTTGATTGGCTATTTTGAAGGAATCGATTCGGAGCGCGGCATCGGCTGGCGCGCAGCGGACTCGGTCGCGTTGCGCGACTTCCTGGGCGTTGGTCACGCCCACGCGCGCGGAACTGGCGCGGATCGATCCGAAAGCGGAAGCAGAAGGGCTCGAACGACGTTGGACCCATCCCCACGATCCCGACGCGAAGATCACGAAGATGAAGGACGGCCGGACGCACGGTAACATCGACTCGTTCGCGCATGCCAATCCCGGACGCGACTCGCAGGTACTTGGCCGAACTTGACCGACACGCCAATCAAGACATGACGGAGCCTGCGAAAAGTCTGCGCCCGCGCCGTGTTTACACATCGGAGCGAAGCACAATCCAAGCTACTCTCTCTCGACGCCGTGGTCAGCGAATTGCCAGCGTTGCCGGAAATCACTTTTCGCTTCCAAAAGGAGTCGCTTCAAATGCGCCGAATACTCTCTGTCGTCGCGTTCAGCTTCGTCGTCGCGACTCCTGCGTCTACCGACGCTGGCCCGATTTCGTTCGTGACATCCGGTAGAGCCGGGGTGATTTGGAACTTCGGTGCGGCGATGACCTTTAACTCACAACCGTTGACTGATTCGTCGTGGAGTTTGATCGGTGGCGACACTTACACCCCAGCGCCTGGTAACAGCGGTGTCGCGTCGTGGACTTTGACGAATGTCGTGACACCCTTTTCGATTTCTGATGACGGGCGAGCGTCGGTTGTGACAACGGTATTGCCTCTAAGTGGTTTATTCGCGCAGATCACCGGATTTTCCACGGCGGCGTTCTCATTGACCGACCCGATGATGTTCGTCTACGACGCATTCGCCACGGAATTGAGCGATACACCCCTGCTGAGCGAAACCAGCGTGAGATTTGCAGGGCCCGATGGCGTGATATCGCATATCGTCAGCACCCCATTCAGTTTCGGAAGTGCGCACCTTGAGGGAATACTCGAACCGGGAGACTACAGCATCAACACATTTTTCAACGGTCAGACACTGAATGTAAGCACGTTGAATACCTATAGCTTCGATCTGTCGTTGGCGCCTGTGGCCGTTCCAGAACCGACGTCCCTGCTCCTGCTCGCGACCGGGTGCATCGGATTCGCGAACCGAGTGCGATGTCGACAAAAGGAGTCGTCCCTGAATCGGTCCGCCTGACTCGAAGCCGTTCCGAGTTAGCATGCCGGTCGGCGTTACCTCATTTAGGGGCGGCGCCGGCGCCGGCATTCCGGATTTCGAAACGTTCCCCGGCTCGCCGCTTCCTGGTCTGTGTTTGTGACCAAGGTGGACGTCTACTTCTGTGATCCGCAGAGTCCGTGGCAGCGGCAGCGCGGCCCTAACGAAAACACGAACGGACCGCTACGGCAGTATGTGCTCGCGCGACCGACCTGTCGGGCTACAGCCAAGCACGACTTGATGCGATAGCCCTGCGCTTAAATAGTGGAGTTGCCGAGGGCGGCGTAGCGCGAACACGTTAGACGTTCCGGCCCGAGTGCAACGGCGCTCCTACTGTTTGCCAGTGGGGGCGACGTTTTCATTTTCGGGCGTCAGTTTGGTGTCCGATAAGAGCGGTCATCGTCGTTCTTTATAATAGGAGGCAGCATCATGAGCGCCACTGTTCATCGCGGCGCAGTCGTCGTATTCCTGGCGCTTTCCGCGGCATGTGGGAGTTCGGTGCCTACCTCGCCAACTGAAACGTCGCCGTCGCCGAGTGGGACTCTGGTGCTGCCGGGTCTGACACAGCAGCCGAGTGGGATACCTCCTCCAAGCTTGCCTCCCTTGTCGGGACCTTCGCGCACCTTCATATTCGAGCGCGCAGAATATCCGGTCGCCGAGTACACGAAAAGGTCGCGCTTCATCCTCTACGATAACGCCGCGTTTTTATTCCAGTACATGAATCCAGGCGGCAGTCTCAGCGGTCAGTATCGCGGTTCATATGCGGAAGAGAATGGCGTCATTGGTTTTACGTGGGCAGGCTCGCGCTACCCTATTTCATCGGATGCGACCGGCAGGCTCGAAGGTGATTCGCTGAAAGTCGAATACGACCTCAACATGCAGCTGAGCGACTTCGAAAACGCTGTTTATACTCGGATACCATGACAGCGATTACGACGTGACTGATGCCGTGGGCGATTTCTGGCGAAGAAGGTTGCAATTTCAAAACACGGGTGTGACGCTTCAACGGGGACCGTTGACGGTTGGCGACTGGAAGTAAAAGGGTTTTCTGACCTCCGAGCCGCCTAGCAAGCTGAAAGGAATGTAACAATGCCGCGAAAACCGCCGCCAGTCTGTCAGGGGCACGTTGACCGTGCCCTGCAGCTCAGCCGCGCGCGCATGGCGGCGGCCCCGATACTCCCACCGGCTGTGGAGATGATCGAGTCGGAACAAACGAACGCGCCGCGCGTGGCGAGGTTAAAGGATCGGGCGTTTCCGTTGTCGAGACGGGTCTAATTCTCCTCGCCCACAAGTTGATCGCACTGCCCCTAGCTACGCCAGGCTGTCGGCGTCCTCCGAATGGTCCTGCCCCACCCGTAGCGTCCGCCGCGCCAGCGGCTAGAAGATAAGGAGATTGCGCTCGACAGGCCGACGGACAAGTTCCGGATGTCGGCCGTCAGCTTCGCCGCCGAGATCGAGCGCGACAAGACGCGGCAGCGCGTCTCGGACGCCATGATCCGGAAGGCGCGTCAGGGCCACTGCCGCGGCGGCCGCACGTTCGGCTAGCCAGCCCCTCGCGCTGGGCGACGCCCTCGGCGAGTTGCTCGCGGACATTATCGAGGCTGCGCGCACGATCGGGACCATCCTGCAGCATCACCGCGATGTCCTCGACTGTGCCATGTCTCGGTAGCCAGCCCGCTCAAGATCCGATGTATGTCCGTGTGCACAAACGGGCGCCACGGACTTCCAATGGTCACGACGTCTGGCCCTGGCAGGAAAAGCAGCCCCGATTATTCTGGTCGTAGCAAGAACAGTCTCATCCAACTGACGCTGGCCCCTTTAGATACGTCCCGGTTCGCCGGTCACGAACCTTGCACTCGCTGCCAGTCAGGGCGCCGGGAATTGCGCCCCGGCCGTTCTCAACAACATCAGGAGCTTTTCGATGACGAACAAGACTGCACAAATGACGAGGTGTTCGCGCCTCGCAGTAGTGGTTAGTTTCGCGTTGGCGGTAGGGGCTGCCGCATGTGGTGATGGCGGCAGCGCCATGACGAGTCCGAGCGGTGTGAACCCGTCGAGCCTTGCCGCGAATGGCCAGAGCCCGAGGGACGTCAGCGCCAGCACCATGACGAGCCCGAGCGATGTGAGCCCGTCGAGCCTTGCCCCGAATGGCCAGAGTACCAGGGACTTCGGTGTGACGGTCGCGCCGACATCAGTGTCGATGGGCGCCGCAACCCTGCATGTGACTCTCACAAGAGACGCAACGTCGGGACAAAGCCAGCAACTCGGTTCGGTTGAAATCTACGTGCCGAGTGGTTTCGCCATCCAGTCGGTGAGCCATCTCAGCAACGGGAACTGGACGAGCGGAGTTTCGGGCCAGACGGTCCGGGTAGGCGCTGAAACCGGAAACCAGAAGTTGGACGGCACTACAGGACGGATCAGCGTTACATTCGACATCAACGTCACGTCGACCGAGTGCGCCACGTACACATTTAAGCCAGCGCAGGCCTCAAATTCGCCGTATTCGACCGATCCATTTGACCAGAACTGGACCTACACCGGCGGTGCGTTATCCGTGACGGTGAACAACTGTGTCCCTGTCGTGGTGGAGTGCAAGGCGGCTCCAGCCGTCGCGAATGAGTACCTCGATAGCATGAAGTTCACCGGCGGTCGGGGAGTGATCATCAACAATGTCAGTCAGCACATGACCGAGGGCGCGCGCTTCGACGGCATAGACAAGTGCGAGGTTAAGGATTACCGCAGGGCGGTTATCGGGTACGTGATCGCAAACCTGCCCTAAACACGACAGCGATCGGCGACACGCGACCAAAGAGGAGAAGTGCTTCGGCGCTTCTCCTCTCTTTTCTTGTTCCAACGCAGGATTGCAATGGCTCGGAACGAGGGCTGCTCTGCAGCTGATCCAAGAGATCGAAAGCGCACTGTTAATGGGCGCCAAGACGTATGCAACCGCTGCGGGAAGAAGATGTTTTTTTCTTATTGAGGAGCCGCGCGCACGCCAGAGCTCCTCGCGACATCACCGAGGCCGCCGGCACGATCGGGGCCATCCTCCGGGGCGTTCGCACGCAGTAGTAACATCAAGGGTTCGATGAAACCTCCCTGTCCGGCCTGTGGCACAATCGCCGTGTGGACACGCCTGACTAACGTGTGCGACCGCGTGCTGTGACTATGGTCCCGTTCATTCCAGCGACGTCACTTGCGGCCGTTCTTGCCATCTGCGCGTTCCCGCTCTTCACTGGTGCCGCTGCGGCACAGTCGAAGAGTCCGCCAGTACTCGACGTGCCTCCGGGTGAGACCGGCCGTCGCATCACCGAAGAGGGACTGCTGGCAAATTACTTCCCTGGCCGGCAGAAGGGCCCGGCTGTGCTCGCGCTTTCAGGCGCGGTCGGTGGCCTCACGATGACCGACACGTCCATCGCACTACAGGCGGAAGGATTCAGTGTTCTGCTTCTCTCGTACTTTCGCGGACCCGGGCAGACGCCGAACGCCGAGTTGGTTCCGCTCGAGTATTTCGCCACCGCGCTGGCGTGGCTGCGGCGGCAGCCCGAGGTGGATTCCGCCAGGGTGGGGATAGTCGGTGTATCTAAGGGTGCGGAAGCTGCCCTCATGGTCGCGGTTCGACATCCCGAACTGAAAGCGGTCGTCGCCGCACTACCATCGAGCGTGGTGTGGCCAGGAATCATTTGGGAACGGAGGACCGGACCGGTCAGCAGCTCGTGGTCCGAACAAGGACAGCCAGTCCCGCACCTGCCCCACGTTCCTTTCGATGCGAACAAGGGCGGCACGATGGCTGATAACTATGCCGTGTCGCTCAAGGCATTGCCGCAACATCCCGAAGCGGTGATCCCGGTCGAACGGATCGCGGGCCCCGTGTTTCTTGTGTGCGCGGAGGAGGATCGCGTATGGCCCAGTTGCCCGATGGCGCGGCAGATCCAAGAACGCTTGCGCGCGCGTGGTCGGCTCGACGCGACCCTTCTCGCATACCCGGACGCCGGCCACGCAGCATTTGGTCCGCCGGTGCCTTCGGACGATCCACGTCTCGCCGACAGCGGCGGGACGGCTCGAGGAACCTCCACGGCGCGGTCGGATAGCTGGAAGAAAGCGATCACGTTTCTGAAAGCCACGTTGGGACAGTGAACGCAAGGGCGTACAGGCCGCGCTCCTGGAACGAGAACGTCAGGTCGCCCAACTTCGGATTGTGATGGATCGGGCGCACGAACTACGCAAATGCGCGAGGCCGCGCCATAGTCAAAGGTCATCTTTGTGAGCGCCACTGACGACCCGCAGGTTATTCAGGCGGCGATGGGAAGCGGGCGGACTCGCGTATGTGATGAAACCGCAGGCCGGACGCGAGCTGATACCGGCGATTCGCCGCGCGCTTCAGGGCCTGTAGGGTTAGCCATGTTCTATAGAGCGACGAGTACTGGACAGTTCTCCACGCCGTCGTTGGACGTGTCTGCACGCATGCGTAGCGTCGGGGCAACGATTATCGTCGCGGTCGTCGTTCTCCTCGGAGGATGTTCTTCCAATTCCCAGAATCAGCGGCAAGAGCAGTCAGCCGTTCCTGGCACTGAGTACCCGGAACGCCGAATACATGATTGAAGGTCAGCGCGTAAAGCTTGCCGGTGGCCTTGCCGAGGCCGAAACCTCTCCTGGCTCGGCGTCACGAATCGTCACGGGCTACTTCGGAAACGAACTAAAGACCGACCTAAACGATGATGGCCGCGAAGACGTCGTATTCCTACTCACGCAGCAGCGAGGGGGTTCCGGAACGTCCTTCTACGCAGTGGCTGCCCTCAATACCAAAGCGGGCTATGTGGGCTCGGACGGTTATCTACTCGGCGATCGCATCGCTCCTCAGACGATTGTGGTGAGTCGAAATCCCCGGCACAAGAACGTGATCGTAGTGAACTATGGGGACCGCCGGCCTGACGAACCTATGACCGCGCAACCATCTGTCGGCAAAAGCGTGTACCTGAAACTCGATGCCGAAACCGTGCGTTGGGGTATCGTCGTTCCTAATTTTGAAGGCGAATCCCGATAGCCTTGAGCGGCTAATCGGATTCGCGCCTCACCGATCCTTTGGAACTATTCGTGGACTCTGACCTCCACTGAGTCGTACGCAAGCATTACCCCTTGAGTACGAAGCTGTGTTGAGGAGACTCCGGCTTCAATCTTCATAGGCCACGCTTGCGTAATGTTATAACTTACGATGGGCGAACCGCGGGCGCTCAGCATCACGATCGTACAAGTCTTCCGGGCTGCGGTGATCTCGCCGAGAACGAGATCATGCCACGCGGCGAGTGCAGGGCTGTACGTCTGGCCGCCGCTCAGTGTTATCACGCGCGAGGGCGCGCTTGCCGGATCGACGGTCGAATCGAAGCGCGTAAACGACGCGATCTCTACGCCCTCGACGATCAGCGCGAAGCGCGCTTCGCTCGCTACTTGTGTCTGTACGCCGATTTCGTTGCACGGGCGCGCGCGTATGAGGGGGTTTAGGGGTATAACCCTTCCGAGAGCGGCTAACCCGTAGAACCCTAATAGATCCGAACGAAAGACGCGCACCAAGAAGCCACGCAACCGCCCGCCTGGCGAGGATGCCGCCAAGCGTGACCGCGCCGTGAAAGCCCAACGGTAAGCGAGTCCACGGCCATTGAGCTATTTCAGGATGCGCCGACTCACCCCGAGTAGCTTGTCGATCCCGCGTCGGCAAGTGAGTGCCGTGAGTGCGCGCGCGGACACGGAAGCAGAACTCTTAAACCTCACGCCGAGCTCGGATGCACACTGACATGACGGTCGCGTACACCCCGAATCGTGGCCGCGCGAAGGCGCGCCGCGTTCGCGGACGCCTTCGCGCATCGGTTCTCGACGAAGCCGTCAATTGGCCGCTATAAGATCGCCGGAGATGAATCCTATGCAGACCGACCCCGACGGGCTCTCGAACTCAATTTCGCTGGCGGGTCCGGCGCTTATCAGGACTTGATGGGTGAATCCGACCACATTCAAAGGAGTGCCCAGGATAGTAGCGGTTCTAAACGAGTTGCCGGCCAGTGCAACAGATACGAATGGGTTATCTACTTGGAGCCTGACCCCATCCTCCGTGCTGGTCGTTGGATACAAACAACGGCCCGACACGAACTTGATGACTGCTTGTTTGTCTGCCGGAACCGTGTAAGCGTTACCATTGCCCAGCCCCATCTGAAAGCTCTCAGTCGACGCGACATTCACCGGTCCGGTCAAAGACACTGGGACCGGTCGGCTCGCGGTATTGACAATCAGAGCGTTGAGCGGGTTCAGCGCGCCTTGTGCGGTAGCCGTGTCGATCAGGCCCAGCGACAGCACGATACCAGCAAGTCCCAGCACGCCGGCGACGACGAAGTGACGGAGCAATGGTCTCATCGCAACCTCCTTACGTTGGTTTATAAGCAGCGTTTTCAAAATCCGAATGCATCATACACTCGGCCGGCAATGCCCTCTTGCCCGACTCCAGCGCGGTGCCGGTTCCCGTCAAGAGTAGGCTGCCGACGGGGCGCCGGAAAGGTGCGAAGGGGTTGAAACGGGGTTGAACACCCCGAAAACTAGCCAGAAGCGAGCGTATTCGTCCAGAAGCGGTGGACACCGACCCGGTCAGGCAAGACGCGATTCCTCACGCGCTGAACGCGCGCTGTCGAACTCCGGCTTTTCTTCGAAAAGAACGCCTCTTCACGCCCCGTCGCTGCATCGCCTCGCCACGATTGTTGACAGAACAACTCAATTACCCGAAGATTCGCCGCCATGACCGTCGGCCCCCCGGAGGTCAGACGAATCGCGTGCACGAACTCTTTCGCGACCCCGGCGAAGGCATCCTCGGCGATACGCGAAGGTGCTGGCTTTACCCGAACCCTCGCTGCCCCACAAAGCGCCCGGAGTGCGCGGACTGCGCGAGCGTCGTGATGACGGTATTCTACCTATCCCGTCTCCCAGCGCCGCGTATCGGCCGTAGGTAGTGGGCCGAGACCCAGTTGGCGGCCTGCTTCCCTGTTGTAAACGCCACCTCATCAGCGAAGCGGAAGTGAATGCCCTGGTAAATTCGTACGTCGATGACATCCTGGCACATGTCCGAGAAACGCTCATACGTCTTCGTGCGGACGATATTCTGGAACCTGCTCTCGACGGTGAACATCACCTTATCCTGCCCGAAGAAATTCGAGAGCGAGACAGCCATCGAGGCCGTGAGGTTGGTTGCGCCTGACGTGTAGTCGGGGTAGTTAGGTGTCCCCGACGCAATGAAGGGCGTCCAATTCGGATCTGCGATTGTCTGGGCATTGCCGTCCGTGTCTGCGTTACGGATGGCCGTGATCGGCCGCCAGAAGTTGTAATACAGCTTGGCATCCCACGCCCCGATTAAAGCATCGGCTGCAGAGAGATGCGCGAGAGCGAATATCCGGGCGGAGTCGCCGAGATTCCCGACGTAGGTCGTAGCGACGCCGCGCAGCGTGCGCTGCCAGAGCGTCAAGAAATTCTCCGAATAAAAAGTGGCGAGATCAGTCTGTGCCTGCGTGCGAAGCGTAGTGTTGGGATCGTTGCCGCCGTAGTCCTTCACCTCCTGATAGTCCCTCGCATAGAGGCCACTCTCCAGATGCGGTGGTCCGTGGGGTCGCAGCTGAGCCTGGGAATTCAGCGTGAAGGGTGTGACCTCGCCGAACCACGGCGCCACCATTGACGTTTCCGGGGTAGTCGTTGAACGCCACTGACCGGGTCCCGTGCCGCCAAAAAACGTCGGAGGCAGCGAGGGAAAGCTGCCATCGTTGGCGCGCAGTGCGATCATGGCTGCTGCAGCCTGCGCACCGGTGCTGATGCCCGCATTTCCCACGAGTCCGTTCAGGCTCAGGAAGTTTGCGTATCTGGTGTCGATAGCAGCCTGCGCTGATATCACGGCGACAAGGACGTCTCGGGCCGCTTTCGCAACTGCTGCCGACGATGATCCTGCTCCGGTTGCGATGTCGATCGCATACGGCTCGAAACGATGCTCGTACGCCTGAACGGCATCATGGATGGCGCCGTGCATTTTCGCCATGCTGAGGATCCCCGGGGGGCCTTGTGGACCGATCACAATCTCCGACGCAATTTCATTCCAGCACACCACGGCATCGGAGGTGATGTGATTCGCCGCGCCCGCCGGGCACATGACCGCCGGTCCGGCAGAAGCGAGCGGGGTGAAGATGAGTGCGCCGATGGCCACGAGAACGGTAACGATCGATTTCATTGACATAGTCCAAGCGTCCTTTCCGTGAAGAGAGTCATCCGCGACGCCCTAGGGGTCCGCCAACGTAAACGGGTGATTCGACCGAATGGAACAGTCCTTGGGGTAGGCGCCGACCGTGGGAAAAACCGCGTCATTATCTGCGCGTAGTCGACGCGTTTCAAGGATTACTTGTAGAGGCAAAGGAATCGATTGGCCCCGGCGGAAGCACGTTCCAAGATGGGAGCTGGTGTCCGCTGAAGCCGGACACCAGGTCCTTAGTTTCGATGCCGGATCTCGATTTTCACTGCGGTGCCCCTCAAGCGGCACCTGCCGGGCTGTCTCGCGAGTAATGCCGTTCCGTTAATCCAAGTCAAGCCGGCGCATTACTCGTCCCTTCGCGACTACCCAGGAGGGATCGCGCCGCCCGGCATGAGGCGATCGCCGGAGGTCGAGGCGTCGGGCGGCGCATTGCTGAAGCACGTTGGTAGAGGAGTTCCAGTCTGGCTCGAGGGATCTTCGCCCGACGCTTGGCTGCCCGACTCCCGCCCGAGGCCCTTGGACGATAGGCGATGTTGGATTATTGAGCACGTTCTGGCTATTTCAACGACTCACGTTGACGGATCGCCCGCCCCAGCGCATCGTCCAGCGAGCCGCGGATGACTAGCATCTTCAGCTCGATTGTCGCGCGCTGTCCCGGTGAGAGCGATGTCTGCGAGTCGACGTGCTGACACGTCAGTTCAGGATTACTCCACACGTTGCCCGCGGTGCGGGCGAAGCTCGCGATCACCCATGCCTTGTCGGTGGACAATGTGGCGATGAAGGGCATGTCGACCGCTCGGGATTTGTTGTAGTACGGAATCCCGTCGTCGCGACGCTCGATCCGCTGCGCCGGGATTGGCCAGGTGAACGACGCGAGATAGCGAGCAGGGAGCCACTGATCAAGTGGGATCGTGAGCCGGCGTGGCGTCTCTGACGCCAGCAGGTCAAAGCCGTCGGCGTGATGGACGTAGGTGCGCTCCAGGCGCTCGTCGTGGAAGATCGACGTGAGTCGTGGATCCGTGGGGGCATAGATCATGTCTGTACGCTACCCGAGAGTTGTTTGTAACTTCATAACGGAAGCGCACGCCGTCACCCTCCAGCGTGGCTCGCGCGAGCAGATGGACCCCATCTCGCAGATCACGCTCGTACTCGAGAGAGCCGGCGGAGCGGCGCCACAGCGGTCGGTCGCCACCCCGTCCGGGACTGAACATATAGAGCTGTTGGCTAGAGCGCTGGCCTTGTTTGACGACGGTGACGTGTTCGGGGAAGAGGATCTCGATCGACCGATCTGACGTCGGGCGACCCGGGAGGACAACGCGGAGAACGGGCGATGTGTGCTCGGGTGCCACAACCAGCTGCAATCCAGCGGCGTTCTGAATGGGCAGGTGAACGTCGGCGGAGCCGACGGTGGTTTGCGCGCGTGTGGGCGAAGGGCCGACCAGCCACCAGACGGTCAGAATTACCCCACAGAGGCCCGCCGCACGACACCGTCCGAGTTTCATCTTTCCCCCCTCATGGTTGCGGCTCGACGATGCTATCCCGGGATGCCACGTGTCGATCAGTAACGCTTAACACCGTATATATGGACTCCTCCCTCGTGTCAGCAAGAAATCCGCTCGCGTGATCAAGATTCGGATGCAGTCATATATCCGGCCTCTGCTGAAGCCGCTGCGGCTTCGGGCCATGATGGGCATCCGCGCACCGAGAGCCAATCAGTGAAACGCGACCTCACAGGGTCAACGGCGTTATCGGCTTGTCTCGGCGCCGGTCCGACCGGTCACGCCATCGGATGTTCTGCTGTGCACCTCGACGGGTAAGCGCGTATCTACGCGACGCGACGCGCGGCTGCGGCCGCGGATCAAAGGCGACGTCGTAACGCCACACGGCCCAGACAATCCGGGCCAGCTTATTGGCGACGGCGATGACGGCCTTGTGCCGTCCGCGACGCGTCGCGATCGAGATCGCCCATTGCTGGAGCGCGTCAGGCGATCCGGCGTGCGCTCCGCGAAATGAACGGCAACACGCAACACCGCGCGAGCACCATGCGTCAGTAAGCAACGCAGGTGGACGTCCCCCCGCTTACTAATCCGCCCGAGATACCGCCGCGCGCCGGTCGACGATTCCGCGGCGTCAGGCCCAGCCAGCTGGCGAAGTCGCGCCCCCGACGGAACGCATGGATATGACCGACGGAGCCCACGAGCGCCGTCGCCGTCAGGACGCCGACGCCAGGGATCGTTTGTAATCGCGTCGCGATGGGGTGCGCGCCGGCGATCTGCGCGAGCTGGCGATCGAGTCCGGCAATCTTCTCCTCGAGGCCGTGGACTTCGTCGACGACGAGCGCGATCGTCTGACGGAACACGTCAGGGACGGCCGCGTCCGGATCGTTGATGATCGCGGTCACGCGGCGGAGCACCGTCCGCGCGCCGACGGGGATCGCGTGGCCGTGTTCAGCCAACAGCCCTCGAATCGCGTTGATTCGGGCGACACGCGCCGTCTGCCACTGCGTCCGCACGCGATGGATCGCTTGGAGTGTCTGCTGTTCGACCGTCTTCACCGGCACCGGACGAATCTCGCCGCAGCGAGCGGCCTCAAGCAGCGCGTCGGTGTCCGCGCGGTCCGTCTTGTTTCGCCGCACGTAGGGCCGCACGTACTGCACCGGCAGGAGCTGCACCCGCAGGCCACGTGCCTGCATCCGGCGTCCCCAATAATGCGAGGTGCCGCACGACTCCATGATCACGTCTGTGTCCGCGACGAGCGTGTCGACGAATCGCTCGAACTGCCGTCGCGTGAAGCGCTGACGATCGACGATGCGTCCGGCCCGATTGGCGAGCGCCACCTGGAACACGTCTTTCGCGAGATCGATCGCTACGGTCGTGGCATCCATGACATCTCCTCCTGGTTATCACGCTGACATCTCAGCGTCTCCGGCCGATGATGCCGGAGAATTGGGAGGAGTCCATGCCATCAGTGTCGACCTATCTGGCCCACTGGATTCCTCGGTCGATCGGCTGTCTCGAAAACATCTGTCTGCGTGACAGTCGAGGTCACACGACGGTCGGCGGAATCGTTAGGATTGGGAGGCGAAACCTGCGCGGGAATCAGCGGGTTTACGTGACAGACGCCACCGATGTACCACCTACCGGCTGACCCCAAGCGCCTGGGCGGCCTCGCGGAGCGAGCGGTCCGCGACCGCCTCGAATTGCGCGTCCGCAATCGCGTAAGGCTGCCGGCCGAGCCGCGTGCCTTGCGCCTTCGCGCGCGCCAAGCCGGCCCGCACGCGCTCGACGATCCGGCCGCGCTCGAACTCTGCGATCGTGCCGAGAATGTGCATCTGGAGTTTCCCCGCGGCGTCGTAGCGGCGGTGCCCTCGCCCAACGACACAAGCCGCCGGGTCAGGCCGTGATCTCGGTCCGCTTCGCGCGCGCCTTTCGGGCCTTCGGGCTCCACGGCATTAGCCAACACACGATGCGTCACCAAGGCGTGACCGACATGTTGGAGGATGGCGTGATCCGCGAGTGATTCAAGAATTAGCGGGCTGTAGTTCACTCCGCATGCTCGAGCGATACGGACATGTCCGCGACGCCGAAATGCAGCGAGCGGTCGCAGGAACGGCGGCACGTAACACGGCGGCCCTGTCGCATGCGATCGCCGTGCCGGTTGCTGGTGGTGTAGTGACTTCGGAAAAGATCCGGCCACAAAAACGGCCACATGCGAAAACCAGATCCTCGTAACTGATACGTCGGAGTGGTTACGGATCAATCGACCCGAGCTCGCCATCGTGTCCGACGAGGCGTGGCACGCCGCCCATCGACGGATCGACGCCGCGCGCGACCAATACGAGCACGTCACCCACGGCCTGCGGCGACCTCATCGTGATCGAGACTCGAAGTATTTGCTGACGGGGTTCGGGCGCTGCGCCGTCTGCAATGGCGGTCTCCATATTCGGTCCCGGTCGCACGGGCAGCGGCGAGCCTTCTTCTATGCCTGCACGTCGCACTACAACCGAGGCCCCGAGGTGTGCGCACACGTCGACCAGTGGCCAATGGACGAGATCGACCGAGAGGTCCTCGCCACGATTGCGGGAGACGTCCTCAGTCCCGTCGTCGCCAAGGAGGTCATGAGCGCCGCCCAAGAGTTGTTCGAGGCCAATAGCGGTACCGACACTCGCGCGTCGTGGCAATCCGAGTTGCAGCGAATCGAGCGAGAACAGACGCGCCTCACGGACGCGGTAGCGTCGGGAGCGGACGCGCCGGTGCTGATTGCGCGGCTACGCGAGACGGAACGGCAGCGGCGCGAGCTCGTCGCGCAGATGCAGGCCACGACGCGTCCACGGGTCGCTTGGCGCGAGATCGAACGACGGGCGCAGCGACGCCTTGCCGACTGGCGTTCGTTGTTCAGCGGCGGCGTAGCGGACGCGCGCGAGGGCTTCCGACAATTGCTCTCGGCACCGATTCTGTTCACGCCATTTGTGGAGAAGGGCTATCGCGCGATTCGCTTCGAGCTACGCATCGGCGACAACCTGTTTGGTAGCGAGTTGGTAACTAACGTGGCGTCCCCAAGGGGAATCGCGATAAGGTGGAATGCCGATTTTTTGGGATTGCCGCCTGACTCTGCACTTGGGGTTTCTGACCATGGGTGAATGCGACTCAACCAAGACCGGCACTTCTGATCGGACAACCAAAGACTATTCAGCCCGCCAGGAGCTAATCGAGCATCTTTAACTTGATGGTGATAGTTTGGTCGCTGCCCATCATCTCCACCGTTCTGGTCACACTTTCGTGGCCTGGGGCATGGACGTATAGAGTCACCCGCCCGGAGACGTTCAAGATCACGAAGTAGCCCTCCGGGCCGTCCTCCACATACGGGGGCCTGTTGAATAAGTCCGCTGGGCTCTCCGTGGCGGTCACGGTCGCAATATCCAACGGTTGTCCATTCTCACAGAATACCCGGCCCAGCAGCTGATAGCCGGCATAAGAAGGCGTGACTACCGACTCTGACGGGCCAACCGGCGAATTATCAGGACACCCTCCCGCCAAAAGCGCCAGAAAGAGAACTCCAGCAAACCGTTTCATAGTCACCTCAATGCGGGGATTCCCGCGACAAGCCTCGTTAAAGATAACGACGGACGCGTGACATGTGCACACCGCTTGTCAACACGTTCATCACGCGTTTTCAGGGATTGCGGCCTGATTTTCCTTCAGTAAAATCGAATCAAGGCGGCGGAGCGGGAGTAATTACCCCGCTCTCAACGGTCGGGCGTCTCCGCGCCCCGGCCGGGCCGCCGTTTTTCTTCCCTACGTTTTGCATCGCGGAGAGACGCGGAGACGTCCCATTGAAGACGCGGCTTGGATTGGGAGACTTCGTGCCTGCGGGGGCACCGAACCCGTTTGCCCGCCTGCGGTATCTGCGGGCGGTCACGCGATGCGTGCCGGAAGCTCTACAGGAACTGGTGCGCATCGACCTTCATGACGCCGATGCCGACGCGCAGTTTCTCGCCTGGACCACACGACGGGGGTTTACGGATCCGTGGGCGCGTCAGACCGCGGGTCGCCATCGCGCCCTGTGGGTCGATCAGCCCGAGTTGTTCGGCGTCTGGCTCACCGTCTCGGTCGCGAGCTGGGAACCCGAATTCCCCCGCTTGGCTGCGTGGAATTCCATCACTGAAACCGAAGCCCAGTTTGATGAACGCGTGAAGCAGTACAAGGCCGAGATGAAAGCGGCGCCCGGCATCGCGCCGACACCGACGAAAGACATGTCCGATGATCGGCATTTCGAGTGGACGGCGCTCTACCACGTCGGCGGACTGTTGCAGGAACAGATCGCGAGTCGCTACGACACGGAGCACACCGGCGTGACCGCCAGCGCCGTGAGTCTCGCGATCACCAGCGTGGCGCAGCTCATCGGACTCTCGCTCCCATCGAGACAAGGACGCCCGCCAAAAACCTAAGCTCACTTGTCGTCGGCCAGCTTGTGGTTCTTCTGACGTGCCCCCCGCAGAATCACGCTGTATGGCAACAGCCGACGAAAGACGCCCCCCGGTACTACCCACAAACTGTCCGTTCGACTCACCCAGCTAGACGCCGATGACGTGAAGCTGGTGGCGCGGCGCGAAGGCAATCCGCCCGCGACTCTCGTTCGGCGCTGGATTATTGCGGGACTGGCGCGAGAGCGGATGCTCGCCGCCGACGAGCCAGTGAACCAGCTGGTCATCAAGGGCTGACGATGGCGTCCGGCGAAGCCCTGCCCCACTGTGACGAGTCGCCGGTCGGCGACGACGAACCGCTCACCCTGCGCGAGCGGGCGCTCGTCCGTGCGCTGTCGGAAATCATTGCGCAACAGATTCGCGACGAACTCGCCGCCGATCACGACCAGCCCAACACGGCAGACGAACGGAAGGAGTGGCGCTCGACGCCATGAAATAGCTGCGTACACACGGTCGCCCCTTGGCAAGACCGACCGTGTTTTTTTCGAGTGGAAATTGCGGGAGACCCGATGGAGACCGATCAGAATTTAGCACAGCTCAAAAAGCCGCTGCGCTTTTCGCTCCTGTTGGACGAGATCCGCTGGAAGCTCGACGAGTCATTCCCGGCGATGGACGCCGACGAACTCGTCGAGTTCGACGACGTCGCGCTCGCGGACGTGCAGAATCCGTTGGCCGTGCCGCTCGTCGCCGTCCTGAAATCCAATCGCCGGTTACAGAGCCGCATTCGCGCCATCGTCGCCACGTTGAAGACCGCGATCACCGTCATCCATCAGCAGCACGGGCGGATTCACACCTTGGAGCGACAGAATCACATACTACTGGCCGAACGGCGGAAAGCATGACCGCCACACCCCGACCGCAACCCATCGGCAGCCGTACGGATTTACAGCGTCTCCCCGGCGGCGGCTACGCCTACGTCCTGGTCGATGACGCTGTGCGCATTGAACTCCGGCATTTGCGCCGCGAGTCTCGGCAGGTCCACGCCGAAGTGGATGTGCAATGTCTCTGGGCGGGTGCGCAGCGCCACAAGAACAGCCTATCGTGCGCCGATCTCAATCTGTCGAGTCAGGCAGCCCGCAAGTCGCTCGCGAAGTACTGCGCGGAACGCGCCAATACGAAGCCGGACGACTTCGATTGGATGGGGGTCATCGATGCGGCCTGCGTCGAATGCATTCAAGCCGAACGCACGGGCGCCGACGTGATCATTCTCGACGATGCGCCGACGACGGCCGACTGCGACCACAACGTGTTCGGCCTGATGGTGCCCGCCGATGCGGCATCGATGCTCATCGCGCATGGCGACGGCCTGAAGTCGCTGCTGCTGTTGTTGGTCTTGGGGACGCTGGCGACTATGGGCAAGCGGGTGCTCCTGCTCGACTACGAATGGACGGCGGCGCGGCACGCCGCCCGCAAGCGACGTCTCTTCGGCCCTGACCGCCTCGAGTATCTCCGGTACTTGCGGTGCCACGGCCCGCTCGTGGTCGAAGTCGACACCATCCGCCGCTACTGCGATGCGCATCACATTGACTTCATCGGGGTCGACAGCGTCGGCCTTGCGGCTGACGGCAAATTGGCCGACGACGATACAGCCATCCGCTTTCATCGGGCGCTCGGGGGTCTGCCGCCGTCTATATCAGCGGCGCATGTGCCGAAAAGCTCCATCGGCCCCGACGGCAAAGGCGAAGCGATTGGGCCGTTTGGGATCGTGTTCTTTTCGAATCTCTGCCGCAAATCGTGGCTGGTCAAGAAACAGCCCGGCGCCGTCGACAACGTCGTGACCGTCGGCCTGTTCCCGCAAAAGCAGAACGACGGCGACCGCCAGCGGCCCGTCGGGCTGGAATTCACGTTCGACGTCGAGACCATTCTGGTGAAGCCCGTCAATCTCGCCGATGTGGACGGACTCGCGGATCGACTGCCCTTGTCGGCACGCATGACCCACCTGCTGAAGCGCGGTCCCCTGACCTACATAGAGATCGCCGAACAGCTCAACGCAAAGCTCGACAGCGTCATTCGGGCCGTGACGCGTGGTGACGGCATTCACTTTACGAAGATCGTGTCCGTTCCCGACAACGTCACCAGAATCGCACTCGTGGAGCGGCAACGTGAACGCTAACAACCGTTTAGCTTTGAACGGACATGTCTTAAGACACATTCGGACCCGTCTTAAGACGGACACCCCCCTTCTTAGAAGGGGTGTCCTGTCCGTTGTCCGTAAGGGCAGAAAAGTGCTCGACGACACGACGCCCGACACCACGCCGCAGACCACCACCAACAGCAAACCGTGAAGGAGACAGGACGATGACTGAAGCCACGATGACCATGAAGAACAGTCGCTATCGTTGGGTTCGCCATGAAGGCGAACGTCTCGTCGATGTCGGGGTCAATGCCGACGGCACGCTTCACAACCCAAACGGCTATCCCGACGCAGTGGTCCGGGCCGCCGTGGGCGTCGCAGAGCGACACCAAGCCCGTGTCGATGCCATCGCCCGGCGGCTGGTGGCCGGTGGCACGTGTGGGCCATCGCCGCGCTGTGTGATCTGCGGGCGTGCGCTGGACGATGCGGACAGCGTGCAGCGTGGCATCGGGTCCGAGTGCTGGCACACGTACTCACCGAGCTGGAACGGCACATCGCGTGACGGCGACCGTCGCGACCGCGACCGACGCGACCGGGGGGCTTAGCGAGTTGCCGCCGCCACGCCAACAGGGACCGCCGGGGAGTCGGGCACGCGTCTTCGCACCTTTGGTTCAGACGTCATCTGTTTTCTTCGCGCACGCACGTCTGCGCGAGTTGTTGATGCCGGGGGGGTCGTGGTCAGGTCAGGGGTCGGTCGCGCAGACGTGCCGAACAGGTCGCCAGACGGTCGGGGACGGTCGCCCCGTTGGTCGGTCGACCGACCTTTTCGACATGGTGGTCAATTCTGACGTCGGGTCGGTCGGAAGGTCAACGGGACCATTCGAACGCGCCCAGCGGTCTGCTAGACGGTACGGCGGTCGAGACTGACCCTGTCCGAAGCGGGCATTCCGCCCCGCGCGGCAGCCATAACCAGCAGGCTTTCCGCGTGGACAGTCCGAAACGCGGCAATAGAGGCAACGGCGTGGGCGCGAAGGTCTGCCGCTTTCTCACGGAAGATCAGCATCTGGACCTGCAGGCGGCGAAATTCCAGCAGTGCCGTTCCGACGCGCATTCGTTCGTGAGCGAACCGATCCACGGTTCGGATCTTTGGTTCATGAGCAAACCCATGTGCAAGAGCGAAATTCGGGAGCCGGGCAACCTGTCTATTCTCTCCACCAAAGACCACAGAAGGAGCAGTAACACCACTTGCGCATGAAATCGCCCAACTTCCCGCAACGAGGACAGACGACCTTCGGCATACCGAGTATTGATAGCAGAAACGGGGGAGGGCGTCGGTACGCGCTGATGCTCAGTTGGCAGCGTACGCATGAACCTTCCAATTGAATGATGTCGATGAACACCACTGGGTGCCCGGCAGGTCAAACCGCCAAACGATGCGAGCTTATCGTCCGAGCGCCCGATCTCCGCACGTTTCGCAGACCGCGCTCACGTAGGTCGCGAAAATGGCGGAATCGCGTCGTTGGTAGTACCGAACTGTGCCATGCACGATTGACACGCCACATTCTGCACACGTGAGAGGGTTACTCGTGAACGCGTTAGGCAACGAGTCTGCCGGGAGGACTTCGATGTACCGTCGGGTGGGGCGGTCAGCCTTCGGGATCAAAATTGGTTTCTCTTCCACGCCGATCCGAGGTTACTTGCTGCCCCAACGGCAGTCGTTGCGCTCGCGCAACCAACGACAACCCTGACGGAAATGGCGATGAAGACAAGCACGGCACTGGCAACCGACATCGACCTGGCCGCCACGTTGGCGCGGCACGAAGTCTTGCTGCAACAGATTCTGCTGGCCGTGCAGGCGCTGCAGTCGTCGCGTGCGCTGAGTCGAAGCGACCGCGAGCGGCTCGCGAAGATTTTGCCGGTGCTCGGCGCCGTCTTCGGCGACCAATTGTTCACAAGTCGCGAAGTCACCGACTCGAGAGCGCCGGGGCTGCGACTGGTCTGCAAGGGAGTGTCGGTCAAGCAGCTCGGCAAATTGTTTCGACGTGCCGAAGGGCAACCAATTGGCAGGCTGACGGTCGTGCGCGTCAGCATCGAAGCGGGCGCAATTGTGTGGAAGGTGCTGGCGTGTTGATGTCGACTGGGATTTCCTACACCTGTAGGAAATTTTCGAAACCGCCCGAGTTGCTGACTTTCCGGGGTTTCCCGAGGTTTCAAACCGCCCACGCTCGCTCGGGTTCTGGTCTACTGCCACGATGATGACAAAACCCGTTTCGATCCTTCCGCCCGCCACGAGCGTCGGCCGCTTCCTACAGGCGCTCGGTGCCGCCAAGGGCATTCCCGATCACGCACGCGAGTTCGCCGAACACCGGTGGCGCGATAGTCCGCACGTCGCCGAGACGTTCCGACTCAAGGCCGCCGTGCCCGGTGCATCGGCGAGTCACGCGACATGGGCGGGTCCGCTCGCGGCGAGCGGTGTGAGCGGCGAGGCGGTGGCATGGCTGCGCGGCGTCTCGATTGTCGGCCAGCTCGAGAGCAAGATGCGCAAGGTGCCGTTCAACGTCCGCGTGCCCCGCCAAACTTCCGGCGGCACACTCGGTGCGCGGGTGGCCGAAGGGCAGGCCGTGGCAGCGGTCTGGTACGCGTTCGACACCGTCCTGCTGGAGCCCGCCAAGATTCAAACGCTCATCGTCGCCGAGAACACGTTGCTGCGCCCGGAAATTCCCGACGCCGAGCGCACGTTGCGCGAGACGATCTTGGGCAACCTGGCCGCGACCGTCGACCGCCTGTTTCTCGATCCCGCTGCGGTGGGGTCCATCACGAACGGCATCGCGCCGATCCCGAGCACGGGCACGACGCTCGCGCAAATGACGGCCGATCTCGGCAACCTCGTCGCAGGCATCACGACGACGGGCGCCGCGCTCGTCGCGATCATGCGTCCGACCACGGCGGCACGCATGGGCCTGACGATGGGCGCGGGCGTCGGCTCGCTGCTCGGGCTGCCGCTGATTCTCTCCGCGAATTCGCCGGCACAAATAACGTTGCTCGATGCCGCTGAAGTCGCGTTCGCTGACGATGGCGCCTTCGATTTGGAATTGAGTCGGAGTGGCGCGATTCAAATGGACAGTGCGCCGATCAACGCGAGCTCGCCCGCGCCGGTGCCGACGTCCCTCGTGTCGATGTGGCAGACCGACAGCACCGCCTTTCTCGCGAGTCGCTGGATCACATGGGAGCGGCTGCAGAACGGCGCGGTGGCCTACATGCCGGTGACGTACTGACCATGACGCGCACGCAATTACACAAAATGCTCGACGGCATCGCGCCGATTATCCGCGAGTTCGTTTCCAGGAAAATTGCCGCGGCGCTGGAGCCCGTCATTGCGGAGAACAAAGCACTAGCCGAGCGCGTGAAGGAACTCGAAGCCCGACCGCAGATGACATACAGGGGCACGTTCGCCGTCGGCGAAAAATATCTGCCCGGTCAGATGGTGACGAGCTCCGGGTCGCTGTGGTACTGCCGGGACGCTACGCTGATGCGCCCCGGCTTCGTGGAGGCGTGGGTGCTCGTTGCGAAAAAAGGCCGAGACGGTCGCGATGTCGCGAAGGGGGCCGCATGACGACGCCGCGCACGCTGACTTTTGACGGCTGTCGCACGCGTCACGACGCGGAAGCGGCGCTGCGCGACTACCTGCGCGACATCGTCGCCGACGCCGAACGGAAACTCGCGAGCGACTTGCTCGCCCGTGACGTCGACGTCGACCAGGTCGACGGGGTGATCGCCGCGATGGACGCGGCGGAACCCGCCGCGACGGAACGGGCCGTCGAAGTGTTCAACAACATTCTGGACACCGGCGACCGCGAGTCGTAGTTTTCACGACGCGACGAATTGATCGAAATAGTTAACCACCGCGAGTACGTGGTCACGTTGGGCTGGGTGAAAGCCGACAGCGTCACGGTCGGCGCTGTAACATCGTCGACGAAGTCGGCGCCGTCCAGTGATGTGAACACCAGACGACGCCTAATCGTTCACTCGTCATGCCACGAGCGACGACTGCCCCGATTGTAAACGGGAGCCGCCGCTCAGGCCGAAAGGTTCTGAGATGATCGCCGCCGTCTACGCACGAAAAAGCACCGCCCAGGTCGGCGCGGATGCCGACGCCAAGTCGGTTGCCCGTCAAATCGAAAATGCCCGCGCCTTCGCGAAGTTGAAGGGCTGGACCGTCCCCGATCAGCACGTCTACTCGGATGACGCCATCTCCGGCGCGGAGACCGGCAAGCTGGTCAATCGGCAGCGCCTGCTCGATGTCATTCATGCGGGGCCACCGTTCGGTGTGCTCATCATGCGTGATTCGTCGCGCTTCAGTCGTCGTGATGGCGACGAAGCCTTCGGCGAGTTGAAGAGACTCGCGCAAACGGGCGAGGCGATCTGGTTCTATCAGGACGGCACCCCGTTCGAGTACGGCCACTTCGCTGCGAACGTCACCGGGTTCTTTCGAGCGGAGATGAATGCGGAATTTCGCCGCTCGATCACCAAGTGGACGACCGAAGCGATGGTCCGAAAGTTCAAAGCCGGGCACGTCTGCGGTGGGCGCACGTTTGGGTATGACAACGTGAAGGTCGACGGCCACGTCGAGCGCGTGGTCAATGACACGGAAGCCGCGATCATCCGTCGCATCTTCGACCTGTGCGCGGCGGGCAATGGCTATTCGCGCATCACGAAACTGCTCAACGCGGAGCGGGCCTTGGCCCCACGTCCCCAGCAAGGGCGCCCCCGTGGCTGGAGTCCGTCGACCGTGTACAAAGTGCTGCACCGGTCGCTGTATCACGGCGAAGTCGTGTGGAACAAAACGCGCAAGCGTAACGCGGACGGCAAGACGTCCCCGACCGCCCGTCGCGAATCGGAATGGCTGCGACTCGTCAAACCCGAGTTGCGCATCGTCTCCGACACGGCATGGCAGAAGGTCCAGACGCGTCTGCGGGGACTGCGCCGGACGTCCACCACCACCGGTCGTCGCCCACCCCGCGACATCGAGTCGAAGTATCTGCTCTCGGGCTTCGCCCGCTGCGCGACCTGTGGGGGCACGCTGTCGGTCGTGAGTCGTTGTCACGGGAAGAAGCGGGCGTTTTTTTACGGCTGTCTGGCGCACGCCAAACGCGGCGAGACCGTCTGCGACAACGCGCTCGTGCTGCCCATTGAACGGATCGACCGTGCCGTGCAAGCCACACTGTCGAAGGATGTGCTGCGACCCGCCGTCGTTCGGGCGCTCATTGAGAGCGTGTTCAAGTTGCTGCGGCCCAAGCAGGTCACCGCGAACGTCGGCGCCCTGCGCACGGAATTGCGAGCACTCGACACGAAGATCGCGAACCTGACCGACGCCATTGAAAACGGCGCAGCGGTCGCGCCGCTCGTGACGAAATTACAGGCGCGACAGGCCGAGCGCGACGACTTGCTCGCGGCCATCGGCGCGGCCGAAGCCGTGAAACAAATCACGGTCGACCGTCAGACCGTTGAGCGGCGCGTGTTGGAACAGGTCACGGCGTGGCAGGCGTTGCTGAACGCGAACGTGACGAAGGGGCGTCAGGCGCTGCGTGAAGTACCGACGGACCGATCCGATTCGCGCCCGACGGAAAGCAGTACCGGTTTTCAGGACGCGACATGACGGGAAAACTCGTCGCAGGATTGGTCGGTCTAGAAAACTCCACCTTATCTGGCGTCCCCAAGTGGAGTTGAAGACTTTTACACGCTCGTGGGGTCGGCCCTCAGAGTCGCGTAAGTCTTTTCGGCCGGACGCCAGTTCGGTAAAATCGTCGCAGAAGGCATCCGTTGTGGACGCCCGCGAGCACGGGGCCGAACTGTGGCATACAGTTCGGCCCCGCCCCGTTCACCCCGACTTAGGGGTTGGGGTTGGGAATGACAACCATGCCGTTGCCACGCGCCGCTTGGCAAATCCTCGGATTCGCCGGTCCGGGACTGACGAACGGCTCGAAGGGCGCAAGCGTGTCGGCCGAGTTGTTGAAGGCATCGAGCGCCTCGATGCAGCTATTCACCGAGAAATCCTCGTTCGGGAATCCGGTGCAGACGCTTTGCGTCGAGCAGCACGCCGCCATCGTGGCGTTGAGGTTCGGGAACGTGGTCGAGCAGTTGCCGCCACCCTCCGCCGACGACGCGATGTTCAACGCCGCCGCCGTGCATTGCCGCACCAGTTGCGTGACCTGCGGACCAAGGATCTTGCCGTCCGTGCCGGTCGAGCACATCGCTTCAATAGCGGACGTGATGTTGCCAGCCAGCGCATTGTCCAGCGTCACGCCACAGACCTGCACGTCGAGGAACTGATCCGTGATGGCCGGATGGGTGCCCCAGAAGCCCGGCGTCCGCGTGTTGCAGCCTTCACCGGCCGTGAGACAGACCGCGTCCGCGGTCGCGGTGCGGGTTTGCGTGGTGCCAGCGATGGTGCAGGTGACCGAGGCGGTGTTGCAGGCGTTAGCTGCCAGCGGGCCGACCGTTCCGGTCGCCGTCGCCGTGGCTCCAGGTGCCAGATTGAACGTCGCCCCCGTCAGCGGCACGTTGACGCTGGGTTCCGTCGCACTCACCGGGCAGGTCGGATCACCGGGGAACAGGGTATCCGTCGCCACGCAGTTCACGAAACCGATATCCGCCGTCGTGGCCGTCGCCGTAATGGTCACCGCGTCCAGTCCGGTCGGTCCCGGATCGACGCAGACTTTGGTCACCGACAGCTCGGGGACCGACTGACAATCGACGTTTGCGGAATCGCTGGCCACCGCGACCAACTCTGGATCGGGAATCGCGGTACAGTTGCACCGCGCCGTGACGGTGTTCGGCTCGGCGTTGTCGAGCGCATCGCTGCACAGCGGTTGGCCCGGCGCGTTAATGAACCCGGTACTCGCACCCACCGCCAGCGGGGTCGTCACCGCTGTGCCGTTGATGTTGAGGTCGAAGGCGTTGTTGCTGTCGTTAACCGTGCATTGGAACAGCGGCGTCTCGCCCACATTGCGCGCCGCATAGCGCACCAAGATTTCCGGCCCAAGGGCGTTGATGCCCGAGCAGGAGAGCGTGCCGTCCTCGTTGGCCGCGACGAAGCCCTGATCCACCCACGTCACGCCGTTGTCGCAGGACACCTGCTTGTCGACTTCGACCAAGCAGGAGTTGATGACGACGGCAATCGTCTTCGAGAACGAGTTGGGCGTCGGCGTGGCGGTTTGCAGGAAGAACGTGCCCTCCACTTCCGCAATAGCGAAGCCGCTCGCCGGGTTGGGCATCACGCACGGGAACGGCCCGAGTGCCGTCGGCGCGGTGCCAAACGGCACGTCCGTATCGGTCGCGAGGACCGTGACTGGACCATCCGCCGCACCGGTCGGGCCGGGGCAGGTGAACGTGGCCGCGAGGTCGGTGACATCGCACCCGGCCAGCGCACCCGTGTTTTCGACGATGACGAAGTAATTGACCGTCGCACCTGCGACGGTTTGAATCGGAATGGCCTGCAATGTGATATCAAATTCATTCGCGTTGCACTCAGCCGGACTTTGTGCGCGGGCAGATGCCGGCAACAGCAGCGCCCCAGCAAGCATCGCGGCCGCGGCGAGTCGCGACTTCTGACTACAGCGTCGTAACGACTTCGTTAACCATTTTCGGGGGAGCATAAAGGTACACATCTTGAGCCTCCAATTCGCCAGTGTTAGGGAGTGTCGACTCGCCGGAAGTCCGTCACGTCACAGCACACACGCACCTCCTTGAGGATGTAATCGACCGCAATCTTTTGAATCTGTCCCTCTTCTCTTATCGCTGATTTGGAACCTGCTGAACTGCCTCGCGCCACTTCGTCGTCGATCACGCGCGTAAAGGCATCGAGCGGCAGTGCGCCGACGAGCGGACGGCCATTCACAAAGAAGGTCGGTGTGCCGGTCACTCCCAGACGTTTGGCTTGTTCCACGTCTTTCTGCACCGCCGCCTGATGCTTGCCGCTCGAAAAACACGCATCGAAGCTCGTTGTATCAAGCCCGATCTGCTGTGCCACGGTCTTCAACTGGTCGCCCGCTTTCGGGCCCCCCGTGTACAACGCCTTGTGATATTCCCAGAATTTCCCCTGGTCGCCCGCGCAGCGGGCTGCCTCGTGCGCCTTGCCCGCCTGAGGATGGAGCTGGTCGATCGGATAATCCATCCACACCAACTTCAGCTGATCGCTGTATTTCGAGAGGAGCTGCGTCAGCATGTTGTTGTCCTCGATTTGTTTGCAGAAAGGGCAGTGGAAATCAGAGAACTCCACCAGCGTCACAGGGGCGTTGGCCGGACCCTTGAACGGCGCGCCCGTGATATTCACGTCAACCCGTTGCACTTCCGGCGCAGGGAGGCGCAAGACCACGTTCGCTTTCGACTTCAGCGCTTGGATGAACGTGTTCCGCTGCGCCTGGATCTTCTGGTTCTGGAGCCCGGTTCGAATCTGTTCGCGGGACTGCTCCAAGCCCCCCTTGAACTGCGCCTTGTTGGCCTCGTAGTGCTTTTCGATTTCACCTTCGGTAACTAACGAGAGTTTCGAGGTGACCTCGGCGTCGAGGAGCGCCGTCACGGTGATCTTTCGCCGCGCTGCTTCATTGGCGAGGACGCGCTCGGACACGAGGGCGTCGAGCGCCTGTCGTTTCATGCTGTAGATTTGTTCCTGCAGCTTGCTCAAATTCATGCCGAGGGCCTTCTCGACCTGCTCGTTTGTGATCGGCACGCCGTCCACTACGGCTACAGGTTCACTCTTCGCCTGCGGATCAGCCGCGGGCTTCTGGGCGGCCGGCGCCTGGGCGTTCAGCGGCAGACGGATCAGGAGGACAAAGATGTAGCAGGGCAGTAAGACTCTGACTCTGGGGAATCGACCGCTCATACTTTATTGCCTTTGGTAAGGTTGGAAACTATTGCCGGCGTCGAACACGGACGAGAGTCTACGATCGTCGATCGCGTCGTGAAAGCAATAGTCATCGTCATTTGCACGTCATCGTCATTTGCACAGAAACAATGCTTGATTGCACGATCGTCTTGAGGTGATGTCGGAAAACGATTACACAGAGGGTATACTACGGAGCCGCAACGTGTCCTTATCGTGACGCGATTACGACATATCCTGACGTGACCACGACATCCACGCACGCCGAACGCTGTCAATCTAGGGGTACGTATTCGCTGATTCATACCGCTCGGTGGGGGCGCAAATGGCAGCGCAGGATTAGTCCTGCCTGCTGAAAGCGCTGTGCAGGTCTGAAGACCTGCGCTACAGCGGTCCCGAATCAGCGGATACCGTGCGGCGCCACGGTTGAGCGTCCGGTCATCGGTGGAAGCGCGCGGCGACCGATGACGGTTGTTGGCACGACGCGCTCACGCCGTGCAAGACACCTCGCGTATTCGAAACTCACCGTCCTTCATCGACGACGAGCGGTCGACGACTTCCGACATGAAAGCAACCACAGTGATCACACTTGTAGACGTACAAGGGGCGATCATCTTCGCCGTGGTTCAGCAGCACGGACGCCAGGTGCGCATCCGCCTCGTTTCGCGTTGGATGCTGGATCTTGCTGACGCACCGGATCAGTGATCGGTCGCCGGTGATGCGCATGACTTCGCCGAGGGCAAACATCCCTCTTTACCTCGTCGCCGGCTCAGCCAGCAGTGCTTCGGCCTGTGCCACCGCAGCAGCGTGTCGCGCACGCAAGGACTCGATCTTCTTGTTCACCTCCGCGATCCGCGCGTCGAGGGTACTCCACCCGCTCATAGGTGACGCCGGGCGCAGAGAGCAGCGTGCCATCCGCGAGTCGGCGCAGCTGCTGCTGCAGGTGCCAGATGTGATCTGCTGCCTTGTCCCGCTCGCGTGCGTCCTTGATGACAGAGGGGTCCGGCGCCTCGTCATGCTGCTTGATGAGATCCAGCTTTTTCTCCACGTGTGCCGCACGCTGTGCTTCGAAGTCCGCCAACTGCTGCATCGGCTTGTCGAGATCCGGGTTGCGAAGCACGGCCAGCAGGTGCGCTGCGTCTTGCTGCCTGCTGCGGAATGCCTCCTGTGCGCGTGGCGTGCTCAGCACGTCGCGTGGGTCCAGTGTGAAGCAGTCTTTTTCCAGTCTTGTGATCAGTTCGTTGTTCGGTGTCATTTGTCTGTCTCCTTCGTTGTTGCGTAAGGGCGTGGCACACCGTTGGTGTCCAGCACGACCTTGACGGCCTTCGGTGTGGCGTTCCATGGGTTTGGTGCGTCGTTCTTACCCTGATCCTGAGCGGCCATGCGACACGCAGGGCAGAGGTGCTTGAGGTTGTTGCCACTGCAGCACGCGCGGCCGTCGGCGGTCTTGAGTTCGTATCGGTATTGCTTCACGTTGTTTGTCTCCTTCTCTCTCTTACATCTCTTACAAGGCTTACAGCGTGGTTTACCTAGGGATTTCAGCAAAATGGCGTAAGTCAACTGTAAGCCTCGTAATGCAACATCAAAGCTGCGCGTCATGTTGACCCCCCACTCTCGTCGTCGGTCATCGACACGAACTCGTCAGTGCTCACGTACCCTGTAACCACTGTCCCTGTGTCGCTGTCGCGCACCGTCGTGCTTTTGCATCCAAGGCGCTGCATGATCTGCCCGATACGCAACGCGCCCGCTCGGTCCTGTCTGTCCACTGCAACTCCAAGGCTCATCCACAACGCACTCGAACTAATGCGGCGTCTGGAATCGCTCTTCGTCGGAACCTGTGACATCGCGCGGTGCAGCACGTCTTCCCACGGATCTACTTCGCGGCGCTTTTCCTGCTGCTCACCAGCCGCAGGCCATAACTCCTTAGGCAGTCGAATTGATGCGCCCTGCTTCACGCGCACGACGGCTTCGGCCCACAGCTGATCGCGATCACGCGTCAACCGCTCAACATCGAACTCCTTGATCGTGACGGGCCAGAAGCGGCGTGCGCCTGTGGAGTCAGGCAAGTAGGCCGGTGAGTTGGTCGTGCCGATGATGATGAAGTGTCGTGGGCGCTCGTTTGACTTGCGTGCATACGCCATGCGTGCCCCATCGACCTGACGTGAGAGGCACGCCTTGAGTTGTTCGAGTTCCGTCTTGCGCTTGCCTGCAAGGTCTGACGATTCGATGATCCACTTGCCTAGCGTGGCCTCGATAATTTGTTTCGAGCCTGCGGTGAGCAAGAGGTCGTCGGAGAACCACTGTGCGCGCGGACACAAGGCCTGCAGCGCCGTGGACTTGCTCAAGCCCTGTCCACTCTCAAGCACCAGCATCTCGTCGTACTTGCAGCCGGGTGCATAGATCCGCTTGACAGCCGCCATCAGCACGATGGACGACACTGCTTGGAGGTATGTCAACGAGTCGTCGGCGTCGCTCTTCGTGGAGTCGTCAACAGCGCCGCCGTACTCGGCGAGCCACGACTCGATGCGCGGTTCTCTGTCCCACTACAACGCGTCGAGATACTCGCGTAGCTGCCACAGCACGAAGCGGCGATATGAAGGCGCGTACGCGCCTTCGGCAGCACATCGAGAAACGGCTTCAGGCCGGATGGCGACCGGAAACAGTGGCGGCGCGGCTCGGTGTAGAACTCGCGATGGTTCTGCGCGTACTCAATCGACGGAACCCAGGTTCAGCGAACGAAATCAGAGACGGCGTAGTCGTCGACGGCCGAAGGCAGCACAATCGCTCAGTGGCTTTAGAATATTGACATCTGTAGTTGTTGTATGACATAAACTACATAAACCATATGACACCCAGACCAAAAGCCCAATATCCGAAGACGATGGTCCTTGTTGTTCGTGTGTCCGAGACAATGCTCGGGGAGCTTCAGGCCGTCCACACTGCCGATGGGATTCCAATATCAGAGCAGGTTCGACGAGCGATCCGCTTATGGCTTAAAACGAAGGGATTCAACAAATCGGACCGCAAGCGGGCTGTAACCCGCAAGCGATCCTGAACCGTCTACCGTCGATACCACGGTCGGCGATCTGTCTGTAATTTTAGCAGCAGCCTCCGGCCACTAACGGCGCGAAAGCGCCAGGAGGCCACCATGCCGAAGACACTACTTCGCGAGTACGATCCGCTTGCCGCCATCGATCAGATCGAGAGGGATGCACACTCCGACAGTGCGCCATATCGACGCCGCGTCGAAAAACTCATGTCAATAACGCTGTCGGCGGAGCAAGTCGGCGACGTGGATGATGCGGGCGATGCGGCGATCCTTCGGCAGACGCACGCAGGCTATACGCTCGAACGGCCGCGCGGATGGCCGGCTTCGCGCTCGGCTTTGAACACTGCCGGCGCATGCTCGCGGGGAAAGATGGGATGTAATAGCACTTCTCCCTTCGATGTCCTAGCTCTGGAGGATCACATCGAAATCATGACCGCCCGATTCCGGACACTCTTACTGCCGAGATTCGCAAGCGGCGAAGGCCACCCGCTGCGAGTCCGGAACCGAGCAGCAGCAGCGATATAGGCTCTGGCACAGCGGTTATTTCCGGCGTGAACGCCGGATTCGAGGGACCAAGAAGCAGAATCTCTGTCGTGAAGACAGAACCGCCTAAGGGCGTTTGGAACGGATAGAAGAAAGAGGCGCCGCCAAAATTCATGGTATTGAGTGTGCCGCTACAACAGGACACACCAAGTTGGGTGAAGGTGCCCGATAACGTTCCGTACGTGACGCTGATGAGATCGGGCGCGAGGCTATCCCAGAGCTCGAGTCTGACATCGGTGCGGATGCCCGACGAGACGCCACCCAGCACCGGGTTCGCAAGTGGGGACGCAGCTGAGAGGCTGAAATAGCCACCGCCCACGATGTAGGCAAAGATCGGCTGGTCGATGACGTTCACGGATAGACCACCGAGCATACTCACGTCGTTGGTAGGGTCTGCGTCGTCACAGAAGAAGCAAGCGGTGTTCGTGCCGCTCGCTGTCAAATACGAGTCCAGGGTGGTAAGGCTGAAGCGATCTGGTGTGAATGGGAGCGCAGCGGCGAGGGACGGCGTGAGCAGCAGCACTACGACGGCACAGAGCAACGCGTTCATAAGGAGCTCCTCGTGAGTTGGGGGAACGCTACTCTCCGTTGTATCCAGGTGCCCTGTCAATTGATTTACGGCTAGGACAACGCGGGAGGTGTCCTTGGAACAGGGCGTTCAGGAGAGAGACGGTAGCCCGGTGTCGGAGCAGACCCGTCGAGCAATTAGGGCGTGGCTCGACGAGCGTGGTATCGCGAAGAGATCGGACCGCAATTGCGCGACAACGCGCAAGCGGCCCTAAACCGGATTTCTCGATCGGCCTGAGAAGTGATCGGAAGACTAGGACGCCGGAGAGAGGGGCGGCAAATAATGCCTGGCTATAGCAAGTTGACGAAGAAGGGGTACCGGTCCCGCTATCGAGAAGAAATGGCTGTATTTCCTCAGCCTGAAGAAGGCGGAGGGCTAGGCGTCTGGCGTTACCTAGATCTTGCGAAATTCGTCTCATTGCTGTCGACGAAGACGCTTATCTTCTCTCGCGTCGACTGCTTACGTGATGACTATGAGGATCTATTACGAAGACACAGTCACTTGAAGTTGAAGAGCGACCCCGGCCGCGCGAAGCGTTTCGCAGAGTTTCAGACGAAGGTCAGACCGCACACTTACGTCACGTGCTGGCACGCCAATTCAGACGAATCCGAGGCGATGTGGCGCCTGTACTGTGGCGCCAACGAAGGCGTGGCGATCAAAACCTCCTATGAAAAACTTGATGCGTCACTTCCCAGAAGGAACTCCGGCACTACGGCGAGCGGATTCGCAATGCTCGGCCTGTCACCGAACGTTCAAATGCGGCCACTGAGGAACGTCTGAAAAGCGGCCACGCGGTAGGTAGCGCGAGTATCGTCTGATTCCGACCTCGCGCGCAAGCGCGAGTTCTGTTTCGGGTCTTTCCTAAGAACAAGTACCGGCGGTGGGCGGTGTGGGAAACGCGTTCTGGGCGTTTTCCAAGCCGCGGTGGGCGCGTTCTCTGCGTCCACGGCGGCGGCACCGTCCACGGCCTCAATCGTCGGTCGGATTCGCGCGCTGACGAAGGCGATAGCTTTTGCCCGTTATCTGCACGATCGTCGCGTGTGCCAGAAAGCGATCGAGAATGGCCGTGGCCGCCGGCACGTCGCCGAGGAAGATGCCCCAATCCTGTGTCGGTCGATTCGTCGTGATGAGCGTCGAGGCGGTTTCGTGCCGGCGCACGAAGACTTCCAAGAGATCCTCGGCCGCATTGGCGCCGAGCTTCTTCATGCCGAAGTCTTCAAGGACGAGGAGATCGACGCGCGTGAGCTGCTGGACGAAATCACGGCGGGCCCCCGTCGCCTCGGCCTCGGCGAAGTCGGCGGCCAGGTCGAACGTGCTGCGGACGAGCGCGCGATGACCGGCGCGAATCGCGCCGACGGCGATGGCCGTGGCGATGTGCGATTTGCCGACGCCCGGCGGACCGATGAGCAGCACGCCGTTGTGAGTCTGGACAAAACGCGCGCTCGCCAATTCGACGATCTTGGCTTTGGGAATCTTCGAATTGAAAGTCCAATCGAAATCAGCGAGCGTCTTCACGACGGTAATACCGGCTTGTTTGAGCCGTCTCGCGAAGAGTCGATCCGCCCGCCGCGCGAGCTCGTCCTCGACCAGCAATTCGAGAAACTCGAGATGCGGGAGTGGGGCCGCTTCGGCTTGCGCGACGCGTCCAGGTAACGCGTCGACGATACCGGAGAGCCGTAAGTGACGGAGACGGGTCGTGAGCTGCGGATTCATCGTAGGAAATCCTCCAAGGTGTATTGGGTCATGGGGCGAATCGCGGGATCCTCGGCGACGAGCGTCGGGGTCGGCCGTGTGGCCGTCCGCTCGACGAGCTGGCGAATGGTCTGATAGCGGAAGTGCTGATGGGTGTGCGCGTGCGTGATGGCCGCGAGCACGCGCTCGCGCGGATGCCGGCGCGTCAGGCCGAGCACGCCTTGAATGAGCCGAATCGCGCGGATGCCCCGCGCCGCGAGCGCCGCCTCGGCCCACTGTTTGAGCGCCGGCCCGACGCGCGCACACTGGCCGACGAGCCGATCGACATAGGCCTGCTGGCGCGTCGAAGCTTCTGGCTCGCCGGGTCGGGGCGCAAAGACGCCGGCGGCCACCCGACGATGTACGGCGACGAGCGTGTCGTCGTGAAACACGCGGACCAGGTGCGCGTCGGTCCGCACGCGGAGTTTCTGCCCGAGCAGCGCGAGCGGCACTGGGTAAAACGCGCCGCCCACTTCGACATGGCCGTCGGTGTGGACGGTCCGCTCACCGCTCGTGAAGAACGGGAACGCCTCGCCGGCGAGGGGCTGCAACGCCGGCTGCTCGACCTCGACGAAGTGCGTCCAGACCTGGCGACGCGTGGTGCCGTGAATGCGGAGCCGCGCGATCGTCCGATTCCAGTGCCGCAGAAACGCATTCTGCGCATCGAGGCTGTCGAAGCGGCGGCCCATCAGCGCGTTGCTCTTGACGTAGCCGCCGCTGCGCTCCTGCTTGCCGTTTTCCTGCGGGTGGCGCGGCTGCGTCGGCAGCGGCGTGAACCCCCAATGCGCGGCGAAGGCCAGATAGACGTCGTGACTGTCCGGATCGAAGAAACACGCCCGCACGACGGCGGCCTTGAGATTGTCGTGCCGGATCACCTTCGGGATTCCACCGAAGTCGCGGAACGCGCGCTCATGCAGCCGGAGAAACGTCTCGAGCTTCTGATCCCAGACCGCTTCCTCGTAACCATGACGCGAGTGACCCAGCGTCATGCGAAACACCCACGGCCGTTGCCATTCGCCGGTCGCGACATTGAGCGTCGGCGCGCCGCGAAAGAAATCCACCTCCGCGCGTGCCTGCGGACACCGACACAAATCCATGTGTTCGGCGACCCGCCGCCGGGGCAAGCCGTGATCTCTGTCCGGTTCACGCGCGCCTTTCGCGCCTTCGGGCTCCACGGCGTGAGCCATCACACGATGCGCCATACCGGCGTGACCGACATGCTGGAGGATGGGGTGAGTCCGCGGGCGATTCAGGAACTGGCGGGCTGGACTTCGTTACGCATGCTTGAGCGATACGGACATGTCCGCGACGCGGAAATGCAGCGAGCGGTGGCAGGAACGGCGGCGCGGAACGCGGCCGCCTTAGCGCACGCGATCGCTGTGCCAGCGGCTGCGAGTGCAGTGACAACGGAAAAGATCCGGCCTCAAAAAGGGCCACACGCGAAAACCAGATCCTTGTAACTGGTACGCCGATGGAACTGGCCCGTTGACGGGAAGTGAGGCTTGCCGCCTAACGTCTAGTCGGCAAAGTGGGTAGTGGGTCAGTTTGAACAGCGGCCAGAAAATCATTGGCTGACCGCGGTAAAACAAGCGCTGGCTCTACTGTATCCGTATCTGTTCGTCCATGGGCCGTCGAACGTTGATCCTAAGAGGCGGCCCTCATTTTCCCGTCTGGAGCGCCGAGGAAACCGTACGATTGCTTCAAGGATGCAGAATGCCGAGCAGGACCACAAAAACGAGCGGAAATGACAGCCGCCTGAAACGTTTGGAAGACGAGTATCACCACAGGAGTGCTGCACTGTTTGGCGGGCTGTTCATGTTCGTTGTAGCGTCAATCGTATCTGGAAGGAAATTGGTAGAACTTGGGCCTCCATACGCTTGGATGTTCCTGATCTTCGTCTGTGCTGCGGTGATCTACTTCGCTTTCTTCTTCAGGCGATTGGCGAAGTTGCGAGGCGACATTTCAGGTGAGCGCGCCATGCGTGACCGACTCCGCTAATGTGTAGCGGGACGGGTTGTGCAACTGGCCCACGGGTGCTCGCGCACGAAGACGGGGCGTATCATCCGAGCAACCCCACGATCTCCTCGACACTCCAGACGCCTGCCGAATTTGACTGAGCACGAACCCTTCCGCAGCCTGGCGCTCAAAGTCGCGGGGCTGAAGCTTGTCGACCAGGTGCTCCAGCATGTTCGAGGTATTGCGGGCGAACTCGACAACGGAAAAAATCCGGCCACAAAAACGGCCACACGCGAAAACCAGATCCTCGTAACTGATACGTCCCCAAGGGGAATCGCGATAAGGTGGATTCCGCAACTTTCTCGGAATTGCGGCCTAATTCGCGAATTCGGGTCGGTTACCGGGTCACGGTTTTCGACTCAGTGATGACGTCGACCGGTCGGTGCCACCCATCCATGGCCGGTTCAGCCCGTCAATAGGCCATGGGCGGGACTCGGAAGACGTCGAGATCTAGACAAGCCGCTACGAAGAGCAAAACAGCCCCAATCATTACTACCCAGACGAGAGAGTTCTTGAGAGTTGCAGTCACGCTGGACAGCGCCCATTGTCGCCGAAATCAGAGCGGTCCGACCAAACCTGGGGTAGTGGGTCAGTTTGAACGACGGCCGCGGAAAAACGTGACCAGCATGAAGACAGCGGCGGCGAGGCACATTCCGGTGGCGATCAACTGGACAACGTCAACCGCGTGAAACGTTTCGAAGCGCGGCTTGCTGGCGACATTGTAAAGCTAATAGTTCCCACGACCAGAACGAGAACGCCCAGACCATCTGAAGTCGATTCCTCATTGGGCCTGTCCTCTCTATTGGCTGAACGATTTCCTCCAGCGGGAATTCTACAGGTTGAACTTCCGATTTGGCAGGAATTGCAGTCTGGAGGGGCGAAATCGTGTCGCTTCACGGGTTCGCCTTCGCAAGGGGAATCGCGATATGGTGGAGTCGCGATTTACGGGCATTGCGGCCTGAATTGAACCAAGCCATAGCCAATCGACCTTTCGGGCATCTCTTCCCTGCGTTACGTTACGCCTTCGACCACGACCAAACGGTGATCGTGGTTTTTCGGCGCCCACAACGGTCGTCAGGAGGGCCAGTCGATCGGCATCATCGAGTGCGAGGGAGGCGGACAGCTCGCGGTGGGCGTCGGCCTGGGCGAGCAGAGTGTTCGCCTTGGCCTCGAAGGTCTGCACAGCGTCGGCGCCCGCAGCAAAGCGGCGGTGGCTCCTCGAGCGCCGGCGAGTTGCACGAGAGCTTCGGCGAGCTTCGCGGGATCGCCGCCTTGCTTGCCATCCATGCTGTTCCAGGCGGCAACAATCTCCCTGGTGCGCTCGGCATAATCGTCGATGGAGGGCCGAGCGTAGGTGGTCGAGTCGTTGGTGAGCAGCTCGGTACGGAAGAAGCCGGGCTCGACCAGCATCGTGCGGATGCCGAAGGGGGCGATCTCCGGCGTGAGCGACTCCATCCAGCCTCGATGCCGAACTTCGCGGCGGCATACGCGGTGCAGAACATTTGGCCGGCGATGCCGGCAGTCGAGGAGATGGTGAGCAGCAGGCCGGAGCGCTGCTTGCGCATCACCGGCAGCACGGCGCGAGTGACGTTCATCGGGCCGAACAGCAGCGTCTCGATCTGATGCCGGACTTGTTCGGGGCTGAGCTCCTCGAAGAAGCCGGCGAAGAAGTTGCCCGCGTTGTTGACCAGGACGTCGATGCGGCCGAACTTCGCGACGGCGGCCTCGACGGCAGCCTGCGCGTCCTCGGGACGAGTGACGTCGAGCTTGAGGGCCAGCAGGTTGTCGTGGGCGCCGACCGCCGCCGTGACCTTCGCAGCATCGCGGCCAGTGGCGACAACGGCGTGACCGGCGGCTAGGGCGGCCTTGGCGAGGTCGACGCCCAGGCCTCGGCCTGCCCCGGTGATGAGCCACACTTTCTTTTCACTCACGGCATGTCCCTCAGATAGACGACAGGAGCAACCTAGGAATCGAACGCCAATACACCGTCAGAATCGGCGCAACCATTCTTGCTGAACAACTGGACACCGCTCCAATAATCATGCTGCATGGACGGGTTCGACTTTCGCAAGGGGAATCGCGTTAAGGCGGAGTCCGCATTCAGGGATAGCGGCCTGAACGGGCTGCGGGTTAATGGCTGCGGTTGGGAATTATCGGCCATTCACGGGTTCAAGCTTCTCAAAGAGAAACACCGATTCCGCCGATACCCCTTCTCAAGAGTACCTCTGCGCAGCCTGAATGGCCAGCGTAGAATAACGCCCATAAAACAGTCGAACCTCACACCATGCCAGACATCCTGATTAAACTATCGGACTCGGAGCGGTACTTCATTCCAGACCTCTCGGCAAGATTTAACGCAGCATCTTTTAAACCTGTATCAGAACTTTCGTGGCTACAGGCGAGCTCAATGACGCCGAATTTCTGGCTGCCTCAGTCAGACCTGTTAGGGCATCCTCTGGACTGGGCCGGGCACAACATGTTATTTCAACGCCTTCACTCCTCTGTGGGGACAATTTGTTAAGTCAGGGAAAAGAAATTTCAATCAGGCCAAAGGTCTTGTCTGGAAAGCCGCGATGACCAAACCGCCAATGACGTCGATGCCGGCGGCGTTCGAATAAACACAAGGGCACTGCCTTCTACTTCCTTGGAATGACTAACAGATCGCCGGTGGTAATTTTAAAGGTGGAACTATTTGTCCATGCACAACGCGCTCGAAGAGGACATCCTGGGACGCATAGGAGTGCTGAATCCCGCGACGCCTTCCTACCGTTTTGTGACTAACGTTCCGTGCATCCGGACCAAGCATTTCGGGCTATTTGTCGCGCAAATGGCCGCGTCACTTGAGGCTCGCTTAGCTACTTACCGACAAAGCACCGGCGGACAGCTGGCATTTCGAACACCTGAGGCAACGTGTCCTCGAGATCTCTGATCTCCAGGGAGGCGTCGGTGTTTCTATTCTCGCTTAGCCACGTCAGGTTTGAGCATCTGAGCCCTCTTCTTATACGGGTAGAGGCGCATTCGCAGGCTCAGAGCGGTGTAGAAAGCGTCTTGTTCGACATTTGCATCAGCAACTCGAGGCGTTCGTCCGCTTGAAGTCGCCCCAGCTACTCGGGGAGCCGCCCACACCTTCATTGACGTCGCCGCGCATATTGCATCGATTGCCGGGTGATGGATTGACAAGAGACGATCTGGGGTATGTAACGGCCAGTTTCGAGCCGATTACGATCAGTTCAAACCCTATTAAAGAACAACGCTACGCGACAGAGCGATGGCGGCACGCTCAGTAGCGGCGAGGTAAGTCTTGCCATCGCCTATGGCATCAGAAATCGTGCTGCCCACTCTCCCGCGTCAGCACCGACTATCGTGGAGCGACATAAAGAGATAACGAGTCATGTATTCAACGTCTTGTTTCAGAGTATAGAAGCCCTGTACAAGTAACTGACCGTCTTCGGCGGCTAGGCTGATCCCCGAACCCGGCTCTCCGCGCCGGTTGCCGCCGATTCTTTCTTACCATGCAATCGCGGAGCGAGCGGAGACGCCATGCGAGTCAGCAAGGCGAAGATCGCTGCAGCGCAGCGGAAGCAGATCGAGCGCCTTCGGCACATCTTCGAGTCCGGGTCCAGCCACTTGAACTATGCGGCGCTGATGGAAGCCCTGCATATTGCGGCGACCGCCAACATCCCCTGTCCCGGCTGGGTGGCCGACGAGATCATGGCGGTGCTGGTCAGCGACATGAAACATGGCGACGGCGTCGTCGGCCGCTGGGCGGCCCAACATCGAGCGACCTGATCGACCTGGTCCGCGTGGACGCGATTCACCGCGCTCGGGCGCACGGCTTCACGTGGGACGAAGCGTATCAATTCGCGGCCGAGTACCTTCGCGCCGACGTCAGCCGGGGGTGTCAGTGCCGCTGGCATGGCACAGGCGTGGACGCGAGTCCATCGGGGCATCGCGCAGGAATTCGGGCGCTACGACCGGGGGTTATTGGCGTTCCACCACCCCTTCGACGAGCTCGACGAGCTGTGGCCGCCCGACAATCATGCCGCCCGAGTCGAAGCCGAATGGACGGCTCGCGTGAAGCGAGCGGGCCGTTGTCGAGCATTCCGGCCCGATCACGCGGCGGAGTACAGGACAAACCGTCGCAAAAAGTCTACTGTACAAAACGACGCTGAAAAAGTAGTACCTTCGTCGCCACCTTCGTCCGTAGATTGCTGACGGCAGGCTGGGCAATAACTGCCTGCAGCAATGCCGATCACGACATCCACCACCGCGAAAATTCTCGACATGTCAGAAGCCGGGGTGCGCGGCTTAGCGCGGCGCGGCAAATTGGCCTTCACGCTCACGGAGTCGGGCATCCACCTGTTCGAGCGGGCCGATGCCGAACGACTCGCCGCCGAACGACTCGCCCGCCGCCAACGAGCGAAGCGGGTCACGTCGCCACGGAGCAAGGGCTGACCGATGGCGTCCGACCGGTCCCTGCCCCACTGTGACGAGTCGCCCACGGGCGACGACGACGACGCACCGCTCACGCTGCGCGAGCGGGCACTCGTCGGTGCGCTGACGCGAATTATCGTGCGACAGCTTCGCGCCGAGCTCGCCGCCGAAGTCGAGTCAAAGCCGACGTCTGTACTCCACCAGCTCGAGACGGAAGGACGCCACACATGAGCGACGGTCGGTGGCGCCGGGTGTATTCGATCTCGTGGCTGCAGGGCTCGGTGCAGGGCTTGGACGACAGTCAACGTGTCGTATGGCTGTACTGCACAACTGGTCCGCAATCGACGTCCGTCGGCATCTACCGTCTGTCCACGGCGGCGGCGGTCGAAGACCTGGGCAACCTGACCGCCGAAGAATTTGAGCGGCGGTTCGACATCGTCTGTCGGGCCATGCATTGGCACTTTGACGCGCATGCGAAGGTGCTGTGGATTCCGAGCTGGCTGGACGAGACCCGCCCCAATCACCTAATGTGGTTACGTCGTGGCGAAAACAGCTCAATAACGTGCCCGATTGTCCGGTGAAAGGTGACGCCGTCACCGCGATTCACCAAGCCCTGAAAGACTTACCCGAATCCTTCCGAGAGCCTTTCGAAAGGTATTACGTAAGCCTTTCCAAAGGCTTCGGAAAGCCCAAGGGAAAGAACAAGGGAAAGCCTTCCGAAAGGACAGGGTTAATCAGGGAACAGGAAACAGGGAGCAGAGAGCAGGGAGCAGAGAGCAGGCAAACAGAAGAAGAAAAAGCAGTGCTTCGCACTTCAAACGCGCTGAACGACAACACGATCACTGCGCCGGACGTCGACAGCAAGCTCGTTGAAATCGCTCACACCGTGATCGGCAGGAACGGCAAGAACGCCAGCCCACAGGATCTCGTCGACTTTCTCCTGCACGACTGCCGTGCTCACGGGCTCGTCGTTGATCGCTCGACGGCGCTCATGGCGTTATCGAAAGCCCACGACGTCTGCCATCACACCAGCAGCACAGAAGGGAGCGTGCGATGAAATCTTGGCGTCAGCTCTACCCAGCGCATCCGTGCGCCGAGGTGTTCAACATGTTGAGAGACGACGAACTCGATGCGCTCGCCAACGACATCAACGAGAACGGATTGCGCACGTCGGTCGACTTGTGGCGTGCCGACACGCCCGATTCGCCGACCTTCGTGGTGGATGGGCGGAATCGACTGGAGGCGCTCGCTCGCCTTGGTGTGACGTTTCGATCTCCGGGCTGTGAAGCCGAGTGGCCCGATGGCGTCATCACCAAACCCTTCAGGTGGCTTCACTGCCGTGAAGACGATCTCGCCGCCTATGTGATCAGCGCGAACATCCGGCGGCGCCACCTGACGAAAGAGCAACAGGCCGAATTGATCGTCAGGGCGATTGAAGCGGGCAAGCGAATCGACTGTGCCAAGGTGGCACGGTCGTTCAACCCGACGCCCGGCCAGAAGGGTGGCAGCACCAAAGATCCCGTCCTAGCCGCCGCCATCGACAAGGGCAAGAAGCACGACATCAGCGAGCGCACGATGAAGCGGGCGCGTGCAAAGGTGCAGGGCAAACAGCTTGCCCCGCGCAAGACGGTCGCCGCCGAGCCCGTCTCGAAGGAGACGATTGACGAGGCGCTCTCGCAGCTTCGCCGACGAGGCGACCAGCTTATCGCCGATTACATCGCACTGCTGACGACGCCGGGTCTGACGTTGGGCGAGACGCAAGTCATCAATCAGCGATTGATCGAGTGGCGGAAACAATTCGACGCCCGCGTTACGGACGTCGCGTCGGCGACTGCCAGACGGCGTCGAACCGAAGGTCATTCGCCAACAGGTTGACCGGCCACACGATGCCGCGTGACGCGACCGCCCGCGACCGCGACCAAAAGGAGACAGGACGATGACTAAAGCCAATGACGACCCCAAGATCGCGGTGGGCTTCGTGCCAGCGCAAATGTCCCGACAGGCGCTGTCCCACGCACTCGACCAATCCACGGTTCATCGGTCACTTGCTCGGGAGCGAACCCTTCTGGTGTGAGGTGTGTAACGAGTATGCCGAGGACGTCTTGGGCTTGGGTGGTGACTGCGGTGATGACTGCGTGCTGGTCGACGACGACGGCATCGACGACGACGAAGACCGACCGTGACGCGACCGGCGCGACCGCGACCGACCGGGGGGGGCAATCTGGATGCCGCGTTTTCGCCAGCCGGGACCGCCGGACAGTCGCTCGCGTGCGTTCGCGAATTCCGTCATGGGGTAGATGCCCGAAGGGGTGACGGTCGGGACGGTCGAGAGTCAGGGGACGGTCGAAGAACACGTGCCCAGCGACCTGCAGCACGGTCGGGCGGTCGTTTCCCGACGTGGTCGGACCGTCGAGGGACAGGGTCGCTGACCGGTCGGCCGACCGTTGGGACAGTCTCGTTACGTAACAAGGATTGCTCACGACGTCGTGAGATTTGAAAGCGTGCCCCACAGGGCGGCAAAGTCTGCACGTGTGCAGAGTTTGAGATGTGAATGGCGATGAAGACGACCACGGCAACGACGACGATGGCGGCTGATAATATAATTCCAGCTCACGCGGCCGACGCCGACCTGGCCGCGACACTCCACCGCATCGAAGCCAAACTCGATCTGCTGCTGGCTCGCCGAGTCTCGACGTTGAGTCGAGGCGACGTCGCCCGACTCGAGAATTCTGCCCGCTGTTGCGGGCGCCGTCGGGTCGGACGCCCTGTTCACGTCTCGCGATCTCATCCATCACGAATCGCCGGCCGTGCAGTTCGTGGTGCGCGGCTTTACGGCGATCACATTAGGCCGGTTGTTCCTGCGGGCCGTCGGCCAGCCTGTCAACGGGCTCGTGGTGCAGCGCGTGGGCATCGACGTCAACGTGGTGGTCTGGAAAATTGCCGCATGCTGACCTTTATCGGGTTTCTGCGGGTAGAACCCGGCATTTCAAACGTGCAGAAGCGCAGACTTCGCGCATGACACCACTAGCCACACGACCTGTTTCGATCCTTCCGCCCGCCACGAGCGTCGGCCGCTTCCTGCAGGCGCTCGGTGCCGCGAAAGGCATTCCCGATCACGCACGCGAGTTCGCCGAACACCGGTGGCGCGATTCGCCCCACGTCGCCGAGACGTTCCGACTGAAGGCCGCCGTGCCCGGTGCGTCGGCGAGTCACGCGACGTGGGCGGGTCCGCTCGCAGCGGCGGGCGTGAGCCAAGAAGCGTTGACATGGCTGCGCGGCGTCTCGATTGTCGGCCAGCTGGAGAGCAAGATGCGCAAGGTGCCGTTCAACGTGCGCGTCGGCCGCCACACATCCAGCGGCACCGCCGGGAGTCGCGTGGCCGAAGGACAGGCCGTCGCGGCGGTGCAGTACGCGTTCGACACCGTCCTGCTGGAACCCAGCAAAATCCAAACACTCATCGTCGCCGAGAACACGCTACTGCGACCGGAGATTCCCGGTGCCGAGCGCACCCTGCGCGAGACGATTCTGGGCAACCTGGCCGCGACGGTCGACCGCTTGTTCCTTGATCCCGCTGCGGTCGGGTCGATCACGAACGGCATCGCGCCGATTGCGTCAACCGGCTCGACGGCGGCGGCGATGACGACCGATTTCGGGAACCTGATCGCCGGCATCACACGGCGGGCACATCGCTCGTGGCGATCATGCGGCCGACGACCGGGGCGAGAGTCGGGTTGACGTTGGGTGCCGGGGTCGATGTGCCGCGCACGTTGTTTGGACGCCGGTGATTCTCTCCGCGAATAGCCCCGCGCAAATCACACTCGTCGACGCCGCCGAAATCGCGTACGCCGACGACGGCGCCTTCGATCTGGAATTGAGTCGGAGTGGCGCGATTCAAATGGACTCGGCCCGACGAACGCGAGCTCGCCTGCGCCGGTGCCGACGACGCTCGTCAGCATGTTCCAGACCGACAGCACCGCTTTCTCGCGAGTCGCTGGATCACATGGGAGCGATTGCAGGACGGCGCGGTGGCGTTCATGCCAGTGACTTACTAATCGGGCACGACGATGACCAAAACCGAATTACATCGCCTGCTCGACGGCATCGCGCCGACTGTTCGCGAGTTCGTTGCCAGGAAAATTGCCGCCGCGCTGGAGCCCGTCGTCGCCGAGAACAAAGCACTGGCCGACCGGGAAGGAACTCGAAGCACGGCCGACGGTGAAGTACGCAGGCACCTACAAACAGGGGCAGCGGTACGAGCGCGGCGAGATGATCAGCGACCACGGGAGTCTGTGGCACGCCGACGCCGCCACGGTCTTGCGTCCGCCCGGCGGAGCGTGGGTGTTAGTCGCAAAACGCGGCGCCGATGGCCGCGATGCGAAGGGCGCGGCATGACGACACCACGCACGCTGACCTTTGACGGGTGTCGTAATCGCCAAGAAGCGGAAGATGCCCTGCGCAATTTCTTGCGCGACATCGCGGCCGACGCCGCCCGCCAAGTGGCGACCGATGTGCTGCTCGGGGTCCGGGCGCTCGACGTCGCCGAACTCGACGCGCTGATGGCCGAGATGGACGCGGCGGCCTGCGCTGCGACGGAACGGGCCGTCTATCGGTTCCACGCCATGCTGGACGGCCAGGTTGACGACGTGGCGGACGCGTCGACACCCGTGAACGGGCACTGCCCCGACGCGGAGAGTTGATCGGAAAAGTTAAGCCATCGCGAGCAACACAGCAGACGTGGGATTGTGCCGACAGCAGACCGACCGGCGCTGTAACATCGCGCTCGACAGAAAACCGGCGCCGCCGGTGGGGAGAGCCACCAGACGACGCCTAATCGTTCACTCGACATACCCGAGCGACGACCTGCCCGAAATTGTAGCGGCAGTCGTGCTCAGGTCGAAAGGCTCCTGAGATGCTTGCTGCCATTTACGCCCGCAAAAGTACCTAACAGGTCGGCGCGGACGCCGACGCGAAAAGTGTCGCCAGACAAATCGAGAATGCCCGCGCTTTTGCGAAGTCGAAAGGCTGGACCGTTACCGACGCCCACATCTACGCGGACAATGCCATCAGCGGCGCGGAGACCGGCAAACTGGTCAACCGCCAGCGACTGCTCGATGTCATTCGAGACGGGCGCCGCCATTCGGCGTACTCATCATGCGCGATTCCTCGCGGTTCAGTCGTCGCGACGGCGACGAAGCCTTCGGCGAGTTGAAGCGCATCGCGCAGGCGGGCGTGGCGATCTGGTTCTATCAGGACGGCACCCCATTCGAGTACGGAACTTCGCCGCGAACATCAGCGGGTTCGTGCGCGCCGAGATGAACGCGGAGTTTCGTCGCGCAGATCGGCAAGTGGACGCGTGAAGCGATGGTGCGAAAGGCGCAGGCCGGGCCACGTAACCGGCGGCCAGCGTGTTCGGCTAGACAACGTCAAGGTCGACGGGCACGTCGAACGCCGTATCAACGAGCCGCAAGCCGCGATCATCCGGCGCATCTTCGCGCTCTGCGCGGCGGGCAACGGCTACACGCGCATCGCGAAGCTGCTGAACGCGGAACGCGCCCTGGCGCCGCGTCCGCAGCAGGGCGCGCCCAGCGGGCTGGAGTCCTCGACCGTGTACGAAGTGCTGCACCGGCCGCTCTATCGCGGCGAAGTCGTGTGGAACAAGACGCGGAAGCGTGACGCGGAAGGCAAGACGCCGCCGACCGCCCGTCCGGAATCGGAGTGGCTGCGCCTCGATCAGCCCGAGCTGCGCATCGTCTCCGACACGGCGTGGCAGCAGGTCGCACGCGCGTCTGCGGCGGACTGCGATCGAACGTCACGACCGCCGGTCGTGCGCCGGCGCACGCGACATTGAGTCGAAGTATCTGCTCACCGGCTTCGCCCGCTGCGCGACCTGTGGGGGCACGCTGTCGGTGCGTGAGTCGTCAGTCACGGGCAGAAGCGGGCGTTTTTCTACGGCTGTCTGGCGCACTGCCAAGCGCGGCGACGACCGTGTGCGATAACGCGCTCGTGCTGCCATCGAGCGGGTCGACCGTGCGGTGCAGGCACGACTCGCGAAGAGACGTGCTCCGGCCCGCCGTTGTGCGCGCCATCATCGCCGGCGTCTTCAAGGCACTGCAGCCGACGGCCGTCACCGCGAACGTCGGTGCGCTGCGAACGGAATTGCGAGCACTCGACACGAAGATCGCGAACCTGACCGACGCGATTGAAGACGGCGCGGCGGTCGCGCCGCTCGTGACGAAGTTACAGGCGCGACAAGCCGAACGCGACGACTTGCTCGCGGCCATCGGCGCGGCCGAAGCGATGAAGCAGATCGCCGTCGACCGTCCGACGGTGGAGCGGCGGGTGTTGGAACAGGTCGACGAAGTGGCAGGCGTTGCTGAGCGCGAACGTCGCGGACGGTCGTCAGGCGCTGCGTGAAGTACTCGACGGACCGATTCGATTCGCACCGGACGGGAAGCAGTATCGATTTTCGGGACGCGATCATGACGCGACAATTCATCGCGGGACTGGTCGGCGTCGAAAACTCCACCTTATGTGGCGTCCCCAACGGGATTCGAACCCGTGTTTTAGCCTTGAAAGGGCCATGTCCTGGGCCTCTGGACGATGGGGACACACGGAGGGCGAAATACAGCCAGTAATCTTAACACGCTTGGTAGTATGTCTCCCGCCGCATGCGCAGATGATCTGGCTCGTGAGCGTCCTCACCGGACTCGTCGCCGCCATCGCCACGATCGTAGCCATCGTCGTTGCGACGGCCACGTTCTCCATGAGTGCCGGCGAAGGCAGCGGTAGTATCAGCGCGGCGTCGTTTGGCGTGTCCGTGCTACTGCTCTTTCCCGCTGCGCTCGCCTTCGCGCTCGCATTTCGATGGACGTTTCGCCGGCAACGGCGTCGAATGGCCAAATGACCGTTCAGAGTTTCGTGCGCTTCGATCGCTCGAGGTGGCTGCTCAAGATTTTTGTCGAAGTCGCCTTTATCAGCATCGGCGTCTTTCTCGCGTTGATGGGTGAACAATGGCGCGAGCGCGCACACGCTCGCGAGCTTGCGCGAGGATCGCTCCAGCGATTCCGCGTGGAGATCGTGAGAAACCGTAAATCAATCGACGCCGTGAAGGACTATCACAAGTCGGTGCTCGCAAGCCTTCAGCAGTACATGGACGCCGATGCCGCGCAGCGTGATCGTCAGCAGGTGCGGGTTCGACGATTGCAGCCGGCTACCCTGGAGCACACGGCCTGGGACCTCGCGCTCGCATCCCAGTCGCTGGCCAACATCGATCCCAACCTCGCGTTCGAACTATCGCGGATTTATGGTTTGCAGACTCGATACGACGACGTGACGCACAGCATCCTCCAGGCGATCTACATCCGTCCCGTAGGCGAGAACATGGAGGGACTCTATTACTACTACGGCGACGCGGTCATCTGGGACACGGCACTGCTGAAGATGTACCAGGACATCCTCCCGCAAATCGATCGCGTACTGCGCACTCGCTGACAGCCGCCTATTCATTCTCCTCACGGCGCCGAACGCAAGAAGTTCGCAACGCGATCGGATGCCGCTTTGCTCAAGTGATGTTCGACTTGCATGTCAGAACGCGGGCGGGAATGCTGTGTGGAGCGTACCTAGTAATCCTTCGGATCGCCGCGCTGCTGCTGGAGCCAGTACTCGCTGACTGCGCCGGCGTCGTAGTCCTTGCGCCGACGCTGCATCGGGCGGATGGCAAGATAGGCGATCAACGCCCCTACAAAGCTGATGAGGCCGATCACGAGAAGACTCACGATCCGATCATGCCGAGTTCACTGCGTGAATGCAATGCCCAGTCGGAGCCGCTTCTCACTTTTAGACATGCGCTTCGATGCCACCAAGGCTTACTGACGGTATATGGTGAGCAGGGGGGTGCGGCACCTCAATTGGTAGATTGAAGGATCGCCGGATTGAAGGACTGTTGCCAGATTGTCGACTCTTCACGCTTCAACATTCCGACAATCTATCGATCCACCAATCTGCCAATGCAGGAGATCAGCCCGCGCGTTCCCAGGGCTATTTCTTCGGCGCCACCATCTTCGTCACGCGACCGACGCTCGTGTCGCCCGCATACAGATTGTCCTGCTTGTCCATCACCCAGTAGCTCGCTTCGATGAACTGGCCATGCCCGATCCCCATGCCGTTGCCAATCGCACCGATGACCTTCCCATCGCGCGTCAGCTTCAGGAACTGACCGTCCTGGCCGCTGCCCATCCAGGGGTTTCCTTTCGAGTCGAAATAGATCGCGCACACCAGGTTTCTCATCTGCATCGTCTTCAGGAATTTCCCGTCGGCTGAGTACACGACGATGCGGTAATCCTCGCGGTCGCCGATCCAGACGTCGCCATTAGTGGGATCGATAGCGAAGCCGTGTGCTGAATTGAACTTGCCCTGGCCGACTTCGTTGCCGAACCACTGGTTCTTGAACTTGCCGTTCTTGTCGACATGGATAATCCGCGACGCTCCGATGTTATTCGCCGGATCGTCCGAGTCGGTGTCGTTCGGACTCTCGTTGCCGTGCCCTTCGGCGATGTACACATCGCCGTTGGACGCGAACGCCACCATCACCGGCTCCCACAGCAGCCGCTGCCCCTTCGCCTCGTCCCAATCTCCTCGACGGCCACTCTGGCCAAGGGTCAACAGCAGCTTGCCGTCGGGGCTGATCTTCTGGACGGTTGCGTTACCCGCTGCCGTAATCCAGACATTGTCTTCGGCGTCGACAGCCATGCCGTGCGCCTTGCTCTGATAGCCAATCACATCGGGGCCGACCTGCAGGATGAGCTTGTAGTTCGGATCGAACTTGAAGAGCTGCGGCTTCCCCATGTCGGCGCGCTGAAACACCCAAAGGTTGCCCTTTGAATCGAGCGCGACCGAGGGGACGCCGCCAAAACCTGGAGGCAGTACAACTGGATACGTAAACGTGTACCCCATCGTCTGCTTCCACTGGACGCGCTGCATCGATTGGCGGGGAGTTCCACCGCGACGCCCGCATAACGGCGAGCGCGCACAACCAGGGACTGTGCCGGCTGGAGGCGCCGCTCCGCGCGCAGCCTCACCTGCGCCTCTGCCGCGCCCTGCTCCGCCCTCGCGCGGGGGGACCGTCACCTTGCCATCAGAATCGACGATCGTCCGCCCAGTGGGATCCGGAAACGATCCCTGCAGAAACCACGCGGGCGTCTCCCCAACGGCCGGACCCTCGACGGGCGGTTTCGTTTGCGAGAATGCCGGCGTCGCAGCCAGCCACACACCAAGCGCCACCACTCCCGCGAAGCGTCCCTTCATCTCTGCCTCCCATGCGTATCGAACCGATGCCCATATCATAGGGAAAACGCCTCCGAAAAGCCCACGGAAAGCGCGCGCTTCGAAGTCCTGGTCCTTGTGCCGGTCAACGGCGGTGCGCACACATTTGCACTAATCCTGTACATCGCAATAACTGATCCTTGACCCGCTTGCGCGTGCAGGAGCACTATCTTGCTTACTTCGCGGCACTCCCGATAACACGACGAACCAGTGTTCGGAACCGAGGCGCCGCGCGTTTTACTCGAGTAACAACTCGATCGCACGGGTCCATTCACAAAGCAAGCGAGGACTTGATTATGTCAACGCGAAGGGCTGCTGGCGCAGCGACGATAGCCACACTCGGTTTGCTTCTCGGGATGCTCTCGATTCAGGCGCGCGGCGACGCGCAGGCACAGCCGCAGGCGCCCGGCTACGGGACTGAAAATGACTACGGATATGAGAATCTGACGCCCGAACAGCGCGACGGACGCAACACCTGGTACTTCTGGACGGGCGGCAATCAGAAATTCTGGGTGAAGATGGCCCAGCTCACCGAAGGCAACGTCAACCTGCTGGCGTATGTCGACTCACGGCTTCACGGGAGGCGCTTCGCCACGCTCGGTGCGATCACGCAGCCAGGCTGCCGCCCGGCGACCGGACCTGACAAATACGGGCTGTGGATGGACATCTGCGACCAGCCGCCCGTTCCGGGCGTCGAGGGCGCCGCGAGCGGCATCACCGGGTTGCGGCGTTTCGACAACCCGAATTTCAATCCCGCGGCGTGGAACGCCGAGGAATATTTCAAACACCCCGGCAAGACCGAGCCGCCCTATCTCATCGGCATGACCTGCGGCTTCTGCCACATCGGGTTCAATCCGCTCAACCCACCAGAGAATCCGGAGCTGCCGCGGTGGGCGAACCTCGCGGGCACGATCGGCAACCAGTTCTGGGAAGAAGGACGCCTGTTCAATCTGCGCATGCCGTCGACTGACTTTCGCTGGCACGTAGGCAACCGCCAGCCGGCCGGCACATCCGATACGTCGCGCTTTGCGACCGACCACATCAACAACCCGAACGCCATCAATTCGATCTTCAACCTCGAGTTCAGGCCCACCCAGATCGAGGAGATGGCCGACGGCTCGAAAGTGCCCGTGCACCACATCCTGAAGGACGGTGCCGACTCGATTGGCATCCCGGGCGCATCGTTGCGCGTGTTCATCAACATCGGCATGTGCTCGGACTACTGGATCACCCTGCACGATCCGGTGAATGGACGCGCGCGCCAGAAGCCGTTCGACATGGCGTACGCCCGCGCGAACTGCGCCGACTGGCGCGCCACCGAAGCGCGGATGGCCAATGCCGAAGCGTTTCTGAAAACCATGAAGCCGCTGCACTTGCGGGATGCGCCCGGCGGCGCCGCGGCCATCACGACCGATGCCATGATGCTTCAGCGCGGCAAGATCGCGTTTGCCGACAAGTGCGCGCAGTGTCACTCGAGCAAGCAACCGCCCGCCGAGATCGCTTCCGACCTGGCCCGCGCCACTGCGTGGTATCGCGAGTCCGTGCTCGCGGACAACTTTCTCGAAGGAAACTTCCTGTCCGACGACCGCCGCTACCCCGTGTCGCAGCTCGGCACGAACATCGCGCGCGCCGCGGCGACCAACGCCACCGCCGACAACGTGTGGGGGCAGTTTTCGTCGGTCACCTACAAGAACCTGCCCGCGATCGGGCGCATTGCGAATCTGTACAATCCTCGGGACCCCGACAAACCGATCGAGTTCGAGCTGAAGGGAGGCGGCCGCGGCTACTACCGCACGCCGACGCTCATCTCGATGTGGGCGACCGCGCCGTATCTGCACAACAACGCGCTCGGCGCCTACATCAAGGACCCGTCGGTGCGCGGCCGTCTGCTCGCGTATCAGGACGCCGCCGAAAAACTGCTGTGGCCGGAGCGGCGTCTGGGCGTGCAGTCCATCGGCGTCACCTCGATCGACACCGAGCTCCGCATCCCCGACCGCGACAGGCCGCTCAAGGTGCCCGCAGGCACACCCGTCGATCTCATCGCGCGCGTCGACCCGCGCGAGATACCGGCGATCGCGCGCAATCGCGTCATCCTCAATGTGCTCTCGGACGAGGCGCTCTTCCGCGGGCTGATCCGCAGAAATCAAGCGCCGGATTTCGTCCTCGACCGTGGCCACGTGTTTGGTTCCGAGCTGTCGGATGACGATAAGCGCGCGCTCATCGAATTCATGAAGACGTTCTGACATGTATCCACACCTTTTCTCGCCAATCGCGTTCCGCACGTTCACAGCGAAGAACCGCGTCTTCCGCTCGAATGTCTCCGGACGTTTCGACAACTACGATGGCTCAGGCACCCAGACCCGCATCAACTGGGAGCTGAAATTCGCGCGCGGCGGCGTCGGCGCGATCATCTCGTCGTTCGTGCCGGTCGCGATGCGCGGCCGCATCATGCCGAACTACGCGACGATCGACCGCGACGACCGCATTCCGTTCTGGAAAGAGCTCATCAAGCAGGTCCACAACGAAAGCGACTGCAAGTACCTCATCCAGTTGAGCCACGGCGGCCGGCAGCGCGACGTGCCGGGCATCGAATACGCAAAGGGCCTCAGCTCGACCGATCGGGCCGACCCGCTGCACGGCTTCGAAGCCGAGCGGATGACACTGGAGCAGATCGGCGACGTCGCCCGCGCTTTCGGCGCCGCGGCTGGACGGGCGCGGAAAGCCGGCGCCGACGGCGTCGAACTGCACGGCGCCAACGGGTACCTCATCACGCAGTTCCTCAGCTCGGGCATCAACGACCGCAAAGACGACTATGGCGGCGCGCTACCGAACCGCGCGCGCTTTTTGCTCGACATCGTCCGCGAGATTCGCAAGGAGGTCGGCAAGGACTTCCACCTCCAAATGAAGATCAGCGCCATCGAGTACAACGACGCGCTCGACGATGACGAGGGCAAGGGGAATACACTCGAGGATTCGGTGCAGGTATGCAAGTGGCTCGAAGAGGCGGGCGTCGACGCGATACACGTCTCGTCAGGCTCGTATTTCCCCCACCCGAAGAATCCCGCCGGCGATCTGCCGATTGACGAGCTGAAGAAAACCTACGACACGCTGATATCGAGCGGGCTGCTGACGTTCCGCAATTACCTGTTCTTCCGCTTCCGTACGACCGGCGAGATTTTCCAGCGCCGCTGGGAAAAGGCCCGCGGAGACAAGAAGCTTATCGAAGGCATGAACTTGCCCAACGCGCACCGCATCAAGCAGGCAGTGACCATTCCGGTGTTGTGCACCGGCGGATTTCAGACCGCGGCGATCATCGAGCAGGCGCTCGCAGACGGCCTGTGCGATGTGGTGACGATGGCCCGGCCGCTGATTGCGAACAACGACCTGGTGCAGATGTTCGCCCGCGGGGAAGGTCGTCCGGCGCGTCCCTGCACGTATTGCAACCGGTGCCTGGTGAACGCCGTCGAAAATCCTCTCGGCTGCTACGAGCCCGAACGATTCAGCTCGCACGACGAGATGATCGCCCAGATTATGTCGGTGTTCACGCCGGCGCCCTTCGCGTCATGATTACTCGCGGGGGCCCCTCGCCCCGCTCCACGCCGCGTCGCTCGCGGGGGCCCAATGCCCCGCTCCGCTTGCGGCTTTGCGGGGGTTCCTCGCCCCGCTCCACGCCGCGTCGCTCGCGGGGGCCCAATGCCCCGCTCCGCTTGCGGCTTTGCGGGGGTTCCTCGCCCCGCTCCACGCCGCGTCGCTCGCGGGGGCCCAATGCCCCGCTCCGCTTGCGGCTTTGCGGGGGTTCCTCGCCCCGCTCCACGCCGCGTCGCTCGCGGGCGCCCAATGCCCCGCTCCGCTTGCGGCTTGGACGCGCGGCACTATTCGCGGTCGCAGTGGCGGTGTTTCTCGTTGTTGGTGCAGGAGCCCAACAAGCAGATGGGCCGTCGTTTACCGACATCGACGAGCACTTCAAGTACGGTTCGGTCGGCACCGAGGAACGGGTAGGTCTCCCCTACTGGATCTGGCGCGTGCTGCCGCAGATTTTCGAAGACAAGCTGCCGAAGCGGCCCGGCGCGGGCTACGAGCGGCTCGGGTTCATGCCGGGCCCAGGACGCCCGGCGCAGTCGCGGCCGATGGGCACCTCGTATCTGGAGGATCAAGTAGCGCTCGTGGGCCTCAATTGCGCCACCTGCCACGTTGGCTCGTACCGCGAGACTCCCACGAGCCCGCGCCAGATCGTCTCGGGCATGCCGGCGAATCAGATGGACCTGCAGGGGTACGCCAATTTTCTGACCGCATGCGCGCAGGATCCCCGTTTCGACACCTCTACGATCATGGCGGCGATACGCAAAGAGAATCCGGATATGTCGTGGCTCGATGGATTGCGCTACCGGTTCGCCATCGGCGCCACAAAGAAAGGCATTCTCGAACGTGCGCGCGACAATGCGTGGTTCAACACCCGCCCGCCGCAGGGAGTCGGCCGCGTCGACACGTTCAATCCGTACAAGGTGCTGTTGAAACTGCCGATGGACGACCACGTGGGCACCGTCGACCTGCCGTCGCTGTGGAATCAGCGGATGCGGCAGGGGATGTCGCTGCACTGGGACGGCAACAACAACTCCGTCGAGGAACGGAACAAGAGCGCAGCAATCGGCGCGGGCGCGACGCCTCAGTCGCTCAACCTGCTGTCGTTGCGGCGCATCGAGAACTGGATACTCGACTTGAAACCGCCGCCGTTCCCCGCCTCGCGCGTCGACAGCCGGCTCGCGGCGACGGGCGCCGCCATCTACAAGCGGGAATGCGCGAGCTGCCATGCGCCCGACGGCGCGTACATCGGGAAGGTCACTCCCCTTGCCGAGATCAAGACCGATCCCGGCCGGCTCGAGTCCTTCACGCCGGAGCTGGCCGTGCGTATGAACACCATTGGGGAAGGCAGGTCGTGGCGTTTCAGTCATTTCAGCAAGACGAATGGCTACGCCAACATGCCCCTCGACGGCTTGTGGCTGCGCGCGCCGTATCTGCACAACGGATCGGTGCCAGACCTCCGCGGGCTGCTTTTTCCCGACGAGCGTCCAGCCGTCTTCTACCGCGGATACGACGTCTACGACTGGACGCGGGTGGGTTTCACCAGCAGCGGTCCTGCGGCCGAATCTGAAGGCATTCGTTTCGACACCGCCTTGAAGGGCAACGCCAATGATGGACACTTGTACGGGACGACATTGCCTGTGCCTGACAAGCTGGCGCTGATCGAATATCTGAAGACGTTCTGATATGACGTTTATCGTGCAGCGGCTCGCGGCTGTACTTGCCGTGCTCTGCTGCGGCCTGCTTGCAGACGCGGCAATCGATGCGTCGCAGAATGCCCCGCGGGGCCAGTTCGACGACCTCGAGGAACAGTTCAAGTACGGATCGGTCGGCATCGAATCGGAAGAGGGATTCCCTTACTGGCTCTGGCAGGTCCTTCCCCGTGTGTTCGCCGACAAATTGCCGCGCCCGGGCGGCTACGATTCGTTCGGGTTCGTGTGGGAGCCCGGTCACGAGCTGCCGGTCGGATTTTCGACTGCGGATCTGTTCGGTGGTCCGCGCATCGCCGTCAACTGCGCGTTCTGCCACACGACGGCGTATAGGCTCGACCCTGCGGGACCGAGGACGCTCGTCGCGGCCGGCCCTGGCAACCTCGTCAACCCGCAGGCCTATGTGCGTTTTCTTCATACCGTCGCGGACGATCCGCGCTTCAATGCCGGCGAACTGTTGAAGGCCATCGACGGCCTGACGAACCTTTCGTGGATGCGGAGGATGCAGTACCGAATGCTGCTCATCCCCGGCACTCGCCGCGCGCTTCAGCGGCAGAAAAAAGAATTCGCGTGGATGGATCGCAATCCCGAGTGGGGCGCGGGACGTATCGATCCGTTCAATCCGATCAGGTTCCGCCTCCTGAAACAGCCGATCGACACCAGCATCGGCAATGCCGACATGACGCCGCTGTGGAACATGAAAGGGCGTACAGGCGATTCATTGGGACGGGCTGACCACTTCGTTTCATGAGTCGATGCTGAGCAGCGGCATCGGCAACGGCGCGAGCCGCAAGTCGATCGGGCTTGCCAGCCTCGGGCGCCTCGAGCAGTGGCTCATGGAGCTGCCCTCACCCCGCTATCCGCTCGCAATCGACGCATCGCTAGCCGTGAGCGGCGAGCCTCTCTTCGCCCAGCACTGCGCGTCCTGCCACGCGGCCGGCGGTGCGCGCACCGGTTCTGTCGTGCCGATTGGCGAAATCGGCACCGACGCGCATCGCGTGAACATGTGGACGGAGGAATCCGCGGCGGCCTTCAACGCCTTCGCAGACGGCTACCCCTGGGACTTCAAGGCGTTTCGGAAAACCAACGGGTACGTCGCGGTGCCGCTCGACGGCGTGTGGTTGCGCGCGCCGTATCTCCACAACGGTTCGATCCCGTCGCTGCACGACCTCCTCGAGCCCGTTGAGAGTCGCCCCAAGGTGTTCTTCCGCGGTTACGAGGTTCTCGACCCCGTGCGCGTCGGTTTCGTGTCCGACGGCCCTGTTGCCGAGCGGACTGGCACACGTCACGACACCGGGCTTCCGGGAAACGGGAACGGCGGCCACCTGTACGGCACCGACCTCACGAGCGTCCAGAAGCGCGCCCTCGTCGAGTTCTTAAAAACGCTCTAAGCAAACCGAGGCGTCCGTGCATGGCGAGTGGGAGGCAAAGTACGCCTCCCGTCGTTGGGGTTGGGTGATGCCGTCCACCGTGAAGTGGGGACGAGCGATGCTGTCACTCTTCATAGCAACGCGCGTGCCGTCGTTTTAAGGGGTTTTCCGTCCGCTTTCACTACAACTAAGATTGCTGCGTGAATTTTTCGGCGCGCATCCTCGCAAGCCTCAGCTTTTGTCATCTGCTTAACGACCTGATGCAGTCGCTGCTGCCCTCGATCTACCCGATGCTGAAATTGACGTTCGGTCTCAGCTTCAGGCAAATCGGACTCATTACGCTCGTCAACCAGATCACCGCATCGCTGCTCCAGCCGGTTATCGGCGCCTATACCGATCGCCGTCCGCAGCCGTATTCGCTCGCGATCGGAATGGCGTTCACGCTCGGCGGGATGTTGCTGCTCGGGTTCGGTCCGCGGTTCGAAGCCGTGCTCGGAGCGGCGGCGCTGATCGGGCTGGGCTCCGCCGTGTTCCATCCCGAGTCGTCGCGGATCGCGCGCCTCGCGTCCGGCGGACGCCATGGTCTGGCGCAGGCGTTCTTTCAGGTCGGCGGAAACGTCGGCTCTGCAATTGGCCCTCTGCTGGCGGCATTTTTCGTGTTGCCGTACGGGCGCACGAGCATCGCCTGGTTCGCGCTGACGGCGCTCGTCGGCATCGCGTTCCTGTGGAATGTCGGAAATTGGTACAAGCAGACCGGCGTCTTCAATCCGGCCTCCCCGTCTCAGCCTGTCGTCCGCGCACCGCTGAATCGACGGCAGACGCACACCGCGCTGGCGCTGCTGCTGGGCTTGATATTCTCGAAATACATCTATCTCGCGAGCTTCGGCAGTTACTACACGTTCTACCTGATCAGCCGTTTCAACCTGTCGGTGCGCAGCGCGCAGATTCATCTGTTCCTGTTTCTGGGCGCTGTCGCGGCAGGGACGATCTTCGGCGGACCGATTGGCGACCGCTTCGGACGAAGACGCGTCATTCTGTGGTCGATCCTCGGAGTGTTGCCGTTCTCCCTCGCGCTTCCGTATGTCGGACTGTTCTGGACGCGGATGCTGTCGGTTGTCATCGGCCTGATTCTCGCCTCGGCGTTCTCGGCGATCATCGTCTACGCCCAAGAGCTTGTTCCAGGCCGTGTTGGAACCATTTCGGGCCTCTTCTTCGGCTTTGCGTTCGGCATCGCCGGAATCGGCGCTGCGGTCCTGGGCGAGCTCGCCGATCGCACCAGCATCGCGACCGTCTATCTCGTGTGTTCATATCTCCCGATGATCGGCGTGCTCGGGTTCTGGCTGCCCAAGGTAGGTAGTAAAAGGTAATGGTACGTGTTGGTAGGTAGTAGGCAGTAGATAGCGCGTGGTGTTACTCTCCGAGCATGGTCCAAATAGTGGGCATCGTATTGCTTCTGGGCCTATCGCTGTCCGCACAAGCCCCAGAGGCAAGCTGGCTCGATCGGCCGTTGAAGAACTGGAACGTCTCCGGGCGGGCTCTGCCGCGCGCGATGCCGAACGGCGAGACGATTGCCGAAATTTCGAAGCGATGCGCGATGCCGTCGTTGATGAGCACGCCGGGCGAGCGGGCCCTGGCCGGCGGCGGATGGCTTCCTCTCCACATGTTCGATCGACAGATCGTTCAGCGTGATGTCGAGATCGTCGGTGGCCTGGCGGGAGCCGACGGTATGTGCCGTCCGACTCAGTTCAATGTCTTCGTCTTCGTCAAGGGACAGTTGGCCGGCGTCCTCTCCCCTTCCGATATGGACTCGAGAACTGACGGGAGCATTGGCGGCGGGATTCGTCTCGCAGAAGACGAGACGATCGCCGCCGACTTCGCCCGCTATACAGGCGTCGATCCCCTTTGTTGTCCTTCGGGGCGTGTCACCGTCCGATACCGGATCGAACGCACGGCGTCTCCGCCTGTCGTGGTTCCCGTCAGCATTCAGCCGACGCGGCAATAGTGCTGGCCAGCCTCAGCGGCGATGGCGAGAATCTTGCTGAGGAACCCGTCATGGGAATGAGCCGGCAAATCAAGCAATATGCAACTCGCAGGGCAACGCGCAAACTGACGCGCGCGGTGCCGTGGCTCGGCGCCGTCGTCGCGCTACTGACCGTGGCGGCCACAATTCGACGGAAGGGCTTGTTTGGCGGGGCGCTGGACACGGCGCTCGACTTTACGCCCGTCGTCGGAACGCTGAAGAACATGGCCGAGGTCGGGCGCGGCCGCGACTTCATCAGCGACAGGCCGCGTCCCGTGTCGAGCCGCTACTCTACCGGGGGCTGAGCGACCGCGACCGGCGCGAGCCGTTCCACCTTGCCCGCAACGATTTCCATCTGGGCGAGGGTCGTGAACTTGTGCGTGCCGAGCACGCGCTGAATACAGCCTTTCTGAAGCTGCTGGGTGCGCAGTGCGGCAACGACGACAAATTCAAACGCATTTGACAGTGGCGATCGGTTGATCATCGGACAGAGCCTCTCTCCGAAACGGATACGGTGGTACTTCGAGAGGCTGTGGCTGACCTGGCACTCGCGTCGCGAGGGGCGGCAGCAGGCTCGAAAAGTAGGAATGTCAACTATAACTCAAAAGGGGACGTTACGCGGCGTTTTCGACACGGCTGCGGAGCGAAATCAAATCCGACGCAATCGCTGACAGTTCTTTGACTGCCGAAGCGAGTTTCTCCTCCTCGGCACGAACGAAACGGCTATAGGGCGCCACGCCGGCCCGGATGCGCTCGGTGGCTCGCACGATCTCCTTCTTGAACTGGGCCCGAAGGGCTTCGCCGAGCCGCTGGCGCACCTCAGCGATTTTCTGCCGCATCTCGTCCTTGCCCTTCTTGCGCTTCGCTGGAATCACGAAAAATCCAATGGCGGCAAGGAGAGACGCCATCACAAGGCCCGTGACGTCGGCTGCCGCCGTCGACGCCGCGATCGTCACGATCGCACCAAGCCCCACGGCGCCGGCGCCTACAGCAGCCGCGGTCGCCACCGCGTTGCGCGCCCCGTCAGCCAGCTCGCTCGCTTCCTTCTGCCGGTCGTAGCCGTCCACCACTCTTTGCGCTTCGCGGCCCACCGAGTCGATCATGCGCCGCCGGTCGAAGTGGAAGCGCTCAGTGTCGGGATTGTCAATCAGCTGTCCCGCATATTGCTGGCGGCGCTTGGCAAGGTGGGCCGTGATCCCCTGCCAGTGCCGGAGATCCGCGTCGATCATCCAGTCGATCAGCTCGCCCACCTTACGCTCGATCTGCTGCGGAGCATCGGCGACGACCTGCCGCTCGAACGCCTCCTGCACGCGGCTGCGATTCAGCAGATCCATCACGCGGCCAATCCGCATCGTGTCGTCGAAGAAATGGTTGCCGCGGCGCTCCATCTCGAGCAGCACGTTCTCGACGTCAGCCATTCGCAGCTCGAAATCGCGCTCCATGTCGCGCTGGTACAGGGCCAACTGACTTTCGACCTGCTCGAGCGTGGCCAGATCGTCCTTCAGCAGCGTCTGGCGATCTCGCATCGATTCGCGCTGCCGTTCGGCAACGGCAGTGGCGACGCCAATGGGATTCAGCAGCTTCAGCTGCGCGCGGCCCGACGCGTTCAACGTGGCGGTGACGTAGCCTTCGAGCGCCTCGAACCCGCTCGCGGCCCACACCGACGGTTCTCCCCGCTTGGCGCGGAACGCGAGCTTTGCGCTCACAAAGAAAATGTCGGGTTCGAATCCCAGCAGCGCGCGGGCGTTGTCGGCGACGAACGATCGAATTTCCGCAACCGCCGTCGCGCCTTCAAGAATGTCGCTCTTGTTGACGACCACCACGATTTTCTTGCCCCACGCGCGAATCTGTTCCATGAAACTCCGTTCTGTTTCGGTGAACGGGCGATCCGCGGACGTGACGAAAAAGACCAGATCGGAGCGCGGTATGAAGTCCGCCGTCATCACCTCGTGCTCGCGGATGATGGCGTTGGTTCCCGGTGTATCGACAATACGGATGTCCTTGAGCAGATTCACCGGCGCCTTGACGACGAGCTGATTGGCTTCGCGGACGACGTGCTCGGCGTGCTCGCCGTATTCGAGGACGGTGATGATGGCGGTTGTCGGCGTGACGCCTTCCTGCATGAGAGGCTGGCCGACGAGCGCGTTGATGAACGCGCTTTTGCCCGCATTGAACTCGCCGACGACGACCAGCAGAAAGATCTCGTCGAGCTGCGCGATCGACCGATCGAGCGCCGACTGCTGTTCGCCACTTGCGTCGCTACGCGCAAGGGCCGTGTGGAGTCGCATCAGCAGACCCCGTTCTTCCCGCAGGAGTGCCTCCTGCCGATCGGACAGTACGCGGGTCAGCACATCTGTCGCCTTGCACAAAGCAGACCACAGTCAGCTGTAAGCGTCAATGCGCCGAGAGCGTAGCGACAAAGGACACAGTGATGCGATATGCCTGCGCCATGGCATCGCGATCGACAAGCGCCGACGTATCGGCAGTCGTATGAATCGTGTCGAGAATGCGGGGTGTAAACCCAGGCTGCAGGCCGGATTCCTTACCGCCGTTGAGCAGCAGCCAGAGCTGATGCCCCTGCACCGCTGGCACAGTCGCCATCGACACTGCCGGAACGCCGCCTTTTTGAAAACTGATGTCGTCGCTTGGCGGCATGCGGGGAAACTCGACACACGAGGTGGCGATTTCCGCGCACGACGCTCGCAGACCCTCGAGCGCGAAGCCGTTCGAGGCTGTCCGCGGTCCGATCATGACGGCATCGCCGAATGCGTTGACGTCGAGGTTCATCATTGCGTGCATCGGCCGATCCCGATGGGCGCGGACGAACTCCGCTGACCCGAGCAGGCCAAGCTCTTCCATGTCGAAAAACACAATCCTCGTCTGCGTCCGCAACCGCATCTTCGATAAGGCTTCGGCCAGCCGCGCCAGGATTGCTATGGAGGCGGCGTTGTCCACAGCGCCCTTGCTGAGCGTACCGTCCGGAAGGCGCGCCGCATCGTAATGGGCGCCGATCACGATTTCCGGGCTTCGTCCCGGGATCGTGACGACGACATTGCGGCCTCGTGTCCGCGGTTCTCCCTTGTGCGGCTCGATCGTAAATGGCTCGACGTCGAAGGCAATGTGCCGTTCGGTCAGCATGGCAGTGAGGACGTCGAATCGCGCGTCGTTGGTGTCACGCTCCAGACGGGCGACATCATCCTGCGCCCCTGAGAAGAGTGGCGCCACGATCGCCGCGGTTTGCGGTGGCATCGTTCGGACGGCGCACGCCGCCAGGGCGGCCAACGCAACCATGGACGCAAGCGAGTAAGATCTTCCCGTCGCCATTCACTGAGGAGCCTAACCTTTGTTTCAGTCTTTTCTCAAACAGCACGATGCCGCCGCCTGGCAGCGGACGGTGGAGACGCTTCTACCTCACATGCACGACGTCGATCGGCGAGCTACAAAGATCTGGTTTCACTTCTTTCCGCTGGAGCTCGCGGACGCAATCAACGAGACTGCCGACCTCCCCCAGTTGGTGTTGACGTTGAGGCTCGAGGGCAACTTCCGCCTGTCCGAGCAAATCGACTCGAGCCATTGGTTTCTTTATGGCCATCGTTACTGGCCGCAGGTGAAGGCAGCCATCGTGGCGCGTGCCGAATCGAACGCCGCGCCCCCGAGTCTCGAGCTCGCGTCGGTGATTCGGGACATCGCGAAAGGAATCGACGCCGATGACTCACTGCTCGTCGGCATCTGCGCCGCCGGGGTCATGACGCTGCAACAGGTGGGGCTGGAGGCGTTTCGCGTCTCATCAGGTGCCGTTCAGCCGCCGCAAGGAATGCTTGCAAAAACACCTGCGCAGATTGTCGCCGCTCGCAACAAGAGCGACAGCCAGGGCATTCTGGGCATCTTTCGCGGCATTCGCGCGCAATACACGGTGTCATTCGACGAGCGGCGGCACGACGCACGATTTACGGTGATCAACCAGCAACACCTGACGACCGCGTCGGCAAACGACACGCGCGATTATTCCAAGGAGCTGCGAGGCACCCTGGAGGGGCCGATTCCGGCACAGTGCCGCACGGCGTCCTGTGGCACCTGCTGGGTCGGCATTCTTGGCGGCAACGAGCGGCTGTCGCCGGTCGACGCCCACGAGAAGAAGCGGATGAAGGAGTTCGGTTACATCCTGTCGGATGAGCCCAGGCCGGTGATCCGCCTCGCATGCCAGGCGCTCGCAGCAGGAAACGTCACGCTCGTCATTCCGCCGTGGAACGGCTTCATCGGGAAGCGTAAGGGATCTCGCGAAACCTCGGCAGTCCCGCAGCAGCAATGACCTCGGCGAGGCCGCGGCGCGTGTGGAACTCCATGCCGTCGCGGTTGATCACGACCGTGTTCGGATAGCTTGGCGCCAGCCTGCGGAATTCGGCGTCGATGAGACGGAACCGCCGGACCATGTTCTCCGCCGTCTCGTGCGGCCGGTTTCGCAGCTTGATGTGCTTTTCGATGGTGTCGACGCTCGACGTGAGGACGATCACCCGCTCTGGATTCCACCAGTCGCCAATCGAAATCACCTCGCGCAGCACGGGATGATCCTCGCGGGGATACTCGGCCATGTGAGCTTCGAGCGTGATGCGGGCGCCTTCGAAGAAGATGACGCGGTCCGGGCGATCGTGCTCGGCGGCATCGCGATAGTTGGCGTCGTAGATGCGAGCGAAGTACTCCGTGACGCCTGCTGCGTTCCTGCCCGCGGCGATGTCTTCGAGCATCCGCGTCGCCCAGACGCCCTCTTCGCCTTCGCCGTACGTGCCGTTGTGGTAGAGGTCGCCCAACTGGCGAATCAGCGTGCTCTTGCCGATGCCCGGCCCTCCGACGATGGCCACACGCATCAGACAATGCCTCCAGAATTCATCAACGCGGGCATCTTACAACAGCAAAGTCGCGTATCATGTGAAGCGACATGAATCAACCCATGACCCGACGGTCGGCTCACGACGTCGGTGACGCTTGGACAACCGTTGACGCCACCGAAATGTACGAGATCGCGCGATGGGGCCAAGGGTATTTTTCGATTGGCGAGAACGGGCACGTCAAGATTCATCCCACGAAAGAGCCCGACCGGTCGATCGATCTGAAGCAACTGATCGATCATCTGCAGCTGCGCGGCATCAGCCTGCCGACGCTCGTGCGATTCCGCGATATCCTGCGGCATCGCCTGCAGGACATCCACGAGGCGTTCCAAGCCGCCATCAGTCAGCACGAATACACTGGCAATTACGTCTGCGTCTATCCGATCAAGGTGAACCAGCAACGGCACGTCGTCGAAGAGGTCTTCAACTTCGGCAAGCCATTCAAGTTCGGGCTGGAAGCGGGCTCGAAGCCTGAATTGATCGCGGTAGCGGCGATTGCCGACAACGACACGCCCATCATTTGTAATGGGTTCAAGGATGCCGAGTTCATCGAGCTCGCGATGCTCGCACAGAAGGTGGGACGAAACATCATCCCGGTGGTCGAAAAATACACCGAGCTCGACTTGATTCTGGAACACGCCGAGCGCATCGGCGTTCGGCCGAAGATCGGCATGCGCGTCAAGCTTGCGGCTCGAGGCGGCGGCCGGTGGCAGTCGTCGGGTGGATATCGCTCGAAGTTCGGGTTGACGGTCGCCGAAATTCTGCAGGGGCTGAACGAGCTGAAGACGCGCGGGATGGAAGACTGCCTGCAACTGCTCCACTTCCACCTCGGCAGCCAGATTCCCAACATCCGCATCGTCAAGGGAGCGCTCAACGAGGCTGCGCGCGTCTACGTGGAGCTGGTGCAGGCCGGAGCTGGCCTCAAATTTATGGATGTGGGCGGCGGTCTTGGCGTCGATTACGACGGGTCGCAGACCAACTTCGAGTCGAGCGTCAATTACACGCTCCAGGAATACGCCAACGACGTCGTCTATCACCTGCAGACTGTGTGCGACGAAGCCAAGGTCGCGCACCCGACGATCATCTCAGAGAGCGGACGCGCCATTGTGGCGCATCACAGCCTGCTGGTTTTCAACGTTCTTGGGGCGTCCGGCTTCGGCACCGACGAAGTGCCCGCGGTCGCAACGCCCGAAATGGAACGGCCGCTGATCGACCTGATCGAGACCTACACGAGTCTTACCGCGCGCAACGCACTCGAGAGCTACCATGACGCGCAGCAGGCGCTCGACATGGCGATCAACATGTTTTCGACCGGCTATCTGCCGCTCGTCCAACGATCGCAGGCCGAGAGTCTCTACTGGGCGATCTGCATGAGGCTGCAGAAACTGGTCAAGACGATGGAGGAGGTGCCGGAGGATCTGCAGCACCTCGACGAGTCGTTGTCGGACACATACTTCTGCAACTTCTCGCTGTTCCAGTCGGTGCCGGACAGCTGGGCGATCAAGCAACTGTTTCCCATCATGCCGATCCATCGCCTGGACGAGCCCCCGACGCGCCATGCCGTCCTCGGCGACATCACGTGCGACTCGGATGGGAAAGTCGATCAGTTCATCGATCGCCGTGATGTACGGAGGACGCTTCCCTTACACGCGTTCAACGGATCGCCGTATTACCTCGGCGTGTTTCTAGTGGGTGCGTATCAGGAGATTCTCGGCGACCTGCACAACCTGTATGGCGACACCCACGCGGTGCACGTCAGCCTCGACGCCGACAATCGGGTCGTACTGGACGCGGTCATCAAGGGAGACACGGTGCGCGAGGTGCTGTCGTACGTGCAGTTCGACGGCGAGGCGCTCATCGCGAAGCTGCGTGCCGACGTCGAAGCCGCGGTGCGCGACGGCCGGATCGACTACGAAGAGTCCGGCCGGCTCCTGCAGTTCTTCGAAGACGGCTTGCACGGGTATACGTATCTGGAAGAGCGGAAAAGCTAACAGTCGAGAAGAGTCCGGGAGCATTGGAGTCCAAAGTCCAAGCCCCCGGCCCTAATCCCTAATCCCTAATCCCGAGTCAGTCCCGGGTCCCTAGTTTCCGACCGGGCGCGTGCTCACCGGCTTCACCGCATCAAGTTCGTCGTAGATAACCTGCGCGTTCGAGCGGAGGCGAGCCTCGGCGGCCGGCGCGTATCCCTGGTACTTGGCCGGCATCGTCCAGGTTTTCACGATGTCCTCGACGGTCTTCCCTTCCTTCTTCGCCGCCCGCATGGCGTCGGCGAACTCGCGGTTGAACGTCGCATACTCCTGAAGCTCTTGCGGCGTCATGTTGGTGCTGTGGCCCGTCACGAACGTGTCGGCGAGCTTGGCGAGCGCGCTGTGCGCCTTTGCGATCGTGTCGCCGATCTCGAGGCCGCTGCCGCCGTTGTTCGCATCGAGCAAGGGAAGATTTTTGCCCGAGACGATGTCACCGGCCGACGCCACGCGCAGCGCCGGGAACAGCACCCACGCGTCGCCGTTCGTGTGCCCACGGCCCACGTAATACAGCTCGATCTGATCGGGTCCTTTGAACAGCGTCATGCGGTCCTTGAACGTGCGCTTCGGCAGGCCTTTCCCACCGTTCTGCTCGAAGATATTCGTCGGCGCCGGCGCGCCCGGCTTACTGAGCCCCGTCACCGCCTTCATCGCCTTCATGTTGGTCGCGGTGTTTTCCTGGACAACGATGTCGACCGTCGCCGGGAATTCGACGTTGCCGCTCACGTGATCGCCATGCGTGTGAGTGTTGATGATTGTCGTCACCGGCTTCGGACTTAGCTCCTTGATTTTTTCGAGAATCGGCGCGCCCCATCCGGGGTTCTTGGTGTCGACGACGGTGATGCCGTCGGACTGGACGAAAACCGTGGTATTGCCGCCGCCGCCGTCGCCCTTCAGGACAAACAGGTTGTCCTTGAGCTTCTCCACCACGACGACCTTCGGCTTCTCGCCGCCTTGCTGCGCGACGACGTACGAGACCGCGCCGGCGGCGAGCAGGACCGTGAGCACTGCGATGCGTTTCATACCGCTCCTCCAGAGAAAAAGACCCGTTGCACGAACCAGAACACCCCGGCAAACATCACGATGATGGAGCCGGCAAACGCGAGCCGCCGTCCGGCGGTCTCATTGCGCGATCGAATCCACACGAACAACGAGGCGACGAGCACGACGAAGACCAGCTGGCCGATCTCGACGCCGACGTTGAACGCAAAGAGCGACCAGCCCAGCGCACGGCTCGGCAAATCCATCTCGCGAAGGACATTCGCGAAACCGAACCCGTGTATCAGCCCGAACGCGAAAGCAATCCAGGCTCGCGTGTCACGTCCGCCGGCGCTCACCAGCAGGTTGTCCGCACCCACATATACAATGCTGAGCGCGATGGCCGGCTCAATGGCATTTGCCGGCGGTATGATCGCGCCGAGCGCCGCCAGCGACAGCGTGATGCTGTGCGCTATGGTAAACGCGGTGACCACCAGCAGCAACTGTTTCGTTGTGCCGCCGAGCAGGAGCAGCCCCGCCAGGAACAGCAGGTGATCCGGGCCGATCAAAATGTGATGGACGCCCGCCGGGACGAATTTGCCGATGACCGCCCGCACGCCCTGCCGCGTGCCCGTGAAGTATTCGAACGCTGTGCGGTCCTTGTCCAGGATAGCCTGAGCAGCGACCGTGCCACTCTCGTAGACGTTCAGAAACGTCTTGTGTTGCGGATCGTACGGAAACATCTGTGTCCGCACTTCTATGCGGCCGGCCGGGCGCACCAGTGTAAAGCGGGCACGCGCGCGAATCGATTGCCGATCCGGCACAGCTTCGGGCGCGGACCACGCGGCGCCCTCCAGCGCGGCCCCATCCGCGGCAACGTATAACCGATCGCGGAGCAGTGCGCCGATCGCATCGCCTTGGGCCTGTAGCGTATCCGGCTCCAACAGCTTGTCGGGAGGCTGCACGTTCAAATCGTGGGCGACGTCGAACGTATGCATGACGACGCTGACGTCGACCGCGCCGGATTCTGGATGTACATCGATGTAGGTAAACGGAACCGGATGGGCGTACGCCTCGCTGCATGTTCCGCTGAGGCAGACAAGACCAAGCAGAATGAGTCCCGCGCGAGTCATCGTACAGGGCCGCCATGGTAACGTACGCAACAGCACGCCGATGGCATTGTTCGAGAGTCTGATCACGCTGCTTTTCGTCTCGATCCTGCTTCTGAAACTGTCGGGCCGCGTCGGCGTGCCGTATCCGGCCATGCTCGCGTTCGCGGGTGCGTGCGTGGCGGCGCTGCCGTGGGTCCCACAAATAGAGATGGAGCCGCGCCTGGCACTGGCGCTGTTTATCGCACCTGCACTGCTCGATGCGGCGTACGACCTGCCGCCGCGCGAGCTGCGGCGCGACTGGCTGCCGCTGACCTGGCTGGCGCTCATCGCAGTGGTCCTTACCACGGCGGCGGTCGCATGGATCGGCCACGCATGGGCAGGAATGCCGATCGCGGCCGCGATTGCGCTGGGTGCCATCGTTGCGCCACCTGACGCGGCGGCGGCCGCGGCCGTTCTCACGAAGTTTCCACTTCCTCGCCGGACGCTGGCCATTCTGCAGGGAGAGAGCCTCCTCAACGACGCGACCGCGCTTCTTATCTTTACCGCAGCGGTTGCCATTGCCACATGGCAGGAGACGTCTGTCATCGAAATGACTCCGGCGTTGCTCGTGGCAGCGCCTGGCGGTATTGTGCTCGGTCTCGCCTTTGCCCGGCTGTACTTCGTGCTGAAGGGCTGGCTCGGGCAGACGCTCACCGCCCGCGTATCCGAGTTCGTGGCCACGTTCGGTACGTGGATCGTCGCGGAGCATCTGCACGTGTCCCCTATCCTGGCAGTCGTGGCGTTCGCGATGACAGCGGCGCACTACGGGCCCGAGCGGCAGACGGCTCGCGACCGCGTGCACTCGTACGCGATATGGGAGGTCGCTGTCTTCGTCCTGAACGTGCTCGCGTTCCTGCTGATGGGCCTGCAGGCGCGGACGATCCTGTCGCGTCTCGACAGATCAAGCCTCTCGGAAGCCGTCTGGTTTGCGGCCACAGTGCTGGCTGTCGTGATCTTCGTCCGTATCGCATGGGTGCTGACGGGCACGTTGATGCCTCGTCTGTTCGGCCGGCGCGGCGTGTCGGGGGCAACGACAATGAGGGAAGCCATTCTGATCGCGTGGTGCGGCATGCGCGGGCTCGTGACGCTCGCGACTGCGTTCGCGTTGCCGTCAGGCTTCCCGCATCGCGACCTCATCGTGCTGAGCGCGTTCATCGTCGTTCTCGGCTCGTTGGTCATCCAGGGACTCACGGTCGGACCGCTCATCAAGATCCTGAAACTTGAGCCGGACAATTCACTCGAGGCCGAGGTGTCCAAGGCGCGCGCGAAGATGGTCGAGGCGGGGCTCGCCAGCCTGCGCGACCGGACGAGCGATGCCGCCGGCGCCGTGCGCGCAGAGTACGAGGCGATGCGAGTCGTGGCCCGTGACCGCACCAATCCGCAAGCCGACACGGAACACGACCGATTGCGGATTGACGCGATCTGCGCGCAGCGCGAGCTGCTGGTCACGCTGCGCCGGCGCGGAGAGATCTCCGACGACGCGTTTCACCGGCTGGAGGAAGAACTGGACTGGGCCGAGCTGCACGCCGCGCCGCGCGAAGAACTGGAACTACTTGATGCCTAGCCGCAGGAGGGACCGGGCAAGGCTTACGCCTTGCCCGGTCATTGAGGGTAGACGTCTAGGGGCAGGTTGCCGAAACCATCTTTACTGAGTCCACGCTGAACTGCTGACGAGCAGCGCCCGCCGCACCCGCCGCCGGAGCGTCGGCACCTGGCTTGGCAGCCGACACCGTTCCGGTGACTTCGACCTTGTGGTTGGCGTGCGACTTCAGGTTTACCGTAGCTGCCGGATCGAGATTCAGGGTCATCTTCGAGGTCCCGGACGTTCCCACGGTGCTCGGGGACGCCCCGGCTTTTTGTGCTTCCGCGTTCTCGAGGATCCATGAGTCGGCTGACGTTCCAGGCTTCACGCAGCCGGTGTAGGTCACCTTGTTCGTCGCTGCCGATGCCGAGGGCGCCGGTGGCGTTGAAGGCGCGGGCGGCGTTGAAGGCGCCGGTTGTTGAGCCGCGGGTTTCTCGGTCGCGGGTTTGTCCCCAGCTGGTGCCTGCGCCGTTACCATGGCGGCTGTTAAGCAGAGCATCGCCGGAACGGCGTATAACGTACGTTTCATCAGAGAGCCTCCTTGAAGATATTGCTGTTCGCTGCTACTACTGCAGGAAGGAGGCCAAATTTTTTGCGGAAAATGCAGGCGATCCTCGCACTGATCGCCGGGATAGGGAAGAAAGGGCGGAAAGTTTTACAGAGTGTGTTCAGTCGGTGACAAGGTCGGGGATTTTACGAAACATTTCGGCCCGTAGCGGCAGGATGAATGAAAACCGGTAGTCGCCGTCCATTCGTCCGATCGGAATGCCCACTAGATTTCCGCTGGCATCGAGGACTCCACCGCCCGACACGCCAGGATGACCATCTGTGAGACAGGATATCAGTCCGCTATCCATCCGCTGGCCAACGTAACCCGTGCTGACGATGATCCCCTTGGAATAGTCGTTACCCAACCGAAAGATCGGCTCGGCAAAGTCGTATGGATATGTGACATCGACGTGCAGTGCCGGCAACTCGATCTCGGCACGCACCTTGAGGATTGCCCAGTCGCCAGGATGAACTTCGACGTCGGCATCGCCGCTATCGACGACGGACGCAGCGAGTTCCTTGCCGTCGTACACAATCTTTACTGACGCGATCCGGCGATCGCTGCGTGCGCCATCGAGCGCACGAACACCGTGCTTCACCGTGATGAAATATCCGCCGCCGAGATAACCGGCGGTGCCGTATCGCAACGTACCGGACTCATCGTACGCGTGAACCGGCACGAAGCTCGCGCGCCGCTCCCGAAGCACGCGAATCGGCACGAGCCCCATCTCGCGTTGGAGCTGGCCCTTGATCTCCTCGACCAGGCGGCCGCGCGACGCTTCCTCTGTTGCAGCCTTCTCTCGTGCCAAATCGCCGGCCGTGCCGACTGCTCTCGCTTCTCCCTGCGTGACCTTTCCGCGCAGCTCCGCGATCGCCTCGTTGTTTGCGGCGATCCGCCGTTCGATGCGATCGCTGGAAAACCACGTCCCCATCGAGAAGCCGAAGCACACCATGGCTATACACAGGGTGACGAGACGTGCAACACGCAGACGCCGGAAGATTGGCATACAGGTACCGCGCGCCGCAGCGGACGAGTGTCTGCCGCGCCGCAAAACATGAGTTGTGAGGAGATCTGAACGCTGGGGGCAGCCCTCAGAAGACAGATCAAATGTACGACCGCGAACCTCCTAAGTCAAGGATTTTGAAGTCTCTTCAGAGTATGCTCCCGATCAATGAAGCACCTCGAGGCTCTGGCACTGGCCACGCTCCTCGCGGCGGCATCCGTCTTTGCTCAGAGCGTCGCTGCACCAGGCGTTCATCCCATCTCGGGCCGGCGCTTCGCAAACGTCATGGGATGGCAGGGTGCCGAATGGCTCGAGCGTTCGGAGCGGGCTTTTGAAGAGGCCCCAGACAAGGCCCTCGAGGCGCTCGGCACGCTGACGGGCCTGACCGTCGCCGATGTCGGGGCGGGTTCCGGCTATTTCACCGTTCGTCTCAGCGCGCGTGTTGGCGCAAACGGGCGCGTCTATGCGAACGATCTGCAGCCGGAAATGCTGAAGATGCTGGCCGCGCGACTTGCGCGCGAGGACGTCCGGAACGTCACCCTCGTGCAAGGCGCCACCGACGATGTCAAGCTGCCTCCGGCAGCCATCGACCTGGTGCTGATGGTGGACGTCTACCACGAGTGCTCCGAGCCGCAGAAAATGCTGCGCGCGATTCGGACGGCATTGAAGCCTGGCGGCCGGCTCGTCCTGCTTGAATACAGAAAAGAGGATCCAGAAGTGCCCATACGCCTGGAGCACAAGATGTCCATCGCCGAGGCAAAGCTGGAGCTCGAGGCAGAGGGGTTCACGCTGTCCAGAGTGGACGATCGGCTGCCTCGTCAACATATTTTGATCTTCGCGAAATAAACGACATCTCCCCTAGAATCTCTGGATGGAAACGCCGAACCGCCGCGAATTCATCAAGACGACAGCAGCCACGGCTGCAGCGCTTGTAAGCGGCCGCTTGCATCCGCAGCCGGCCGCGCAAACCGTTACCGCACAATCGGCCGATCCGCTCGTCCTCGAGCTGGCCAATGAGGCGCTGAATGTGGCGCGCAGCGGCGGCGCGGCGTATGCGGACGCCCGCGTCGGCCGGTATCGCCGCCAGTTCATCCGGACACGCGAACGCCAGGTCTCCGCGGTCAGCGATGACGAGTCCTATGGCATCGGCATCCGTACTCTCGTGAATGGATGCTGGGGGTTTGCGGCAACCAGCACGATGACACGAGCCGGCGTGCAAGCCGCAGCTCGCGAAGCCCTCACCTTGTCACGTTCAGCCGCCACTGTTCAGAAGCGTCCTGTCGAGCTGGCGCCGGCGGCGCCCGCTGTCGGCACGTGGATAACCCCGGTGCAGCGGGATCCGATCGAGGTGCCGCTCGAGGACAAAATTGCGGTGCTGCTTCGCGCGAACGAGGCCGCGCTCAAGGTAAAGAATGTCCGCTTCGTCAGCTCCGGGTTTCAGTTGCTCCGCGAAGTAAAGACGCTGGTCACTTCAGAAGGGACGAACGTGACGCAGACGTTCATTCGCGTGGGACCGTCCTTCAGCGCCACCGCGGTTGCAACTGGCGACTTTCAAACATACGAAGAAGAGCTCGCACCTCGCGGCCAGGGCTGGGAGTACGTCGAGTCACTGGACATGCCTGGCAATGGTGAGCGCTGGGCGTCGATCGCCGCCGAGAAACTGTCGGCAAGAAGCGTCGACGCCGGGCAATACGACCTGATTCTCGAGCCGACGAACCTGTGGCTGACGATTCATGAGTCGATCGGCCACGCCACCGAGCTCGATCGAGCGGTTGGCCAGGAGGCGAACTACGCGGGCACCAGCTTTGTGGCGCCACCGGAAAAGACGATCGGCAAGCTGAAATACGGTCCAGAGTTCATGAACGTGCAGGCCGATCGCACGCAGCCGAACTCGCTGTCGCGCGTCGCGTGGGACGACGAGGGGGTACCTGCGGATCAGTGGCTGGTTGTTGAAAAGGGCATCTTCAAGGATTATCAGACGACCCGCGAGCAGGCCAAGTGGATCCAGCACTTGACGGGTGTGCAGCGATCGCATGGCTGCTCGTTTGCCGAATCGTGGAATGCGGTGCAGTTCCAACGGATGCCGAATATCTCGCTGCTGCCCGGCGAACAAGACATCACGATCGACGACATCGTCGCGGCCACGGACCGCGGCATCCTCATCAGGAACCGCGGATCGTGGTCGATAGACAACCAGCGCTACAACTTCCAGTTTTCGGGTCAGTCGTACCACGAGGTGCGCAACGGCAAGATCGTGGGCATGCTGCGCGATGTGGCGTATCAGAGCAACACGCCGATCTTCTGGAATTCGATGGACATGATCGGCGGAAAATCGTCGTACTGGCTGGGCGGGGCGTTCAACGACGGTAAGGGTGAACCGTCGCAGATCAACTCGGTCAGCCACGGGTGCCCGCCGTGCCGCTTCCGCAACGTGGCGATCCTCAATACGGGACAGAAGTCATGACACGCGACGAAGCAAAAGCGCTTTCTGATCGCGTGCTCGCGCTCGCGAAGGGTGTCGATCAGACCCGCGTCAACATCACCAGCAATTGGAACGGCAACACGCGCTTCGCCGACGCCAGCATCAGCACATCGGGCGGCGTTACGGACGTCATCGTCGAGGTGACGGTCACCATCGGGCGCCGGCGCGCCTCTGCGTCGACCAACGTGCTCGACGACGCCTCCCTGCGGCGCACCGTCGATCTGGCAGCCCAGCTTGCGCGCCTGTCTCCGGACGACCCCGAGCTGATGCCCGAGCTCGGCCCGCAGCAGCACCTTGTCGTGAACGCGTACATCGAGGACACGGCCAACCTGGCGCCTGCGGCTCGCGCCGGCGCGGTTCAGCGCACAATCAGTGGAACAGGCGGAGGCCAGATATTTTCGGCCGGCTTTCTCGACGCGCATGCGATTGTGGTCGCCGTCGCGACGAGCAACGGCCTCTTCGCGTTTCATCGGACGACCGACGCCGAACTCTCGATGACAGCGAGAACACCCGATGGCACCGGGAGTGGCTGGGCCAGCGCAGGCTCGCGCGACTGGGGAAAGATCGACCCTGCCGCAATCGGGCGCGCGGCCGCTCGAAAGGCCGAGTCGAGCCGCAACCCGCAGGCTATCGACGCGCGGCCGATGACCGCCGTTCTCGAGCCACAGGCCACGAACGATCTCGTGCCTCTGCTCTCGGGTGCGCTCGGCGCGCGCGCCGCTGACGAAGGCCGCAGCGCATTTTCGAAAGCGGGCGGCGGGACGCGGATCGGCGAAACGGTGATGGACGAGCGCGTCACACTGTACTCGGACCCCGCTGATCCCGATTTGCTGGCGATGCCCTTCGACGTCGAAGGATTCCCACTGAGGCGAACCGTCTGGATTGAAAAGGGCGTGCTGAGGAATCTCTCGTACACGCGGTTCTGGGCGCAGCGTCAGAAAGTGCAGCCCACGGGGACCAACATGTACGATGGCGGTTCCAACGTACTGGGCGGCGGGCTGAAGATGACAGGCGGCACCAAGACAACGGACGAGCTGATCGCCGGATGCGAGCGCGGCGTGCTCGTCACCCACTTTTTCTATATTCGCTCGCTCGAACCGCGCACGGTGCTCTACACCGGCCTGACCAGGGACGGCGCGTTTCTCATCGAGAACGGCAAAGTCGTCCGTCCGCTCAAGAACCTGCGCTGGAATGAGAGTCCGCTGTTGATGCTGAACCGGCTCGAAGACATCGGCCGGCCCGAAGCGGTCGCTGCCGGCCGTCACATGCCCGCGCTGCGCATCCGCGATTTCAACTTCACGTCGCTATCGGACGCGGTCTGAGCTTCGTTGTCCCAACGCAAAGGCGCGAAGACGCAACGTTAATACCGGCAGTCTCACCGCGGCGACGCAGCGGCGCAGCGTTAGTTCTTAGCCGGATTGAACGATCGCTCGAGCGCGTCATTGGGATCGGTCGACACGGGGTGGTCGCGCCAGAGCCATCGCATCATTTCCGGGAGAATCGGGCCGCCCATGCGCTGTCCGTGGGTGTTCATCCCCCACGTGTAGTTCAGGTCGTAGCCCTTTTCGGTCAGCGCGTCTTTGAGGCGCACGTTCTGGAGGAACCAATCGCGCCGAGGGTCGTACGCGCCTTCCCGACCCCTGCCGCGGTTGTCGTTGCGGCCGTCCTGCAGGAAGACGCGCAGTGGCTTCTTCTCGCTCTTCCGAACGATGTCTGCGTACGTATCGCCGCCGCGATCGCCGAGATTGACGAAGCTGCCGACAATGCTCAGCACCTTGCGGAAGTCATTCGGACGCTGCCATGCGACCGTAAAAGCCGCAATCGCGCCGGAGCTGGCACCGCCAATCCCATGGCGCTCGGGGTCCCGGGAGATGTTGTACTCCTTGTAAAGCACCGGCATCAGCTCGTCGACGATGACCCGCGCGTACTTGTCGTCGAGCGAGTTGTATTCGGTTGGCCGATTGGTATCACGATCGCCCCAGTTGCGGGGCGTCGGCTCCGGCTGTGCCGGCGTCCGTCCGGGATTAATGAACACGGCAATCATCACCGGGATCTCACGCCGGAAGATCAGGTTGTCGAGCACGTTCGGCGCGCGCAGCGAGCCATCCATGTCCTTGAACGCCTGACCGTCCTGAAAAATCATCAGACTCGCCGGAACGCTCTGGTCGTACTGCGCCGGCACGTAGAGCCAGAAGGTGTGCTGAGTACCGGGGTAGGCCTGGCTCGGTAGAATGAATGGCCCACGCACCTCTCCCTTCGGCACACCCTCGTGCGACTGCGAGTCGGGCCCGATCATGTAATAGGCATTCATGTCGGGGCCCGGCGGCGGCTGGGCCGGCGGCGGGGCCTGTGGTTGCGGCTGCTGCGCACGCGGCGCCGACATCATCCACGCAACTGCAATCGTCACAACACCCAAAACCACTGATGCTTTGTTCATCGTTAGCTCTCGGCTCTGGGCTCTCTTATTTTTCCGCATCGTACAAATGGTTCAGCGACGGCATCGTGCTGTTCGTGAGTCGGCAGTTCAGCCCTTCCTTACCCCAGAACTGCGGCGAGTGGAACGTCCCTGGCACGGCGTAAATTACGTCCCCCTGCCGAGCCACGATCGCGGTCTTCTCGTCGCCCTCGAAGACCCACCGCAGCTCGCCGAGCATCACCAGCCACGCCTCGGCCGTATCGGTATGGAGATGTCCGCGATCACCTTTTTCGGTCGGAAACGACGAGGGCCGGTATCCGCAGATGAAGTTCCCACGGGCGCGGTTGGCGCGTATCGCCTCCTGCGTGAAGTTCTTCTTCGTCGCGTTCCGCTTTTCGAGCTCGTAGACGTTGACGTGATAGGGCCAGGGCTTGCCGCCATTGCCTTCGTTGTACACGTCCAGCGGGTTGAGGCCCGTACTCAGCGTGACGGGCACATACTCGACGCCCTTTGGGGTTGTCGCGGGCTTTTTCTCGAAGACAGGTGTGGACGAAGGGCCCAGCGTGACCTCGTAGCGAATCGCCGGCGCTGAGCCGACCACTTCGAGTGAATGCAGCAGCCGTTCAGGAACGAAGATGTACGACCCCTTCGTCGCGTTGATGATGTCGAACGTCCCGTCGGCCTTCTCCACCTCGAATCGTATTTCGCCATCGAGGACGGCGAACCACGCGGCAGAGTCGGGATACATCCGACGCTCGTACTTGGTGCCCACCGGATCCTGCACGAAAAACGACACTGAGTTGCCGTCGTCGATCACCGGCTCGCGCCAGCTTGCCTCCGCTTTATGTTTAGCCTTGACATCTGCAAGGCGCGAAACGGCCTTCATCGGCGCTTTGTATTCACGGACGACAGGCTTGGGATAGAACAGCACGCGCGGTTTCTCCTGGGCGGAGACGCCGGCCGACACCAGCAGTATAAGCAGTAGCACGACTCGCATTCGGACCTCCCCACGAACCCTACGACTCCCCCGACTCTCGAGACTCCCCAACTCCCACCACTACTTATTTACCCGGCAACATCACAACGCCGACGAACGACGGATTTGGGCCAACCGGCGTCGGCGTGCCGACGGGCTCGAGCGTCCCTTTGTTCTGATCGATGCGAAAGATTGTGACGCTCGCCGAATCCTGGTTGGCGACGAGCATGAGCGTGCCGGTCGGATCGATCGTGAAGTTACGCGGCCGGTTGATGCCACGCGATTCGTGGCCGATGAGCGTCATCCGGCCGTCGTCGCCAAGACGGTAGATGACGATGCTGTTGTGGCCGCGATTCGAGCCGTAGAGAAATCGACCGCTCTGATGAACGTGGACGTCGGCACAAGACGCACCAACCTTGTCGGCGGCGGCCGGCAGCGTGGGAAGGACCTGCAACTGAGCAAGCAGCCCGGTCTTCGCGTCGTACGCAAATGCGGCCATCGTCAGATCGAGTTCGTTGATCACGTAGGCGAACCTGCCGTTTGGATGAAAGTCGAGATGGCGCGGCCCGGCGCCTGCCGCTGCCGCCACCTGCGGTGGCACATTCGGCTTCATCCGTCCGGTGGCCGGATCGAACACGAGCTGCGCAACGGCGGGCCCACCCTTGAGCGGCACGTACACGAAGCGATTGCCGGGATCTGCCCTGATTTGATGGGCCATCGTTCCCAGGCCGAACTCCCGCGTGTCGACCGCCGCCCCAAGCCGGCCGTCGGCGCCAATCGGAATCGACGCAATCGTCCCCTGCTTCTGATCGCCGTAGTTCGCAACCAGCAGCCACCGACCCGCCCTGTCCGTCGACAGATGCGCCGTGATGCTTCCCATCGAGGGCACGTCATTTATGGGCGTCAGCGCGCCGGTCGCCTGATTCACCGCAAACGATCGCACGCGCCCAGGGTCTGTTTCGTTGACCGCGAACAGGAACTTCGCAGCCGGATCCAGTGCGAGGAACGAGGGATCCTGCCCAACGTTGGTCGCGGTGCCAGCGGGCGCGAGAGTGCCGCGCACGGTGTCGAGGCGGAAGATGGTTATCTCCGGACGATACCCTGAGACGTAGACAAACGGCACGCGCGGCTCCTGTCCGGCAGCGCGATCGGCCCCAAGGCCGCATACGAGCAGCAGCGCAAAAACAAAGGTGTTTCGGGTCATATTGAGTGGGGCTATGATACTCTTCCCGGCACATTTCGAAAGGATTCTCCATGCGTGCAATCCGATCAGCTCGTTTCATCCTGTGGCTCGGCTGCGTGCTGGCGTACTTTGCCGCAACCCACGCCGCCGACCGCTCACCGGCGAATATGGCCAATGCGGCGAATACATTTCTCTCGTCGCTGACTCCCGAACAGAAAACGGTCGCGGCGTTTGCCTTCGACAACGTCGCCGAGCGTGAGCGATTCGGCTTCGTCCCGACCGAGATGCACCCGCGCGTCGGCCTCACCATCGAGAAGATGACGCCGCCGCAGCGCGAAGCCGCGCACAATCTGCTGAAATCGGGGCTCAGCCAGAAAGGCTACATGACGACGACGTCGATCATGGAGCTCGAGAGCATCCTGAACGCCATCGAAAATCCCCCGGGCTCCAATCCGCCGAAACTCGAGCGCAATCCCTTGAAGTATTTCGTCTGGGTCTTCGGCACGCCGACCGCGAAGGGGACGTGGGGCTGGAAGGTCGAGGGGCACCACGTGTCGCTCAACTTCACGGTGGTCAACGGCAACATGGTGGCGTCTTCGCCGCACTTCTTCGGGTCGAACCCGGCAGAGGTGATGGACGGCCCGAAAAAGGGCCTGCGAGTGCTCGGCTACGAGGAAGATCCCGGACGCGAGCTGGTGATGTCGCTCACAGAGACACAGCGCGCGAAAGCGGTCTTCAACGCCACCGCGCCCAACGACATCGTCACTCGCAACGAATCGACCGTGAAGGCGATCTCGCCGACTGGTGTGGCAGCCTCCGAGCTGCAGTCCAAACAACGCGAGACGTTGATGCGGATCGTTGACGCGTACGTCGGCGTGATGGCCCCCGACATCGCCGCCGATCGTATGGCCGCGCTCAAGAAAGCGGGCCTCGACAACATTACCTTCGCGTGGGCGGGCGAATTCGAGCGCGGCAAGAAGCACTACTATCGCGTGCAGGGGCCGACGTTCCTGATCGAGTTCGACAACACCCAGAACAACGGCAACCACGTTCACTCGGTGTGGCGCGACTTCAACGGTGACTTCGGGCGAGACCTGCTCCGCGAGCACCTGACGAGCGTCAAGCACTGACGAAGACCTGGACAGAAGATCAAAAAATCAGGAGATCAGAAGGAATTCTTTTCACAAAGAAAAGACCTTTCCGATCTTCTGATCTTCTGGTCTTCTGTAAAGCCTCACCCGTTTACCCGAATCCTGAATCTCAGCACCTGCTCGGCCCCTGCCTCGACCGGCACCATGAACTGGGCCGCAAAGGCGGCGGTCCTGGTCCACTTGTGAGTCGAGCTCAACATGCGCCAGGTCGCCGCGCCTACGGGCTCGTTCACTTCGACCGTAATCGGCGTCGACTTACGGTTGCGCAGCGAGATCGCGTACTCGATTTCGTAGACGTTGGGCGCGATCTTCTCGAAATCGATCTGGTTCCGATCGCACACAACGTCGAACGCACTGCCGATCTTCAGATTCAGCACTTCGTCCTTCGGCGTGTGTGGAATGCGATCTTCGCCGACGAACTGCACGCCGCCATTCGAGTCTGACTGATACACGCGCACCGTGCCGGCCGGCATCGGCATGCCCAGACCACCCTTTTCCTCGTTCTTGAACTGGTAGAAGACCTCGACCGTGTCCTTGATTGGCACTCCCGGCCGTGCGCTGTTGTGATAGTAGAACTGGTTGCCGTTGACCACATACCGCTTCTGAACGGCGACGCCGGTGCCGGCGAGCATACTCACCTGCTTCGTCTCGTTGTTATTGATCGTCGTCTTGCGGCCGAGCGTGTAGAGGTGGTAGTCAGAGAAGGCTTCCTGCGCCATGGGCGCCGCCGGCGCGGAGCGCAAGGCCATTGCCTCATCGGCCAGCATCCTGTTGAAATTCTCGCGCACGCGGTTCAGTTCGCCAGCGACGAGTTGCAGCTTAGCGTTGCGAAACGCCGTGCCACTGCCGTTAGTCAGGGTGACCCAGCCGTCGATGTCGCCCGCCTTGTCGTCGCGCGCGACCGTGAGCACGTAGTCGGCGTTCCACGACAGCTTGCCCGCCAGATACGCCGCTTCGACACGATGCCGCGTGGCGCCGCCGTTGTCGAGCGACCAGATGAGCGTCGGACGCGTGAAGAGGGTGTCGGGCAACTCGGGGAATCGAATGTGATCGGCGTGAAGGCCCGTGACGATCTCGCCGTTGATTCTCCAGACCGGCTGGTTGTTGTAGCTCAGCAGGTGCGCTGTGACCTCATCCTCCCTCGTGGTGCCACCGACCTGGCGCATGCGCACGAGCGTCACGTCGCGACCGACGTACTTGCGCAGCAGCTTCTCGGGCTCGAGGAGATCGTATTCGTAGTTTTGTTCCAGCACGCTCACCCGCGCCGGCTCGGTGAGCGAACGGAAGTGCACGGTCGCCGGGTTGACGGTCGCAGCGATGTCCATGAAGCTCAAATCGAACGTGCCCTTCGGCATGTCGAACGTGCGCACATCGCGGACCAGCGCGATACTCGAGTTGTACACGGTCACGTTGAGATCGACCTGATCGTCGAGCGTGGACGCGCCTTGGGTCCGCCGTCGCTCGCCTGAATCAGCCGAGCTCTGGCGAGATCTCGCCGAAGCGTCGCGGAGGCGGACAGCCGCGGCCTCGACCGGCGGGACGCGGACCCGGCCATCGATGGCGAACATCGCCAGAGTTGCACACACCACTACAGCAAGAAATAGCCTGACCATTGACGGCTCCTTGATTTATCGCGGGTGCTCAACCCCCGCACCGTTCGCGGCTGAACAGGGCCTGTGCCCCACTGTTCTTAGAACGGAGCCGGGGAATTTTCTTGCACGCGGGTCCAGGACAGGCCGCCGTCAGTGGTGTAAAAGGTGGTCCCGTCGGCGATTGTGGCGAGAGCGCGCAGATCGTCTACGGCGCGAACGTTGACGGTCGCCTGTCCGTCAGGGCGACTCGCTGCGACGCCGGGAAGCGGAACGGTCTTCATCCACGTCTTGCCGCCATCGGTCGAGCGCTCGATGGCCGTGGAGCTGGCCACTCGCCATCGATTGAGGAAATTCGAGGGAGAAACGGATTCGCTCGCCGCAACTGACTCACGCAGCGCGAATTGCCCTGCGGCGGCTGCACCCGCGCCCGAATCCGACGCGACGCCCGGAGACGCCATCGGCGCTGCTGGAGCCGGTAGCGATTCGGGAGGCGCCGAAGGCGCCGCAAGGTTGGCCGGCGGTTTCATCGCCTCGTTCGCAAGCCGCTGACGAGACTCGTCGGTACGCCGGAGTTCAAGTTCCGCCTGCGGTTCTGCTTTCTGGTACTGGGTGGAACGACAAGCTGCGCGCTGGTATCGGCATCCGCACGGGCGCTGCTCGCCTGCGACTCTTCCGCAGGCACCGCAACAGGCAACGTATCCGGACGATTCGGGACGAACACCCAGATGGCGATCGCCGTGGCGGCGACTGTCATGGGCACGGCCCAGCGGAACAGGCGCACGGGTGTCCAGGCGTGGCGCGCACGGGCCGCCGGAGCCGTGCGTTCCATTGCCGCGAGAACAGCCATGCATCGCGTACAGCTCGACGCGTGCGCTTCGACCGCGGCCGCGGCCTGCGCGTGCAGCGTGCCATCCGCCAAGGCCGCGAGCGTCTCGGCGTCAAGACAGGCGTCGAGCGCCACTGCAGGCGACTGCCGCAATGTGTTGCCCAGCCAGTCGTCGCGATCCGGTTCGTGGCGCATTGCGTCTCTCTTCATATTGAACGATCCCCGTCAACATTTCTTGCGCAACCGTCGCGTACGGCGTCAGCGTGACCGTACTTCGAGGATCTCTTCCAAATTCGTCGTACCAACGTCCTCTGTCGCGCATTCGAAACACCGCGCAATCTGCACGTCGTTCAATCCACGATCGCGGAGGAATTGTTCAACGCCCCCCCTGATGCGCTTGCGCGTCCGTGCGAGCTGTCGCGACGTCGTTGCCTCGTGCTCTTTCAACAGCCGCCCGGTTTGAGCCAATGTCAACTGCTGAGCGTAGTAACACCCGAGTCGAAAGCGATCGCGCGAATCGAGCGCCGCCATCACCCTCTCGAGCCCCGTCCGAAGCAGTTCGAGAAAACGCGCACAGTCGGGGTCGCGGGCTGTCGGCGGTGTCGTCGCGGGCAACTCCTCCGGCAAGGAGTCAAAACGCCGCTCGACGCGCACGCGATCGACGTGACGCTGTGCAAGAACGGCCCGCAGCCACGTGGCGAGACTGCTGCGGCCGTGAAAGTAACGGAACAGCGACTGACGCGCCCCGTCGGTCTGCTCCACGCCATAAAGGTCCGCATAGAGCGAATCGGCCAACTCACGCGCGCCTTCCGACCGATCGAGCGCATCTGCTGCCCGGTAAAGCGCCGGGCGCATTTCGACCACGAAGTGATCCCAGGCTGCGTGGTCGCCCAGCGCACATGCGCATGCGAGGGCGAGATCTTCCAGATGAAGGGACGTCAGGTACCGCTCTCTCTCACTTGGCCCGGGATCGGCCGCCGTGAACGCTTTTGCGCAGCTGGTCTCCAGCGCCGCGGTGAAGGCTGCCTGGGGAAGACGCCATCGGTCGGCATGCGCGTCGCGATACAGCCGCTCGGCCAGCGCGGAATCGATGCGGCTAAATTGTTGCTGCACGGGCATTTCTCACGTGGACAACTTTAGCTAGCGACCACCCACGATAAGTGGAAAGATCTCTGCCATGGCGGACGACAACAGTGAAGACGTCACCTTGGTCAGCGATGAGCCGACAGTCGAGCTGATCATACGCGCGAGAGGCGGCGATCAGTCCGCCGTCGAAGCGATCCTCCAGCGCTGCCTTCCATCCCTGAAGCGGTGGGCGCATGGGCGTTTGCCGGCGGCGGCCCGCGGCCATCTCGACACGGCCGATCTCGTACAGGATGCCGCGATGCATGCCATCGCAAAGCTCGACACGTTCGAGCCGCGGCATGTGGGTGCGATGCAGGCATACTTGCGCCAATCGGTCATCAACAGAATCCGTGACGAAGTACGGCGTTTTACACGGCGTCCCGCCAACGTCGAGCTTCACGAAGACTTCGCCTCGGAACAGCCTTCCCCGCTCGAGCACGCCATCCACGAGGAGGCGTACGCGCGCTATCGGACGGCTTTGGACAGCCTGAAACCACGCGAGCGCGAGCTCGTCATTGCGCGCGTCGAGGCGCAATGGACGACCGCGGAAGTAGCCGAGCACTTCCAATTCAGTTCGGTCGATGGCGCGAGGATGGCGGTGAATCGCGCGATTCAGCGACTCGCCGCCGCGATGAAGGTCCGGAAGAGCTCGAGCTAGCGCGAGGCGACGGCTCCGCGCGATTCGAGGAATGCGACAACGGCCGCGTATTTCTGCGCGCGGGCAGAGTCCAGGGCGGTACGGCCGTCGATGCTCGTCGCGTTCAGATCGGCGCCAAGGTCCACGGCCACTTGCACGGTTTCGAGTATCAGCGCGTCCCGGTCGGCGCGAGCGATCGGCACCCATGCCGTGCCGCCGCCCATCCCGAGCGCCGCCATGACGGCGGTCGTCCGTTCCTTCCGGCGCTGATAGCCTTCACCCTGTACGTAATTCGATTCGTGAATCACTTTCGGATCCGCGCCGTGCTTCGCGAGCAGCCGCATGACGCCCGGCTGTGTAAAACGCGCGGCGAGCCAATACGGCGTGGCATCGACGAGCGCCGGCATGAAGTGATAGTCGTCCGACGATCGGCGGGTCGGCGTCCACATCGTCACCGGCGCATTCGGATTTGCGCCATGCGCGAGCAGCGCTGCGACGGTCGCTTCGTCGCGCTGCATGATGGCGCAATGGAGCGCCGTAAATCCGGGCGTGTCGTTATTGGGATCGGCGCCCTTCTCGAGCAGCAACCGCGCGATCTCGCCATGTCCCGCGAACGCCGCGAGCGTCGTCGCGCTGACGCCCCATGCGTCGTGATCACTCGGGTTCGCGCCTGCCTCGACGAGCATCTTCGCCGACGCGAGATCGCCGCCGCGAGCTGCGAACATCAGCGCCGTGTCGGCGCCTTGCGGAATTACCCGGTTGTATTCCGGCAGGCCGTGCGGCGGCACTGCCATCATCTGGCTCCAAGTGTCCGATCGCGCATGGACGTCGGCTCCGCCAAGGAGCAGCCGCTTTACGACGTCCGCATGCATCTGCGCGACCGCCCACATCAAGGCTGTCTGCCCGCGCGCACCCCGGGCGTTCGGGTTAGCGCCCTTCGCCAGTAGCGCGTCCACGGCGGCTAACTTGCCCGCGCGCGCCGCCGCCATCAGTGGGCTTTCGCCTGTGAGCAGCGCGGCGTCTGGTTTGGCCCCTGCATCGAGCAGACGTTTCACGATGGGCGCGCTTCCGTTCACGCTGGCCGCCCACAGAGGCGTGGCGCCGAGATCGTTCGCGGCGTTTACATTCGCGCCTGCGCGGATGAGCTGATCGACCTTCGCGAGGTCATCGTGGTAGGCGGCCCAGTGCAACGGAGTCGAGCCATCGCCGGACGGCGGCTGCTGTCCGTAGGCCGGCGCGGCGAGCAGCAACGCAGCCGCACAGAGCGCACCCGTTGCACGCCTTGCACCCATCGCACCCGCCAGCGTCCTACAGCGAGAGCGCATCGAGCTGCACCTTACCCGTGCTTCCGCCGATGCGCTCGACAGGCACATCCATCTTGTCCATCAACGTCATCAACAGATTGGCCATCGACGGTTTGTCCGTGTATCGCACATGGCGCCCCCCCTTGAGCTTGCCGGCTCCGCCTCCCACGACGAGCAGCGGCAGGTTCTCGCCCGAATGACGAGTGCTGTTCGAGATGCCGGAGCCGTACAGGATCGTCATGTGATCGAGCAGTGTGCCGTCGCCGTCCGGCGTCGCGCGCAGCTTTGCCAGATACTTTGCGAAGAGCTCGGCGTGGTAGCGGTTGATCTTCGACATCTGCGCTATGAGCTCGGCCTGGTCCTGATGGTGCGACAGTGGATGATGCGCCTCGGGCACGCCAATCTGCGGATATGGACGCGCGCTTTGCTCCTTGCCGATCATGAATGAAATCACGCGCGTGAGATCGCTTTGATACGCGAGCAGCTGCAGGTCGAGCATGAGCGCCAGGTGCTCTTCGAAAACCGGCGGTGCTCCCTGCGGCTGATCCATTTCCGGCAGCTCGAGGTCTGTCTGCTGCTCTGCACGCTCGATGCGACGCTCGACGTCTCGCACCGCTTCGGTGTATTGCTCGACCTTCGCGCGATCCTGCGGCCCAAGCTCGGTTCTCAGGCTGGCCAGTTTTTCGTTGACCGAGTCGAGCAGGCTCTTGTGTTGCCGCAGCCGCGCTTCGCGCGCCGCACGGTCGGTCGTGCCGGTATCGCCGAACAGCTTCTCGAACACCGCGCGCGGATTCCACTCCATCGGCAGCGGCTGGGTCGGGCTGCGCCACGACAGCGTGTGCGTGTAGACGCAGCTCAAATTGCCCGTGCAGGCGCCGGCGTTCGCCGGGGGATCCATCGCCATTTCCAGTGACGCGATCTGCGTGTCGCGGGCATGGTGTCGCGCAAGCAGCTGATCCATCGACGTGTCGGCGAAGATCTCAATCTCGGTTTTGCCGCCGCGTGGCGTCCCCGTGAGGAATGCGCCGGAGGCGCCAGCGTGAATCGCCACCCAATTCGCGTTGATGCCCGACAACGCGATCATCTGGTCGCGGAACGGCGCGAGCGGCTGCATCACCGGCGAGAGCTCGAATGCGGCGCCCTCGCCCTTGGGCGTCCAGTACTCCATCGCCATGCCGTTCGGCACATAAAAAGCGAGAAACCTGTGCGCAGGCTTTCCAGTGCGCTGTGACGCCGCAGCCACCGCCGGCGCCATTGCATCGAGAAACGGTAGCGCGAGCGTGGCCCCCAGGCCCCGCAGAACTGTGCGCCGCGGAAGAGCTCTAGATTTCAGGTACATGCGTTCGCCTCATCTGGAATGCCGGGCTTTTGACGATACCTAATATTAACGCCGACCAGCGGAAATCCTGCGCCTCCGCGTCACGGACGATGCGGCGGACCGCCGGACGATCGTAGTGCTCTACCCTGCGCCCGAGGGCGTAGGCGAGCAGCTTCTCGGTGACGGTGCGGGGGAACTGCTCACGGCGCTCGAGGAGCAGCGCGCGGAGGCCGCTCAACCCTTCGATGTGGGCCCCGCTCACGGTCGTGCCCGCCGCGTCAACGGGCTTGCCGGCTTCGTCGGTGGTGCGCCACGCTCCGATGACATCGAAATTCTCGAGCGCGAACCCGAGCGGATCGATCACGGCGTGGCAGCTCGCGCACGACGGATTGCTGCGATGCGCGCTCAGCCGCTCGCGAATCGTCGGTGGCGCGGCACCCGGCTTGGGCGGCGCCAGGTTTGTGTCGACACCCGCAGGCGGTGGTGTCGTCTGCAGCCCGAATACGTTGTTCAGCAGGAATTTGCCCCGCAACACCGGCGACGTGCGATCGGGATACGACGTCGTCGACAGCAGCGCTCCGTGGGCCAGCAGCCCTCCGCGCTGGTTCGTGTCCGCCAGAGTGACGCGTCGGAAGCGGCTGCCATACACCCCAGGAATCCCGTAGTGCCGGGCGAGCTTTTCGTTGACGAATGTGTAGTCGGCGTTCAGGAGCTCGAGCACGCTGCGATCCTCGCGTATCGTGCTCCCAACAAAGAGCTCTGTTTCGCGCTTGAAGGCGTCCATCAGCGTGAGGTCGTAATTCGGATAGCGCTCAGGATCGACGACGACCTCGGCTACCCGGCGGAGGTTCAGCCATTGCGCCGCGAAATCGTCGACGAGCGCGTCACTCGCCCGCGGATCGGCAAGCATGCGCTTCACCTGCTGCTCGAGCACCGCGGGAACGCCGAGCTTCCGCTGCTCGGCGAGCGTCAACAACTGATCGTCGGGAATGCTCGACCACAGAAAGAACGACAGACGCGACGCCAGTTCGAGGTCAGACAACTGATAGGGCTTTGCGGCGGATGGCTGAGAGCCGGCCGTTGAAACTTGAGAGTTGACGGCTGAGAGCTGAGACGATGGTTTAGGGTCCCGGTAGACGCGCAGGAGGAAATCCGGGTCGACGAGCATCCGCTCGAGCGCAAACTGCACGCCCGATTCAAAGCTTCCGCCGTTGCGGCGCCCGTCGTCATAGAAAGTCATCAGCGTCTGGACGTCGGCTGCGTTCACGGGCCGCCGATAAGCACGCCGCGCGATCCGCGACACGATCCTGGACGCACAACCGCGCTCTTCGGACGCTGCGCGCGGCCTGCACACGAACAGGGGGTTGGGGGTTCCGGTTCCAGTTCCGATTCCAGAACTGGAACCGGAATTGGAACCGGAACCATACGGTCCTCCGATTTGAATCGCCGCCACGTTCGCGTAGCCCATGTAGACTTCGTCGTTGGTGATGACGCGGCCGCGCTGAAGAGGTTGTGGCAGCCCTTCAGGCTCCCACAACTGGCGGACGAACGACACGCCTACCACGTGCGGTCCACTTCCCACGTGAGCGTTCACCTCGAGGCCGGCATCGCCGTCGAGCTGCATGTATCTTTCCCACTCGGGAGCACCGGCGAATCCGGGCTCTCCATCGCCGGCATAACTTGCTCCTGCAGCGCGTCCCTGGGCTTTGCCGCCGACAGTGAAGCGTTTCAACAGGACGCCGTCGAGCCGGACGTCGAGCAGCTGTTCCCAGCCCATTCCTTTCAGGTAATCCTGATAGTTGCGCTGCAGGCGAACCGTGAATCGGTAATCGCCGTCGACCGGGAAGTGGTGACGCACCGATATACCGCCGCGCGATCCAAGCGGCAGGTCTTCGGTCTGCCGATCGTCCTGCGTGGCATGCAAGGGAATCTCGAACGTGTCGACCTCGGGATGCGAAGGAGGCAACGCCGTTACGCGGCGGGAGATTTGCCGCGCGACCGACATGTAGCGCTCCAGATGCGCGGTCGAAATGGAGAGGACATCGGCGAAATTATCGAAGCTGCCGTCGGCGGTTTCGTCGCCGGGCAACTGCGAGGCGACGTCGAGGCTCTTTGGATCGAGGCCAAACAAGTCGCGAATGGCGTTGGCGTACTCGGTCCGGTTCACGCGATGCACGGCGCCGATGCGTCCGGGATCAGGATTGGCTGCCCACGCTCGATCCAGAGCGCGCTCCAACTCCGCGGCCGCTTCAGCGTAGGCCGCAGGTTCTGGACGCGGCCGGCCCGGGGGCGGCATCGATCCCGCGCGCAGCTTCTCGACCACGGCTTCCCATAGCTGCGCATGTTCGCCAGGGTTGTTGCTGTCGAGACGATCGAGCGCGAGCCCGCCGGTCCGCAACCGTTCGTTGTGACAACTGATGCAGTACTTCGTGACAAGCGCGTGAGAGGGCGACGAAGAGGACGCGCCGGCGGGAGCAAGCGGTGCCTGGCGTGCAGACGCACCGGCGCCAAGCAGCGCAAACACGGTTGCGCAGGCAGACACGGTGACTGCAACGGTGGACGCGCGACATCGCCTCATCGCCACTCCTCAATCGTCAACGGATTGGACTTATTTTGCCAGAGGCGGCAACTACAAGTAAAGGAAGTGTTAGGCATCATTTTTGAACTCACCTCATGATTGTGCTGATGGTCGACTCGCCATCTGACGGAGACGTGCTCATTACTACAGAGGGTGGCCGCCACCTCTTGAGCGTCGTTCCGCATCCCCACCGCTTAAGTCTCAGTGAGTACGCCATTGCCCTGCAGATCGCAAAACGATGGGCGAGAGCGAACAATGCCGCCGTTTGGCGTACAGCTGACGGTACGGTTACGAAGGTGCCGCCCGACTAGCGAAGACAGGACCGGGGGGATGTAGCGCGTCAGGACACGCTTCTCGGGAACATATGCAGGACATCTGGCGCTTCAAAGGGACGCGCTAACCCATGATGTAGCATTAGCCGACAGCGAGCATGATCGGCAGGACGATTTCGCGGTATCACATAGTCGAGCTTCTGGGCGCCGGGGGAATGGGCGTCGTCTATAAAGCCCGCGACACCCGCCTGGGACGGACGGTGGCGCTCAAGTTCATTTCGGAAGCATTCGCTGCCGACCCCATCGCGCTTCGGCAGTTCGAGCGCGAGGCGCAGACGGCTTCGTCGCTCAACCACCCTCACATCTGCACCGTCTACCAGATCGACGAGTTCGAGGGGCTTCCGTTCATTGCGATGGAGCTCCTGCAGGGCGGGACGTTGACGCAGCGCATGCTCGGCGCGCCGCTCGGGACGCTCGACATCATCGACTTCACCATCCAGATCGCCGATGCCCTCGACGCCGCTCACGAAAAGGGCATCGTGCACCGCGACGTGAAGCCGGCCAACATCTTCATCAGCGATCGCGATGTGGTGAAGCTCCTGGATTTCGGACTGGCGAAGCAGGCGTCAGTCGTGGACTTCGACGCGAACACGAGCTGCGGATTCACGGCGGCGGGACGGGTCTTCGGCACCGCCAATTACATGTCTCCGGAGCGCCTCCTCGGGCACGCGCTCGATCACCGGAGCGATCTGTTTTCGCTCGGCGCCGTGGTGTACGAGATGGCAACGGCATCACAGGCGTTCCGCGCGACCTCGGCTATCGAAACGATCGACGCGATCCTGCACGATCAACCGCGCTGGGATCGACCGATGCCGCCGGCACTGAAACGGCTCATCAGGAAGCTGCTCGAGAAGAACCCCGATAATCGCTATCAGTCGGCAAAAGCGGTGATGAGCGCGTTGCTCGAGGCGCGCGCGGAGGTCACCGAGGGTAAAGCCGCATCGGCATCGACGCCGCCTACCTCGCTGGTAAGAGCGTCTGTTGCTGTCCTCTCCTTCCGCAACCTCGCCAACGATCCAGAGATCGAGTATTTCTGCGATGGCCTCGCCGAGGAGCTGATTACCGCCTTTACCAAGGTCGAGGGCGTCAGGGTGGCGGCCCGTACATCGACGTTCACCTTCAAGGGCAAGGACGTCGATATCCGTGACGTCGGTGAGCGATTGAAAGTGAATGCGGTGGTCGATGGCAGCGTGCGAAAAACCGGAAGCGGCATCCGCGTCAGCTGCCAGCTCTTGAACACCGAAGACGGCTACGAGCTCTGGTCCGAGCAGTACAATCGCGAGCTGGCCGATGTCCTGATGCTGCAAGAGGACATCACGCGCGCGATCGTCGACAAGTTGAAGGTTTCGCTCGTCGAGCACCTCCGGCCCAACCGGCGTCAGACCGAGAGCAAATCTGCCTACCATCACTACTTGAAGGGGCGCTTCTACTGGAGCAAGCGCTACGAAGGCGGTTTGCGCACCGCCAGGGAGGAGTTCGAGCGCGCGATTGCCGACGATCCGGAATACGCGCTCGCGTACTCCGGGCTCGCGGACACGCTCGTGCTCAGGGGCCTGTACTCGCTCGAACGCCCACGCGACGTCTTCTTTCGCGCGGAAAAGCACGTCGCAAAGGCGCTCTCCATCGAATCGCGCCTGGCTGAGGCGCACACGTCGTTGGCCCTCATCCTGTTGAGCGCATATTGGGACTGGGCGGGAGCCGAGAATGAGTTCCTGCGCGCGACCGAGCTCGACCCGATGGAAGCGCAGGCGCACACCTATTATTCCTGGCTCCTCGCCATGCTCGGCCGGCACTGGGAGGCAGGGGTCGCGGCGAAGCGCGCCCAGGACATCGATCCGCTCTCGCCGTTGGTCAACAGCGGCGTCGCGTGGATGTATTTCGCCAGCCGGGAGTACGACCGCGCGATCGAGGAATCGCAGAAATGCCTCGAGGTCGATCCCAATTTTCTGGTGGGGCTATACGTGCTGGGATTGTCGTACCTCCGGAAGGAGGCATATGCGCAGGCGTCGCCACTGATTGAGCGCGCGACTGTGCTCTCCGGGCGCGCGCCGTTCTATCTTGGTTTACAAGGGCTGCTGTACGCGGAGACGGGCGAACGTGACCAGGCGGTGGATATCATCTCGGACCTCGATGTGCTGCGCGCGAATGGCCGGTACGTGCCTCCCCATTGTTACGTGTACATCTACGCCGCCCTCAAGGACTTCGATCGCGCGTTCGAATGGCAGGAAACGGCGTGCGAGGACGGCGCGCCGCCGTACTATTTCCTGTCTCCCTTGATCGACTGCCTGCAAAGCGACGAACGCCACAAGGCGCACCTCGCCCGGATGCGTCAGGCGAACTGAAGTCGATCGCTCCTATCTGTGCCCTGCCACGAGCGCATCACACTCCCGGGCCGCGGATGGTAGCATGCTCTGTGTATGGCCGGACGGGACGAGCGCACCGACAGTGCCGTTAAGGATCGTGCCGAAGTCAAGAATCAAGATCCAAAGCTCTTTAACGTCGTTTTGCTGAACGACGATTACACGACCATGGAATTGGTACTGCAAATTCTGGAGGAACTATTTCAAAAATCGCCGGCCGAGGCATACCGCATCATGATGCAGGTCCATCGCAACGGCCGGGGCCTCGCCGGCGTCTATACCTGGGAGGTCGCCGAAACCAAGGCCGATGCGGTTGCGGCCCTGGCCGGAAAAGCTGGTTACCCGTTACGTGCGACCATAGAGGAAGCCTGATGTTTTCTACTGCCGTCGAAGTGGTGCTCCATATCGCATTCCGTGAGGCGGTGTCGCGCCGCCACGCCTATCTCACGCTCGAACACTTGTTGTACGCCGTCGCCCACGATCCGGACGGAGAGCGTATTCTGACGGCGTGCGGCGCCGATATGTCTCTGCTCCGCCGCACAGTGAGCGACAGCCTGGACGAATCCGTCGAGGCCCTGCCGCGCGGAAAGGAGCGCGAGCCCGAGCAGACGACGGCGTTTCGCCGCGCGCTGCAAGCGGCCGTGCTGCATGTCCAGAGCGCGCAGCGCCAGGAGGCACAGGTCGGCGACCTGATCGCGGCCATTCTGCAGCAACCTCAAACCCGCGCCGCAGCGCTCCTCGCCGACCAGGGCATTACTCGTCTCGACGTGCTCGAGTACCTGGCGCACGGCATCACGAAGACTCCGATTCACCACGATGACGGCAGCGCGTCCGATACGGGCGACGGCCGGGACGGATTCGCCGGCAGCGGCGACCCTGGTTCCGGTACCGCGAAGGATCCGCTTTCGGCATACTGTACGAACCTGACGGCGCGCGCGAGGCATGGCTTGCTCGATCCCCTCATCGGTCGCGCAGAGGAGCTTCAACGCACGATCGAAGTCCTCAGTCGCCGCCGCAAGAACAATCCCGTCTTTGTCGGGGACGCGGGCGTCGGAAAAACGGCAATGGCCGAAGGGCTGGCCGTGCGCCTCCTCGGTGAAGACGTGCAGGATAATTTGCGGCAGGCGGAAATCTTCGCGCTCGACACCGGCGCGCTGCTCGCGGGCTCGCGATTCCGCGGCGATTTCGAAGAGCGGTTCAAGGCGGTCGTCAAGGCGCTCGGCGCCCGCCCGAAGGCCATTCTGTTCATAGACGAGATCCATTCGACGGTCGGCGCCGGCGCGGTCACCGGCGGGACAATGGATCTCGCGACGATGCTCAAGCCGCTGCTCACCACAGGCGACCTGCGCGTCGTCGGGTCGACGACGTTCGAGGAATTCAAGCACATCGAGAAAGATCGCGCACTCGCGCGGCGCCTTCAGAAGATTGCCATCGATGAGCCGTCCATCGAAGAGACCGTACGCATTCTCGCGGGACTCGCCAGCCGGTATGAAGAGCATCACGGCGTGAAGTACACCGAGGCGGCACTCGAAGCGGCCGCCAAGCTGGCCGCGCGACACCTGCGCGACTATCGCCTGCCTGACAGCGCGATCGATCTCATCGACGAGGCGGGCGCCGTCACGCGGTTGAAGGCGGGCCCGATTTCGGCGAATAACGCCATCATGACGGTTGACGTCGTCGATATCGAGCCGATCGTCGCGCGGATGGCGCGCATTCCGGCACGCCAGGCGTCGTCTTCGGATCGCGAGCGGCTCAGGACGCTCCAGGAATCGCTCGAGCGTGTCGTCTTCGGACAACAGGAGGCGGTGCATCTTGTCGCGCAAGCTATCAAGCGGTCTCGCGCCGGACTGGCGCTCCCCGAGCGCCCGGCGGGTTGCTTTCTGTTCACGGGGCCAACGGGGGTTGGCAAGACCGAGCTTGCCAAGCAGCTCGCGCTGCTCCTCGGCAACGAGTTCATCCGCTTCGACATGAGCGAGTACATGGAGAAGCACGCGGTTGCGCGGCTCATCGGCGCACCGCCGGGATACGTCGGGTTCGAGCAGGGCGGCCAGCTCGTCGATGCCGTTCGCACCCATCCCTACTGCGTGGTCCTGCTTGACGAGATCGAGAAGGCGCACGAAGACATTTACAACATCCTGCTGCAGGTGATGGATCACGCGACGCTGACCGACAACAGCGGACGGAAGGCGGACTTCCGCAACACCGTGCTGATTCTCACGTCGAATGCCGGCTCACGCGAGATGAGCGCGGGCTCGATCGGATTTGGCGACATCGGCCCGGACGGCAAGGCAAAGACGGCGGTCGATCGCGTGTTCAGCCCGGAGTTCCGCAATCGGCTGGATGCGATTGTCACGTTCAAGCCGCTAAGCCCCGACGCGATGGAAACGATCGTAGAGAAATTCGTGATGCAGCTCGAAAGCCAGCTGAAGGACCGCAAGGTGGCGATTGACCTGTCGCCCGACGCGCGTGCATGGCTCGCGAAAAAAGGCTATGACCCGAAGATGGGAGCCCGCCCGCTTGGCCGCGTCATCCAGCGCGAGGTGCGCGACCCGCTGACGGATGAAATCTTGTTTGGCAAGTTGGAAAACGGCGGGACGGTGACGATCGGGGTCGGTGGTGATGCCCTGACGTTTGAGTACGACGCCTCCCAGACTCGGGAGTAGGGACTCGGGATTGGGGATTAGGTGTCCCGGTGTCGTAGTGCCGACCTTTAGGTCGGCCCCGTCGGCCGACTGCGTGCGAAGTTCACCTAACTTTTTGGCGCACGATACCGCAGCACGAGTGCGGTCACGTCGTCGTTTTGGGTCGCGCTCGCGGCGAAATTCCTGACCGTCGCCAGAATCCTGTCGAGCAGCACGTCGGTTGCGCAGCCGATGTGCTCGCCGACGCACTCCAGCAGCCGCTCTTCGCCGAACTCGTCGCCCGCCTCGTTCAACGCTTCGGTAACGCCGTCACTGAAGACCACCAGCGTGTCGCCGTCTTCGAGCTGCACCGTTTCTTCTTCGTACGTCGCGTGGGGAAAGAGTCCGAGAATCAACCCACCGGTCTCGAAACGCCGCACGCCGTTGCGGCCGATGAGAATCGGCGGGTTGTGCCCGGCGTTGCTGTAGGTGAGGCGTCCGTCGGCACCGAGGACGCCGTACATCACAGTGACGAAGCGTGATTGAATCGCCCGGCGAATGAGCGTGCGGTTGATGTGCGCCAACAGGGCGGCAGGCGAATCGGTCGACGCCACCTGCGCTGCGAAGGCGCCCTGGATCATCGCGGTCAGGAGCGCAGCCGACGGCCCCTTGCCGGCGACGTCGCCGAGTGTAAAGCCGAAGCGGCCATCGGCGACATTGAAGTAATCGAAAAAATCTCCACCGATGCTGCGGCACGGAATCGACGCCGCCGCGACGTCGAAGTGCGGGCCTGACTGCATCGCCTCGGGAAGCAGGGCACGCTGGATTTCGGCGGCGAGCACCATCTCGCGCTCCATTCGCGCTTTTTCTGTCGCCTCGCGATAGAGGCGTGCGCTTTCGATCGCCAACGCGGCTTCGCCTGCCACCGCTTCGAGCGCGTTGCGCGCTGCAGCCGACATCAATTGACCTTTCTCGCGGCTGTCGAGGTACAACACGCCGATGGGCCGCTGCTCGAGGTCGCCGGACGATTGCTCGAGATATCGCACGACCCGCAGAGGTGTGCACAGCACATGGCGGATCCCCAGGGCAACCGTGCCGAGATGCTGGCGGGCGAAATCGCTCTCGCGCAGGTCCGCGACAATGCGATCGCGCCCGGTCTCGAACACATCGCGGGGAATCTTCCGGCTGGTCGCGAACGATCCCCCTGACAGCGTCACGCTGCCGCGCGCGCGCGCGATCTTGAACTCGAGCTCCCCCTTCGGGCTGGCGAGCATGATAAAGCCACGCTCGGCGCCGGTGGCCTCGATTGCCGAATCCATCACGAGCACCAGCACTTCCTCGAGCACGCGCGACGAGCCCAGCCCACGGAGGCGATCGAGGAGCGTCGTGAGCGGCCGCAAATCGATAACCTTCGAGGTTCGGCTCCCGTGCGACTCGGACCCGTCGTCTACGAGAAAGGTCATCTGCGCGCTGCCGCTGCGGCCGAGTCGAATCCTGTCGCGGTGGTGCAGCGGCTGTTCGGTGACCTGTTCGTCGTTGACGAAGGTGCCGCACCGCGACCCGCGATCCTTCAGCACGTACTGGCCGTCGTCGAGACGAACGATTTCGGCGTGATCACGCGACACGTCCGTGCCGACGGATCGCAGATCGCTCTCGGTCTTCCGTCCGATCCGAAACACCGGCTTGTCGATGACGACGACGCGGGGCCCAAGCGGATCGTCAACCTGGAGCCGCGGAATTCTGGTGGCGGTGATGTCCGACATGGTCAATTGGGTCTCGCCTTGAGCACTCCGATCTCCAGCAGGAATCCTGTGGAGTCGTAAATGCGCTTTTCGTGCGCGATCTGTCCGCCGCGCATGGTGCAGATGAGCACCGCGGCGAAGCTGAAACGCTTTCCAGTCGGCGCCATGCCCATGAATCCGCCCGTGTTGGTACCGGAAAAGATGACGGTCTGGACGACGCGGTCACCATCGATCAGAAGCTCGGGATTGTCAATCGTCAGATCAGGAAAGCTCGTTATGAACGCGCGATAGACCTTCTCAATGGGCGCGCGACCGGTCACCTCGCCGGCGAGTGGGCTCTCGAGCACGCAATCCTCGGTGTGAGCGAGCACGAGCGCCTCGACGTCCCGCCTTCGCCAGGCGTCGATGCGGCGATCGAAGAATTGCTGCGCGTCGGCTCGAGTCATCTCTCGTGTTTCAGCGCGAAGACGCCAAGGCGCAACGGATCGTGCTCGTGTTTGATTCACTTCTTGCGCAGCGGAGCACCATTTCGTAAACGCCGAGTCGAACTCCGGTCGCGAGCCTCATGTGTCACGGGACGGCGCGATTATATGCGGACCGGGCGATCGACGAAACTGGGGATGCGACTAGGGATTAGGGATTAACGCGGGCGTCCGCGTGCCGGGACTGAGCGAGGCTTATACTAGAGCCTCCGATGAGGCGAAGCATTCTCCCGTTCTCACTGGTGGCCGGGCTGCTCGCCACGGCCGTCGTGGCGCAGCAAGGCCGCGGCGGGCGCGGCATCGCCCCGGCAGGAGGCGAATGCCCGCCGGGCACGACGCTCGTTCGCGTCGGCACATGCCAGGCGCCGGAGTTCCCGCCTCCCTCGATCGTTGATTACCGGCCAGCCTCTTCGCTCGTCACCGATCAGCATCCCGTGCCTCGAGCGAAGTTCCCGGTCGTCGATATCCACAGCCATACCGGTCCCACGGCCGACACCATCGCGTCGCTCGTTGCCCAAATGGACGCGCTGAACATCCGCGTGCTCAACAACCTGAGCGGCGGCTCCGGCGACGCGCTCGCGCAGCGCGTGCGCTATATCAACAGCACGCCGTACGCGAAGCGCTTCACGGTGTTCGCAAATGGATTGAATCAGTTCCGCAGCATCGGGCCGGGCTACGGCCGGCTGGCCGCGGCGCAACTGGAAGCCGACGTGAAGAACGGCGCCATCGGTCTGAAAATCTTCAAAGAGACCGGCATGGACACCAAGAAGGCGGACGGCACGAGGCTGGCGATCAACGATCCGGAGCTGTCGCCGATCTGGGAGGCGGCGGCACGGCTGAACATCCCGGTCATCATTCACACCGCTGAGCCGTCCGAATTTTTCAAGCCGCTCGACATGCACAACGAACGATGGCTCGAGCTCGCTTTGTTCAGCAACCGCCGGCGGTATCTGGTGCCTGTGGCATTCGAGACGCTGACCGCCGAACGCGACGACTTGTTCAAGAAGCATCCGACGACGCGCTTCATCTCGGCGCACTTCGGCTGGCATGGCAACGATCTGAAGCGTGCGGCCGCGCTGCTCGATGCGCACCCGAATGTCGTGCTCGAGCTGGCCGCGATTCTCTACGACCTCGGACGGCAGCCGCGCGCGGCGCACGACTTTTTTGTGAAATATCAGGATCGGATCCTGTTCGGGAAGGATACCTACGCGCCTGAGGAGTTCCCGTACTACTGGCGCGTGCTCGAGACGAAGGACGAATACTTCGACTATTACCGCGACTATCACGCGTTCTGGAAGCTCTATGGCATCGGTCTGCCGGATGCAGTGCTCAGCAAGGTGTATTACCAGAACGCGCGGCGGGTGACGCCGGGCCTGCCCGCCCCCTGATTCTATCGATGGAGCGCGCCCGGGGCTGCGTGACCGACGGCCAAGGATTCCCCGTGGGCATTCTCCGCATCTCGACGAACCCGCGGGTTACGAGCGCTCGCTATCGTTTGCGGAGTCGGAACAAGCGAAACCCACTTTCAACTTTTAACTCTTAACGTTCCACCTGACTAATCCCCTCCCCAATCCCTAATCCCTAATCCTCAATCCCTGATTTTATCGATGCACCCCAGGCGCCTCGTGACCCGTGCGTGCGACGTATTCGATATAGGACCCCGGGTACGCATGCGGCGTCGTCTCCGTTCCCGACTCGCCACCTAGTTCCAGCACGCGGGTGCTCAGTGCGCGCAGGAACTCGCGATCGTGCGAGACGAAGAGCATTGTCCCGTCGAAGCCGCTGAGCGACTCGAGCAGCATCTCTTTGGTCGCGAGATCGAGGTGATTGGTCGGCTCGTCGAGCACGAGGAAGTTCGGAGGATTCAGCAGCATCCGCGCCATGACGAGCCGCGTTTTCTCGCCGCCCGAGAGCATTCGGATTTTCTTGTCGATGTCGTCCCCCGAGAACTGAAACGCTCCAGCCAGGCTTCGCAGAACGCCGATGGACTCGTGAGGGAAATCCCGCTGCAACTGCTCTTCGATTGTCAGATCCGCGTCCAGTACGTCGAGCGCCTGCTGGGAGAAGTAGCCCATCTTGAGGCTCGCGCCCAGCGTGACGTGACCTTCGTCCGGTTGAACGGCGCCCGCCACCATCTTCAAGAGCGTGGACTTCCCTGCGCCGTTCTTGCCCATTACGCACCAACGCTCGCCGCGCCTGATGTTGAGGCTGAGATCCTGATGCACCGTTCGCTTTCCGTACCGCTTCGTCAGGTGTTCGATCGTCGCCACCTGCTCGCCCGACCGCGGCGGCTGACGAAAATCGAACTTCACAATGCGGCGCTTTTTCGGCAGCTCGATCTTCTCGATCTTGTCCAGCGCCTTCACGCGGCTTTGCACCTGCGCCGCCTTCGCGGCGTGGGTCTGGAAGCGCTCGATAAACCGCTGCTCCTTGGCAAACATTGCCTGCTGTCGCGCGTACGCCGCCTCGCGATTGGCCTCGCGTATCGCTCGCTCGCGCTCGTAGAAATCGTAGTCGCCCGAGTACGCCGTAATCTCGCCGCCATCGATTTCGGCGACTTTCGAGACGATACGGTTCATGAACTCGCGGTCGTGCGACGTCATCAGCAAACCGCCCGATCGCGATTTCAAGAACTCCTCGAGCCAGATGATCGACTCGATGTCGAGGTGGTTCGTCGGCTCGTCCATCAGCAGGATATCGGGCTCTCCGAGCAGAACGCGAGCCATCGCCACCCGCATCTTCCACCCGCCCGAAAGCGCTCCGACATCGGCGTCTATCCTCTCGTCGTCAAAGCCGAGCCCGTGCAGGATCTCGCGGGTGCGGCTCTCGAGGGCGTAGCCGCCGAGATGCTCGTACTCTTCCTGCACGACGCCGAAACGTTCCAGCGTTGTCCCCATGTCGCCGCCCTTTGACGGATCCGCCATCGCGTGCTGGAGATCTTCGAGCTCGTGGTGGAGAGCGCCCAATCGCCCGCTGCCGGCAATCGCCTCGTCGAGCACCGAGCGGCCGGACATCTCCTCGACGTCCTGCCTGAAGTACCCGATCGTCACCTTTCGCGGCACCGACACTTCCCCATCGTCCGGGCTCTCCTCGCCGGTGATCATCCGGAAGAGCGTCGTCTTTCCGGAGCCGTTCGGACCGACAAGGCCGACCTTCTCCCCCTCGTTCAACTGGAACGACGCATCGACGAACAGAACCTGTTTGCCGTATTGCTTGCTGATTTTTGAAAACGAGATCATGCCTGCGGGGATTCGGCGAGCAGTTCAACCGCGGGGTGTTGCCGGATGAAATAGTCGAGCTCCCACTGCGAGCTGAACAGGATGATTTTCCGCTCGAGGCGATCGAGCGCAACGGTGCCCTGCCCGCCCAGGGTAAATTTCGCCGCTGGATCGGCGAGCCATCGCGCCGCCGAGTAGGTAGCGGGCTCGATAACGACCTCGACGTTGTACTCGCTGCGAAGCCGGCTGGTAATGACGTCGAGCTGCAGCTGTCCAACCACGCCGACGATCGGCTCGCGGCGGCCGGACGCGGTGTAGAACACCTGCATCAACCCTTCTTCTTCAAGCTGCTTGAGGCCCTCGTCGAACTGTTTGTACCGCGTGTCCTTGAGCCGCACGCGCCCGAAATGCTCTGCCGGAAAACGCGGCACGCCCTGGAACTTCAGCGGCTGCCCAGTATGTACCGTATCGCCGATCGCAAACTGACCAGGATTGACGAGCCCGAGGATGTCGCCGGCATACGCGACCTCGATAGTTTCGCGGTCGCGGCCGAAAAAGCGATACGCGCGGGAAGCCCGCAGCTGCTTCCCCACGCGGCTATTGGACAGCACCATGTCCTTTTCGAAGCGTCCCGAGCACACACGCACGAACGCAACGCGATCGCGATGGCGCGGATCCATGTTCGCTTGAATCTTGAACACGAAGCCCGTGAATCGCTCGTCGGTCGGGCCGACGATGCCGGAATCGGATGGCCGCTCGGATGGCGAAGGGGCCAGCTCGACGAGCGCCTGCAGGAACGGCTCGAGACCGAAGTTGGTTAGCGCGCTCCCGAAGAATACGGGCGTCTGAATGCCCGCGAGATACTCGTCGATGTCGAAGTGCGTTCCAGCCGAACGGATCACATCAAGCGACTCTCTGAAATGCGCATACACCCGCTCGCCGATTGCCTCGCGCGCTTCGGGGGCATCGATCGCCGAGATATCAACCGGCGCGCGATATTGCCCCTGCGCTTCGCGCTCGTAGAGATGGAGTGTCTGCCCGTTGATGTCGTACACCCCACGGAACTGCTCCGCGTCGCCCACAGGCCAGTTCACCGGCGCCGCCGCGATGCCGAGCGTCGTCTCGATGTCGTCCATGAGCGCGAGCGGGTCCTTCGCGGGACGGTCGAACTTGTTGACGAACGTCAGGATCGGCAGGCGATGGCGCCGGCAGACCTCGTACAGCTTTCGCGTCTGCGACTCGACGCCGTTCGCCGCGTCTATCACCATCACGACGCTGTCGGCTGCGATCAGGGCCCGGTAGGTGTCCTCGCTGAAATCCTTGTGGCCCGGAGTGTCGAGCAGCGACACGCGGCGGCCCTGCAGCTCGAACTCGAGCGCGGCCGACGTGATGGAGATGCCACGCTGCTGTTCAAGCTCCATCCAGTCGGACGTCGCCGCCTTTCGATCTTTACGGCCACGAACAGCGCCTGCCAACTCAATGGCGCCGGCGTACAGCAGCAGCTTCTCCGTAAGGGTGGTCTTGCCTGCGTCGGGGTGCGAGATGATGGCAAACGTGCGGCGCCGGGCGACCTCGCGCTCGAGCTCGCTCTGGACTGAGGCGTCGGTTGATGACACTAGGCACATTGTACCGTGGCGCTTCAGACAGGCTCGTGGTTGGTGGTGAGTGGTGCGGGACACGAGCGCGCGTGTGTTCAGACTTCAGTGCTTGTTTTTCGATAAATATTTATTGTTTTTCGATACTAATTTACCGTATAACGATACTAGAGGTTGAGCCGATGTCAAAAGCATCCCTGCCTGGGTTCGTGACGATCGTCCTGAACGTGGCGTGGTATTTCGTCGCAGTCGCCCTGGCATTGACGACGTGCATTGTCGCTATGTCGCCGTGGGTCGATCCGGGGGACGCGAAAATCGACATCCCGGTGTCGTTTGACGTGGATATCCGAGCCGTCCAGGTAAGCGCTCCGGCGCTCGGTGTCAGTGCCGCGGAAATTCAGCACGTCCGAGGGTCCATGAGCTTCCCGCCGCCGAGCAGGGCTTCCGTCACTGGACCCATGGCGTTCGTTGCAGTGATGCTCGCGTTCATCCTCTGGGTTCTCAGCCAGCTGATTGCGGTCTTTCGAAGTCTGCGCGACCGTCAACCTTTTGTCCCCGACAACTTCATTCGGATAAGGCGAATCGGGTATGCCGTCATCGCGGGAGAGCTGGCACGTGCGGTCCTGGTCTTCTCCGCGAATTCCTACGCGATGACGCACTTCTCTGCCGACGGATTGCGCTTCGACGCCCGACCTGACGTGAATCTCTTGGCGATCGTTCACGGCCTGATCATCCTGGCGATCGCCGAGGTCTTCAGGGTGGGCACGCGCCTGAACGAAGACCAGTCGCTGACGATCTGAGGACGCCGATGGCCATCCGAGTCAAGCTCGACCATCTGCTGCTCGATCGCCGGCTCACGCTGACAGAACTGGCCGACCGCATCGGCATCACCATCGCGAACGTCTCGGTACTCAAGACAAACAAGGCGCGCGCGATTCGCTTCTCCACCCTCGAAGCGATTTGCCGCGAGCTCGAGTGCCAGCCCGGTGATCTGCTGGAATGGACATCGGACAGTAATATGTGACCGTCGATCTCATTCCTCGCGAACGCCCTGACGCCGGCGTAGTGCCGTCCTTCAGGTCGGCTGCGCGTGGTCGTGCACACCTTGGGATACGCCTTTGACCGGCTTACTTCCACAACCATGAGGTTGCCGACCTAAAGGTCGGGGTCGGCAATAAAAGTCTCGATAGCCGATCAGCGGTTCTCGCGTCGGTGCGATAGAATGGTGAAGTGACCTCCCGCTCTACCGTCGTCATCGTCGCCTGCATCGCGATTGTCGCCTTTGCGGCGATCGCTGCGGTGCCGATGTTTGCGGTGATCGATGCGCAGACGCCGATCGACGCACTCTTCTGGTCTCCATCAACATCACCGGCGCCCTCCAACGACGACGTCGCGATCCTTGCAGCACCTGTCGTCGCCCATCAGTCCCCTCGCGCTCCTCCGATCGCATAGCTCCTCACAGAAGCTGACCTGTTCGCCGCCGCTCGCTGACCGACGCGAGCTTTGGCGAGATTTGCCGCGTCAATAAGACGCTCGAAAGAGGGCTATGCGAATACCGTCACGACTACGGACGATTCTCGTCTGCTCGATGCTGGAGTTTGCCGTGCTGTTCGGGCTCCCGATGCGCCCGGAGGAGATCGAGAAGCTCATGCGAACGATGAATCAACCCAAGCTGGCTCACGTGATACCGGACGAGAACGAACACGGCGATGACAACCGCTAACCATCAACCATTAACCACGTCTAGAATCTCCTATGCCCAAACTGACAGTTGAGAGCTATGGAACGTTCGACGTCGCCGACAACAAGCGCCTTGTCCTGGCTATCGAGCAGGACGCCAAGGTCGACATCCTGCACGCATGTGGCGGCAATGCCCGTTGCACCACGTGCCGTGTTGAATTCATCGATGGAGAGCCGTCCGCGATGACCGCGGCAGAAAAGGAACGGCTCGAGCAGCGCGGACTCTCGGGCGTCCGCCTGTCGTGCCAGATCGTGTGCGATCACGACATGGCCGTACGAGCCATCAGCCGTCTCGAAGGATCCGGCCGGCCCGATCCAGGCCGGACACCGGAAGAGACGATTCAACCGCCACCGGTGTGGACGTAGCGGTTCCTTGGCTGGGTGCTGGGTTCTGTTGTCGCGCCGGTCGATAGGTCACAGCCCGAGGGCGTTAGTTCAAAAACAACGGCGGCGGCGACCTCCGCGGACGACCAATCCTGGTCGGCCGCGCCATGGCATTGAGCGATTGATGCCACGCGTTGTTTTTCCGGGCTGTCGACCGTGACCGGCACGACAACAGAACCCAGCACCCAGAACTCAAGAATCGCCAGGAAGAAACTACTGCGTGAAGTACTCCGCGAGCGCCGTCACCAGCGGTCCCATTTTCGGGTTGTCAGGTACGACGTGCGGATGCACGCCGGCCGCGTCCAGCGCCGCGGAGCAGATTGGTCCGACGGCGGCCACGACGACATGGCTATTCAGCGCGTGAACAAGGTCGTCGCTCAAACCAAGAGCAGCCGCCACCTGGAGCAGGTGCTTCCACTGCACTTGACTGGTGAAAACGAGGGCGTCGATCTCGAGCTTGACGAGATCACGCGCCAGATCCTGCAAAGGCCCCACGTCTTCCGGCAGTCGCCACTCATACAGGCATAGCTCGTTCAGGGCAGCGCCTCTCTGCCGAAGCTCGTCGCCGAGCAATTCGTTGCGCTCGCCATAATGCACCAGCGTAACTTCCGCTCCCGCGAGATCGGTGCCCGCCATCGCCTCGAGCAGCTCGTGGCTCGTATAGGGAGACGCCGCCGACACATTCGGACTCAATCCATAACGTTTGAGGGCTGCGGTGGGCTTCGGGCCTCGACAGACGCTTGTGCCAGCCCTTATTGATTCGATGACGAACGGCAGTTGACCTTGCCGTTCCGCCTCCTGGAACAACGCGGTCGCGCCAGCGCCCGTGAGGAAGACATGCACACGGCGTGCAGGCCGGCGAAGACGCTCAACGAAATCAGAGACGACGGCTGCACAATCCAGGGGCGCTTCGCGGACCGCCGCTGCCGACCGCACGACACCGCCATGACGTCTGACGAGCTCTGCGAGCTCCGTCCCCATTCTCGCTTCAAGAAGCGCCACGCGAACTCCGCGAAGGCCATCACGCCTCGGCAGAGACACCGACGATCACATCTTTCTTGAGGCTTCTCGCGCCTCGCTTGTTACTGACGTACGGAATCACCTGCTCGAGCACGCGCGGCAAGTCGCTGCACGGCACGTCCTCGAGGATCCGGGTGCCGGCCTTCGCATTCGGCCCTGACTGGCCGCCGACGAACACGTCGACCGCGTCCACAATCTCATCGCCAATCTTGACGTTCTTGCCGAGCAGCCCGATGTCGGCGCCGGTGTGGTTGCCGCATCCCGCGGGACATCCCGACCAGTGCATGGTCAACAATTTCTTGCCTGGACCCAGCCGCGCGTCGAGCTCGCGCGCCGTATTCATGGCCAGCTCCTTCGTTTCGATGAGCGCCATGTGGCAATAGTCAATGCCCGTGCAGCTGACGAGGCCGCGCATCATGTGGGTAGGGTCATGACGCAGCTCGCGCAGAAGGGGCTCACTGGTCATCTCGGGCAGAACGTGTTCCGGCACGTTTGCGACGATGACGTTCTGGCTCGTCGTAATCCGAACGTCGCCGTTACCGTAGCGCCGCGCAATCCGCGCGAGGCCCGACAGCTGGTCTGCTGTGATACGCCCCACCGGCACGTTAAGGCCGACCGAGCACATCCCCGATTGCTTTTGCCGAGAGATGCCAAGGTGATCGTGGTGCCGGCTCGTCCGCGCGTCCCGGCCCTGCGGCAACAGCCGCTCGCCGACTCTCCGCTCGAGCTCTCGCCGGAATTTGTCGATTCCCCACTCTTCGACGAGAAATGCCAGCCTCGCGCGGTTGCGCGCGCGCCGCGGGCCGTAATCCCGAAAGATGAGCGTGATGTGGCTGCACAATCCCGCGGCGTCCTCAGGGCGGCAGAACACGCCGAGCGGCGTGGCTGGCCGCAATCCGCCAGATCCGATTTTTCCACCGATGGCGATGTTGAAGCCCTTTACCTCTTCGCCCGCGATGATCTTGATCGCCGGCGTCAGCGACAGATCCTGCGTTTCCCCATGCGTGCAGTTCTCGGTGCAGCCCGTAATCGCGACGTTGAACTTTCGCGGAAGATTGGTGAACGCTTTGTTCCGCAGGAATGCCTGGTTGAACTCGCTCACGACGCGGGACGCATCAAAGAGCTCATCCTCTGTCAGCCCCGCGACGGGACAACCGATGACGTTGCGGATGTTGTCCATGCCCGTCTGCAGCGACACGAGATCCACCGCCGTCAGCCGCTCCCAGATATGCGGCAGGTCGCCGACGGCAAATCCCCGCAGCTGAACCTGCTGCCGCGTGGTGAGATCCACGAAGCCGGTACCGCATTCGCGGCTCAATTCGGCGATGACGCTGAGCTGGTCGGCATTCGTGAAGCCGTTCGGCATCCGGATGCGCATCATGAAGCGGCCGGGCGTCTGCCGGCGGAAGAATACGCCGAGCCATTTCAGCCGCTCGCGATCGGATTCTTCAATCGCTTCCCATCCGTCGCGCACGAATCGCTGGATGTCCGCTTCGACGTCGAGGCCGTCCTTGTCGCGCTTGAAGCGCTCGACCTTGTTGAGCGTGATATCGGGAAGTGCGAGTGGCGGGCCGGCGTCCTCGGCCGCAGCGAACGTCGTGACGACAGGGCCAAAGTCCTCAGGGGCGACCGTCTTCTCGAGACCCTGGCATGCCAGCGTGACGATTGCTTCCACTTCGGGCCGGCAGGAGCCGCATCCCGTTGACGCTCGGGTGACCTCGCACACTGCCTGGACGCTTCGCGCGCCGCCGAGCACCGCTTCGATGATCTGCGCCTTCGACACGTCGTTGCAATCGCAGATGCGCGCGCTGTCCGGGGTCGTCTTGGGCTCATCGCGGCCACCGGTGACAGCTGCAGGCGTAAAGAGGATCTCGGCGCGGTTGTCGTGCACCGGCGACCCGGACGCGAACGTCTGCAGCAGCGACGGCACGACGGCGCCGTCTCCAAGAATGATCGCGCCTACCAGACGATCGTTCCGCACGATTAACTTCTTGTAGATGCCTCGCGCAGGCTCGCTGTAACTCACCACCTCGTCGTCTTCGCCGACGGGCTCCTTGTCGCCCATCACGGCGAGATCGACGCCCATGACTTTCAGCTTGGTCGACACGGACGATCCGACATACACGGCGTCAGGATTTCGCCCGCTGAGGCGATCGGCGAGCCGCGCCGTCTGCTCCCACAGCGGCGCGACCAATCCGTACACCCTGCCTCTGTGCTCGGCGCACTCGCCCACGGCAAACACGTCCGAAACAGGCACATCGCCGGCACAACACGCCAGATCGTCGCCCACGACGATGCCCCGGTTGACTTTCAGGCCTGCGTCGGCCGCGAGCGTCGCGTTGGGACGGATGCCCGCGGCGATCACGACCAGGTCGCAAGCCAACCGGCTGCCATCGGCGAACTCGAGACCCTCGACGTGACCGTTGCCCAGGATGCCGGTCGTCCGCGTGGCAAGATGTGTAGACAGGCCCATCTGCTCGAACTGGCGCCGAAGCACATCAGCCGCGCCGGGATCGAGCTGTGCCTCCATCAAGTGCGGCATCAAATGGACCACGTGCGTCTCGAGGCCCCAGTTGAGAAGGCCACGCGCCGCCTCCAATCCCAGCAGCCCTCCGCCGATCACCGCGGCCGTGCGCGCTGTCGCCGCAGAGCGCATGATGCGCTCGCAATCGTCCAGCGTGCGAAACACGAATACGCCCTGTTTGAACGTGCCGTGCTCGTCGCGGACGTTGGCGAAAGGCGGGATGACGGGGCTGCTGCCGGTTGCGATAATCAGCTTGTCGTATTGCTCTGCGAGGCCGTTTGCCGCGACGACCTGCTTCGCGCGCATATCGATCCGCTCGACCCTCTTGCCTGCATGGAGCGTGATGTTCCTGGCGGCGTACCAGGACATCGGGTTGATGAAGATGTCATCGGACTTGTGGCTGCGCGACAGCACGCTCGAGAGAAGAATCCGGTTGTAGTTGCCGCACGGCTCGTCGCCGAACATCACGACGTCGAAGCGGCCTCGGCCCCCGCGCCCGAAGAGATCGTCCACAAACCGCGCGCCCGCCATGCCGTTGCCGATGACCACCAGGCGCTCTTTACTCATCGGTCTCGATTCGCGCCGCGCACACCTTGAACTCCGGCATGCGGCTGATCGGGTCGAGCGCGTCGTTCGTGAGGCGATTGGCAGACGACTCGCCGGGCCAGTGAAAAGGAACGAAAATCGTGTCGGGACGAATGTCGGCAGAGATGCGGCTGTTGAAGACGGCCGACCCGCGGCGCGTTCGAACAACCACACGAGCGCCATCGGCAAGGCCGTGACGCTTTGCGACGTGCGGATGAATCTCGGCGATAGGCTTCGGCGCAGCGTCGACGAGTTGAGCGATGCGCCGCGTCTGCGTTCCCGATTGATAGTGAGCGAGCAGACGGCCGGTCGTCAGATACAGAGGAAATTGTTCATCGGGTACCTCCGCGGGGCCGAGGTGTTCGATCGCATGAAAACGAGCGCGTCCAGTCGGCGTGGGGAACGTCGTTACGAACAAGCGCGGGGTACCCGCATGGGACTCGGACGTGCAGGGCCAGAACACGCCGCCCTCACGCTCGATGCGCTCGTACCAGATGCCGGAATAATCAGCGGTCGCGCCGCGAGTCGCCGCGCGTAATTCTTCGAAAACCGACTCTGGATCTCCAAACGCGAAGTACGCCGATTTGCCGAGCACCCGCGCGATCGCGCACAGAATGTCGATGTCGGTCCGCACCTGACCAGGGGGATCGAGCGCACGCCTGCGTCGGATGACACGCCCCTCGAGGTTGGTAACCGTGCCGTCCTCCTCCGCCCACTGCGCTGCCGGCAGCACCACGTCTGACACGGCGGCCGTCTCTGAAAGAAAGAAGTCAGCGACCGCAAGAAAGTCGAGACGCCCAAGGCAATCGGCCACTCTCGACGCGTTCGGCGCCGAGACGATCGGATTCGATCCGATGACGAGGAGCGCACGGAGGCCGCCGGGCTCGCCGGCTGATTCGATGAGCTCGTACGCCGACTTGCCCGGACCCGGCAGCTCACTTTCCGGCATACCCCATACGGCGGCGACATCACGCCGCGCGTCGGGATCGTCTATGCGGCGATAACCTGGCAACTGGTCGGCTTTCTGCCCGTGCTCCCGTCCTCCCTGTCCGTTTCCCTGGCCGGTGATTGTCCCGTAACCGCTGAACGGCGCCCCCACCTTCCCCAGGGCCAGCGCGATATTGACGAACGCGAGGACGTTGTCGACTCCGCGGGACTGTTGCTCGGCGCCGCGCGCTGTCAGCACCATCGCGGTGCGCGCCTGCCCGAGCATCCGCGCGGCTTCGATGAGTTGGCGCTGCGGAACACCGGTGAGCGCCTCGACTCGCTCGGGCCAATACGCGGCCGCGAGCTGTCGCACTTCCTCGAATCCCTCGGTGCGGCTTTCGATATAGGACCGATCGATCAGCGAATCCCGAATCAGCACGTGCACGAGGCCGTTGGCAAGCGCCGCATCAGAACCCGGACGCAGCGCCAGATGCAGCTTCGCCCATTGTGCGGTTGCCGAGCGGCGCGGGTCGGCCACAATCAGAGCGCCGCCGTTGCGCTGTTGAGCCTCGAAGTACCTCATAACAGGAGGCATCGTCTCGGCGAGATTCCCGCCCACGAGCAGGATGGCTTCGGCGCGCGGAATGTCCTCGAGGGGAAACGGCAGCCCACGATCGAGACCGAGGGCCATCGATGCTCCCGCCGCAGCCGACGACATGCAGAATCGGCCGTTGTAGTCCACGTTCGATGTGCCCAGCGCGACACGCGCGAACTTTCCCAGCAGATACGCCTTCTCGTTGGTCAGTGAACCTCCGCCGAAGACCCCAACCGCGTCGCGGCCGTAGGCCGCCTGCGTCGATCGAATCGCCGATGCGATCCGATCGATCGCGCTCTGCCACGATGCGGTGTCGAGTGTGCCGGCCGCACCTCGCACGAGCGGCGAGAGCAGCCGCTCGGGGTGGCGAATCGTCTCGGCGGCGGTCCATCCCTTGAGGCACAACCCACCTTCATTGACGGGAAATCTCTTGTTACCTTCGATCGCGATGCGATCGCCGTCGCAGGTGACGTCCATGCCGCACTGAAGCGCGCAGTACGGACAATGAGTCGAGACAGCTGTCGTGACCGGATCCATCCTTGCCCCCATCACAGCAAGGAGCGTGCCCCGCACATCGGGTCGCATGGCCCCGCAAGTCTATGCGTGCCGATTTCGAAATCTCCACGAATGTCGCTCGAGAGTGAGGTTGTCGACAAATACGAACGCAAACATGCGCGATCCGATCGATGAAGCGGCATCAGCGGCGCGCAGCATGAGCTCTCCAAAAAACAAATCGACACAATCGTTGCCTGCCAAATCACCGATAAACATTTCCGTCGGATTCAAGCTGCCTCCAGCTCTCTGCCCTTTGCTGTTTTACTCTTTGTTTTTGCGATGTTTCGGTCAACACCCCTTGTGGCACCCGTGTTGCTCAATAGAGGGCGCATGAGAGTTCACGCCGCGGCTGTCTTCACGCTCGCCGGTCTCATCGCATCCTCACTTTCAGCAGCGGCACAGGCGCCCTCGCCGCAGCCTTCACCTTCACCGCAGAAGCCGCCAACGGCATTCGCAAATGTCGATCTGCCGACGTGGGTGCGGCTGGGCGTCGAGTATCGCGGACGCCTCGAGGGATTTACAGGCGGCGGCTTCGCTGACGATCGCGAGGATCTCTACTGGTTGAATCGATTTCGTGTGACAGCACGGTTTTCGATGAAATCCTGGCTGAGCGCCGCAGTTCAGGCACAGGACGCGCGCGTCGAAGGACGCAACGCCATCACACTCGGCGCCCCGTTCCGCGATCAGCTCGACCTGCGCGTCGCGCAGGTGGACGTCGGCAATGTCGACAAGAGTCGCTTCGCGCTCCGCGGAGGACGGCAGGAGCTGGTGTTTGGTGACCAGCGGCTGGTCGGACACGGCAACTGGCTCAACACCGCGCGCTCGTTCGACGCCGTGCGCGGCGTCTTTCGTCACAAGAAATTGCGCGTCGACGGCTTCGCTGCGTCTGTCGTCAATATCGACATGGATGATGTGAACCGAAGCGGCTTCGGCAATTACTTCTACGGCGCGGATGCGCCCTTGGCGGTGCTGCCTAACAGCGGCGTGATCGAGCCGTATGAATTCGTTCGCACGTCCCGTGATCTCAGAACGGAGACCGGCGCACCAGGCGACCTGACATCCTCGACCACCGGGGTGCGCTCCGCAGGGAAGTTGTCGACACGTACCGACTACAACGTCGAGGCCGCGATTCAGCGCGGGTCGCTTGGGTCCGATACGATTTCCGCCTGGGCCGGCCACGCCCTGGTCGGACGCACGATTCCAGCGTGCTCACTCACCTGCCGGGCGTTCGGCGAATACAACTACGCATCCGGCGACGCCATCCCCGGGGATGGCGCACGCGGCACCTTCGATCAGCTGTATCCAACGGCGCACGACAAGTACGGCCTCGCCGATCAGGTGGGGTGGAAGAACATCCATCATCTGCGAACCGGCCTCGAGGTACGGCCGCATGCGAAGCTCGCGCTCGCCGGTGCGTATCACTCGTTCTGGCTGGCTAGCGCCACCGATGCGTTATACAGCGCGGGCGGCGCCGTTATCGCGCGCATCCCGACGGGGGCGCCCGATCGGCATGTCGGGCAGGAGTTCGACATCCAGGCGACGTTCACGCCGTCGTCGCGCATCCAGCTTCACGGCGGCTACTCGTACATCCTTCCCGGCGCGTTCCTGAAGGCGGCCACTCCGGGCAAGTCCTACAGCGCTCCGTATGTGATGGTGACGACCATGCTCCTCGGACTGGAGAAATAGATGACACACGCGAAAGCGTCGCGGCGCGCGTTCCTGAAGAAAACCGCGGAGGTCTCGGCCATGGCAGGGCTCATGTCGGGACTGCCGTCCGGCTGGGTCGGCAGCGTCTACGCAGACGATTCTCCTGAGACCAAAGCGATGCGGTTTGGCATCATCGCGCTCACCGATTGCGCGCCAATCGTCATGGCGCACGAGCTCGGATACTTCAAGAAATTCGGCATCGACTCGGTAGTGTCGAAGGAAGCGTCATGGGCGGTTATCCGCGACAAGATGAACGTCGGCGAGAACCAGGGCACGCACATGTTGATCGGGATGCCGCTGGCCTCGACGATGGGGCTGGCGGGATCGCCGGTAAAGCCGATGGTGATTCCCTGGTTGCTGAATCGCAACGGACAGGCGATCACGCTCAACAACAAGCTGAAACAGGCTGGCGTCAAGGGGCCGAAAGACGTGAAGCCACTCGCCGACCGCGCGAAAGCCGCCGGCGACCCACTGGCGTTCGCCATGACGTTCCCGCCGGGCACCCATGCCATGTGGATGCGCTACTGGCTGGCGAGCGGGGGCATTCATCCCGACAAGGATGTCTCGCTCATCACCATTCCCCCGCCTCAGATGGTCGCGAACATGAAGGTCGACAAGATGGACGGGTTCTGTGTCGGAGAGCCCTGGAACGCGAGAGCGATCGCCGACGGGATTGGGTTCACCTCGATCACGACCCAGCAGATGTGGCGCGACCATCCGGAAAAGGTGTGCGCCTTCACCGAGGAATTTGCGACGAAGAATCCGAAGACGGTCAAGGCCGCCCTGAAGGCGCTGCATCTGGCAAGCGTGTACCTCGACAAGCTCGACAACCGGCCCAAAGCCGCCGAAATTATTTCGCGGCCTACCTACATCAACTGCCCGCCCGAGATTATTCTCGGCCGGCTGCTCGGCAAGTACGAGTATGGCGATGGCCGTAAGGAGCAGGACCCGTACTACATGATCTACTCCGATCGGAACTGCAACTACCCGCAGCCATCGTTTGCGACATGGTGGCTCACCCAGTTCCGTCGCTGGGGCATGGTGAAGGGCGCGCCCGACTACGCAGGCGTTTCGAAGCGCGTCATGCGTCCTGACATCTACATGGAGGCGATGAAGGAAATGGGCGTCTCGCCAAAGGTGGAGGCGCTCACGAAGTGGACTTTGTGGGACGGCGTGGCCTTCGACGCCGCGAATCCCGAAAAGTACGCGGTGTCGTTTCCCGTAAATGGCCTCGTCGGATGACTCAGCTTCGCAGCAACTGGGGTCTGACCCCAATACTCACACAGGGGTCAGACCCCGTTCAGGAGGTGCGGTGACGTTCGCAAAAATTGGGAATCTGTTTCTCCCGCTCGTCGGCATCGTGCTCGCAGGGCTCGGCTGGTGGTATGCGAGCACGCTCGTGACCGATCTGCCGTCACCGATGAAAACGTGGGAAGAGAGCAAGCTGTACATCCTCGAGCCCTGGGCCAAACGCGGAGAAATGGACCAGGGTATGGGCCTGCTCGCGTACTACAGCCTGATCCGCGTGGCGCGCGGGTTCTTCCTCGGCATCCTGATCGCCACACCGCTGGGTTTCCTGCTCGGCGTGTCCGACACACTGCACAGAATGCTTGACCCTGTCATTCAGGTGTTGCGCCCGATTTCGCCGCTAGCGTGGCTGCCGCTCGGCCTCGTCATCTTCCAAAAGTCCGAACCCGCGGCGTTGTTTGCGATCGCCGTATGCTCGATGTGGCCGACGGTGTTGAACACCATGGCCGGCGTCCGTGCGATTCCACAGGATTACTGGAACATCGCCAAGGTCCTCCGTCTCTCGCGTGTGACGACCTTCACGAAGATCGTTCTGCCGGCTGCTCTGCCTCAGATGTTCACGGGGTTCAGGTTGAGCCTTGGCATCGCATGGCTGGTGATCGTCGCAAGCGAAATGTTGACCGGTACGCCTGGCGTAGGCGGATTTCTCTGGCAGGAGTACAACAGCCTGATCTACTCGCACATTCTCCTCGCCATCCTGACAATCGGCATCGTCGGATTCCTGCTTGACCGCATGATGGGTGTGGCCGAAGCACGGCTGCGCGCGCTCTAACGGCGGGTCCGCAGGACCCGCCCTACGTACGTAGGCCGGGTCTCTAACGGCGGGTCCGCAGGACCCGCCCTACGTAGGTAGGCCGGGTCTTGCAGACCCGGCAGGAGACTATGGTGTTTATCGAAGCACAGGGATTGGCGAAATCATTCGGCACACGCCACGTCCTCGATCGCGTATCGCTGACGGTCGACAAAGGAGAGTTCGTCTCGATTGTGGGCTTCATGGGCTGCGGGAAATCGACACTGCTAAATCTGCTGGCAGGCGTCACCGAGCCAGACGCCGGAACGATCACGATCGACAACCGGCCGCTCAACGGAATCGCCAGGCAAGCGTCCATCGTCTTCCAGAACTATTCGTTGCTCCCATGGTTCTCGGCGCTCGAGAACGTGCGGCTCGCCGTGGATGCCGCTCATCCGGAGTGGTCTCGCTTGGAACAGAAGCAACAGGCAGAGCGCTATCTCCGGCTCGTCGGACTCGGCAATGCCATACATCGCCGTCCGAGTCAGCTGTCTGGCGGCATGCGCCAGCGAGTCGCCATCGCGCGGGCGTTCGCAACCGATCCGGAAATCCTGTTCCTGGATGAGCCGTTTGGCGCCCTTGACGCCCTGACGCGTGGCAGCCTGCAACAGGAGCTCGCGCGGCTTTGCTCGGAGGCCGGGCGTCCCGTCACCACCGTGATGATTACGAACAACATCGACGAGGCGCTCTTGCTCTCGGACAGAATCGTGCCTATGACAAAGGGCCCGCGCGCCACGCTCGGCTCGTCCGTCGCTGTCGATCTGGCGAAGCCACGAAGCCTCGATCAGCTCGCGCACGACGAGCAGGCCATTCTTGCCAGGGCCCACGTCGTCGAGTGCCTGTCGGATCATTTGCACGCGTCACGCTCGCGCCCCGGCCGCAAGCCGCAGGAGCCGCCGCCGGCATACTCCCCTGTCGCGGTCAAAGAGGCGGGGGCATGAGCCTCATCGTTCCGCTCGAGCTGACGGGACTTACAAAGGTCTTTCCGACGGAGGCCGGACCGTTCGTCGCGGTCAAGAATGTCAACATCCGCATCCAGAAGTCGGAGTTCATCTGCATCGTTGGGCACTCGGGCTGCGGAAAATCGACCGTCCTTTCCATCATCGCGGGGCTTCAGCGGGCCACCGAAGGCGGAGTGGTCATCAACGGCAAGCAGACGCTTGAACCGGGCGCCGATCGCGCCGTCGTCTTTCAGACGCCATCTCTGCTGCCGTGGTTGACCGCGCGGCAGAATGTCGAGCTGGCTGTTCGGCAGAAGTTCAGTACGCTCAAGGCCTCGAAGCGCGCCGCGCACGCGCTGAAATACCTTGCCTTGACGGGAGTCGCCGAAGCCGCAGACCAGCTGCCCGCGGAGATGTCGCTCGGGATGCAGCAATGCGTGTCACTGGCGCGGGCGCTGTCGCTCGAGCCGGAGCTGCTGCTCCTCGACGAGCCGTTCTCCATGCTGGATTCGCTGACGAGGCTCGACCTGCAGGATACGCTGCTCGGGGCGTGGGAGCAGGATCGGAAGATCGTCGTCATGGTGACCCACGACGTCGATGAGGCCCTCTATCTCGCGGATCGTATCGTGTTGATGACCGACGGCCCGGCCGCTCACGTAGGCGACATTATGACCGTGCCCTTCGCACGGCCCCGCGATCGACACGACGTCCTCGAACACCGCGACTACCGGCGGCTCCGGAAGTCGATCATCGACTTTCTGGAAAATCACGCTCGCCAGTCTGTGGGGTCTTGACGCAGAGACGCAGAGATGCCTTCTAAAAGAATTCTCTGCGGCTCAGCGACGCTGCGTCGAGAATCAGAAGGGGAACTTAACCGTCGGGTCGCCGCTGTAGCGTTTCATCTTCAGCGTCAGCTTGCTCCCGGCTCCAGGTCTCAAGGTCACGCTGAAATTCGGCTTGCCGACCGCGATGGCCTTGCCGTTCACGTCGACCGATTCGATCACGTGCTCGCCGTATGCGCCGCCCTGCACGACCAGCGTTCGCGGCGTTGTCGTGTTCAGGTTGACCAGCGTCACCACGGTGCCGGTGTCGGACATCTCGGAGACTAGCGCGCCCACATCCTCCGGCAATCCCGCCCGCTTCCTCACGGGATCGAAATACCGCAGCCGCGAGTTGACGAGATTTCCCCGGCGGTCGGGTTCCATGCCGCCTTGCGTCAGTTGAATCAGCGCGGTTGTCGTCACCGGATTCAGATCGAGCATGTTGTCGGCGAGCCGCTTATCGGGCTTCGAATGATCGTTTCGGATGCCCTCGACGCGCTTCGCAATCGTGGCGAGGTCGTCGGCCATCGCCTTCTCCGGATAGCCGGGGTTCCGGCCCTGCAGGTATTCGAGCCACGGGTTCGAGGGCACCCGTCCGAGGTCCTCCGCTTTCTGCGAGAAGTACCACACCTCCAGCGCCCCGACGTTCCAGGGGCGATCGCGCCAGCCGTACCATCCCGCTTTCGTTGCTTTGGGATCGGCAGCGAGATCGAGGCCGTACATGGATGGATACTGCGTTTTCCCATCAACCGTGCGGGCGTTTGCGTTGACGGCGTTCGTCATGTTCCGCCACGCGTCAACGTATTTCTGATCGCCCGTCAGCAGCAGCGCGTTGTTCAAGCCGATGATTGGGCGCTCGATACGATTGCGATTTTCGCGACGATTGGTAACGGGATTGACCGGGCTGAACCCCCAGCCGTAGGCGCTCCCCCACCACTTGCCGGTGGGTCCGCCGATTTTGCCGTCGAGATCGACGAATGTCGGAATGATGCCGTTGTTCTGCTTCATCCGCTCGAGCCATCCGTCCACGTATGTCGTCACCCACGTCTTGTACTTCTGGTCGCCCGTCGCGAAGTACGCGTTCGCGGGAAGCGTGGTCGCGACGAGGTTCAGCGCATGATCGCCCACGACGTCGTGGTACTCCCGGTAGTGCGCGACGAACTCGTCGAAGTTACGTTCGCCATGAAGCGCGTCGAACCCAGCCATGTCGAACGGCTCGCCAACCCACTCGATCGCCGTCGCCTTGCGGAGCAAAGGCCCCTTGCTGCCGTTCATCATGCTGCGGATGATGTTGTGCTTCGCGTCGTAGTTCGGGGCCTCGGAATCCTCACCCATGTAGAAGCCGGCAAACCGGCGCACGCGCTCGATATATTTCGGATCGGCCGGCACTGAAAGCGCCATCCGGTTGAACAACTGAAGCCCTTCGCCATGGTGTTGCCAGTCCGAGAGCGCGCTGAATTCCTTGAAGTACATCCCGTCAACCCCGGCCGGCACCGCCTTCGTCGTCTTCGCCTCGGTGTACTGCTTGAGCATCCCTTCGTTGCCCTTCATGTACATCTGGACGATCTCGTCATCGGCGCCGAGCGCGTGCAGTTCTGGCCAATGGTTGAAGTTCTCGAACGCATCGTCCGGGCCGTCGTTCGCGCCCCAGCGTACGAAGACGAGCAAATACCCCCGGTCGTCGAAATACTTCTGAAAGAACTCGCGGGCCGCCGGCACATTCTCGGCCAGCAATTGGCGCTCCATCTGGGCCCACTTCGGAGCCGCCATCGGTGAATCGATCGTCACGGCAGAATCCGGACCGACCGGCTCTGCCGGCTCGGCGGTTGCGCAGGCGGAGATGGTCGCAGCGATGAAGGCAATCGCGAGAAGCTGTTTCATAGGGCCTCCGAAGGTCCGCAGACGGCGGACACGACGTATGGTTGCGGAAGGCGCGATGGTAGCATGGCTGCTGGATATGGACGAGAAAGACATCGAAGAGCGATTCGTGCGGGCCTCGGGACCCGGCGGGCAGAACGTCAACAAAGTGTCGACGGCGGTGCAGCTGCGTTTCAATGTGGGCGGATCGTCGCTGCCCGACGAAGTGAAGGAGCGTCTACGGAGCCTGGCCGGCAGCCGCATGATTGCAGACGATGTCCTGCTCATCGATAGCCGGGAGCATCGCACACAGGCGCAGAATCGCGAGGCGGCGCGAGCCCGGCTCGCAGCGCTTCTCGAGCACGCGGCACGCCGCCCTAAGAAAAGGCGGGCCACAAAGCCGAAGGCCGCCGCGCGCGAGAAGCGAATGGCGTCGAAAAAACGTCGCGGCGCGGTCAAGCAGCTGCGAGGCCGGTCTCAGTCACACGACGATTAGCGGGGTATCAACTTCGAACGCCGCGGGCATTCGTCACACGCCACGCGGTCACGCGCTTCCCCACCACCCACACAATCAACACAACCGCGGCCAGCGCGAGCAGTGGCGCGAGCACCGCGAGCACAGCAATCGCGATCGACCCCACGAGCTCGAGCGTCGCAAGAATCGGGTTGCCGAAACCCGCTGTCGCGGCGGAGCTCTTCAGCCGGAGCAGCGAGGTCGAGGCGTGCACCGCACCGGCGGTGCCGCCGGCACCGATAATCGCGATGCTGTATTGGAGCCACGGCGGCAGGTCGGTGAGCACAGATGCGCTGGCCACGATGCCCGCCAGGACCGCCACTGGCGCGGCCAGTGTGTCGAGCATATTGTCGAAGAAGGGAACGTAATAGGCGGCGATCTCCAACACCATCGCCGTTACCAGCGCCACCGTCGCGGACGTGCTGGAAAGCCACGCAAACGAGGGTGACAGCTCGAACCACCCCGCTTTTGCCGCAAGGCTCAATACAACCAGCGGCACGAACACGCGAAATCCGGCCGCGGCGGCGAGCGCCAGCCCGACGCCGATTCCGAGCAACGATTCGGGTGTCACACTCCCTCCTGAATCAGCATAGCTGATTGGAGGCTCAAAACTTCCAGGTGACTCGCGCGCTGGCGGCTGCTTCGTCGTAGTTGTTGCCGATGCGCGCCGGTCCGCCCCATACCCATCGCACCTCTGGCGCCACATGGAGATTACCGGCGATGCGAACAGGGACGCTGGCACCGACCAGGAGACCGCTGCGTCCGCGTCGACCGCTCCCGTCCGGCAAGTTGCGTTCTGCCTGTTCGACCGTTACGCCTTCGGGCACGCGAAGGATGGTCATGTCGTCGACGTAGTCGTACTGGCGGAGACTGACGCCGGCGCGCAATGCGAAGTTCAGACGGCCCGGCTGCCGCGTTTCCACGGCGCCGCCACAGCGAAACCGAGCCCTGCCTTGTTGACGGTGGTACGCCGCACGATTACCGCCCTTTGCAGGAACTCTTCACGCGTCGCATCCGGACCTGCGTAGGAAATAAAATCTCCTTCGTAACTTCGCCTCGATTCTCCCGCAGCCGACGTTATCTCCCCCTCGATCCGGAGTGCTCGTAGCACTCGGTAAGAAACAGCCAATCCTGTGACCGGAAGCCGCGCGTTCTGCTGACCTTCGAACGAGACGCGATCGACGCGCGCCACGGCAGCGATTTGCAACCGGTCGCTCACCTCCGCCGACGCGGAGACGACGCTTGCAAGCCATATTGCGATGAGCACCGGCACATGTCTCATATCCATCCTCCTGGTGTTGCATGCGCAGGAGAGCCGGCAAACGGCTCATAATGGAATGAATGTCCGGGTTTCCGTTGCCGAAGCTATTCGAGGCCCTCGCGGGCTCGAGCCGTGCTGTCGAGTCGATCGTGCCGCGGCGCACGTTTCAGGACGTCATCCTTCCGGCGTCTACCCGGCGATCTCTCGACCAGGCGCTCGCACAAGTCACCAGCCACGACCTCATCTTCAACCGGTGGGGCCTGGGCCAACGTCATCCGACCGGGCTGTCGCTCGCCTTCAACTTTGCCGGACCGTCAGGCACGGGTAAGACGATATGCGCGGAGGCTATTGCCCACACGCTCGGGCGCCGCCTGATGGTGGTCAGGTATGCCGAGCTCGAATCGATGTGGATGGGCGAGACGCCGAAGAACGTCGCGGCCGTCTTCCGTCTCGCGCGCCAGGAACAGGCCGTTCTTTTCTTCGATGAAGCCGATGCGATCGCGTCCCGCCGGTCGACGTCAGTCGATCACGGCTTCCAACGCGAGTCGAATACCGTCGTCAACGTGCTGCTTCAGGAGCTGGAGCGCTTCAACGGGGTCGTCATTTTCGCGACCAACCTCGCCGCGAATTTCGATCCTGCGTTCGAGCGCCGTATCCGCACGCACGTGCTTTTCGAAATGCCGGGCGTCGAGGAACGCGAGCAGATCTGGCGTGTGCAGATGCACCCGACTCTGACGCCGCTGGCCGACGATGTGAGCTTCCGCACGCTGGCAGAGACTTACGACGTGAGCGGCGGCGATATCCGCAACGCGGTGCTCAAGGCCGCTCTGGCCGCAGCGGCGACGCCTCAGGCCGACACCTTGAAGCTGATTCATCATCATCACCTCGACGAAGGGATTCGAGACGTCATCGCCGGCCGCAAGGTGATGAAACAGTCGCTCTTTGAGAGGGAGGTTTCCAGCAAGCGTCCACCTGAAGGCAGACCCTACGCGCTGGTCATGTCCGTGAGCGCGTTCCTCATCTCGATGTTCGCGCTGTTGCTGGCATGGCTTCGCTGAGGCGGAAGAAAGGCAACAGGAGAATAAGAGTTCCTCCTACTCTCCTAATCTCCTGTACGGGCCTTTCTCTCAATATCAGAACGTCAATCGGAACCCAACCTGTCCTGTTCTCGTGGCCGACACGCTGGTGATCCTGCCGAAATTTGCGGCCGTAATGTTCGTGACAGGGTCGTTGTATTGCCGCCAGTTGAACGCATTGAACGACTCCGCCCGCACCTGCAGTTGCGTGCGTCCGCGCAACGTGAACGACTTCGCAATGGTCAGGTCCACCCGTCGGCGTCCTGGCGCTTCCAGCTGACCCGCGTTTTGCGTGCCAGGCCGCACGGTTGCAGTGGTGCGCGCGTATGTCGGCACTAGCGTGTACGCGCTGCGGTCGAGGTACTGCAGCGTATCGCGCCAGTCGTCGAATACCTGGTTCCCGCCGTTGTAATCAGGCCGGCTGTTGCCGATGCCGGACGCCTGCGACAACCGCAGCGGTTCGCCCGATCGGATACTGATAACGCCAGACACCTGCCAGCCTCCCAGCACCGCACCGAGAACACCTTGCTGGTCCGCGAGCCACGGAATGTCATAGATTGCGGAGCCGATGACGCGGTGACGGGCCCCGTCAGTGAGCGGAGAGATGTCGAAGTCAGGGTCGAAGAAGTCTTGTGTCTGGAAATAGGCGTCACCGAGCGAGCTGTTGAAGTTGCCGACCAGGCTCCCGCCTTGTTGCCCGGAGCCCTTTGACAACGTGTAGTGCAGATTGGTGGTGAGCCCGTGGTAGGTGTTCACCCTGAAGGTCGTCTCGAACGCGTTGTAGTCCATCATCCCGTCGCTGGTGAGATACCAGCCACCTGGCGTCACTGCAGGATTGGGCCGCGCGCCGGTCTCGCGATCAAATGCGTTCGCGAAGTTGCGTATGATCGGAAAATTTCTCCCCGTTGTATGAACGTAGCCACCTGACAGCATCATCCTCGACCCGATCTGCCTCTGCAGATCGATAGTGGCTTGCACAGTCTCAGGCGACTTGATGTCGTTCTGAAACATGTAGTACTGCGTCTTGCGGCCCCCCTGGTCGGCGATGGCAATCGCGTTCGTGTCCTCCGGATACATCGGCCACACGACACCGCGCGTCGCAATCTCCGTGGCATTCCAGCCCTGGCGGACCGGCGAGAAGGGCGGAGCCACGCCATTTTGGAACTGCGCCATCAAATGACTCGTGGAGAAGATGCCGACACCACCCCGCATGACGGTGGCGCCCGACCCATCGATGGTCCAGGCAAACCCAAACCGCGGGGCGAAATTCAAGAGATCCGGCTCAACCACGTCGTGCGGATCGCGCGGCGCACCGAAATCCATCTTGCGGATGTCGGTGGGATCGGTCAGGTTGTTGATCTCCGCTCCCTGGTCCGTCGTGGCTTTGTAACCAAACGCCGGGTAGACGTCGTACCTCATGCCAACGTTGAGCACCAGCCTCCGGTTGACGCGCCAGTCATCCTGGATAAAGAAACCATACTGGTCCAACCATGCTGAATGCGGCGGGTTGCCCATCGCGAGCAGGAAAGCACTCGCGCGGTTCGCTAGAAGATCGTCGATGGTGTTGTAGGTGAATCCGTTCGCTTGAGGGTTCGTCTTGGATCCCAGCTCCCGGGACCAGCGGAACCCGAGCTTGACCGCGTGGGGACCCATGACCCGGGTTACTTTCTGGTCGAAGTTGAACGAGTTGTAGTCCATCGTCACGAGTTCTGTGTTGGGTGTGCTGAACACGCCGGATACGGCAAAGCTGCCGATGCGCTTCTCAGCGCTGGCCAGATCCTCCTGCGGCCCGCGCGTTGGCGATTCCTTCACCCAGAACTCAGGATAGCGATCGAACGTGCTGTTGTTCCAGCCGAACCGGCTCTCGGAGACCCAGTCGCCGGCGGTCACCACGTACTGCGTCGAGACGCGCTTGGATGCGTTGTAGAACTCATTGTCATTGCCGTTGAGGGCCGATGGGTCCCGGGCGTACGGCTTGATCCGGGATGCGGTCACCGACAGTCTGCCGCGGCCGGTCTCGTAATCCACTTTGGCCAGGTAGGTGTTGTCGCGTCGAATCAGGCGCTTGGCGTCGACGTACTGGCCGCTGACCGCGTTGATGGGCACATTTGGCAGCGGCAGAAGGTCCAGAACCAGTTTCGTCTCCGGGTACGGCAGTGCCGCCATGATGCGATCACGTGTCGCCTGCGTGGGTACATTCGCCTGCCGCGTCACGCCGGAATTCTCGCGATAACCCTCGTAGGTCGCGAAGAACAGGAGCCGGTTCTGCATGATCGGTCCGCCGATCGATCCGCCAAACTGGTTGAACCTGATCTCGGGTTTCTCGGTCGTGGGGGGCAAAAACGGATCGCGCGATGAAAATGCGTCGTGCTGGAAGTTCTCAGAGAAAGAGCCGTGGAACTGGTTGGTCCCCGATCGCGTGATCATGTTGACCTGGCCCCCGATCGAGCCGCCGTACTCGGCGTTCAGCACGCCTCGGACGACCTGCACCTCGGCGACCGCCTCCATGCTCATAATCTCGATCTGATTCTGGGCGCCGTGGTTGCCCATGCCCCGGTTTTCCATGCCGGCTTGTGCGTTGCTGCCGTCGACCGTGACCGAACTGCCGCCGTCGCCGACGCCATTCACGCGGAAGGCCCGGCCGCCACCCTGGGCGCCATCATTCGAGGCTACGCCCGGCGCCAGCATGACGACGTTCTGCAGATTTCGCCGCGAGACTGGGATTTCCGTCACGTCCGAGATGGATTGGACCTGTGCGGTCGAGCTCGTCTGCACAAGGGGGGCGGCCTCGGCAACGGTGACCGTCTCCGCGAGGGTGCCAACCTCGAGCGAGTACGTCTGGCGAATAGTCTGTCCCGCGCTGAGCGTCAGTCCACGGCTCTCGTAGGTCTTGAACCCTGTGAGCTCGATTTTGATCGCATACGGTCCGGCCGGAAGGGCCGGCAGCGCGAACTCACCGCGCGCATCCGACACTGTTTCTCTCGTGAGATTCGTACCCTGGTGAGTGACGACGACGTTCACACCGGGGAGGATCGCGCCGGAACTATCCTGCACGACGCCGTATAACGTCGCGGTTGTGACTTGCGCGCGAATGATTTCAGACGACAGGACGACCGTTGCTGCGGCAGCAAGAGCGATGGCCAGAACGCGAAACGAAGTTCTCATGGTGAGCATGGTAACCTCCAGGCTCGGCGTCGTGATAAACAGCGGTGAGTTGTTTGACTGGATCCTCTTGTAGCACCGGCAAGGCGCGGTGTCTAGCAGCAAAGTCTCGACCCCTGCAAGCTACGCGCAAGAACGGTGCGGCCGGCCTGACTTGTCAACTTTTGCGATCGATCCACCAGCGTGCGATGTAGACGCACGCAGCGACCATCGAGATGAAGATGACAAGCGGAAGCAGAATCGAAACGAGACCCAGCAGGAGCGATGCGGCAAACTGCGCGGCGCTCACGCGTGCTTCAGCTTCCCCCGCCGCGGCTGCATCGGACAATAATAGTCGAAAGTTCCCATGCCTATTACCCGTCGAGTGTTGTTCCAGGCGTTATTGGCGCGCACGATCAGCGCACGCGCGCACGCACAGGCGCGGGTCCATATCAAACCCAAGCCTCTGCCGAAAGACGCGGTCACGCACGATTGGACCTCATTCCTCGGCCCGGCCCACAACGCCACATCGACTGAGACACGACTGAACCGGGCGCTCCCTCCTCCGCTCGTGTGGGAGTTCGCCAAAGGGACCAGCTACACCTCTCCAGCGGTCGCCGGTGACCGCCTCCTGTTCGTGCACCGCGTCGGCGATGAAGAGATCGTCGAATGCCTGCACGCCGAAACCGGCGCGCGGCAGTGGAACGTTCGATACGCCACCGATTTCGAGGACCGCTACGGATACAACAACGGCCCGCGCTCGAGCCCGATCATCGACGGCGACCGTGTGTTTACCATCGGAGCTCAGGGTCAACTTCATTGCCTGGATCTTCGCGCGGGAAAAGTCGTGTGGACCCGCAACATCGGCCGTGAATACAAGGTGCCGCAGGATTTCTTCGGAACGGCATCGACGCCGCTCGTCGAGGGCAACCTCCTCATCGTCAATGTGGGTGCTCCGGGCGGGCCGTGCGTGGTCGGCCTCGACAAAACCACCGGACGTGAAGTCTGGCGCGCGGGGAAAGAATGGGGACCGAGCTACGCGTCGCCGGTGCCTGCTGTCGTCCATGGGAAGCGGAGAATTTTTGTCTTCGCCGGCGGCGAGTCCACGCCACCGAGCGGCGGTCTGCTCTCGATCGATCCGGCGAATGGCCGCGTCGACTTCTCGTTCCCGTGGCGCAGCCGCTCGTACGAGTCAGTCAACGCGTCGTGTCCGGTGCTCTTCGACAACAAGGTGTTCGTCTCGGCAAGCTATCGCACAGGCGGCGCACTGCTCGAGATCAATCCCGACTTCACGCATCGCGTCGTCTGGACGACGCAGGAATTCGGGTTGCATTGGAACACGCCAATTCACAAGAACGGGTTTCTCTACGGCTTCGACGGCCGCAACGAGCCCGACGCATCGCTGGCCTGCGTAGACGCGGCCAGCGGGAAGGTTGTGTGGCGAACGACGCCGGAATGGACCGAAACGTTCATGGCAGGCGGCGCGAAGAGAGAGCAGCTCCTCGGCACCTATCGTGGGTCGCTCCTCGCGGTTGACGGACAGTTCCTGTGCCTGGGGGAAATGGGGCACCTGGTGTGGATGGATCTGACGCCCAAGGGCTACAAGGAAGTCTCGCACGCCTGGCTTTTTGCCGCCCGCGAGTCGTGGGCGCTTCCCGTGCTGAGCCGCGGTCTGCTGTACGTAGGTACAAAACACGCGCGATGTGGTGAACGGAGCGGGTCCGCGGCTGCTCTGCTACGACCTCAGGGCTTGAGGAATCGAGAAACTGAGATCTACAAACTAAAATCTACAAACTGGAATCTAGAACTGGAATCTGAAAACTAGAATCTGGAATCTGCAATCCTTTGATTTCAGTTTCTAGTTTACAGATTCTAGTTTATAGATTTCAGGTGCACTGCCGCCACCATGTGCATGTAGCCGCCGGCAGACGCAAATCGCTCCGATGCCGCTTCTTTGATGTGCTTCAACGCGAGGTCCTTTCGGCCCAGCGCCTCAGAATACAACCCCACGTATAGATGCGCGTAGAACTGGCCGGATGGATTATTTCCGGCGGCCTTCACCACGTCTTCGGGGGTCAACGCTCCCCGGTACATCTGATACACCTCACGCATGGGCGAACGAAAATCCGGCCCCACTGGCAGCAGCGCCGCGCGCGCCTTGTCAGGCGACTGCTCGCGCGCTACACACAAAAAATGCCATGCGGCATTTTCGACATCGTCCGGATTGACCGCTCGGTGCGATTCGAACTGTCGCCGGCAATCGGCGTAGCGCCCGGCGTAGTAAAGCGCGATGCCACGTTGCCATAGCTGAGGCGCCTGGCCCGGAACGGCCTTCGCGACCTCATCGAACGTCGACGCCGACTGCGCGAAACGTCCCTGCTCGAACTCATCGACGGCGCGATCGAGCAGCGCTTGTGGATTCTGCGCCGCAAGTACAGCGCACGCGAACCCAAGAACCAGGGACCAGGAACCGACACCCAGAACCTCTGGACCGCGAACCGGGAACCGTTTCATCGAAGATCCACTGCAACCAGCGTGTTGTCGTTGCGGAGATACAGAATGCCGTCCGACAGCGCCGGATACGCCCGAACGGTCGCGGGCAGCACCTGCGCCGAGGCAATTTGTTGAAAAGACTTCGGCGATGCCGCGGCGATCAGCAGCTCGCCGGACTCGCGTACGATGATCAGCCGGTTGCCCGCAAGCGTCACGCTACCTGCGCCGAAGCGCGGTGTGCTCCACAAGACTTTCCCACTCTGCAGATCGACGGCACGAAAAATCGGACCGAACTCCTGGCGGCCGTGGAATCCATACAGGGTGCCTTCGTGAAAGACGCTGGTGGCGTAGTGATTCGATAGCACGTCATCGGAGGCCCACAAATCGACGAGTTTCGTGCCGTCGAACTGCAGCGCGCCTGCCCCGGGCCCGTACTCGGCCGACACGAAGATCGTGTTCCCCACGATGACCGGCGTGGCGGCGTTGACCGACGCCGCCTGCCGTGCGCGCCACGGCCGTTGAAATCGCACCTGCCCGTTCGCCGGATCCAGACCCACCAGACCCGCTCGCGTCAAGAACACGGCGTAGCGTCGACCGAGCATTGTCGCGGCGATTCCCGACGAGTAGCTTGCCGCGTCGGTCGTCGCCGTCCAGATAACCTTCCCCGTCTTCGCGTCGAACGCCACGATGCCGGCTTTCCCGCCGCCGACGTTCGCGATGACCTTGCCGTTTTCGACCAGGGGCGATCCCGCTGCGCCAAAAAATCCCTTGTCGACCTCGAACTCCCGCATCGCGTCGACGTTCCACAACAGCTTCCCGGTCTGAAGATCGATGGCGGAAAGCTTCCCCTCGGCGCCGTAGGTATACACGATTCCATCGGCGACCACCGGCACCGCACGCGGACCTTCGTCGAATCCAAAATCGTCGCGGTAATTCGTCTGGTACGCATGGCGCCATTTGGGGGCGCCGGTGAGCGCGTCGAAGGACTCGACGATCTCGCGATCGTCAACGCGATGAAACAGGATGAGCTGCGTGCCGGCGACGACAGGCCCGCTGAGTCCCTGGCCCACTTGTTTGCGCCAGATGACCCGCGGGCCGGTCGACGGCCATTTTTCATTCAGCGGCGCGCCGACGTAGACGCCGGTTCGCGACGGTCCAAGAAATTGAGGCCAATCGCTCGCTGCGAGCACGGCTGCGAGCTGCGTGAAAAATAAAACGGCGAGGATGGGGGCTCGCAGCATTGGAAGATTGGAAGATTGGTGGATTGCAAGAGTGTTGTCAGATTGACGACTGCGGGAGTGGCGATTCAATACTGAGATTAGTCGCGCAATCATCATTCTTCAATCTGCCAACATTCTGTTTAATCTTCCAATCTACGAATGCGGGATTAGAAGAACGCCCGCCCATGCCAGGTGTCCGCAGCCCTCACTTCCCACTTCCCTGCAATCAGATCGCCGACACGCGTCAGCGTGTTGTCGAACACGCGAGTGTTCGGACTGACCGTGCCAGACGCGGCCAGCTCGGCGAAGCGATCGCGCGACACGCGCTCGATGGCATCGCCTTCGCGATAGAGCACCGGGCCGTTGTTGACGAGCTCGAGTCCGAGGGCGTTCTCGAGGTGCTGCATCCGGCGGACGAGCGCGTCAATCGAGCAGCCCGATACACCCGCGGCGCGCTCGTCGACGCCGATCAGCACGAACTGGTTGTGGCGCAGATCGCGTCCGGCGGTCAGGGGCACCCCGTGGGCCATCCATTGATCGATGAACGAGTCGGTCTCTGCGAGAACCCGGGCGCTCTCGGCGGCCGCCATCGGGCGTTCGGCGGCAAAAATCCAGAGTCGCGCGTCGGCCGGGAGCTGATCGAAAGGAATTCGAGGCATATCGCGGACATTGTAACGCGCCGTCGCGTTGTCGCAACTTGTCGCAGAGAGATTACTGAGCCCCAAGCTGTGTATAGTCATCCTCATACGCGATACGCGACTCGTCCCAGGAGGTCTTGCCATGCGATGGCCTTTCAGGGTTCTTTGTGCGCTGGCCTTGATAGCCGGTTCGCGGGCGCAGGCTGCTCAGGTGCCCGAGACGAATCCCTTTACGTCGGACGCTGACATTCAGCAAGGCGCTGCCCTCTTCCAGACCCACTGCTCCTATTGCCATGGGTCGTTCGGTGAAGGGGGCCGTGGCGCCGATCTGACCGCCGGCATCTACCGCCGCGGCGGGCGCGACCCGGAGCTGTACACCTCGATTCGGTTTGGCATTCCGGGAAGCGAAATGGGTCCCGTACGTGTCACCGACGATGAAGTCTGGAAGCTCGTGGCGTACGTGAAAGGTCTCGGGTCGCAGGGCTTGCTGGAGAAAGCCCCAGGCGATCCTGCCGCCGGACGCCAGGCATATGAGAAGAGCGGATGCGCGTCGTGCCACCAGATCGATAAAGACGGCGGCAGCCTCGGCCCGGATCTCACCGACATCGGGCGTCGCCGAGGGTTGAAGTTCCTTGCGGAATCGCTGGTGAAACCCGACGCCGACATCCCGATCAGCTTTCGCGCCGTCCAGATTGTCTTGAAATCCGGTCAGACCGTGTCCGGGATCCGGTTGAACTTCGACGATCTCTCCATACAGATTCGCGACACGCGCGATAACCTGCGATCATTTCTGCGGGAAAACATCCAGGATATCCGCTACGACAAACCGTCACTCATGCCCGCGTACGCGTCGATGAATCAGAAAACCCTGGACGACGTGATCGCGTACCTGCACTCGCTCAAGGGGGCGCCATGAAGAAAACGCGACTCGCCGCGGCCGGCGCGGTGCTGATGTTGGCTGCGACGTGGACGTTGAGCGGCCAGAGCCCGGCCGGAACTCCTGTGACCTATCAGCGGCTCCTCAATGCCGACCAGGAGCCGGGCAACTGGCTGATGTACTCGGGAAACTACCAAGGCTGGCGCTTCAGCAAGCTGAATCAGATCACCGCCCAGAACGCCAGAAATCTGCGTGTAAAGTGGCTGTTCCAGGGACGGCACAACGAGAAGTTCGAGACCACGCCGCTCGTCGTGGACGGCATCATGTATCTGACGCGACCCGAAAACGCGATCTACGCGCTGGACGCGCTCACCGGCAGACAGCTTTGGATGTACGAGCATCGCAATCCTGAACGCACGTTCAACTGCTGCGGCAGGGTCAACCGCGGTCTCGCCATTCTCGGCACCACGCTGTTCATGAACACCCTCGACATGCACGTCATCGCCGTCGACGCGAAATCCGGCCGCGAGCTGTGGAAGACGAAGATGTTCGATCACACGGCGGCCGGCGGATACGCCGCGCCCGGCGCGCCGCTCATCGTGAAGGACAAGCTGATCGTCGGCATGGCCGGCGGTGAGCGCGGCGTCAGCGGTTTTCTCGACGCCTATGACCCGAAGACCGGAGCGCTCCTCTGGCGCTTCCACACCATTCCGCAGCCAGGGGATCCGAATTTCGGCACATGGGCCGGCGACTCATGGAAGACCGGAGGCGCTTCGACCTGGAACACCGGGGCCTACGACGCCGACACGAACACGCTCTTCTGGGGCACCAGCAATCCGTGGCCGGATTACTTCGACGACAACCGGGCCGGCGACAACCTCTATTCCGCATCGGTCGTGGCGCTCGACCCTGATACCGGAAAGCTCAAGTGGTTTTACCAGTTCACGCCGCACGACACGCACGACTGGGACTCGACGCAGAACCCGGTGCTGGTCGACACCGAGTTTCTCGGACAGACGCGCAAGGTCCTGGCCTGGCCCAACCGCAACGGGTTCTTCTATCTGATCGACCGCACGAACGGAAAATTCCTGTCCGCCACGGCGTTCGTGAAGCAGACGTGGAACGATGGCTTCGACTACGAGAACAACGGCCGGCCGAAGCTCGTGCCCGGCATGGAACCCACTCCCGATGGCAATGATCGCGTATGGCCCGGCATCGACGGCGGGGCGAATTGGATGGCCCACAGCTACAGCCCGCTCACGAGGCTGTTGTATGTCTTCGCGCGCGAAGAGCATCGCGCCTACACCAGGAATGAAGTGCCGCATCCGACGACAGAAGAGCGGCCTGGAGGGCCTCCTGGTGGCGGCCGGGGAGGACGGCCGCCGCGATTCGCGCCGGAGGAGAGTTGGGGCAAGGCCATAGCGATCGATCCGAAGTCAGGGAAAATCGCGTGGGAGCACAAAGTCGTCTCGCCCCCGTGGGGCGGCATGATGAGCACGGCGGGCAATGTCGTGTTTGGCGGAACGCTTCAAGGGGTGATCTTCGCGCTTAACGCGACGACGGGCGAGCGGCTGTTTACCTTCGCGAGCAACGGTCCGGTCTATGGCACCGCCATCAGCTATCTTGCCGATGGCAAGCAGCTCGTGTCGATTCCCGCCGGCGACGTCATCGTCACGTTAGGACTGGACTGATCGGCGCATGCACTACATTCTCATTAACCTCATTAACACGTTTTCTGTGGGAGAGATCCGATGAACCAAACACGACTCATGTGTGCGGCACTCGCAGCGGCGATTTGCCTGAGCGTGTCCGCTAGGGCGCAGAACGGCGCCCGAATGGGCGGTCACGCCAACGCGCTGACGGCACAGGAACAACAGGAAGGCTGGATACTCCTGTTCGATGGCCGGTCGTTGGATAAATGGAACGTGACGCCGGCGCTCGCAAAGGTGTTCAAGGTCGGCGAAGGCTCGATCAAGCTGGACCTGTCGGATGCGGGCGGAACACTGCTGACCAAAGACACGTTCGACAATTTCGTTCTCAAAGTGGAGTTCCGTGCCCACCCTGACATCAACTCGGGCATTATCCTGCGCAGCCCGGCGCCGCGACCTGCGCCGGCGGCAGGCGAAAAGCCAGCGCCTGATCCCGGCGGACCCGGCTACGAGCTGCAGATTCGCGACAGAAACCCGGGCAACTACAGCAGCGGCGATTTCCTCACGGGCAGCGTCGTGAACGTGAGCAAAGCGCCGCACGACGTGAAAATTATTCCGAACGAGTGGAACACGATCGAAGCCACCGTGAACGGCGACCATTTCGTGGTGGTGTTCAACGGCAAGAAGGTCGCCGACGGCCACGATGCGCGGCGCAAATCCGGGCATATCGGCCTCCAGTTGGCGCATCCGGAAGATGTGCGCCACGCAAATCTGGAATTCCGGAATCTGAAGGTTCGACGTCTCCCGTAACGTGTCTCACCGCAACGGCGCCACGTCGCTGCGATGGAATGTTCTGATCCCTTAAGGAGGTTTCATGCGAGTCTTCGTCGTCGCCAGTGTTTGCGTTCTGCTCTCCGCTCCCGCTTTCGCACAACGCGGGACACCTCCGCCACCCACCGATCGCACCAAACTCACCTACATGTCTGCGGCCGAAGTCGCTGACGCGATCGCCAAGCTTCCGAAGGATCGCGCGAACTCCAGCGTGAGAGTCTTCACGCTCGCTCCGTACAACGTGAACATCGAGCATCGCCAGCCGATGGCGCAGGGCGCGTCGGTCCACGCGGAGACGTCAGAGCTGTTTTATGTACTCGAGGGATCAGCCACAATGGTGACGGGCGGAAAACTCGTCGGCGATCCTGCAAAAACCATCGAAGGCGGAGTGTCGCAGAAGTTCGCCAAGGGCGACTGGATGATCGTGCCGTCGGGCGTCAACCATCAATTCATCGACATCAAGAGTCCGATCACGATTCTGTCGCTGCATCTGCCGAACGCGAAGTAGGCGGTTGGAACAGGCGGCCAGCGGGCCGCCTATCGTCTCTTGCCACGGAGATCACCTATGACGAAGACGGCTTCGCTGGTCGCGCTGCTGCTCGGGTCTGTGGTGTGGCCGACTCACCTGACTGCGCAGGTTACGACGGCAACCCTGGTCGGCCTGGTGCGCGACACGAGCGACGCCGTGGTGCCGGGTGCAGTCGTCATTGCGACGCATCAGGGCACTGGCGTACCGCGCGAAGCCGTCACCGACGCGCGAGGTGAGTTTGTGATCTCCGCGATGCCAAGCGGGCCGTACTCAGTCCGGATCGCGTTGACCGGTTTCAAGACCTACACGAACGAAGGCATACAGCTCGGCTCTGGTCAAACGGTGCGGCAGACGTTCACGCTCGAGGTCGGCACCGTGGAGGAGAGTGTTACGGTTGCCGGGGAAGCGCCGCTCATCGAGACCGCGACGTCCAGTCAAGCCACGACGCTGGGGTCGCAGGAGGTTCGCGAGCTGCCGGTTAATCGCCGCAACATTTCGAATCTGCTGAGCCTTGCGCCCGGCGTGAACATGGACGAGGGCGACGTGCAGATGAGTGGTGTTGCTGGAGGAGGCACGGGCATCACCGTTGATGGAACTGAGGCGAATTCGAGTCCCGAAGAGCGGTCGATGAATCAGTACGGCAGTCAGAACCAGATTTCGATTATGAGCATCGACTCGATCGCCGAGGTGCAGATCATCAAAGGCGTGCTGCCGGCCGAATATGGCGGCGTCGCCGGCGGCCAGGTCAACATGATCAGCCGCTCTGGCACCAATACGTTTCACGGCTCCGTGTTCTACAACCTTCAGAACGAGCGGTTCAATGCCCGCAACTTCTTTTCTACAACGGCCAAGCCGGTTGGAACGTTCAATCAGTACGGTGGAACGCTTGGCGGACCGGTGCTTCACAATAAGCTGTTCTTCTTTACGACCTACGAGGGTTACTACGAAGACCGCGAAGTCATCCTGACCGGGAGCGTGCCTTACCAGAACGTCCGCGATGCGTTGACGGCGGCCTTACCGTTCCCGGAGACCAAGATCAACCTCGATACGCTTCCACTTCCGACCGAACCGATCGTCTCGAACGCAGGGGTCGTCGATCCGAATCGCGGAACGTATCGCGGAGTTCACGAACAGTTCCGCAAAGAAAATCACGTCGTCGCCAAAGCCGACTTTGCCGTGTTCAACGGCGCGAATTCCGCGACGACCTACACGCGACTCAGACCGTACGCCGTGACCCCGAGAATCAACGTCAACGGCTCGAACGACCGCTTCTTTCCAAGCGAGCAGGATCGCATCGCTTCGCAGTTTGTCTGGGCCAAGGGTCCCTGGGTCTCTGAAAGCCGATTCGGCTGGAACCGCACGTACCTGCCCCGGCTGGATGAGTTTTTCAATGTCAGGGATCCCAATCCGAACAAACCCGATGAGTATCTCGCCTACGGTCGAGCGGTGCCCTTTATCAACATCACGAACGTCTTTAGCGGGCCCAGCGCCGAAGTTCTCGAGCTGACCAATCGGACGCTCAGCTTCGACCAGAAGTTCAGCCGCGTCATCAACCGTCACGTCGTGAAGACCGGTTTCCGATGGATCCGCGACACCGGAAACAAGCTGACGACGCAGAATCCCCAATACCAGTATCAGACCCTGGCCGATGCGCTCGCGAACATTCCGCAATCACTCAATGTCACGTTCGGCACCCCGAGATACCAGTCGCATTTGATGGAGTTCGGTCTCTTTCTTCAGGACGACTGGCGCCTGGGCGCGAACCTCGTGCTCAACCTCGGCGTACGATACGACCACTACTCTCCGATACAGGTGTATCCGACGACCGAGGTCCCGGCGGAGGCGGTGAATCTTGCTCCCCCTACGGATCTCCGAAAACTGGACTTTGGTCCGCCTGTCGATCCGATGCGCCCGTACGAGTCTTCCTACGGTCTGGGTCCGCGGTTGGGATTCGCATGGACCCTGCACGACACGAAGACGGTGGTACGCGGGGGCGTGGGCTACCTGTACAGTCCGCACCTGTTTGCGGCCGTGCGGCAAATCACGGGCGATCCGAACGCTGCGTTTCGAACGCTGTGGAACCGCACCGAAGTCGCCGCCCGAGGGCTTCAGTGGCCGGGTTACAATGACGACCTTCGCCAGATTGTCATCGCCGAAAACCAGGGACGGAAAAGCATCTTCTCGGTCATCGATACTGACCTCGACCCACCCCATACGATTCAGTCGATGTTGGAAGTCCAGCGGGCAATCGGGAAAACCATGTCGCTCGAGGTTGGGTACATCCGAACAGATGGGAGGGACTTTCCGCTGCAGCTGCAGTTTGCAAAAGCCATCGATCGCGTGACCGGCGCCCGTCCGAATCCGTCGCTCGGCGCTCCAGGCGGCTATTACGTAACGGACGATCAAACGATGGTCTACAACGGAATGCAGATTTCGATGAGGAAACGCTTCTCGAGCACGTACTCCTTCGACGTCAATTACACGTTTGGGAAAGGTGTCGCCACTCAGGGTGGTGACCTCGCGTCCTATATCACGGCCGATATCGGGAACACACAGGACTTCTGGGACGCAGAGTTCGATCGGGGCCCAACGGAAGACGACGTTCGTCATCGGCTCACGGCGACAACCATCTACGAGCTGCCGCTGCTCGAAAGCCGGGGAACTCTTGTCAAGGGAGCTCTGGGCGGCTGGCAGATTTCCGGCATCTTGACCGCCCGAACGGGACAGGTGCTGTCGATTACGCAGCCCTCCGGAATACCCAGCAGTCGTCCAGATATGATTTCCGGCGTCGACCTGGTGCTGCCGAACTGGGACGACACGTGCGACTCGACCGGTTGCAATTACCTCAACCCGGCTGCCTTTGCTCTCGTACCGGTCAGCTCCGCCACCAATGCAACGCTCCGGCCTGGCACCTACCTGGTGGGTGATGCTCGTGGCCCGGCGCTCTGGAACCTGCATGCGACCATGGCAAAGAACTTCGCGCTGGGGTCCGGGCGGAGGCTGCAAGTCCGCATCGACGCATTCAACGCGCTGAACAAGAAAAATTGGAGCGATCCGAGCACGGCCGTCAACGCGTCGGATTTCGGCCGGATCAGGGGGGCTAGCGGGAGCCGCGCGATACAAGTCGGTGCCAGACTGACGTTCTGATCCACCTCTTCCCGTCGCCCCTCGCCTTGGTCGGCGTAAGCTATGGCGATGCAGGCCGATCGCAATTCCAACGACGCCATTTTTCCCTGGCTCGAACACCTACTACAGAATCACGACACCGGCGCCGCGTTCGAAGAGCTCGCCGCCCGCTTCAAGCGCGACAAGCAATATCGACAGCTCTTCGATGCCCGGCTGATGCAGAAGCGGTTTGAGTTAGGCCTGCCTCTCGTTTCCAGCGCTCGCATCGGTGATGTGCCGAAAGACCTGCAGCAGGCCTATCAGGATGGGTATGTAGAAGCGGCACGCGAGGTCGGCGAGCTGATTCTGGCAGATCGAAACATCCCGCATGCATGGCCCTATTTCCGCGCAGTCGGCGATACGGGCCCGATCATCCGCGCGCTGGACGCGTTTGACGTCCCCGACGCGGACACGCCGGAGGCTCAGGAAGCCCTGAACTCGACGATTCACGTTGCGTTTCAGGAAGGGCTCCATCCCCGGAAGGGGTTCGAACTGATACTGAAGCACTACGGCCTGTGCCGCGCCATCACGATGTTCGCCGCCTATCCTCAGGAGGAGGGCCGGAGCGATTCGCTCCGCCTGCTCGTCCGGTCGCTGCACGGCCAGCTGGTCGAAAACCTCAGCCGCGCGATCTCGGATGTCGAGGGGACGCAGCCGGAGAGCCACTCGATTGCTGCGCTCATCGAAGGGCGTGCCTGGCTCTTCGAAAACAACGCGCAGTATACCGACAGCTCACACATTGCCCCTGTGCTCAAATTGAGCGCGGATCTGGACGACGCGGAGACGCTGAAACTGGCCGTGGAGATTGCCGGCTATGCGAGCCGGCTCGGAGAGATGTTCCAATACTCGGACGACCCTCCGTTCGAGCGCGCGTACGACGATCGCCGCATCTACCTCGAGGCGCTCATCGGCGCAGATGTCGACCGCGCGGTAACGCACTTCGATGAAAAGGCAGCGGCTTCAGATCCCGATCGGGATGGAAATCGTCCGGCGGAAGTACTCGTGGAACTGCTGATACGGGTCGAGAGATACGACGACGCCATCAATGCCTTTCGGCGGTACCTGCTGGATGCCGCTCCTGAAGACCTTTCCTGCCCCTCGTTGCCGCAGTTGTGCCAGATGGCAGGTGAGTTCGGGCAATTGAAGGAAGTGGCGAAGCAACAGTCCGACCCGCTCAGCTACCTGGCGGCGCTTATTCAGGGGAAGGCAGAAGGGGTAAGGGGTAAGGGGTAAGGGGTAAGGAAAAAGGAAAAAGGAACAAGAAAGCGAGGGGTGAGGAACAGCGGTCCCCCACCCTCGCACTTTTTCATTGCTGCTCGGTTTTGAACGTCCTCGTAGGCTCCGGCATCTTCTCGTAGATGTCGACAATTGGCGGCCGTTCACCCTCGGTCGAAAGCCCCGCGGCAACCATCAACTTGGTCACCGCTTCAATTGTCGGAACATCGGGCCGCGGGAGACGCCCCTGATAGCCTTCCGCAATGAACAGCGGCGTCCTGCCGAACTTGTTTTTCTCTTTCCAGATCTGCGGATCCGCCCCGCGCTCAGCCAGCAGCTTCACCACGGTCGGGTACGCTCCGTAGGCTGCGCCGTGCATCGGTGTGTCGCCGTTGTTGTCGATGGCGTTCACGTCGGCGCCAAGGTCGAGCAGCATCTTCGTGGCTTCCAGCGCTTCGACCTCTTCGCCTGCCTCTTCGAGCGGCTCTGTCGTCCCCAGACCGGCCGCGGCCATCAGGGGCGTTGTGTTGCTGAGATTCGGCAGCATTGGATCGGCACCCAGCTCCACCAGGAGGCGCATCAACGGGACATCGGAGCGATCGGCGGCGAATAAGAACGGCGTCGCACCAGGGGCCTCCACTCGCGAGGAGGTCGCAGGATATCTCGGCGCGTTTTTATCGAGGCGCAGATTGACGTTCGCGCCGTGCTTCACGAGCTCCTTCACGAACTGAAGACTCGTCAGGCTGCCCGAACCGGCGGGCGTCGAGGGGTCACTGCCATCGCTGGAATCCGGTTTTCGGACTCCGCTGATGATGTGGAGCGGCGAGAATCCCATCTGCAGGTCGTTTGGATTCGCACCCGCCTCAACCAGCGCGATAGCGAGCTCGTAGTGACCGTTCTGTACCGCGAGGATGATCGGGCTCGTCCCCCTCGGTATCGGACGATACAGGACATAGTTCGGGTTGGCATTCCCTTCGGCCGTTCGCTCGCGACGCTGAATCGGCGCGTTGACGTCTATGCCTTTCTCGAGGAGCACACGCACGGCCTCGATGCGCCCTTCGCGCACAGCAAACAGGAACGGCGTAAACCCGGAATCCAGCGTTGCGTTGATGTCCGCACCAGCCTCGATGAGCGCCCGCACGATTGGCGCGTGTCCTTCCGCTGCAGCCCACATCAGCGCTGTCTGTCCGTGCCGCTCACGAAGGTCGTGCTTCGCGCCGCGGACGAGCAGCGCCTTGACGGCGTCGAGATTGCCGGACCGTGCGGCCATCATCAGCACAGTCTCGCCGCCCTTCATCGTGGCGTTTGCATCGGCGCCCGCCTCGAGCAGCAGACGCACGACAGCCGCATTGCCGTTGGCGCACGCGAGCGCGAGCGGCGGCACACCGTACCGGTTGGCGGCATTTACATTGGCGCCGGCTTTGACGAGCACGGCGGCGGTTTCCGCGTCATCGTAATGGACCGCCCAGTGGAGCGCGGTCGTGCCGTCGATTTGCGTGGCATTCACGTCGACGCCACGCGCAATGTGCGTACGAACAGCAGCGCGATCGCGCTGTTCCACGGCGTCGGCCAGCGTTGCACGCTCGGCTGCCAGCGCCGTACCCGCAACAGCCGTCATCAGGAGAGCCAGTCCAGTCGCATTTCGCCAGAGCATATTCGCCTCCACCCAACTTTTTTAACAGAAGACCAAAAGATGAAAGCCTTCTGTTCGCCAACTACAGAGTGACGGGTTCGAAGAGATCGTCGACCTTGCCGTCGCTGTCGCCGAACGAATCCAGACGAACGCCCACGCGATCGAGCAGCGTGAGATGAAGATTCGCCAACGGCGTGCCCTTGTCGTACTTGATATGCCGGCCGCCCTTCAGACCCGTCGCGGCGCCGCCAGCGACCAGAATCGGCAGGTTCTCATGATCGTGGAGGCTGGGATTACCCATGCCGCTTCCGTACAGATACAGACTGTGGTCGAGCAGCGAGCCGTCGCCGTCAGGAGTGGCTTTCATCTTCTCGAGGAACTCCGCGAACAACGACACGTGGAACGCATTGATCTTGGAGATCTTCTCGATCTTTTCGGGGTCGTTGCCGTGGTGACTTGTCGGATGATGCGCATCCGGCACGCCGATCTCGGGATACGTACGATTGCTCAGCTCGCGAGTGAACTGGAACGTCACGACTCGCGTGATATCCGCCTGGAACGCGAGAATCTGAAGGTCGAACATGAGCTTCGCGTGGTCAGCGAACGCCGCGGGAACGCCGACTGGTCGGTCCAGATCGGGCATCGTGTTGTCCATGGCACCCGCCTCGGCGCGCTGAATCTGCCGCTCGATCTCTCGGACGCTTTCGAGATACTGATCGACACGTGCAGCGTCGGACATGCCCACTCGACGCTTCAGGCGCGCGATATCGGCGCTGAACGTATCGAGGAGGCTCGCCCTGCCCTGCAATGCCGCGCGGCGCTCAGCCGAGCTGCCGCCCTCGCCGAAGAGGCGCTCGAACACGATGCGCGGATGCGCTTCGGAGGGCAGCGGCGTCGTCGGCGAAGACCACGAGAGGCAATTCTGATACACGCAGGCATAGCCGTTGTTGCATACGCCCGCGAGCGGGTTCAGATCCATCGCCAGTTCGAGTGACGGCAGCTGCGTGTCGCGGCCGATCTGCTTCGCCGCAATCTGATCCATCGTCGTGCCAAGGTAATAGTCCGAGCTCTCGGTGTGCTTCGAGAATGCCGCGCTCAGGAACCCCGAGTTCGACGTGTCGTGCGTGCCCGGGTACGAGTTCTGAAGCCGCGTGTTGGTGATGACCGTGACCTGGTCTTTCACCGGCTCGAGCGAATTCAGTATCGGTGACAGTTGGGTCAGCTTGCCGGTGCCGGCAGCCGGGGTCCACCGCGAGTGGTCGCATCCCATGGGCATATATACGAAGCCCAATCTCGGTACAGGTTTGGCGGGTGTCTGCGCCCACGCGGTCGCGGCGGGGATCATCGCATCGAGTAGCGGCAGCGCCATGACGGTCCCAGCGCCTTTCAAAAACGTTCGCCGTGGCAGTGCCTTCTTCATGATGATCATGACGCTGATCTCCTCATTTGAAACGGTGTGCTCTTCACGATACCCAGGATGATTGATGAGAAGCGGTACCGATCCGCCGCCGCGTCGCGCACGATCTTGCGAACGGCCGGCGCGTCGTAGTATTCAACGCCGCGCCCAAGTCCGAACGTCAGCAGCTTCTCGGTGAGCGCAGTGGCAAACATCTCCGGCCGGCTGAGCAGCGCCTCTTCGAGTCCCGAGACGCCGCGAAATTCGGGGCTGCCCGGCAGGGCGCCCGACGCGTCGATTGGTTCCCCTTCGCCTTCATAGCTGCGCCACTGGCCCACGGCATTGAAATTCTCGAACGCGAAGCCAACCGGATCGATCGTGCGGTGACAGCTTGCGCACACCGCGTTCTTGCGGTGCGCGGCGAGCCGCTCGCGCATCGGAAGGCTGGCCGATACCGTGCCCTCGTCGAGGGCCGGCACGTTGGGAAGCGGAGGCGGCGGTGGCGCGCCCATAATATTGTCGAGCACGTACACGCCACGAATGATCGGCGATGTCCTGGTGGCGTACGACGTGACCGAGAGGACGCTGCCATGCCGCAGCAGGCCGCCGCGCCTGGTGTCGGGTCCGACCGCTACACGTCGGAAGTGGCTGCCATGGACATTGGGTATGTCGTAGTACTTGGCGAGACGCTCATTGAGAAACGTGTAGTCGGCCTTGATCAAATCGAGCACGCTGCGATCCTCGCGCACGATGCTGTCGACAAACAGCTCCGTTTCCTGCCGGAAACCCTCGCGGATGTTGTCGTCGAACTCGGGAAACAGCTTCGTGCTCGGCACGACGGCGTCGAGATTGCGCAGCCGGAGCCATTGGCCGGCAAAATTGCTCGACAGGTTGAACGACCGTCGATCGGCGAGCATTCTGCGGGTCTGCTTCTCGAGCTCTTCAGGACGGCTCAGCCTGCCGCGGATTGCCGCATCGAGCAGCTCATCATCCGGGATACTGCTCCAAAGAAAGAACGAGAGCCGTGACGCGAGCTCGAGATCCGAGATGCGGTAAACGTTTGCTTCGCTCGGCTTGCCCGCCGTAGCTTTAGCGGAGGCGGGATCGGCTTCGACGCGAAACAGGAACTCCGGGTTGATCAGGACCGCGCTCAGCGCTCTCGTAATTCCGGCGTCGAAATCTCCGTTGGCGCGCCCCTCGCGATATTGCGCCAACGGCCCCTCGACGTCTTCCTTCGACACGGGCCGCCGGTAGGCGCGCCGCATCAGCGTCGACAGAATCGTCTTTGCGCAGTCGAGTTCCTTTTCGTTATTTAACGCCAGGGGCCCTCCGCCCCGGCGCCTCGCTGCGCTAGCGGGGCCCCGATGCCCCGCGCCGCTCCGCTCGGTTTGCCCTCGGGCCGGCACACGAAAATGCGGTCGCGGCTCGGGGTGTCGGCTGCGCCTTTGGCCGCATACGGCCCGCTGATGGAAACCTGATCGACGGCAGGCGCCGTGCGCGGATGACGCCGCTCGTTGAAGCGGGCCAGCAGAGGTTGCCTCTGCGCCTCCAGGAGAGACGAGCTGTCGTTAATGAACGTCACGCCGATGTCGTGCGGGCCTGCACTGACTGTGACGCGCACTTTCAGATCTTTGTCCAGCGTGGTGTCGTCGTCGACGAGCTTCTGAATGGTGAAGGACTTCGCCGGCTCGCGGTCCACAAGCACGACCATCTCATGCGAACGGCTCCGTTCGCGCAATCCCCCGATATTTCCGCTCAAGTCGCGCGCAAGCCACACCTGAATCTCGTACTCGCCGTCCTGGGCGAACGTGTACGGGATTGAGGCGCCGCCGCGGGTGCCAAGCGGAAGACCGGCGACGTGTGTTTCCTGCGTGCGATCGGCCGGCAATCGGATGGTGTCGGCCTGCATCGACGTCTGCGTGCTGCCGATCGCGAGGCGGCTGACCTTCTGCGCCGCCGAGATGTAGCGATCGAGAAGCGTCGGCGGCAAGTCGCCGACAGTGACGTTGTCGAACCCGTGGCCGCTCTCATCGGCCGGCAGGAGCGAGTTCGCATCGATGTCGAGAGACAGGAGATCCCTGACAGCGTTCCGATACTCGGTTCGATTCAGGCGTCGCAGCGTTTCCGTCCGTCCGGGGTTCGGATTCTTGACCGCAGCCGCATCGAGCGACGTCTCGAGCCAGCTCACCAGCGCGCGACGCTCCTCCTGCCCCGGCTGCGGCATGTTCGGCGGAGGCATGGTGCCGATGTGCACTCTGCGCAATACCTTTTCCCAGACTTCAGGATTCGCGCCGGGGTTCACGTCGTCGGCCTTGTCCAAGATCAGGTCGGCCGTCTTGACCCGTTCGTTATGGCAGCTGACACAGTAACGGTCGAGAACGGCTCGGTTGGTAGACACCGGAGTGGCGGCGCTGGAGGGCGCCGCTGGACGTACCGCCTGTTGTCGAGCGGCTTGCTGCGCAGACGTATCTGCCTGCAAGCAAAGAAAGATGGTCAAACCGAGACCGACTACCCCGAAACTCACCACTTGCGAAAATGGGTTCGACATCAGGTCCTCTAACTTAAAATTCCTTGAACAGTGTGCGCCTTCTCCACGCCGGTCAGCTTGACGTCGAGTCCTTGATACCGGTACGAAAGGCGCTCATGGTCGATCCCGAACTGATGAAGAATGGTCGCCTGGAAGTCCCTGACGTGGACTGGATCTTTCACAATATTGTACGAGAAATCGTCGGTTTCTCCATACACAATTCCGCCCTTGACACCTGCCCCCGCCATCCACATGGTGAAGCATCGTGGGTGGTGATCTCGGCCGTAATTTGTCGGCGTCAGGCTGCCTTGGGAATAGATTGTACGGCCGAACTCTCCGCCCCACACGAGCAGCGTATCGTCGAGCATGCCGCGCTGCTTCAGGTCCTGAACGAGGCCGTAACATGCCTGGTCGACGTCCTGGCACTGACTCGGCAGATGCCCGGTGGCATTGGCATGCACATCCCAGCCGTTCAGCCAGATCTGCACGAAACGCGTCCCGCGCTCCAGAAGACGTCGCGTCGTCAGACAACATTGCGCAAAGCTTCCCGCCCTGCGCGCGTCCTCTCCGTAGAGGTCGTAGACGCCAGCGGGCTCGGACGACAGGTCGGTGAGCTCCGGCACTGATGCCTGCATCCGATACGCCATCTCATACTGCGCGATACGCGTGAGCGTTTCGGGATCGCCGACGGCCTGATGCTGCAGCTGATTGAGCTCGCTGACCGCGTCGAGCATTCGCCGACGGACCTCCGTCGATACACCATCGGGATTGTTGATAAACAGCACCGGCTCGGATCCCGCGCGCAGGGACACACCGGAATATTTGGCCGGCAAAAATCCCGCGCTCCACATGCGCGCCGACATCGCCTGAATCGGCGTCCGCACGTTGGAGCGAACCGCGTTCATCACGACGAACGTGGGAAGGTCTTCGGACATGTTCCCCAAACCGTATGCGAGCCACGATCCAATACACGGCCGCCCGCCGGTCATGGATCCGGTCTGGATGAACGTGATCGCAGGCTCGTGATTGATCTGCTCGGTGTAGAGCGACTTCACGATCGCGATGTCGTCGACCATCTTTGCGGTATGCGGCAGCAGCTCTGATACCCACGCTCCGCTCCTGCCGTGCTGCGAAAACTTGTAAATCGACGGCGCAATCGGAAACCGCGCCTGCCCCGACGACATCGTCGTCAGGCGCTGTCCCTGCCGGATTGAATCGGGCAGATCTTTGTCGTACCAATCCGTGAGACCGGGCTTGTAATCGAAGAGATCCTGCTGGGGCGGGCCGCCGAGCATGTGCATGTATACGGCGCGCTTCGCCTTGGGCGCGAAGTGAGGCAGGTCAGGCAATCCACCCAGATACTTCTCCGGCGCAGGGCCGGATGCGGCGGCCGCCGCCGCATCGCGGCCGAACATCGTCGCCAGCGCAGCGGCCCCGAGCCCGCGGGCCGTCCGCGAAAAAAACTGGCGCCGGGTTTCGAGGATGACCGCTTCTTCGTACGGGCTCATTTGTTCAGTGCCTCGTCCAGACTGAAGATCTGATTGGCCACCATCGTGAGCGCTGCGACCTCTGCCGGTGGAAGGGTTCCGTCGGAAGGCGACTCACCCACCGCCAGCAACTTGTCTGCCGCGCCCGGGCTTGCACGATAGTGCGAGACAAAGTCGTGATACGCACCCAAAACGATCTCGCGCTCCATGGGCGTAAACGAACGCGCCAGCACGCGGAGGGTCATGAAGTCGAGCGCGCCACTCACGTCGGAGCCTGACGCACGCAGCGCCTTCTGCGCGAGTACGCGCGCCGCCTCGACGAACTGCGGATCGTTCATAGTGACGAGCGCCTGCAGAGGCGTGTTCGTGCGATCGCGCCGCACGACACATACCTCGCGCGTCGGGCCGTCGAAGATGTCCATCGACGCCGGAGGCGCGCTGCGCTTCCAGAGCGTGTAGAGGCTTCGCCGATACAACGACTCGCCCGAATCCTGTTTGTAATTCCGCGTATTGCTCGACACCATCGACGTGCCCTCCCAGACTCCCGCAGGCTGGTAGGGCTTGACGGGCGGTCCGCCGAGCCTGGTCACGAGCAGGCCGCTGGCTGCGAGCGCGGAATCCCGCACAACTTCTCCGTCGAGCCTGAACCGGGGCCCGCGCGCCAGCAGGACGTTCTTCGGATCGTTGCGGAGTTTCTCCGGTGATATGGCGGCCGCTTGCCGGTAGGTCGCCGAGGTGACGATGAGCGTGATCAGTTTCTTGACGTCCCAGCCCGACTCGCGGAACTCGACCGCGAGCCAGTCGAGCAATTCAGGATGCGACGGGGGCTGCGCCTGTGCGCCGAAGTCATCGGCCGCCTCGAGGAGTCCGGCGCCGAATATCTCCTGCCAAAACCGGTTTACGGTCACGCGTGCGAAGAGCGGATTGGACCGATCGACGATCCATCGCGCGAGGCCCAGCCGGTTTCGCGGCAGTTCCGGCGCCATGGGCGGCAGGAACGACGGGGTTCGCGCGTCGAGAAGCTCCCGCGGCTGGTCGTACATCCCGCGAAACAAGAGAGGCGCCGCTGCCTTCGAGTCTGTGCGCTCTTCCATCACCATCGCGGTGTGCGAGCGCAACTCGATCGCGCGATGCTCCGCGCTCACGCGATCAAACTCCGCAGACAGCGACTTGTATCGCGCATCGCCGTCCATCAGGTAATAGAGCTTCAGCCCGTGCTTCTCCGCCGCGGTCAGCTGCGCGATCTCTTTCGACGAAGCCGCGGCAATAGCGGGCCACGATGCCGCAAGGCGCGCCTCTTCTTCGCTGATGACGCGGTCGAAGACCCGGAACTCGCCAATCGAACCAGCGAGCCCTTTGTCGCCGTTCGCCGCCGCCCCTATGCTGATGGGCGCCGAATTGGCGATGCTGTCTTTCAGTTCCGGCGCAACGGTCGAGTCTTGCGCGCCGTAGGACCCGCGCTCGATCGGCATCCGGATGCCGTTCATGTAGAACGCGTAACCGTTCTCCATCCGGCTGCCGTCGTAGGTGAACGTGAGGTGATTCCACGTGCCGGCTTTTACCGGTTTGTTGTACGGCGCCAGAGCCCGAATCACTTTTCCCGTGTTGTCCAGCAGCCTGAGTCTGGCGACGCCTTCATCGATCTCGACAACCCACCCGACGGACGGCGCAGCGGGCTTCGCCTCCGGGTCTCCCGCAGCCGTTTGCGACGCAATGACCAGCGCCTGCGAGCCGCCTGTCTGCCCTGGATGAAGCGCTATCTTCGGCAAGTACACCCACGCCGTCATCGAGAAGGGCTCACGTCCTGTCAGGCCGATCCCGGGCACCGTCATCGGCGACTTGTCGCTGAATTTCAACGCGCGCAGGCTGCTCCATGGCGAGAGATCGTCTGACGTCACGCCCGGACCCAGCGGCACCGTTGTGACTACTCCGGCCCGACGGATACGCGCGCCATCCCGATCTGCGGCAATCGCGAGCAGCTCCGAAGCCGCCAGCGGATCCTGAAGCTGTGCGGGGGCGCCGTTCCGAAGCCACGCCTCAAACCGCGTGTCACGCGCCTGATGCGCAGCCGTCAGCCGCGCCCGCAGAGACTTTCGCTGCGCGTCGAGCTCGAGCCAGCGGCCGCGATCGGCATCGGCCGGCACGATCACGATCGGCGGCGGATCGGGCCGGTTGTTGTCCATGATGCGCTCGGTCGTGTTGTTGAAAAACGCCTCGAGCGCGTAATGGTCCTTCTGCGAAATCGGATCGAACTTGTGGTCGTGGCAGGTCGCGCAGGCGACAGTCAATCCGAGAAACACGGTGCCGGTCGTGTCCGCGCGATCCTTCACGTACTGAAAGCGGATCTCCTCTTCGATGACGCCGTTTTCATTGGTGGTCGTGTTGTTGCGGACGAACCCGGTCGCGATGAGCTGATCGAGCGTAGGGTTGGGCAGCAGATCGCCGGCCAGCTGCTCGATGGCAAATCGATCGAACGGCAGGTTGCGATTGAACGCCGTGATTACCCAGTCGCGATACGGCCAGATGCCGCCGCGGTAGTTGTCATAGTGCAGGCCGTTCGTGTCTCCGTAACGAGCCGCATCGAGCCAGTAACGTGCGCGGTGCTCGCCGTAATGCTGGGATGACAGCAACCGGTTGACGACCTTCGCATACGCATCCGATGCTGTATCAGCGACGAATGCCGCCACGTCTTCGGGACGCGGCGGCAATCCCGTCAGGTCGAGCGACACGCGTCGAATGAGCGCGCGCCGGTCCGCCTCGGGATTCGGCGTCAGGCCGGCGGCCTCGATTTTGGCCAGCACGAACCGATCGATCGGGTTGCGGCTCCATTGGCGATCGCTGACCTGAGGCAGAGCGGAGCGCGCGGGCGCGATGAACGCCCAATGCTGTTTCCACTCTGCGCCCTGCTCTATCCAACGTCGTGAGCGTTGCGATTTGCGCGTCGCTCAGCGATTTATGGCTTGAGATCGGCGGCATCCGCCGCGCAGGATCGGCTTCGGTGATCTTTTTGTAGAGCAGGCTTTGCTCGGGCTTACCCGGAACAATAGGCGCGCCGTTGCGCCGGGACGCCAACGCGTCTTCATGCAGGTCGAGCCGGAGGTTGGCTTTGCGCGTCGAGGCGTCGGGTCCGTGACAGAGGAAGCAGTTATCTGAAAGAAGCGGACGAACGTCCCGCTGAAAATCCACACGCGTCTGCGCGAGCGCGGTGGCCGGCGCGCACATGAGCGCGCCGGCCACGGCCGCGGCGGCAACCCAGCGGCATTTTGAATCTATCAATCTTCCAATCCACCAATCTTCCAATGTGCGTCAGAACAGAAAGCGTCCTCCAAAGCGAACCGTGCGCTCGGTCTGCGCCAGGATGCCGGTGATGCGGCCGAAGTTGGCGTTGCCGAGCGTGCCGTTGGGATTCGCGTAGTGTGAGATGTTGAGCGCGTTGAAGAAGTCCGCCCGGATCTCTGCGCGCTTCGATCCCACACGAAGCACCTTCACGATTGACGCGTCGAGGTTGTAGTACGCGGGCCCGGTCAAGAGACCGCGCCGCTCGACGTTGCCCCACGCCCTGGCGGCCGGCGCGGAGAACACCGACGTATCGAACCAGAGTGCACCCGATCCGATGCCCCCGAGTACGTCTGGCTTGCCCGTGGCGTCAGGCGTGTTCGAGTTGCCCGGCGCGAGTAGCCCGCCGGCGTTCGCCGTGAAGTCGATTGGCGTGCCCGAGATCGCTGACACGACGCCCGTCACCTGCCAGTCGCCGAGCACTTTTCCGATCGTGCCCTCGCGCACCCACTTGCCGTCTGGTCCCCACGGAAGCATGTAGACAAAACTGCTGACGAAGCTGTGCGTCGAGTCGAACGTCGTCCGCTGATATCCGCGCTCCCAATCCGCCGGCGTAGAGATCGTCCCACCACCATCTCCATTTGAAAAGCTGTAGGCGCGTCCCAACGTGTACGAGTTGGTGAGTAGCAAGCCGCCTCTCATGCGGCGGTCGACCTTCAGTTGCATCGAGTTGTACTCGGATCTGACCGGCTGCGGGTTCGAAGTGTCGGCCGTCCTTCCATACTGAGTGAAGAGCGGCTGGCCGGCACGGTCGGCTCCAACGACGAGACCCGCGTTCATGTTGTAGGCCGCCATGATGTTGTGGCCGCGATTCCCGACATACGCAATTTCCGCGGTGAATCCGCCTGGCAGGATGCGCTGATACGCGATGTTGAACGAATGCAGCGTGCCTTCCGTCCTGTTCGGATCGATCACATCCAGGGCTTCTGCCCGGAGCGGGGTGGCATCGAGGATACCTGACGCCGGAATCGGCACCAACGCGGGGAGCGGCATGCCGGTCGTCAGATTGACAGTCGTCGGTGCATAGGTGCTCACGGGACTGATCTGCTGAACCTGCCGGATCGGGTATGCCTGGCCCCAGGAGCTCGGCATTCCCAGCGCGCTCACGCCATACCCCGCACGGAACACATTTCTGTCGTTCGGGCGCCACGCAATGCCCGTGCGCGGGTTGAAGTTCTTCCAGTTGGTCTTCACGCCAAGGTTCTCGGGTATGTCGCCGTAGCCCGCCACGCGGATGATGTTCGACGCAGGATCGTAGGTGGCCTGCCCGCCGACCGGTGTGTACCCGACGAGCGGAAAATACAACTCGTGACGCAATCCCAGATCGAGAGTGACATCAGGTCGGATCTGCCATTTGTCCTGCACATACGTGTAGACAGCCTTGTGCGTGCCCCCGCGATGAATGTCAATGGTGTCGTCGATGTCGAGCAGTCCTCTTTCAATCCCGTTCGGCACGTCCAGCAGGAATGACGCGAGCGAGTTTGCGTAGCCGTTCTGCGCGGCGGAGTCGGTGTCGCGCGGCGCCGTCTGCGTGCCACGGTACTGGAAACGAGCGCGCGGATGGTTCACCTGGTCGAGCAGGTGCCGATTCGAGCGCAGGTCGCCACCGACTTTCATCGTGTGATTGCCCCACATCTTCGTGGCGGTCGTCGATACCGTCCAGGTGCTCTCTTCGCGATCCCACGGCAGCGACGTCTCGAAGCCGATCAGGTAATCGCTGTAGCCGCCGACGTCAATCGTCGTAATGCCGCTGGTGAAATCATTCAGGTTGATACCCCTGATACCGAGATCCTGTGATGTCGTCAGGCCATAGTCCTCTCCGATCGCCTCATTGTGATGATGCGTGCGGCCGAAACGAACTTCCTGCACGAGTGTCGACGACCACACGCGGTTGTACGTGCCGCCGACGCTCTGGGTCGGATTGGTACCCGTTCCGGCAAACGGCTTGAGACCGCCAAAGATCCCGAAGATCGCCGGGTCCTTCGTCTGGGCGTTCTGCTGGCTGTAACGCACCGAGACCAGGTCGTTCTGCGCGACCTGATACGTTATTTTCAGGTCACCCTGCTTCGTTCGCCGCTCTCTCACATAGGGCTTTTCGTAATTGATCGCGCCAACCGCCGCGCCGGGAATGTTCGGCATCGGGATTTTATCGATCAGGCTGCGGGCGATCGGGTTGATGCGACCGGCGGGAATCTGATTGTTCGGGAACTGCGTGCGTCCGCTGCCGTCAGCAGCGCCGGTCGACGGATCGTAGATTCGCGTCGGCGCCGCACTGAAGTCGCCGTTGCGGAATGCGGGTTCCGGCACGTGGCCCTGGGTGAGCCGACCGCTGTCGTCGCCCGTGTGCACGAAATCTCCGAAGAAGAACAATTTATTGCGCTTGATCGGTCCGCCGAAGGTAAAGCCACCTTGCGTGTACTTACCGTCGGCGGGCGGCAGGCTCGAAAACGGGTTGCGGGAAACAGTCGCCTCGGTGTTACCGAACATGAAGACCGACCCGCTGAAATTATTGGTGCCCGACTTGATGGTGACGTTGGTCACCGCGCCGCCGGCGCGCCCGAACTCCGCGTCGTAGTTGCTGGTGGCCACCGAGACCGTTTCAATCGCTTCGGCCGACGGAATGTAGAACGCGAGGCTGCCGCCGTTGTCGCTGTTGTCCGCGCCTTCGAGCTGCACGTTGTTGACCTGCCGCGACTGGCCGTTGACGTTGCTGGAAAGGCTTTCCTGTGAGTTGTAGAACTCGGAATGCGGGCGGAACGGACGCGACGCGCCGGGCACCGTAATCAGCAGCGCCTGGAAGTTCCGATTGAACCCCAGCGGCATCTGCGTGATCTGCGTGCTCTCGATGATGCGGCCCGTGTCGGTGCGATCGGTCTGCAGCATCGGCGCCTCGCCGGTGACGATCACCGACTCTTCGAGCTGGCCGACAGCGAGCACGATTTCCACGCGAATCGTGGTATTGACGCTGACCTCGACGCCCTCGCGAGAGAATTTCTTGAAGCCGACGAGTTCGCCGTCGACGCGATACACGCCTGGAGGAAGGTTGTTGAAGGAATAATTGCCTGACTCGTTGGAGAGCGCGGTTCGCGTGATGTTCGTGCGCGTTTCCGTTGCCGTCACCGTCGCGCCTGGTACGCCGCCGCCAGTGTCGTCCCTTACGCTACCAACCAGAGTGCCAACCGCGACTTGCGCGACTGCGTGAACTGGCGCGAACAGTATCCCGAGCACAGCGAGTGTCGAGACAACGCGCACCGGAAAGCGTGTACCTGTCATCGTCTTCTCCTTGTGGGATTGATATGGCAACGATCGCGGACGGAGCGGATCCTGCACCACGCTCAGCGCCGATTCGTCGCAGCGGCCAACGGCATTTCTGTTTCTGTATTGCGCAATATAGGGGAGACCGGCGCCGTAATCCAGTGCAATTTCAATGGGATAGCGCCAAAGCGATCCAACGTTTTGAACTGGGTTCGTTGTGTCCCGGAAGCGCGGCATGGTGTCCAGAAGGGAGCACCGAAGGTATGGGATTATGTGATAATCGAGCATTCCGCAAGCGAGGTGAAAACATGAAGCGCCATTTGTCCATTGCGATCTGGCTGGGCAGCGTCACCATCGCCGTGTCTGCGCAGGCCCCGCAGCCGAAGCCGCAGGCTGGCCCTCTCGTCGATTCCTCGCGTCTCCTTGTACAGATTGAGCAAACCCCCACGGGGACTACGAGGGTATATGGAGACCCCGCTCAACCCGGCATGTATGTCAGCCGCGTGAACCTCCGGCCGAACACGAAAAACCGTCCGCACTATAACGACCAGGATCAAATTGTCACTGTCCTCAAGGGCACCTGGTGGGTCGGCAAGGGCGAAGTGTTCAGACAGGATCGCCTGGTAGCCGTTCGCGAAGGCGGACTGATGTATCTGCCTGCCAAGCTCGCCTACTACGATGTCGCAGGCAGCGGCGACGTGATCCTGCAAATCACGGGTGTCGGGCCGGTCAAGTCAACGCACGCCGAACTGGACGCCACTGGCAAGCCCGTCGCGATCGGTGGCCCATATCCCGAGGACATGCAAGAAGGCGGAGGCCGGCGCCGCCGCTACGCGTTAGCGGTCCAGGATGCGAACAATGTGGACCCGGACAATCCGGACCCGCCGCGGGGGACGCAGACACAAGCCCCGGATCCGGACAATCCGGGCCCACCGCGTGGGACGCAGACGCAAGATCCGAAATAGCCATCTGCATTGAGATAGATTGAAGATTGGCGGATTGTAAGAATGTTGGCAGATTGCAGATTTTCAGAGTGGCGGAGTAATTGACGGATTCAATCGGCAGATTGGAGTTTGACAATTAATCGGCCAATCTCCGATCTGCCAATCTGACAACAATTTCCAATCTACCGATACCAGTCTGCCAATGTCAGAATAGGAACCTACCTCCGAAGCGAACCACCCGTTCCGTCTGAGCCAGGATTGCCGTCACGCGGCCGAAGTTCGCGTTGCCGAGCGTCCATTCGGGTTGTCGTAATGCGGGATATTCAGCGCGTTGAAGAAGTCCGCGCGAATCTCG
>CAWAPZ010000011.1:0-133758 GCA_963784045.1 Vicinamibacterales bacterium
CCGTTTCCGACCTATAGTGTACTGCAGGGCGTCGACAAATCGTGCGGGTCGACGTCTATGTGTGGGGCGCCCGCCCCGTCCCAGGCACTTCTCTACGGGCTGATGCGGCTGCAGGACAAGATTCGCAAGAAAACACGGTGCTCCGCAAAGAGCGCGTCATCATGTCGGAGATCCGAACCGACGCTGGTCGGTGACGCGCATGCGAAAACTCCTGCGAACGATTTTTCTCGTCGACCTGATGAAAGGCCTGTGGCTGACGCTCAAGTACACTCCGCAGCCCGCGTTCACCTTCCAGTATCCGGCCGAGCGGCGTCCGGTGGCGCCGCGGTTCCGCGGCGTGCTGCGGTTGCAGGTCGAACCGGAATCGGGCGCGCAAACGTGCATCGTTGCGATCAGTGTGCGAAAGCGTGCCCGACGATCTGATCGCGCTGGGGCCATCGCGAGCCCGGGCAGAAAATCAAAATTCTGGATTATTTCGATTTCAATCTGTCGCGGTGCAGTTTCTGCGGCCTCTGCTCGGAAGTGTGCCCGACGAAACCCATCAAGGCGCTCATCATGAGCGAGGATTACGAATTGGGTACCTATAGCCGCGAGACCCAGATCTGCGGATCGACGAGATGTACGACGGCGTACCCATCGAGCAATACACCCGCTAGGCCGGCTTTTTTCCATTGCGCCGTTCGGCGCGCTCCTCTTCAATCCGCCAAGACCCGCCTCTACAAACCAGGAGCCATGGTGTTCTATCTTCAGGCTGCTGCCGTTTGCCGCGATCCTGGCGCGGTCCTGATGTTCTTGCGCCCGTCGCCTCGGCGATCTCTCCTGATGCTGCTGAGGTGCAGATTCAGCTCGGCCAAGCTGCTGTTTTCGGACGGCCGCTACATCGAGGCGTTCGACGGCGTTCGAAGAGGCGAAGGCCCACGACGATCCGCGTATCAGGCGCGAAGCGTTGACCGGCGGCGGTCAAGGGCGCTGCGCCTGGGCGATTTCTCCCATGCGTACGCTGATGCGCCAGCTGCTGGCTCGGACCTCTCGAACGAGGCCGTTTCGCTCGCGATTACGCCGATGCGCTGTGGGCTCGGGCTCTTCGAGGAGGCCGAGCAGAAGTTCCAGGATGCGCTCGCGATCCAGCGGGACAACGCCCGGGCCCTGCACGGCTCGCGCGCAGCCTGGCCGCGCGCAACAAGCTTGAACGAGGCGCTCGAGCCGCGCAGGCGGCGCTCAACAAGGATCCGCGCGACGCGGAGTTCCACCACACGGTTGGCTCCGTGTACGAGCGCATGCGGCGGTACGAGGAAGCCGCGAACGCCTATTCGAGCTACATCAACCTGCTGCCCAACAAGGACCGCAGCGCGAAGGCCGCGTGGGCGCGCGCCGAAGTGCGGTTCCTCCGCGCGTTCGGGCGCGGCCGCCCTTAGATCGACCCGGCAACGACGGGAAGCTGCACACCGTGCCCTTCCGCGTCATCAACGAGAAAATCATCGTCAAGGCGACGCGTCAATCGCGGACCGCTGATGGACTTCGTGCTCGACACCGGATCGGAGCAGACGGTGATCTCGCGCGAGACGGCCGCGCGCAGGGAATCCGCCGATCGTCAACATCCTGAGCGCAGGGGTTGGTGACCTGGGCGTGCGCGGGCTGGAACTTACGCGACTCGATGAGCTGGAAATCGGCACCCTGAAAGTCCAGAACGTCCCCTCCATCATCAAGAATCCGCCGCTGGTCGGGTTGCCGACACGCGAGATGGAAAGCTTCTCGCCGATGTCTCTCGGGCTGTCAGTGGTGATCGACTACGACCGCCAGGAGCTCTGATGGGCGACCGGGTGCCGATGGAGAAGGCCGAAGTCGAGCTTCCGTTGCGGATGCACCGCCTCGCGATGGTGCCAGGGCAGGTGCAGGGTGGGCCGGCGAGCTTCATCCTCGACACCGGCGGGCAGGTGATCTCGATCAGCACCGATACCGCGAGCGGGCTGGAGCGCGGCGACATCAGGAACATTCCGCTGAAGGTCTACGGCGCGTCTGGATGGGACCAGGACGCGTTCCTGATGCCCGGGGTGAACCTGAACTTCAACAAGATCGAGTACCGGAACCTGTCGGTCGTGGTGCTGAACCTGCGCGCGCCAAGCGTGCTGCTCGGTTTCAGGCTCGGCGGGATTGTCGGCTACAAGTTCCTGAGCCGCTATCGTGTGGCCATCGACCTCGACAGAGCATCGTGCAACTGCAGACGGGCGCAGCCGAAGCGCGCGAATTGAAAAGTAAAGTAAACAAACGGAACAGGCGTCCAGAAGATTAGGAAAAATTTTTTTTTGGAGAAACGATTTCTCCTAAATTCCTGTTCTCCTGTTGAAGTTCATTTCAGACCTTCCTGGCGCGGGCGAGGTGCGCGGCGCGCGCGTGCTGCGCGGCGTCCATCAGCGTCCTCTCTTCCTCGGTCTCGACAGCAGCGGCGGGATCTTCGCGCGCACGCCATCTCGTTCCAGCGTGACAAACGTGAGGTAGGCCCGGCTCGTCATCTGACGCCGGCCCGTCAGCGCTTCTTCGGAAAACACCGTCACTTCCACCTCGAGCGACGTCGTAAACATCGCCGTCACCCGTGCCTTCAGCACGATGAAGTCGCCGACCCTGATCGGGTTGAGGAACTCGAGGCCGTCGACCGCGGCGGTCACCATCAGCGCCCGCGCGTGCCGCAATGCCGCAATCGCGCCGGCGATATCGATGAGGTGCATGACCGCGCCGCCGAGCATGAAGCCCATGGGGTTGGCGTCGTTCGGCAGAACGACCTCTACCATTCGGTTACAGTCCGGACAGGCTTCGGATCCAGCGGCATTGAACACGGGGACTCAGCTCGTTGTGCGGGCGTCCAGAAACGCTTTGAGCCGCAGCCTGAGCTCCTCGGGCAGCTCGTCTTCCTCAGCGACTGAAGCAGCGAAACCGTTGTCCGGAACGTGTCGACGAGGTCGTGCAGGCCTTGCATCCGCCGAGATGTTGTTCGAATCCTCTCACGTCGGCGGGCAGCCGACCCTCGAGGTAATCGGACAGAGGTCGACGATGCGAGGGCAATCGGAATGCTGGAAGCTGGAAATCTGGAAACTAGAAGCGAGATCTGATGTTTAGATTCTAGATTTTAGTTCCAGTTTCGAGCATCTCTAGAAGTCGTACCCGATCCACACGCTGAACTGCGGCCTGCGCCACAGCTCGCTGCTGCCGAAGACGTAGTCTTCCCAATCCTGGTTGAACAGGGTGCGGTACGACCAGTCCAAGTGAATCGGGAAACCGAGCGCGAAGGTCTCGAGGCCGAGGCCGTAGGACGCTCTCGCATCCGGCGAGCCGGAACCCCTGGATGAGCTGCGGGGGTCGGATGATGGCCCCGCTCTGGTCGCGGAGAGGTTCGGTCACGAAGGTGTTGTTGTCAAACACCTTGAAGTCAGTCCGTCGAGGCCGGCCCGCCCATATTCGCAAAGAAGACGCCGCGGATACCGCCGAGAATGCCGATGGGCGTCGCCATGGCATTGATGAGCGGAAAGCGGAGCTCGGCGTTGGTATAAAAGCCCTTGTGGCCGAGGAATTCGCGGTACTCGTAGCCGCGCATTTCGGAGTTGCCGCCAAAGTACGTGTAATTCGGTGCGGAGCCCATGCTCTTGAAGCCGTACGCTCGCAAGGCCAGCACGCCGTTCCCGCCAAGCCGCATGTAGTAGCGCGCATCGCCGTCGACCGTCGTGCGTGACAGCGAGTTGCCCACCTTCGGCGCGACCTCGAACGACAGCCGCATGGTGCTGCCCGACAACGGGCCGTACTCGCGAAACACCGTGGTTTCCTGGATAAAGGAGACGCCGAGCGGCATCAGCAAGCCGTTATTGAAGAACTGCGTCTGGAACTGCTCCTGCTGATACTCCTGAGTAGGCCTGCTGCAATGCCGGGTCGGCGAACTCCTCGGTAAAGTGCACCAGGCCGCCCGAGAGCTCGACTCGCCGATATGTGCTGAACGGATAGATGGCGAAAAGGGATCCCCCGCGCACCGTCTGTGTCGCGAGCGCGTCGTCGCGGCTGATGAACGGCGCGATGGACGGGTCGTAGAAATACTGCGACAGCTGCCCGTAGAAAAACTGCGTCTGCGTGTAGCCCTGCAGCGCCCACTGGAGACGGCGCGAAAGGTTGAGGTACGAGAACGACATCGTCTTGTACTGCTGGACCGACGACGCGTACATGCTGAACTGCTGATCGCCGAGCACGTCGGTGAAGGACACCATTGTTCCGCCGAAGACGTCGCCGCTGCTCGTCACGCCGATGTTCACCGGCGGCCGGCCGTCGAGGAACATCTTCTCGAATCTCCCCTTCTTCGACTTGTTCTCGGCGATCAGCGTGTGCTGGAGCGGCGCCTGGAAGTCGGTGATGGGGCCGGGCGAGCCGAAGTCGGACGACACCGCCGTGTGCAGCGGTTCCTTGAGATCGAAGCTGTGCAGGGTATAGCCGCCCTTGTAGTAATCGACAAACGCAAGGCGCGGCGCCGGGCCGTCCTTCGACAGCACGACCGGTGACAGCACTCCGCCCAGTGCGTCGGTGTACTGCTTCAGCTCGCCATTTTTCAGGCTCAGCGACCACAGATTGAAGATGTTGCCGTTGCGCGCTTCTTCCGGCGTCAGCGGCGTCGCGGGATCGGTCGCGGTCGACGAGAAAATGATGGTGTCAGCGCCCAGGAATTTCGCCGACGCTTCGTCCTGCGTGCCGAAAGTGAGCTGCGTTTTCTTGCCATCTGCGTCGACCCTGAACAGCTTCTGCGAGCCGCTGACGCGTGCCATGTACACGATGAAGCTGCCGTCGGGCGAGTAGATCGGCGCGTAGTCGGCGAAGTCGTCGTTGGTGAGGTTGGTGATGTCGCCGCTGGCGATGTCGAGCTTGAAGATATCGGCGATGGCGGCGCGAAGGCCGCTGAAGAGCACGCTGCGGCCATCCGGGGAGATGTTCGGCGACTCCGGGTTGTCGACTGATTGCAGCGGAAAACGGTTCTCGATCTTGCCGGTGAGTACGTTCTGGATGATCAGCGTCTTTACTCTTCTCGTTTCGAACGAAATACGCGAGGCGATCGCCGACCGGCGACCACGACATCCACGGAACCATGTTGCTGAGACTCGGCTGCGCGATGTACTCGAAGCCGCGGTCCTTGTCGAAGCCGGGCGTGAGATTGCGGACGACCGACCCGTCTTTGGACGAGATCAGGATGATGTCGAGCTCCTGATCGCGGCGGTTGCCGGTCATCACCGCGATGAGATCGCCCGACGGCGACGGCTCGATCGAGATTGAGCTCGTATAGTTGGATTTCTGGGGGTCCGGCGACAGATCCTGACCGTAGTCGGCCGGTCGCTCCTTGTCGCGGAAGGCCTTGAAGCGATCCTTGAGATATTTCTCGAATTGCTGGTCGAACTCGCGCGCCGACATCTGGAACGCTTCTTCGTACGGGCTCGTGCCGCCGCCGATGGCGCTCTTGCGCAGCGAGAAGAGGAACTGCCGCACGCCGTCCTTGCCCCAGCGTGCTTCGATGAATTCGTAGAGCGCGTGGCCGAGGTTGTAGACCAGCCGGGGGCTGCCGAAATCGCCGTAGCCTTCCATCTGGCTCATCTGCGGGATGATGTCGGCAACCGCCGCGTCGCGTACGGTCATCAGATCGAGCGGATCCCAGATGCCGCGTTCGTATTCGGCGCCGCCTTCGTGCACCCAGAGCGGGATGTTACGGCGGAGGAGCGACATCGGGATGAAGTCGTACTGAAACACGTGCGTCAGCTCGTGGACGATCAACCCGTAGAGCAAATCGGTCGGCAGATCGATCGGCAGCACCATCCGGTTGCGCTCGCCTTCGGCGAATGCGAGCACGCCTTCCGGCGATGAGCCCGGCGCGATGTTCTGCTGTTCGAATTCGCTGTGGGTCTTGAAGATGATGAGAGGGACGCGCTGGTTGAGGTCGTGCCGCAGATCCGAGCTGACCTGCTGATACGCGCTCTCGGCGTAGCTGGCGACCCGCTCGAGGTGCCGCTCGTTTTCAGGGTAGTAGTAGATCTCGAAATGGTCGGTCTTATAGATATGCCACTCGAACTTGTCGTAGTGGATCTGGTTCTTGCCGTAGTACGGCGCGAACTGCGATTGCGCGTTGACGGAGCTGCCTTGCCCGTGAAGTTGCGACCACGAGCAGAGCATCCCCGGAGTCAGCCTTTGCGCGTTCGACTCATCTGCGGTTGCCAGAGCCAGGACTACGGCGAACAGGCAGAGAGAAGCACTGCGCGGGACGCGCATGCGCATACGATCACCTCGTGAAATCAATTGTGTGGTCACCGGGTGGTTTCTCGCGATCTTACTGTGATCATACAGCGACCGCAACGACGCCCATCGAGCAAGAGACATACCACGGACCCTCCGTCAAATCACAGGCGATCTCGAAGGCTGTCGCTCGACATTTACGTATTTCGGCCTGATTTGACCACAAGCTGTGACCTGTCCGGAGGTCGTCCCGCCTTCGGGCTCGCGCTGCAGCCGCTTCGGTGCGGCAAGCCTATACTGAGCCAAGGCCCGTATTCATGCCCTCCGCATTCGAAACCGATGCGCTGAGTCATCTCGACAGCCTCTATGGCACGGCGCTGCGACTGACACGCAACGAAGCCGACGCCCAGGACCTCGTCCAGGATACCTACGTCAAGGCGTTCCGGGCGCGCCGGCAGTTCAAGACCGGCACGAACCTGAAAGCGTGGCTGTTCACGATTCTCCACAACACCTTTCGGAACCGCCGTCGCGATATCGGCAGGGATCCTGTCGACGTCGATAGCGACCGCGTCGACCTGGTCGCCCCAGCCGACCCCGCAGATACCCCCGAGGAGCACCTGATACGTGAAGCCATGGGCCCCGATCTCCAGGCTGCCCTGGACGCGCTGCCGGAAGCATTCCGCGAGGCGGTGTGGCTTCGGGACGTCGAGGAGTTTCCCTACACCGAAATCGCCGAGATGCTCGGAATTCCTGTCGGCACCGTCATGTCCCGGATCTCCCGCGGCCGTCGTATGCTCTATGACAAAATGGTGAGGAAAGATGATGAACCGGCTCGTGCCAAAGTGTCGTCTTAAAGGCAGCACGAATGCCTAGTTGCCGGGAAATAGATCCGCTGTTTGCGCCTTACGTCGATGGCGCGGCAACCGCCGACGAGCGGACCATCGTCGAGGCGCACCTCCGTGCGTGCCCAAAGTGCAGGCACCAGACGGCGCTGCAGTCGGCCGTCCGAGACACCGTGCGCACGAAGTTGTGCCGCCCGTGCGCGCCAGAGGAACTGCGAACGCGGTGTCGCGTCGCAGCCAGGGCCGGGCGGTGGCCGTTCGGCACCACCCGATCGACACTCGCCTCACTGTCCGTGGCCGCCGCCCTCGTGCTCATCGTCGGCGGCGTTTTGTTGTACAGCCTGACCGGCCTGTCGCCAACTGTCCTTGCGGCGCAGCTCACGCTTGACCACATGACGTGTTTTGCCGTGCATGACGCCGACACGGCTGTTGACGTGAGCGCAGGCGAACAGCAATACGCGCGCGACTACGGCTCCCAGATTCATCTGCCTCGGCCGGCGGTCGCCGGTCTGCAGCTGGTCAACATGCGCCGGTGCTTCTGCGGCGAAGGGGTAGCGGCCCATGCCATGTACCGGCTCAACGGTCGGCCTGTGTCGCTCTATGTCATCCCCAATGCCGGCCGTAGTGGTTCCGCCGAAGTATTCGGTCACGATGCGGTCATCTGGTCGAGCGCGGATATCACGTACGTGCTCGTCGGCAGAGAGCCGAGAGCGACGCTCGAGGCCTTGGCGAAGGACATGGCAGCGGGGCTCTGAACGAAGAAACGAAAAACGAAAAACGAAAACGACAAGCAAAGAACGAAAGACGACTGACCAAGAACGAAAAGCGGCAGAAAACGGGAATAAAGACAAACGAGCGAACGCAGACGATGAGATACAAACTACTGCGAGTGACAGGCGTGCTGGCGGCGTTAGCGCTGCTGTCGTTGGCGGTGCCGCTACCGCATGTGGACGAGGTTCGTGACCGCCGCTCACAGCCGGTCGTGTTCAGTTCTGATGCCGAGGCCGCGCAGTCATCGGCGTGCGACAAGTCGTCCAAGCCGGCGAATCTCAATTTCACCCTGAAGGACTCTCAAGGCAAGGACTTCAACTTGGCGTCGCAGAAAGGCAAAGTCATTCTGCTCGACTTCTGGGCGACCTGGTGCCCGCCGTGCAAGGTGGAGATTCCGTGGTTCGTCGAGTTCCAGGAGAAATATGGTCCGAAGGGGCTGATCGTCATCGGCGTATCAGTTGACGACCCGGCCTCGGCACTGAAGCCGTTCGGAGAGAAGTACAAGGTGAACTATCCGTTGCTCGTCGGCGACGGCCGGGACGACATCAAGGGCCCGCGGGGCTACAACGCGGCGTGGGGCCTTCCCAAAACGTTCGTGATCGGGCGCGACGGCGCGATTTGCAAGACGCACATCGGTCTTTCGGTGAAGGAACATTTCGAGCAGCAGATCAAGTCGCTGTTATAGTAAGCTCGCAAATGGAGCCGGGAGCGGTGCGGGGCGATGGGGCCCCGTCCTTCGAGTAACCTGAGGACGTCCCGAGCGAGAGTCGAGGGACGCAAGCGAACGGCGACGAGCGGGGCGAGGGGCCCCCGCGAGCAAACATGAGCAAGGGATTCACTCACGCGCGCCTCGCTTGCGGTTGCCGCGTGGCCTTTCGCGAGGGCCTCGACGGCAGCCCCTACACAGTGTTTGTCGCTGACAAGGCGCCGGCCTGTCACATCAACCTGCACGTCCGTAATCTGCCGATCTACGACTACCGCGAGGCGCTTCGTCCATCGACGCGCATCAGCCCCGCCGAGCACGAAGACTTCGAAGAAGAGAACTGAGCCGAGAAAACTGAAAACTGAAATCTACCATCTAGAATCTGAAATCTAGAATCTAAGGGCTCTCATTCTAGTTCTCAGATTCTAGTTTTTAGATTCTAGTTCTTAGATTCCAGTCTCTCTAGAATTCCCGCTTCAACCGAATCCGACGCGCAATTCAGCGAGGAAGGGGAGATGGTCCGACGCCATCATTGATTTTCGCGTGCGCGGGATTTCGATGCCGGCAATCTCGACGCCGCCCTCGTAGTAGATGTGATCGAGGTGCAGCAATGGGAGGATTCCGGGATACGTGCGCTTGCGCCGAAGATGAGTGCTGAGGTCGATGGCCTCGAGCTTCTTCGTCAGCGCCGCCGTGGCGAGGCCGCCGCTCCATTCGTTGAAATCGCCGAGCAGGATTTTCGGCGGAGCAATGCGCCCGTCGTGCACGATGGCCGCCAGGCGATCGGCCTGGTCCTTCCGCTCGCGGTACGCCGTGCCGAGATGCACGTTGAAGAGGTGCAGCGTCTTGTCCTCGATGAGGATATCGGCGCGCTGGCAGCAGCGCGGCTCGCATGTGCGCCAGGAGAGGTCGTACTGGACGTGCTGGCGTATCGGGTAATGGGACAAAACGACGTTGCCGAACTGATGGCCGCGCAAGTGACGCACCGACGCCATCACCCAGCCCATGCCGAGCGCCGCGCCAATCTCCTCGGCATGGCCTGAGTCGTTCGGCCCCGCACCAATGACTTCCTGCAGCGCGATGATGTCGGCGTTCAACCCCGCGAGCACGTCAACCGCTCGCTGAGGCACGGTGCGGCCGTCCATCCCGCGGCACCGATGGATGTTGTAGGTGACGATTCGAAGTGTTTTTCGATGCAAATTGCTCAGTCGAGGTCGAAGTCGCGGGTCGGCTTGCTGATGGGCTCGTCCTTGGCCTGCTTCAGGGCTTCTTCGAACCGCTTCGAGAGTGCGTCGCCCTTCGTCCGTTCGGTGTTGAACGATTGTTCGAACGCCGCCTCGCGGCGCGCCTTCTCGTCGGCAAGAATGCGCTGCGCGTCGGAGAGTTCGATGTTGAGCCCCGATGATGGCTCGCTGTGCGAGATGACGCGGCCGAGGTTCAGGTCGATGACCAGCACGGCGTTGCAGCACGGACAGTTGATTTCGCGCTCGGATTGGAGTCGCGCCGAATCTTTCTTCGCCACAGACTCATCATACTGCCGCGTCGCACCCATTGCACCCGTTGCACCGATTCCCCCTGTTGCACCTATCGCAGCAGGAAGTGCTTCGGAATCGACGTCCACTTGTCCTTCCCTTCGTAGAAGAGCGGCTTTAGGTCGGGATATTGCTGTTTGAACGCCCGATAGCGCTTGCGAAAATCACGAAAGCGCGCCTTGGGCATCCGGAGCGGCTGGTGTTTCGTCTCCAGCAGCATCCGCTCCACTTTCCACACGTTCCGATCGGCCAATCGCCAGTCGTAAGTGCCCATCACCCGCAGGTCGACAAGGGCGAACGCCTTGATGCTCCCGGTCAGATCGACGTAGGTGTCCAGATAGCTCGCCGCGAGCGCGCGCGGCGTCGCGAACACCGGTTTCCGCCCATGCAACCCGGGATCCCGCGAGCGGCCTACAGACCCCCATTGGGGTCCGACCCCTGCGTGGCTCGAAGGGGTCAGACCCCTGTTGGGGTGTTCGTAAACAAAGATCACATGATCCAGCTCGTCGATCGATTCGAAGCTGATGACGAGGGGCGGATAACCGTGCTGTTCGAGCACCGTCGCCGCAAAAAGCGCTGCTTCGAGGCAGTGCGCCGTGCGGTGCCGGACGACGCCCCGAAAACTACGCAGCGTGGCGGGACCCGGCGGCGGCTCTGTGTTGTAGGGCAGCGCGTTGAGATATTTCTGGACGGCGAGCGGGCTGCGCAATCGTGAGATCAGGCGCCGCTCGGCGAGCGTGAATCTCTGCTCTTTGCTCTTCGCTCTCTGCTCTATCAGGCGGCGCACGTCAGAGCAGCCGCTCGAGCTCTGCAACGAGCTCCGCCGGCGTCCAGTCGCCTCCAGAGTAGCTCTTTGTGATCCTGCCGCTACCGTCGACGACCGTCGTCCGAAGCGTGTGGCCGATTTCGTCGGGATTAGCAGCCTCGCCGCGCACCAGCGTCAGGAGCAGGCTCGAGGCGAAGCGATCGATCTCCTCGCGGTCGCCGGTGGCGAAGGTCCAAACGGCCGGGTCGGCACCGAGCTTTTTCGCGTGCTGCTTCAACACTGCGGGCGTGTCGTACTTCGGATCGAAGCTGACCGACAACAAGGCGGCCTTCCCTTCGAGGCCCTTGTCTTTGATCAGTACCTGCGCTTCGGCGAACTGCCGATCCATCGCGGGACAGAACGTCGGGATCGGGCACTTCGTGTAAATGAACGTCACAGCCATCGCCCGATTGCCGCGAATGCTGTTGAAGTCCACCGAACGCCCGTCCTGATTGACGAACGCCTGATTCGGCACCTGATCCCCGGGGGACAAGTACCTGACGCCCGGCTTCGCGGCGCCGGCCGGTGCGGGCACGTCGGGCTTCCCGGTGCCGACCTTGGTGATCTTCGTGATCACTCCAAGGTCGTTGTCGACGACGATCTCGGTCGCAATCAAGTCGCCGGGGCCAAGGTTGTCGAGCATGCTCGCCTGCTGCACTTTCCACGGCATCGTCATGGCGGCCATGAGGCCGGGAATCTCGTCGTGCTTGACGAGAATTTCCATTTTGTCGCGGTTGATGCCGAGGATTTGGCCCCGCATTTCGTAGGTTTTTGCGCTGCTGCACGATGCAGCAGCGGCGAGCAGCGCGAGGAGGGCCACGACCCGGGATTTCATACGTTAATGCTATGCTTTCTCGGAATATATGCGCAAAGGGAAAGCCCGTCGTATCGAGGTGATGGATACGACGCTTCGGGACGGAGAGCAGGCCGAAGGCATCTCGATGATGCCCGAGGAGAAGCGGACCATCGCGCAGCGATTGCTCGAGACGGTCAAGGTCGATCGCATCGAAGTGGCGTCGGCCCGCGTCAGCGAGGGCGAGCGCCGCGCCGTGAAAGCCATTGTCGACTACGCCGACTCGAAGGGCTGGACGGATCGAATCGAGATCCTGGGATTTGTCGACGGCAATCAGTCGGTCGATTGGGCGAAGTCGGTCGGGGCGCGCGTCATCAACCTGTTGACGAAGGGCTCTCTGCACCATTGCCGCGAACAGCTGCGGAAAACGCACGCCCAGCACATCGAAGACATTCGCCGGACGATCGAGTACGGCGCGAAGAACGGGATCACGTTCAACGTCTATCTCGAGGACTGGTCCGGCGGGATGATTGGGTGCGTCGACTACGTCGACGAGCATATCGAAGCGCTCGGCGGCATGCCGGTGCGGCGCATCTTGCTCCCCGACACACTGGGCTTGCTCTCGCCGCCTCAGGTTCGCGAGTTCGTCGGCCGTATCGTCTCGACGTTTCCCGACCGGCATTTCGATTTTCACGGGCACAACGACTACGGTCTCGGGACGGCGAACACGCTCGAAGCAGCGATTGCCGGGGCGCACGGCGTGCACGTCACCGTGAACGGGATGGGCGAGCGGGCGGGCAATGTGACGCTCGACGAAGTCGTGGTGGCTCTGCGCGATCACGCCGGTGTCACCACCCGGGTCGACGAGCGCGCGCTGTCGGAGGTCAGCAGGCTCGTGGAAGTGTTTTCGGGACGCCGCGTGCCCGCGAACAAGCCCATCGTCGGCGAGAACGTCTTCACGCAGACCGCGGGGATCCACGCTGACGGCGACATGAAAGGCAATTTGTACGAGAGCCGGCTGACGCCGGCGCGCTTCGGCCAACACCGCACGTACGCGATGGGCAAGCTGATGGGGAAGGCGAGCCTCGACTTCAACCTCCAGCGCCTCAACATCACGTTGTCGCCGGAGCAGAAACAGCAGCTCGTCGCGCGCATCGTCGAGCTCGGCGATCAGAAGAAGAGCGTGACACAGGCGGATCTGCCGTTTCTCATTTCAGAGGTGCTGCAGACGCGCGACCTGCGGGTGTTCGAAGTGAAGGACTTCTCAATCGTGAGCAATCGCGGATTGCGCCCTACGGCGACGCTTCTCGTGCGGTTCCGCGACAAGGAATTTCACGCGACAGGTTCCGGTGACGGCGGCTACGATGCCTTCATGCAGGCACTCAAGAGCATCGAGCGGCAGCTCGGCTTCGAGCTGCCGAAGCTGCTCGATTACGAGGTGAGAATTCCACCGGGGGGCAAGACAGACGCCCTTGTGGAAACCACGATCAAGTGGGAGGGAGGCATGAAGACTCGCGGTGTGCACAGCGATCAGCTCGCCGCGGCGATTCAGGCCACGGAACACGCACTCAACATGATTGCGCTACGGGCACCTTCGCACACACGGGCAAGGGGCAAGGGGCAAGGTGTCCTTCCCCCTCTCCCCTCGCCCCTTACCCCTTTCAAAAAGAGGACTCATGGCCCAACTCGGCACAAAAAAATCGTTAACGCTCGCCGCGGCTAAGGAAATCGGAAACGCCGCCGAAGCAAAGGCACGGGAGCTGAACTTCACGAACTCGATCGCCGTCATCGACGACGGCGGCAACGTCATTTACCAGGTGACGATGGATGGAACGCAGACCGGCAGCATCAATGTCGCTGTACAGAAGGCACTCGCGGCGCTGCGGTTCAAGCGCTCGACCAAGCTCTTCCAGGACATGGTCACCGGCGACAAGCCGCATATGGCGTTCCTCCCGGGCGCTGTACCCGTCGAAGGCGGCTTGCCGCTGTTCGTGGACGGGCAGATTTACGGCGCGATCGGCGTCAGCGGGATGCCGTCGGACAAGGACGGTATCGTGGCGCAGGCCGGGGCCGACCTCGCGGCCACTCTCCGATGAAGGGCCGGCTTTACTTTATAGATGTACTTTATAAGTTGACAGCCCCTCGGAACCGGTCTATTTTCACGCCTTCCCGATAGAAGCAGTTCCAACCATACCGGAGTGTCCGGCGGTAGCCGGACCGAGCGAGGAGCGAACCACATGGGTAGTAGGCTGTACGTCGGCAATCTTCCCTACAAGGCGACTGACGAAGAACTGACGGCGCTGTTCAGCACCGTGGGCGAGGTCGCCAGCGCGAGGGTCATGCGCGACATGGCGACGGGACGCGCGCGCGGTTTTGGTTTTGTGGAGATGACCACAGACGAGGCCGCGGCCAAGGCCATCGAAAGGCTGCACCAGCATGAGATGGACGGCCGCGCGATTGTCGTCAATGAAGCCCAGCCGAAGCCGGCTGGCGGCGGCCGCAGCTTTGGCGGCGGAGGCGGCGGCTTCAACCGTGGCGGGGGGGGCGGGCGTGGCGGCGACGACTACGGCGGTGGTGGCGGCGGCCGCAGGGAGCCACGCTGGTAACTGATGCCACGACTTGGGACTTGGGACTTGGGATCTAGGGATTAGGGATTAGGGATTAGGACAGTCTGAGTCCCTGCTAAATTCCCAATCCCCAGTCCCAGCCCTGTATCGCATGATCTACGTCGGCACGTCCGGGTACAACTATCCTGAGTGGAAGGGCAGCTTCTATCCGGCCGATCTCGCGGCCGCGAAGATGCTCCCTTACTACGGGGCGCGATTTCCCACCGTCGAAATTAACTACACGTTCTACAGAATGCCATCGGTCAAGCTGCTTGACGGGTGGATGAAGCAGGTGCCGGCATCGTTCAAGTTCACGCTCAAGGCGCCACGCCGTATCACGCACGACGCGAAGCTCGTGAACTGCGAAAAGCTCACCGCCGAGTTTTGTCTGGTCGCCGGCACGCTAGGGGGTCAGCTCGGCGCGCTGCTGTTTCAATTACCGCCGTCGTTGAAGAAGGACATGGCGCGGCTCGACGCGTTTCTCGATACGCTTCCCCCTAAGGCCCCGGCGGCGTTTGAGTTCCGACACCCGTCCTGGTTCGACGCCGAAGTATTTGCGCGCTTGAAGGAGCGGGGCAGGGCGCTCTGCGTGGCGGACAGCGAAAAGCTGGAAACGCCGCTCGAAGTGACCGCAGACTTTGGCTACTTCCGATTACGCGATGAGGGCTATCAGCCGGAGGACATAGAGGAATGGGCGCGCAGGATCGGCCCGCTTCGAGACCGGTGCAAAGACATCTACGTGTATTTCAAGCATGAGGAACAGGGCATTGGGCCGGAGTTCGCACGGCAGCTCATGTCCCACTTCGAATTAGGGATTAGGGACTAGGGATTCGGGATTAGGAAGTCGAGAGTCGGGAGTCCAGAGAGTGCAGAGCCGTCAGTCGCACCAATTCGGACGTTCGGACTTTCGACTCTGGCCTTTCGACTCTCCTCATCCCGAATCCCCAGTCCCTGGTCCCTGGATTACACGCGACAGTGCAACGCCAGGAAGCTAACGATCTCCCGTTCCGCCCAATAGCCGTCGTATTCCGCCGATGATTCTTCGACAAACCCGCAATGCCCGCCTTGGTCCGTCAGTTTCAATCTGACGTTCCGGTTACGTCCGATGACGGGTTCCGTGAAAGGTCCCGGCGGCACGAACGGGTCGTCGGCGGCTGTGATGATCAGCGTAGGGACGCTGATTTTGTCGATCACACGGATGGCGCTGGCGCGTTCGTAGTAATCGGCGGCGTCGCGAAAACCGTGATGCGGCGCTGTATACGCATCGTCGAATTGACGTATCGATCGAATGCCCGGCAGCGCGTCGAGCTTCCACTTGCCGGGCCACGCCGCCGCCTTGCGCCGCATCCGCCGCTTCAGATTTCTGACGAAGTGCCACTGATAGATCGCGTTCTGCCGCTCCTCGAGCGCGTCGACGCATACCGCGAGATCCATCGTTGGCGACACAGCGCAGACGGCGCGCAGTTCCTTTGGAGGACGAACGCCGAAATCGCCGGCGAGCTTCAGCGCCAGGTTTCCTCCGAGGGAATACCCGGCGATCGCAAATGCCTCGATGCCGTCTACGTCCATCAGTTCTCGCATCACCGCAATCGGATCACCCGTCAGCCCGGAGTGATACAGGCTGTCCGAAAGGTGCTCGGTCGCACCGCAGTTCCGCTGGTTGAGGCGCACGGCGTTGAACCCCGCGGCAAATGCCTTGTCGGCCAGCCCGCGCACGTAGTGGGCATCGCTCGAGCTTTCGAGGCCGTGCAGGGCGATCAATGTGGGATGTTCCCAACGGCGAGGCTGCCAGTGGCAATGCGCAAGCACGCGCGTGCCTGCCGCGACGTCGAACAAGCGCGGCTCGGCCGGCGGCAGCCGCGGGAACGCACGAGGCCGTCCCCACGCGTACAACGTCATCCAGTGCCCACCGTTCCAGCGGGGCAGCGGGGTGAACTCGCGATCGTCCGGCGTGGATCGTCTCGCAACCGTCGATGGCCGGCTTTCAGGCCGATGAGCGATGGGCGATGGGCGATCGACGATCATTTCAGCGAGTAGATGCGAAACTGTTCGTTGCGATAGGCGAGGGGCAGGTCGAGGTCGCGATCGACGACGAGGTAGTTGAGATCGTAGCGCGCGGCGAGCGCGCGCAACTGCTCTGGCGTGAGCGAGCCGAAGTCGCGAGCATCGCTGATACGCCGAAGGGCTTCTACCGCAACCTCACGCGAGTAGAGCGCCAGCGCGAGGTCCTTTACTTCCTCCAGGTACACATCGCGTTCGCCCGCGACTCTGACGCTGCTGCCGTACTTCCAGGCATGGCCCGGATCGGCGAGCACGTGAGAGTTTGCGGGTGTTCGAGAAATCCACTCCATCGCGTCGGTCCAATTATCCCGCGGAAACCCGATCTGCGCGATCGGGCTGCCGGCATGCTCCGAGCTCCACACGAAAAAACCGCGGCCGACGGCGGCGGCGACAGCGAGCGCCACAGCAGCGCGCCGCAGGTAGGACGAGCGGGACGCCTCGGCGAACAGCCACGCCAGGTAAATCGCCGCAAGAAAATCCAGGATCCAGAACACGCGCGACGTCTGAAGCTGCAACGCAAGCGCAACGTCGGCGATCATCAGAGGCCAGGACGCGAGAAAAAGCGCCACAAGTGCAGCTCCGCCGGCCACCAGCCCACTCTCGCGCGGCTGCGCGACGTTGCGGCGCCGCCGAAGCGCGTAGATCGCGATCATGACGGCCAGATAGCTCAGGTTCACCAGCCAGAAGGACGCGGTCCAATCAGACGGAAAGATGTAGTCCTTACCGGACATCGCCGAAGCCCAAAGCGGGTCCATGCGTTGCAGGTGACCGCGCAGCGGTCCATACATGAGGGCCCAGACCGAAAGAAGCGCGCCTAGTGCTGCGAGTACGGCGAGCGGCACGCGCCACACGCGCTCCGACACGAAGATCGCAACACCCGCCCAGATTGCAAACCAGATCGCCGTCGTAGGATGCACGGCGAATGCGAGCAACAGGATCGTCAATGCCGCGGCCGCCCGCCCGCGCAGATACGCTGCGATGGCCCACGCACCGAGGGCAAACGCGATCATTCGCGGCTGGAAGTACGACTCGAGGGAGTTGGCGCCAGTTTGTGTGATGCGATGCCGCAGCGTCATCAGGGCCGCCAGCATCGCCACGCCGAACCACGTCTGATACAACGCCCGTCCGATCGCCGCGATGGCGCCAAACAGAAGCGCGAGGCCCAGGACGAATCCCGCCAGAAAGACAGCCGGCACGCCAACCCCGCTCATTCGCACGAACGCCGCGATGGCGTCGTCATAAAGCATGAAGCGATCCTGCGCGTGCAGCATCGCGCGGTCGCGGGGGAACAGATCGGGATTGAGATGCTGCGTAACTGCGGGGATGTAGAAAGCCTGATCGCCGACGCCGTAACGGTAACCACCGCAGTTCAGAACGGCGACGAGGCAAAACACGACGGCGCCTGCGGCGAGGCCGGCTTTCTCCGTGGTGGTCAACGAGCGAGGATCTTACTCGACCAGGTGGCAGTGATAACACCCGACCGCTGCCCTCGATCGGTTGTAGCCGTAGGACTTGGCGAAATCATACGCCGGACGGTGCATGAGCCGGGCCATACCGGGCATGACGACCTGGCGCATGTACGTGGCGATGGATTGCTTGTCTTCTTCGGCGAGATATCCGTACACCGCGTTTCGCATTTGCGGATCGAGCCACAACCGCGCGCGCTCGAGACCGGCGAGCCTTAGCTCCGGCTCCGGGAGCGCGCGCACGCCAGGCATTTGCCAATGGCGCTGCTCGGCGTCGTTGCCATGGCAGGTCGCACACGTGACGTTGTCCTGACCGCCGACAAGCGGCCCCAGCGCCGTGCGCGCGAAGGGCATCACCTCGCGCTCCATGAATGCGGAGATCTCGCTGCTCGAGCGGCGGCTGCCGTGCGGCGCAACGGGATCGTCCGCTTCGTACTGCACCGGTGGCAGCGACGACACCCTCGTAAGGCCGAAAGCCGCGACCACGAGCGCCAGGATGCCGACTGCGGCGAGCACGACCCCATGGGGTGGGCGCAAGATTGGCGCTGCGTCGGGTCCGAGAGCGCTTCGGAAGAATTCCGGGTCGAGCGCCTTCCAGTCCTCTCCGAACAAGTCGGTAGCGCGCAGTTGAAGGATGAGCGCTAGTTGTGGACCGTGACGAATATTTGCGAGTTCGAGCGGCGCGCGGCTGCGGCGGGACGACACGCGCACAGTGCTGGTTCCCGCGAGCCGCTGCCACCGTGACTGTGTGAGGCGAACGCTTTTGATGTCGTCCAGGGCGAGCTCGTCGATGCGTACGGTTCCTGCGGCTCACGACGAGGCGGAAATCGGTGAAGGCGTAGTTCGTTCCGTGACGCGACACTGATATAGGGAACGCCGGAGTCGACGACCACAGCACCTGTTCCCACGGGAGTGGAAACGTCACGTCAGAAGTCATTTTGCTGCCGAATAGCTAAAAGCCCACTTTCGGCACCTGCTGGGCAGCGGGCGGCGCCTCGAAAAGCGGGTAATCCTTGAAACTGAAAATCTTCGCCGTAATCACGCCAGGAAACTGCCGGCGGCTCGTGTTGTACTCCTGCACGCGCTCGTTGTAGCGCATGCGCTCGACCGCTATCCGGTTTTCGGTGCCTGCCAGCTCGTCCGACAGCCGATTGAATTGTTCATTCGCTTTCAGATTGGGATACTGCTCGACGATGACCAGGAGCCGCGCGAGTGCGGCACTCTGTTGGTTCGCCGCGGCGATCGTGTCGGCCGGCGTTTGCGCGCCAGAGAGCTTCGCGCGTGACTCTGCAATCTGCTGAAACACTTCCTTCTCGTGTGACGCGTAACCCTTCACGGTCTCGACCAGATTTGGGATCAGGTCATTCCGCCGCTGCAGCTGGTTCTGCACCTGCGCGAACTGCGCCTTTACCGCCTCTTCCTGAGAAACAAACCGGTTGTACGAGCAGCCCGACAGCAGTGACGCTGCCAGAATGACGGAGAGCAGGGCAAAGCGGCGCGTGTAAGTGGCCATACGGTGATTCTACCAACTCGCACCCCCACCGCCACCCCCACTTCGTCCGCCGCCGAACCCGCCAAACCCGCCGCCGAAGCCGCCTCCACCGATGCGCCCTCCGCCGCCAAACGGTCCGACGCCGCTGTTCCATCCGCTCCACGAGCTGCCGGCCCAGTGCGAACCTCCGCGGCGAAGCCGCGACCGCCGGCCGCCGGCATTGTTCATCAGGATGACGATGACGATGATGGCAAAGATGATCCACGGGCTCATCCCCGACCGGGGTCTGCTCTCCGGCGCGGGCATCGGTACGCCGGTGAGCGTAACGCCGCGACCCTGCGCGATTCGTCCGATGATGCGCGTGACACCCGCGAGCACCCCTGGGCCGTACTCGCCTCGCGCAAAATACGGCGCCATGTCGTTGCGGCTGACCTCGCCGGCATACCCGTCAGTAATGAATTGCTCGAGGTCGTAGCCGACTTCGGCCCACACACGGCGATCCTTTACCGCCAGCAGTACGAGCAGGCCGTTGTCCTTACCCTTGTCGCCGATGCCGCGGCCGCCGTTCTCGAACATCTTCACCGCATACTCGCGGATGTCGGCGTAGGGCGCGAACGTGTCGATGGCGGCGACGACCACGACGTCGCCGGACGCACTCTTTAATGCGACGATGCGACGCTCCAGCTCCGCTTCGCTCGCCGCATCGATCACATTCGCGAAATCGTTGACGGGTCTGGTGAGTTCGGGCGTCGGTGGCTGGGCGAAAGCAGGTGCAATGGGTGCGACGGGTGCAACAGGTACAATGGGTGCGACGAGAGCAAGCACAAGCAGTGTGACGCGCACCGCCCGCCGCCCGGCCAATCCCCACTCCCGAATGCCCAATCCCCAATCCCGAATCCCTAATCCCTGGGACGTCATTAGTGTTTCCACGTATCGACGTATTCGACGATCCGCTCGGCGGCGCGAAGCGCCTCGCGAAAGCCTCTTTCAAAGTTCTCGAGATCGAGCTGCGTGACCAACGCCTTCGGCGAGATGCCCTCGAGCCGTGCGACGTTCTTGACCAGTGCGCGGAAATTCGGGGTCGCGGCGTTCACCAGCTTCGTGACGGCTTTGTGGTCGCCGCCGGCCTCGATATAGCCTTCGCGCAGATGCACCACGTGCCCGCGCGCCTGCACTTCGCACGCGCGGCGCAATTCCAGCTTGGGGACGACGACCTCCGCGAAAAGATCGGGGCCTGCGACGACGCGGCGAGTGGCGACGATTTCGTTGAACTCGAGTGGAAAAGCGTCAAGCGCGCGGCGCAGCTCGCTCTCTATGAAGATCAATGGCGCGTCGACGCCCGCCTTCGCCCACCGCGCGGCGTGCGCGGCGCAGCGATCGAGATCGTCCACCGTCAGGCTCTGCACGATTGCGCAGGTTTGCGCGCTATCGCCGAAGGCGGCAACCATCCCGAGCCGGTCGCCGAAGATGTCTTTGAGCTGCGCAGCCAGCGAGTCGATGCTCATCGCTCAATGTTAACCGTTCGCCGGTTAGAATAATCCCGCATGAAAATGCGGCAGTTGAACGTCGGATGCTTTGGCGGAGGCACCGGTCTGCCCAGCCTGCTCGGCGGGTTGAAAAACAACCCATGGCTTCACCTGAACGCCGTCGTCACCATGTTCGACAGCGGCGGAAGCTCGGGGCAGCTACGTGACGAGCTCGGCGTCCTGCCGCCGGGGGACGTGCTGAAGTGCGCGCTGGCGCTCGCGCGTAACGAGGCCGAAGCGCGTCGCGTCCTCTTGTCGCGCGTGCCGTCGATCGATCGTGACAGGCAAAAGAACGCAGGCAGCGCCCCGGGCCCGCCGCGTCTCGCGGGGCACACCGGCGGCAATCTGCTGCTCTCGATGATGGAGCAGTACAGCGGCGACTTTCTGTCGGCCGTCGACGGATTGCGCTCGCTCCTCGGCTGCTCGGGGCACGTGTGGCCTGTCAGCGTCGAGCGGGCGAGCGTGTGCGCCGAGTACAGCAACGGCGTCCACACACGCGGAGAAGTTGAGGTCGATCGCGGACAGAGCAGCGGGCAGTTCGTCAAGCGCATCTGGCTCGAACCGGCCGCACAGATCCATCCAGCCGTTGCCGGCGCCATCCGTACGTTCGACGCGGTGCTTATCGGGCCCGGGAGCTTTTATACCAGCCTGATGCCCATTTTTCTGGTCGAAGGCGTGCGCGATGCGCTGCAGGATGTCGACGGTCCTGTCATTCTGATTGCGAACCTGCTGACCGAAGGCAGCGGCATGAACGGATTCACCGCCGGCGATGCGGTGCGCCAAATCCGCGACGCCATCGGCCGCCCCGTGGATGTCGTCATTCACAACGCGATGGCGCCGTCCGAGGATGTACTCGCGCGTTACGCCGCCGAGCAGAAGCACCCTCTCGAGCTGGGCCGCCTGCCCGAAGGGACCGAACTGCTCGAAGGAGATTTTTGGCAGGATCAGATTGCGCGTCATGGGCGAAGAAGGCTCGCAGCAGCGGTCTGGCTCGCGCTGGGGAAGAGGCTTCTGTAACGAAAAACGAAAAAGGAAAAGAGATTGTTAGCGCCGTTTGGCGCGTTTGGCGCGGGGCTTCGCAGTGGCCTGGGTGCTTTTTTCGCTCTTCGTTTTTCGTTTTTCGTTACCCGGTTCCTTACCTGTCTCCTTCCCCGATTTTTTCATTGCAGCCTTTTGAATAATATCCTCCAGCATTTTCCCTGTCGCTCCGCCCTTGGCCGGCCTGTGTGATTCCCAGATTGCAGGTGTGTCTCCCGCAAGGATGTCTTCGAAATCGCCGCCACTCTTCACGCTGAGCGGCGCGAATTCCGCGATGTCGACAGCGCCCGACCAGTCATCGCGATGCTTGATCAGCAGCCAGCTCCGGCCCTCGCCATACGACGGTCCTTTCGTCCGGATGAGCGCCCACGAGCCTTTCAGCTTGTAGCCGTTGAGCGTGAACTTGAGATCCCCCTTTTTCAACGCGGCGTCGAGGTCGTCCACTTGCGGCGTCCACGTGCCCCGATCCCATAGCATGACGATACCCGCGCCGTAGCCTTCTGGAATCACGCCTTCGAATTCGCCATACTCGATTGGATGATCTTCGACGTGCATGGCGAGCCGCTTCGTGCCTGGATCGAGCGACGGCCCCTTCGGGACGGCCCATGACAGCAGGACGCCGTTGTGCTCGAGGCGAAAATCGTAGTGAAGGTGGCTGGCGAGGTGTTTCTGCACGCAGAAGAAGCGATCGGATGTCTTGGCGGCGGACTTGCGAACCGCGTCGGAGGAGCCGGCCGGTTCAGGGGTCTTCTGGAAGTTGCGTTTTTGCTTGTACTTTTCTAGAGGCATGAGGTGTAAGGAGTGCAACAGGTGGGTGTAACAGGCGCGCACCCCTTGCACCCGTCGCACCCACCGCCCCTATTGCACCTGATTTACCAGCGTGGCTCCCGGCGTCCGCCGCCACCCCCGCCGCCGCCGCGGTTGCCGCGCTCGAAGCCGCCGCCACCGCCGCCACCGCCCCCCATGGGTTTGGGCCGTGCCTCGTTTACCACCAGCGGGCGTCCTTCCATCTTGAATTCGTTCAGCTCTGAGATAGCGCGCTGTGCCTCCTCATCGCTGGCCATCTCGACGAATCCGAATCCCCGCGCGCGCCCCGTGGCCATGTCGCGCATGATCCGTGCGCTTTCCACAGTCCCGGCCCGACTGAAGAGCTCGGTGAGCTCGGTTTCGCCGGTCTGATAGGGAAGGTTTCCCACGTACAACTTGCGACCCATAACGCTGACTCCTCGGCCCCCTGTGGGACCCACAAAAAAATCCCGGAACGGACCGGACGGTCCGTGCCGATCGTTCACCTCGCTGAGTTGTGTGCGGAGTGTGGAGACAGAGGCTGGGGGATCAGCTCGTTCGGCACTGCGCAGAAACCGTCGGTCGGGCGCACGACAACTTCAGTATACGCCCCACAACGGGTTGGCGGTTCGCAGTTCGTGGTTGGTGTGAAGCTGTACTGAATTGCGACGCTACCAACGAGAACCACCAACCACCAACCACCAACCACCAACCACCAATCACTAATCACTAATCACTAACCACTATGAATGAACCACCATCACTATTTGGGCTTGTACTCCGGGGGCAGCGCGTCTGTGCCGCTGAAGAAGAAATCCTCCATCTGCTTCGCCATGAGCTGCTGGGCCTCCTTCTGCCACGGCATCAGACGGTACTCGTTGAGGATCATCTTCATGCGGTCCTCCCACATCTTCCACGCCTGCGCCGAGACGTTGTCGTAAATACGCTTGCCCAGTTCGCCGGGCCACGGCGCTTCGTCGAGGCCGGGCAGATCCTTCTGCAACTTCGCGCAAAACACGGTTCGTGCCATGCGGCAATCCTATCAGAAGGGCAGAGGGCCCTGTCATAATCACCCCATGTCTGTCTCTTCCACCGTCGAGCGCGGGCGTGCCGGCAATTTCGAAGACAACGTCAACGCGTATTTCAATCACGCGGCCACGTTCTGCAAACACGCGCCCGGGTTGCTCGAGCAGATCAAGGTGTGCAACTCGGTGTACGCGTTTGCGTTTCCGGTCCGGCACGCGGACGGATCGATCGAAGTGGTGCACGCGTGGCGGGCGGAGCACAGCCATCACAAGCTGCCGACCAAAGGGGGCATCCGGTACAGCCCGCAGGTCGATGAGTCGGAGGTCAAGGCGCTCGCGGCGTTGATGACGTACAAGTGCGCGCTCGTCGACGTCCCTTTTGGTGGAGCGAAAGGCGCCGTTCAAATCGACCCCGCCCGTTACACAGTAGAGCAGCTCGAGCGCATCACGCGCCGCTATACCCACGAGCTCGATCGCAAGCAATTCATCGGCCCCGGCATCGACGTCCCTGCGCCCGATTACGGAACCGGCGAGCGCGAGATGTCGTGGATCGCGGATACGTACAGCCAGTTGCACACCGGCGAGCTCGAGGCGCTCGCCTGCGTCACCGGCAAACCCGTCACCGAAGGCGGCATCCACGGCCGCCGTGAAGCGACCGGGCGCGGACTGATGTTCGCCTTGTCCGAGGCGTGCCGTTCGGCCGACGACATGCGCGCGCTTGGATTATCGGTCGGCCTCGACGGAAAACGGCTGGTCGTTCAGGGACTTGGCAACGTCGGATATCACACGGCGAAGTTCTGTCGCGAGCAGGGGGCGATCATCGTCGCGCTGGCCGAGCGCGAAGGCGCGATTCACAACACGAAGGGCTTGAACGAAGACGAGGTCTTCAATTTCCGCAAGCGCACCGGCTCACTCCTCGGATTTCCCGGCGCCACGGATATCCTGCGCAGCGCCGACGCGCTCGAGCTCGAGTGCGATGTTCTGGTACCGGCGGCGCTGGAGAACGTGTTGACTTCCGAAAACGCGGCCCGCATCAAGGCCAGGATCATCCTCGAAGGCGCAAACGGCCCGACGACACCCGAAGCAGACGACGTCTTCAGGAAAAAGGGCATCATGGTCATCCCGGATGTCTTCGCCAACGCGGGCGGCGTCACTGTTTCGTACTTCGAGTGGCTGAAAAATCTCTCGCACGTGCGGCTCGGGCGCCTGGATCGCCGCCGTCAGGCTGCGACGGAGCTGCGGATTCTGCAGGCTATCGAGGCGGCGACGGGCAAGACGTTCACCGAAACAGAGCGGCAGTCGTTCGTCAAAGTCACCGATGAGCTGGCGATCGTGAATTCGGGCCTCGAAGACACGATGATCGTGGCGTATCAGGACATTCGCGAAGCGCTCCGGGCCGAACCCAAGATGGGAGACCTCCGCACGGCCGCCTTCAAACGCGCGATCGACAAAGTCGCTGTAGTGTACGAAGAGCTCGGCATCTTTCCGTAATCCAACGCAAAGACACCAAGCCGCTGAGATTCGTTTTTGAAAGGAATCTTCGCGCCGTCGCGCCTTTGCGTTGACATGAGAATTACCGCGTCAGCCGCGCAACCTGGACGCGGGCGTCGTTGAAGCACGCGCCTCCGCCCAGATCCGTCAGCGAGTCGGGCACCAGCGCGTTGCTGGTCATCTGGTTCCAGGTACTCTTGCGCCACAACCCCTTTGGCAGCGACACCGTACCCACTCGAATCGTCGCCTCAATCTTCACGGCGCACTGCACTTCGCCCTGCTCGTTGAATATCCTGACCGGATCGTCGTTTTTCAGGCCCCGAGGGGCGGCATCATCCGGGTTCATGAGCAGCGCGACAGCAGGCCTTGTCAGCTCGCCCATCGTGGAGCTGATCGTCCGATCGCTCGCCGGCGAAATCAACGCCAGCGGAAAACGCTCGCTCGCAGGATCGGGCTGGAACGTGTACAACCCCAGAGGCGCCTCCGCGTCCAGCGCCGGCGGGAACAAGTCGATCTTCTGATCGAACGTTCTCGGCATGACGTCGACGAACTGAATCGGCCGGAAGCCGAACGGCGGGGCCGCGCGTCCGGCCACTTCCATCTGCGCGCCGACCGTTCCCGGCAGCGTCTTGAAAACCTGCAGGAGCATGTCGAGCTCGTTATCGGGGTCGTCGCCTTCAAGCAGATCGAGCCGCCTCGCCAGCTCGCCGAAAACCTCCGGATTCGATCGCGATTCGCCCACCGCATCGATCACCGGCTGCACGAGCTGCAGGCTCAATGGCCCGTAGCCCCGCGCGAAGTCGTACGCTTCCAGGAACGTCGTAGCCGGCAGAATCACGTCGGCAAACGCAGCCGTATCGGTCATCACTTGATCGAAGACGACGGTGAAAAGGTCTTCGCGAGCCACCCCTTGGATAACGCGCTGTTGATCGGGCATCGTCGCAACAGGATTGCAGTTGTAGACGAAGAGCACCTGTATCGGCGGATCGTCGGTACTCGAGCAGCGCGCGGCCAAGCTGGTTCATGTTGACCACCCGGGTGTCCGGCTCGCGGCCCAGCCACGGACGGGTGATGTTCCACGCCCCCGAGTTGCTCATCGAATAGCCGCCGCCACGGACCCCGAATTTTCCGGCGACCGCCGGCAGCGCGAGAATAGACATCGCTGCGTTGCCGCCATTGCGATTGCGCTCGAGGCCCCAACCGCATTTCAGCACGGCTGGCGACATGCTCGCGTAGTCCTCGGCGAGCCGGCGCAAAGCGGCTTCGGGGACGGCTGAGATCTCCGCGGCGCGCGCGAATGTCCACGCCGACGCCCGCTCACGCAGCCGGTCGGCACCTTTTGTGTGCTCGGCGAGAAACTTGGTGTCGGCAAGACCGCTCTCGAAGAGATGGCGGTGGACCGCGAGGGCAATCGCCACATCGGCGCCGGGCCGCGGCGCCAGATGGAGATCGGCCTGGCGCGCCAGCGGCGTCGATCGCGGGTCGATCACGATGAGTCGCGCGCCGGATTTCTGAGCCTCGCGCACGTAGGGAACGAGGTGGATACCGGAAGTCGATGGGTTGACGCCCCAGAGAATGATGAGGCGCGCGGCGGGATAGTCCTCGTACGTGACCGAGGGCATCTTTCCGTAGAGTGCCTGAGCCGCGACGCCCGTGGGCGCCGCGCACACCGTGCGCGCAAGCCGCGATGTGCCGAACCGGTGAAAGAGGATCGCGTCGAGCGTGTCCTGTGTCAGGAGGCCGTTCGATCCGCCGTAAGAGAACGGCAGGATCGCCTCGCCACCCCACCGCTCTCGTACATCGAGCATGCGCGTGGCGATCAGCTCGATTGCCTCGTCCCACGTGGCGCGCCGGAATCGGCCCTGTCCTTTCAGCCCGGTTCGCACGCCGGGATACTGCAGGCGCGCCTCGCCGTACACGCGGTCGCCGAATTTACGAACCTTCGCACAGATGTAGCCGCCCGTCGGAGGGTTCAACGTCGAGCCGTCGATTTCCACGACCCGGCCGTTGCTGACCGTCACGGACAAACTGCACCCATCAGGACAGTCGAGCGGGCACGCGGTGTCGACGAAATGCGGGGTCTGACCCCCTCGGGTGTCGCGGGGGTCAGACCCCTGTCGCTGGTTCATTCATGTCAGCATAAAGCAGAGTGCTGAAGCTTGCATTGATTGTCCTGGCGGCGACTCTGGCCGTCGCGCCGCTGCCGCGGCACGTCGTCGAGCGCGTGTACTCGCGCGGCATGTATCCAATGGTCCAGCCGGGACTGACGGCGCTGAGCAACCGCACGTCGTTCGCGTGGTTCGATGCGATTGTGCTGGTGGCGTTGGCGGTCATCGTGGTGATGTGGGCCGTCCGCTTGCGTTCGCCGCAACGCAGAACGCGCGGCATCGGAAGAACGCTCGCCGTCCTCACCCTCGACACCATCGCGCTCGCGGCCGTTCTGTACCTGTGGTTTCTCGGTGCGTGGGGCTTGAACTACCAGCGGCAGCCCTTGCGCGAGCAACTCGACTTTCGAGAAGAGCAGGTCACCCCTGACGCGCTTCGTGCGCTTGCGAACCGCGTCGTCCACGCCTTGAATGATCTCCATCCACAGGCGCATCACCAGGGTTGGGCCGAATTGCCGGCGATTCGTGACACACTCGAACCGGCGTTCGTGCGTGCGCAGCGCGATCTGGCGATGGCATGGACAGCCCGCGCGGGCCGGCCGAAGCCGACGCTCTTCAACTTTTACTTTACGCGGGTCGCGATTGACGGCATGACGGCGCCGTTTGTGCTCGAGACGCTCGCGAATCAGACGCTTCTTCCGTTCGAGCGGGCCGCGACCGTCGCGCACGAATGGAGTCATCTCGCGGGCTATGCCGACGAATCCGAGGCGAACTTCGTGGGATGGCTGGTGTGCATGCGAGGGGATGTGCCCACGCAGTACAGCGGTTGGCTCGCACTATATGGGTCGGTCGCCGGCGCATTGCCGGCGTCCGAGCGCGAAGAGATCTCTCGACGACTAGCCCCCGGACCGCGCGCCGATCTGCGCGCCATATTTGATCGCATCAGACAGCACGCGATTCCCACAGCAAGCCGAGCCGGCTACGCGCTTTACGATCGGTTTTTGAAAGCGAACAGGGTGGAGGCGGGAATACGAAGTTATGGCGAGGTGGTGCGCTTGATGCTCGGGACGCGGTTCACTGACGACGGCGTGCCGGTGGTGCGCAAATAAGAATTGGAAGATTGACCATTGAAGATTGTCGGAATGTTGCCAGATTGTCGATTGACGATGCCAAATTCTGAAAATCCCTCAATCTGCAATCCGACAACAATCCGCGAATCTTCCAATCTGCGATCGTGCAATTCGAGACCGGCGTCCGCTATGAAGGCAGTTGCACGTCGTCGAGCGGCAGTGTCTGCTCCGTGTTCGTGTCGAGCGACGCTGGCTGCGCCGGCGCGGCAGCTGGGGCGGGTCGGGGTACGCTGCGGCTGGGCGCAGAGGCACGAGTGGAGCTGCTGGGCGGTGTTGCGCGCTTCGCGCTGCGTTTCGTGATCCGCTTCGCGCTGCTCTTGGCCGATCGCTTCGCAGTCATTTTCCGTGATGCGGTTTTTGTCGAGGCCTTGCGTGACTTGGCGGCAGTCTTTGCCGCCCTCCGGCGTTTCTTGGCCATACGCGCTCCTCCAGTTGAAATGGGCGCGCGTATTCTATCTGATAAGCTAATCGCACGTGCGGCAGATCCTCCCGCTGGTTCTCTCCTTTCTGCTCGTCGTCGCCGCCGCCCCCGCACTGGCCGATCAGGCCGGCGCCGACATACCCGCTGACGACCGCCGCATGCCGTTCGAGAAGGGCACCGTGGAAATCAGCGTCCTTGGCGGTGCAACGATTCCCACGTCGCTCTTCCGCTCGAACGCCGACCATCAATTGGCGATGGCGTCGTTCGTGATCGGGCGTGTGATGGCCGGCAGCCGCGGGAAAGGCAGCCTGGAGCTTCTTGTTGACGTGACGCCCTTCTTCCAGGTCCGGCAGCCTGACTTGGTTCGCGGCTGGTCGACGGCGCCGCTCTTTGTCAGATGGAACTTTCCAGCGCTGGGTGCGGCTCGAATATACGGAGAAGTGAGCGGGAGCCTGCTCTTTACAACGGCGCCGGTGCCTGTCCGCACGACGACCTTTAACTTCATGGATCAGGCGGGCTTCGGTATCCGCCTCGAGGAAAGCCACGGGCGCGCGTGGCTTCTCGGATATCGTTTTCAACACATCTCCAATGGCGGACGGGTGACGCCAAACCCTGGGGCAAACTTCAATTTCCTCTATCTCGGCATCAGCTTTCTTCGCTGACGCAAACTGTTGGTTTTCGCCGATCGTCCTACAACCCTGTCGATAGGGCCGCGGATAACGAAAGGGCGCGGACTCCTTCGGGCCGACTGCCTTGCTCAGGCGCCAGAGTCTGCCCCACAGTCTGAACACCGTTGTCCCCTTCATGATTGAACCGCCACACGAATGTAGGAGTCGAGGCGCAAGGGTCACAACGGGCTGACATAGAACTATCGGAATGCTGAGGAAATTGCGGATTTCACATGCGATGTGGGTATGCGAACTTGGTACGGCGATTGCTGCTTACGCCGTCGTGAAGAAAAGGCACCCCGATCTTTCCCGTGCGGTTGCGCCGGCGTGTGCAATCACCTCTCTAGTGCTGCTACTTTTGCACCCCGACAGGCACTCATACCTTCCTAACTAATCGCTTCTCTCGGTTTCACGCTGCTGCTTCCGTCACGGGAAAGATCGGGCTCAGGCCCGATCTTTCTATCGCTCTGCAGAAGCCCTATCGATTGGCAAACACGATCGTCGAGATGCTAGGATGAGCCCTCATTTCCACGCGCCTGCGGCCCGATGAGAACGCAAAGGCGCCGAGCGAGAGCGATCGGGGGTTTCGACCCCGCGAGTCCGCAAAAGGAGTAGAGCGTGTCCAGCAAAATTGGGTTCATCGGTCTGGGCATCATGGGGAAGCCCATGGTGAAGAATCTGTTGAAGGCGGGTCATGAGGTGACCGTGTACGACATCATGCCGGCAGGCATGGACGAGGTGGCAGCCGCGGGCGCTCAAAAGGGTTCTTCGCCGCAAGATGTGGCGGCGAACAACGACATCATCATCACGATGGTGCCCGACGGACCCGAAGTCGAGCAGGCGGTGCTCGGTCCCAACGGCGTCCTCGAGGGCGCGAGAAAAGGATCGACGGTCATCGACATGAGCTCGATCAGCCCGATGGTGTCGCAGAAGGTCGGCGCCGCCCTCGAAGCGAAGGGCATCGATTTTCTCGACGCGCCCGTGAGCGGCGGCGAGCCGAAAGCGATCGACGGCACGCTGGCGATCATGGTGGGCGGAAAGAAGGACGTGTTCGACAAGATGGAGCCGATCCTCAAGACCATGGGATCGACCGTCACGTTGACGGGCAAGATCGGAGCGGGCAACGTGACGAAGCTCGCGAATCAGATCATGGTGGCGGTCAACATCGCGGCGATGGGTGAGGCGCTCGCCTTGGCCACGAAGGCAGGGTTGGACCCCGAAGTGGTGTTCAACGCCGTCAAGGCCGGATTGGCAGGCAGCACCGTGCTGAACGTCAAGGCGCCGATGGTCTACTCGCGCAATTTCAAGCCCGGATTCCGCATCCGACTGCATCAGAAGGATCTTCGCAACGCGCTGCTTGCCGCGGAGTCGCTGAAGGTATCGCTGCCCCTGACCAGCGCGGTGCAGAACATGCTCATCGACCTGATGAACAACGGGAAGGGCGACCTCGACCACTCCGCCATCGTGCAGGTGATTGAGGAGGCCTCGGCGGTGGAGGTCAAGAAGCCGAGCTGATAAACGAAAAACGAAGACCGACAAGCGAAAAACGTTTCTATTTCATGTCAGCGATAAAACATCCGACAGCCTGCGTACGTGTGGGGATGACCGGCTTGCCGGCGAGCACGGCAGCTAGCGCATTGCGAAGGTCGTGTTGCGTGGCTGCGGGGCGTTCGCGTCCGAGCTCGACGAAGCGGTCGTCGATGCGGCCGAGGTAGACGAGGCGCCCCCGGGAATCGAAAACCGCGGCTTCCGGCGTGATGGTGGCGCCTGCAGCCGTCACCAGCGCGTGCTCGCGATCGCGCGCCGCAATTGGGGGGTACCCATAGTCGCGACGGTGGGTATCGATCGCCTCATCGCTGTCGAGCGGGTTCGGATAGACGAGCTGAAAGCGGACGCCCTTCGGGCTGAAGTCGTCGTACATCCGCTTGATTTCGGGCGCGTACCGATTGGAGACAGGGCAGTCGATGCTCACGAAAATGAGCACCGTCAATGCCAGAGCGTTCATGATCGGGTCCCCGGCGTCCTCGATGTCAGACACATTGTCTGGACGGGGCGACGCATCGCTGCTGCACCAGGTAATTTCCGCAACATTTCCGTCATAGATGCTTGGTACGACCGTTGCTCAGGCGCCGTAGTGCGCGTCTGCGTCGGAGGCTCCCAACCGTGGTTCAGAAATCTCCCATAAGCCTGAGCTGCGCGGCATTAGTGTTCGTGCTTTCGACGATTCCCGCTGAGGCCCAGCATCATCATGGAGGCGGCGGACATGTCACAGTCATTCCGCATTCGCCGCTTCTGTGGGGTGTGGGCTTCTACAGTCCCTATTATCCCGGCTTCGGTCCTTGGTATCCATATGCGTACGCGTATCTGCCTGGCGCCTACCCGAGCGACCCTGCTGTCTCCGTGCGGTTGCAGGTGACGCCGCGCGAAGCGTACGTCTTTGTCGACGGATACGCCGCGGGAATCGTGGACGACTACGACGGCGTCTTTCAGCGGTTGAGGCTCGTGCCGGGGCAGCACGAAATCGTCATCTATCATCCCGGCCATCGCACGCTGCGGCAGCACATCTACTACAACCCGGGATCGACGCACACGATACGCCAGACTCTGAATCCGCTGGCTCCGGGAGAACCGCCGGAGCCACAGCCGGTGCCACGCACGTTCCCGACGATGTCCGGAATGCCAGCGCCTGTCGCCGGGAACCCTCCTGGGATCGCTCGCCTCGGAACGCTCGTGCTGCGCGTGCAGCCAGGCGACGCTTTGGTGCTCGTCGACGGCGAGCCGTGGCGAGGATCGCAGTCGCAGGACCGCCTGCTGATTCAACTCGCGGAAGGCGCGCATCGCGTGCGCGTCGAGAAAGACGGGTTTCAAACGTTCGCTGTCGAAGTGGACGTGCGGGCGGGCGAGACCGCCGGCTTCAACGTCAGCCTCCTGGCGCGGTGAACTATTCACCGTTGACCGTTCACCGTTAACGGCAAACAGCAAACAGATATAATCGCGCCTTGTGAGTGCCACACACCACGTCTCAACAGGGCGCGATCTGCTCGACGATTGCGTCCACTGCGGTTTTTGCCTGCCGACTTGCCCGACCTACCTCCTGTGGGGGCAGGAAACCGACTCGCCTCGTGGCCGCATTCACCTGATGAAACTGCGGCGCGACGGCCGCGAGACCGCCAGCGCCGGATTCGTTCGCCACATCGATACGTGCCTTGGCTGTATGGCCTGCGTCACAGCCTGTCCGTCGGGCGTGCAGTACGACTCTCTGCTCGAAGCCGCCCGCCCGCAGGTCGAACGTGATGCGAAACGCGGCGTCTGGGACCGGGCATTCCGGCGGCTGATCTTCGCGATGTTTCCGCACCCCGGACGCCTGCGTGCGCTATCGGTGCCGCTCGGCCTGTATCAGAAGCTCGGCATCCAGCGGCTGGTGCATGCCTCCGGCGTCCTCACGCTTCTCCCGAAGCGTCTGCAGTCGATGGAGCGGCTGCTGCCGCCGATCACCTTTGGCGGAGCCGACCTGCCGGCACGAATTCCGGCTCAGGGTCCGCAGCGCAAACGCGTCGCGCTGCTGCTCGGGTGCGTGCAGCGGGTGTTCTTCCGGCACGTCAACGAAGCAACGGCCCGCGTACTGGCGGCCGAAGGCTGCGAAGTGATCGTCCCACAGGGGCAGGCCTGCTGCGGTGCGCTCGCGGAACACGCCGGCGAGGAAGCGGACGCCATGGCGGCCGCAAGAAAGCTCATCGACGCATTCGACGCCGCCGATGCCGATACGATTGTCATCAATGCCGCCGGCTGCGGGTCCGCGATGAAGCGATACGGGCATCTGCTTCGCAACGACGCGGCGTACGCCGCGAAAGCCAGAGCGTTCGCTGCGAAGTGCAAGGACATTTCCGAAGTCCTGGCAGAACTCGAGCCGCGCGCGCCCCGGGGCACTGTTCGACTGAGGGCCGCGTATCACGACGCGTGTCACCTGCAGCATGCGCAAGGTGTACGCGCGCAGCCGCGCCGCCTGCTGCAGTCGATCCCGGGTGTCGAGCTGCGGGAGATCCCCGAATCGGAGATCTGCTGCGGGTCTGCCGGCATCTACAACCTGTTGGAGCCGGATGCCGCAACGCAGCTTCGCGATCGGAAGGTGGGCAATATTCTGAAAACCGACGCGGAAGCGATCGTGTCGGGCAATCCGGGGTGCCTGCTGCAGATCGCCACCGGGCTGGAGTCGGCGGGCAGGCCGTTGCGCATCATGCACCTCGTCGAGGTCCTCGATGCATCCATCCGTGAGGCGGGGAATCGGGTGCAATAGGCGGAGAGCACCGCCCGCTCATCACACTGCCGAACGGGTTCGAGTCAAATGCCTGACACTCTAATTGCCGAGACAGCCATTTCCCTGCTGGGGCGCGACTCTGTTCGTCTTGGATCGCCGTCGGACGCGGTCGAAGGCGTCGTTCCATGCGTCGTCGTCCAACCCTCGTCCGGGGAGGCGCTCGGCGCGGCGCTCGAGTGGGCCTCGCGCTCAAAGCTGTGCGTGCAGGTGAGGGGCTCCGGCACCAAGCTGGGCTGGGGACCGGCGCCGCGGCAGGTGGACGTCCTGATTTCAACCGCGAGGCTCAATGCTGTTATTGCGCACCGCCATGGCGACTTGACGGCCACGATTCAGGCCGGCGCGACGCTCAGGGACGTGAACCGAGTGCTCGCGATGCACCGCCAGTGGATTCCGCTCGATCCTCCATCAGCGGATCGCGCCACAATCGGCGGCATCGTAGCCACCAACGACAGCGGACCCCGGCGGCATCGATACGGATCGCCACGCGATCTGATCATCGGCATCGAGTTCGCGCGAGCCGACGGACGTCTTGCCAAGGGCGGCGGGATCGTCGTCAAGAACGTCGCCGGTTACGATCTCCCACGGCTGCTGACAGGCTCGTTTGGCAGCCTCGGCGTCATCGTGACAGCGACGTTCAAGTTGTATCCGCTGACCGCAGCGTCGCGGACGCTGGTCGTTGAGTTGCCGAGCCCGTCCGATCTCGGCCTGCTCGCGTTGAAACTGTCGGCGAGCCACCTGACGCCGACCGCGCTCGAATTCGCGAGCCATCCCTGGCGTCTGGTGATCAGGTTCGAATCGATCGAGGCTTCCGTCACGCAACAATCCGAGACCGCAACGAAATTGATCGCGGAAAACGGATATCGAACGCAGACACTCTCGCCATCGGAAGAAGACCAGTACTGGCAAGGGCATGCGCAGCTCGCAGACGACGACCGCGGTGCATTGGTGAAGGTCAGCGTGGTTCCGACGGCCCTCGCGGAGACGTTAGCCGCCATCGAAGGGCTTGCCGGCAAGCACGGCTACATTGCCGCCGGCCGGGCGGGCGCCGGCGTGTTTCTCCTTCGAGTAACCGAAGAGGTGCAGCTGCAGAAGCGCGTCATCGACGGCCTGCGCGACGCGCTGCAGATTGGGAGAGGCAGCGCTGTTATCGTCAAAGGCTCTCCCGAGCTGAAGGAGCGTGTCGATATCTGGGGCCCGATTGGAGACGGCCTTGCCGTGATGAAAGCCGTCAAGCAGCAGTTCGATCCCGCCGGAATCCTGAGTCCGGGAAGGGGACCAGGAGGACTTTAGAAACGAAAATCGAAAATCGAAAACGAAAGTTGCGCTTCCGGTATCCAGCTACGGTGCTGCTCTTTCGGTTTTCGTTTTTGTTCTTCGCTTTTCGTTACATCCTATCCGCCAACCCTGCTTTCTCTGCCGGATGCTGCCGGTAGGGGCCCGGCACTTCACCACACATCCGGGGCGTAGGAAAGACCTTCCCCGGATTACAGATGCCGGCCGGGTCGAACGCGCCCCGCAGCAGCTGCATCGTGTCGAGATCGGCGTCCGAAAACATCTTTGCCATCGACGCCGACTTGTCGGCGCCGACGCCGTGCTCTCCCGTGATCGATCCGCCGGCCTCGATGCAGTACATCAGGATTTCCGAGGCGACTTTTTCCGCGAGCTCTCCCTGCCCGGGCACGTGCTCGTCGTAGCAGATGAGCGGGTGAAGGTTCCCGTCTCCCGCATGGAACACGTTGCCAATGCGTAGCCCCGAGCGCTCTTCGAGCGCGCGAATGCGCGCGAGCACCTCGCCCAGCTTCGTCCGGGGAATCACACCGTCCTGCACGTAGTAATTCGGCGACACGCGGCCCATCGCGGCGAACGCCGCCTTGCGGCCCTTCCAGATGCGCGCACGCTCGTCGTTGTTGCGGGCGATCAGAATTTCAGTGCCTCCGGTGCGATAGCAGATCGCTTCGACAAGCTCGAACTGCCCATCGACCTCGGACTGCGCGCCGTCCAGCTCGACAATGAGCACCGCTTCGGCCTTCGGAAAATTCGGATGCACGGCGGCCTCGGCGGCTTCCACCGTCAACCTGTCCATCATTTCGACCGCCGCTGGAATGATCCCTGCCGAGATGATCTCCGACACTGCGGCTCCCGCCGCCTCCGTCGACGCGAACGCGGCGAGAATCGTCTTGACGGTCTCAGCCACACGCACGATCCTCAACGTCACCTTAGTGACGACCGCCAGCGTGCCCTCAGAGCCGACGAGCGCGCCGAGCACGTCGATGCCGGGCGCGTCGAGCGCGGGTCCACCAAGGTGGATCATCTCGCCGTTGGGCAGGACTGCTTCGACGCCGAGTACGTGATGAACAGTAAAGCCATACTTCAGGCAGTGCGCGCCGCCGGAATTTTCCGCGACATTGCCGCCAATCGAGCAAATCAGCTGGCTCGACGGATCCGGGGCGTAGTAGTAGCCGTGTGGCGCGACGCGTCTCGTCACATCCAGGTTGATCACGCCAGGCTCGACGGTGATGCGTTGATTCGGGATGTCGACGTCGATGATGCGGTTGAGCCGCGACAGTCCAATCAAGACGCCGTCAGGGCGCGGAAGCGCACCGCCCGACAGGCCGGTGCCGTGGCCGCGCGCGATGAACGGAATCTTCTGCGCGTGGCACAGACGGACGATCTCCTGTACTTCGTGCCCCGTGGCCGGGAGGACGACGCACCCAGGTTTCGCCTTCAACCGTGCGAGCCCGTCCGACTCATAGGTCAGAAGCTCGTCGGGATCGCGAAGGATGCCCGCCGCTCCGACGATACGCTCGAGGCCGTTGATGAAGTCGATGCTCAACATGGGATCGGTTGGTATCGTAGCATGAGCGATTAACGCTTGAGCTCAGCAAGCCGGCGTTCGGCATCTCTGAGTGCCTGTTCGGCTTTTCTTATCTCGCGCTCGCGTTTCTCTCGTTCCTTCCGTGCCTTCTCTTCTTCTTTTCGCGCCCGGACCTCGGCCTCCTTTTGGCGCGCCTGTTCCAGCTTCATCAGCCGCAGCTCTTCGCGGGTCGGACCGGTGGAGGTCGTCGCTGGTCGTTGCTCGCGCATGCTTTGCTTCACGTCGAGACGGCGGGGTCTTACCCCTGTCAATAGACTGAAACCGGCGGGTGGCGGCTCGCGAGTCAGGCGTCCAGGCCGTTCATCAGTCGGCATCGCCGCAAGTGTGCGGCGCACCGCGTCGCGCACGGCATCAGTGAGCGGCGCTCCGTGTTTCTCCGCGTTCGCTGCGGCTTTGACGAGCGCCTTCTCCAGCGTCGTGCGGTGCAGTTCGTCCGGCGCGCGGGTGTCGACCTTCTTGCCGCTCAGCGCAGCGCGATGTGCGCTCCGGAGCTTCTCCGATGCGTCGACTAGCGCCTTGTAGGTGGCGGGATCGCGCCAGTACAGTTGATTGACGATCGACATTGCCACCGACGGTTTGACAAGGGACGAGACGGCCTTCTTGTCATTGCCTGAGAGCGTCTTCGCAAGCGCGTTGCGCGCTTTCGTGAACTCGTCCAGGGGTAGCTGGTAGATCTCGTCGATTTGCGATTCGAGCTTCGAGTTCATCTCACACCCGCGACGGCGCCGCTTCCGGCTGCCGGCCGAACAGTTCGCGGTGTGCGCGGCTGCGCTCGCGATCGATTTGTTCCGCGGTCGCGCCAAGCCGTTCGAGAATCGTCTCGATCAGGCCGAGCGCCACTTCGCCTTCACCCGTGAACACCCGATCGGCGCCGGCTTTCTGCATGTCGGAGAGATCTCGAAGATACGCCGCGCGGGCCAGCACCTGTATCTTGGGGTTCAGCTCGCGAGCCATCCGAATCACCTCGGCGGCATCGCCCATCCCAGCTGACGTGAGAATCAGCCACCCGGCATGCGCGACACCCGCCGCTTCGAGAGTGTCCTGCTTGGTCGCATCGCCGTACACGGCGTCGCTGCCTTCTTCGCGAAGCCGGCGTACCGTGTCCATATTGAGCTCGACGACCGCGGATTCGATGCCGTTGTCGCGAAGCAGGCGGACGACGGTGCGGCCAGTGGGACCATAGCCGACGATGACTGCGCGCCGGGCCGGATCGGGCCTTCGTTCCACGTGTGCGCCGGCTGCGTCTTCGCGAAGGGGCGGGTTCAAAAGCTTCCAGAGCCGCGGATGGGTGGCAGCCCACCTGTCCACGTGCGCGACCGTGCGGTACAGAATCGGGTTGAGAACGATTGAGACAATCGATGCGGCGACGAGCGTATGGGTCGCTTCCGCCGGCAGGATGCCGAGCTCACGGCCCATACTGGAAAGAATGAAGGAGAACTCGCCGATTTGGGCAAGAGCAACGGCGATGGACAGCGCCACCTTGAAGGGATAACCGAGCAGCCGGACGATGACGATCGCGACCAGCGGCTTGCCGATCATCACCACGGCAAGGGTTGCAAGGATGACCCCTGGCGCATCGAGTACGTATTGCGGCGACAGGAGCATGCCGACGGCGACGAAGAACAGCACTGCAAACGCATCACGCATCGGCAGCGCGTCCGAAGCTGCGCGCAGGCTGTAGTCGGAGCGGCCGACGACGAGCCCGGCGAGAAACGCGCCAAGCGCCATCGACACGCCAAACACACTGGCGGAACCGACTGCAATGCCTAGCGCCAAGGTCAGAACAGCCAGCGTGAAGAGCTCGCGCGACCCGGTGTCAGCCACCCGATCCAGCACGTATGGGATGACCCGCGTGCCGACCGCAGCCGTGAAGCCGACGAGGAGCACGACCTTCAGCGCCGTGATTCCCAGCGCGGCGACGATGCTGGATTCAGATCCCCCATCCGCGAACAGCACTGGCAGGAGAACGAGCGCGAGCACGGTGAACAGGTCTTCGACAACCAGCCACCCCACGGCGACGTGCCCGGTGGGCGTGTGCAGGTCGCGATGGTCGGCGAGCACGCGGATCAGCACAACCGTGCTCGCGACCGCGAGCGCCATGCCGAAAACGATGCCAGCCGCCCAACTCCAGCCAAACAGGCGCGCGATGACGGCTCCGAGCGCCGTGGCGGCTGCGCTCTGCGCGATCGCCCCGGGAATGGCGACGCGCCGCACGGCAAGCAATTCTTCCACGTGGAACTGAAGGCCCACGCCGAACATCAAGAGGATGACCCCGACCTCGGCGAGTTGTTCGGCGATCTCCGCGTTGGCGACAAACCCGGGAGTATGCGGGCCAACCAGCGTGCCGGCAATGAGGTAGCCGACGATAGGGGAGAGCCCGGCGCGTTGCGTGAGGTAACCCAGGATCAAGGCGGCCGTAAAGCCGCCCGCAAGCGTCAGGATCAGATCCAGGTTGTGCACGAACCGATCGTACTACGCCGCCTTGCGCGTCTCTTCGCGAAGGACGCGCTTGTACCACCACGAGGTGAGCAGGGGAGTGAGGATGGCGGTGACAATGACCGACGCGGCGACCTGCACCGTGGCCGCTTCGGCAACAGGCGCATAGGTCGTGTCTGCCATGGCGACGGCCTTGGGGACGGCCGCTGAATTGCCGGCAGTGCTCGATGCCGCAGCGCCGGCGATGCCGCTGCCGCCGAGCAGCCTGTCGGCAATGATGCAGACGAACCCGGTCACGACAACCACGGTGATGCCGAGGACAACGCCCGGCAACCCTGCAGTAACTACAGACTTCAGGTTGATTGTCTGGCCCAGGGTGAATGCCATGAACGGCACGATGATAGGCTCGTGCGATCCAAAAAACTGCTTGATGTCGTCGTCGAGGTTGCCGAGCACCGCCCCGGCGAGTATGGGAGCAATCACCGAGAGCATCGTCAGCCACGGAATCACGGCGAGTCCGGCGCCTACGAAAATTAGCATCGTCAGAAACGGGCCCGTCTCGATGCTCTGCATGACGTACGTGCCCGAATCCTCCTTGCTTCCCATGACGCTGGTGAGCGCCAGGAACATCCCGCCGTTGGTGTCGCTCATGGCCACCATCACGGCCAGTGTGCTCAGCCCAAGGACGCTGCCCCCGAAGTAGTTGGCTATCGCCAGCGCGAAGACCGTTGCAGTACCCGACTTTAGCCGCCAAAATGCCGCCGCCCCTCAGCAGCATGCGCGGCGCGGCGCGGAAGGTCATTTTCGTGCCCACCGTAAAGAGGTACATCCCCAAAACCGTCGGGTAACCGGCTCCGGTTAATGCCTGAGTGAACCCGCCGATCCGCAATAAGTCCGGAAAGAACGTATTGAGGACCATGCCCAGGAAGAGCGGCACCACCATCAGCCCGCCCGGCACGCTGTTGACCGACTTGAGGATTTTCATGGGGGCCTATTCTACTTGCGCCGAAGTCGAGAAGAAAACCGAGTCACCGCCTCCCGCGATAGCTGCGCTTCGCCACATGGGCGTCTGGCTGCTGCTCGACGGCCTTCCTTACATCGACAAGTTTGTCTTCTTCCACCTGGCTGCAGGGCCTTGCTAGGGCGTAACATGGTACTTGGATTCATGACGAAGCGACGCGCGCTGCTGACAGGGATGCTCTGTGTGCTGGTAGCCGCAGCGGTAATCGCTGCGGATCGCCAGTGGCAGAGTGCGATCTGGCGGGATACGAAGATCGAGCGGCCGAAAGTGATGTTCGGCGTGCAATCGCGCGACCCGAATAGCAACGTGCCTCAGTCGGCTGTCGCACGCGAGATCCGCACGTTCGTCATCGAGACCAGTACCCACACCCTCGAGCTCAGGCAGGACGCGACGGTCGACACACCGCACATCGACGTACTTCCGGGGCAGACGGTGCGCATTGCGATTGAAAAAAAAACCGTCTATGTGAAGGACGGCCTGGGCAGGGAACACAAGCTGAGCCTGCGTAAGCAGACGCCGCTAGATCAGTAAAGAAAGCGGGCTCTCAGCGCCGTCGGCGGCGATTGAACAGCGCGACGCGGATCAGGAACAGCAATCCAAATATGGCCACAATGGCCAGAACCGCCCGCCCCACCGCTCAGGCCTTTCCGCTCTTTTTCAACTCCTCGCTGATGTGCGCGAGAATCTGCCGCTCTTCATCCGACACCGCGCGAAATCCAACGATGCCGCCCGATGCGGTGGCAATGGCGCTGGCGAGCGCCAGCAGATCCTTTTCGCTCGCGGCGCGTGCATCATCCGGCTGGGCCTGAAGGATCGTGCGGATGGCGCGGAGCGTTTTTTCGAACAGCTCGTCGGATGGCCGCTGCGCCAGCCATAAATCGAGCTGCTGATCCGCCGGCGAGCCTGCCGTGATGCCGCGAGAGCGCGCGGCCTTGACGATGAGGTCACGCTCTTTCTGCGTGACACCACCCTCGGCCCACGCGGTCTGAACGAGCGGCACCAGGTGGAGAAGCATCACCGTTTCCGGCGTGTACCCGAGCTCCTGAAGATCGCGCAGCACGTCGTCGTCACCGACGCCGGTCTCCTGGCCGAGCCGCCGCCGCTGCTCTTCACCCGCGGCCCGTACACGCATCTTCTCGATGAGCTCTCGTTCCTTGCGGTGAAAGTACTCCTCCTCCAACGATCGGCCCCGTTCGGCGAACGCGTCTCTGTCAGTCACGATGATCTCCTGCGCCGATCATATCGGAAGTCGCGGGAGGTAGCAGCCTGCCACGATGACGCGGCACCTAGCGCGAGAGAAACGTGCCGTTATCGAGGCGCGCGGCTGAGGAGGCCGGGGCATCGAGTGCTGGCGTGCACGGGCGATCGATGGTCCAACCTCGTTCCCCGGCATCACGCATGCCAAGCATCCCCGGGGTGAGGACGATCACGTGGACGGGAGCCTGCCCGGGGGAGTCGGAGGCCGCCGGCCGAGCATAGTTTTCGTGTGCCGGCGCCGGCGCCGGCGGCCGCGTGTCTCCTGCCGTATATCTGTGAAGCACCATCACGCCGAGCGCGACGGTCGCAATGGCGCCGACGATTTGCGCCACGATTCGCCCCGCGAACGAGATCCATGCCGAACGGACCTTGTCCTGTTTCTTCTTCTTCTTCGTGGTCTCCCCGGAGGGTGCGGCGGGTTCTGCGTTGTCCATGCACCAGTTAACGTGTCGCCACGTTTTTTGAACACGCGTTCACATTGGACAGCTCCGTCGTTGACTCTCATGTGCGTGCCATCGCCGCCCTCCTGCTCGTCGTCGCCGCTGCGGCCCCTGCCGCAGCACAGCAGCCTTCCGTGAAAGTGGGGGACTGGCTGCGCGTCGACTTCAGGGCCCGCTTTCAAGGGGACATTCGTACGTCTGAGGCGCGGATACGCGGGGATGAGGACAGTGGGATGGACATCGCCCGCCGACGCGTCGGCATAGAAGGGCGCGTCTCCAATATCTTCAACTATCAGGTTGAGTATGAGCTCGGCGAGCACGAGTGGCGCGACGTGTATCTCGACTATCGACAGTTCAAGGCTGTACAGGTGCGCGGCGGGGCCTTCAAAATCCCGTTCGGGCTCGACGAGAACACGAGCCCCACCAATCTCGACTTCGTATATCGCGCGCGAGTCAGCGACCGACTCGCGCCGGGCCGCGATCGCGGGGTGTCAGTGCACGGCCGCCTGGTCAAGGGCCTGATTTCGTACGAAGGCGGCGTATTCACCGGAGATGGCGACAACGCGCGGCCGGGAACCAGCGCCCGCGTGTTTGGCAAGCGGACGATGGCCGCCCGTGTGCTGGCCCATCCATTCCATGGATCGAAGTCGTCCCTGTCGAGCTTGCAGTTCGGCGGCGCCGTCACCGGCAGCGACGTGCCGCTCGGGTTTCCGGCGATTCGCGCGCGGACGGTGTTTGGCGAGTCCTTTTACGACTCGAACGTATGGGTGTCCGGCCGCCGGCAACGCACCGGGCTGGAGGTGCGTTGGCGGCCCCGACGGGTGTCGTTGCAAGCCGAGTACATCAGGCTGAGCGACGAGCGCCGCGGGCAAAGCGTCGAGGACGGCGATCTGTCGCCACTCATCGCGCAGGGCTGGTACGCGAGCGGCACTTACGCCTTTACACGCAAACGCAATCGCTTCGGGCTTGTCGAAGGCGCTGCGCGGTACGAGACGCTCAGCTTCGGCACTCGAAGCAGAGGGCTGGAGCCGTCGACGAGCCCGCGCGCGGACGCCGTGCTCGGCAATATCGATCGTGCCGCGACACTCGGGGTGAACTGGGTGCCGAATCGTTGGGTGAAGCTCCAGGTCAATCTGATTCGAGAATCGATCGGGAGTCCGTCGATGGGCCCGAGTCCCGAACGGGCGGCGTTCTGGAGCCGGGTGTTCCGTTTACAGCTGACGCTGTGAGGCACAACGCATGATTCGCATGATGCTGCTGTTCGTGCTGCTCGTGCCCGCCGTGGCCCGCGCGCAGTCGTCCGATGAGCTCTTCAACAGCGGGGCGATTCACGAGATTCGCTTGTACGTCAACTCGCGCGATCTCGCGGAGCTGCGAGCGCGCTACCTCGACGATGTGTGGGTCCCCGCGGATTTCGAGTGGCGGGGCAATCGCGTGCGCAATGTCGGCGTGCGGGTGCGCGGCCTTGGGACCCGCAGCGCTATCAAGCCGGGACTGCTCATCGACTTCAATCGTTTTTCCGCCGAACAGGCGTTCCTTGGGATGTCGGCTCTTGTGCTCGACAACGCGCTCAAAGACCCATCGCTGGTTCGCGAGCGCATCAGCATGGCGTTCATCAAGCGGATGGGGCAGCCCGCGCCGCGCGAGTCGTTCGGCCGTGTGTACATCAACGGTTCCTATGAAGGGCTGTATGCGCTGGTCGAGGCGGTCGACAGCGCGTTTCTTGCGAGAGAGCTTGGCGACGGACTCGGCTATCTGTTCGAACACAAGTTCATCAACGGCTTCTATGCCGAGTTCCTTGGCGAGGATTACGATCCATACAGACTGCGCTTCGATGCAAAGACCCACGAGCTCGAGGGTGATTACACGTTGTACGCGCCGATTCGAGAGTTGTTCCGCGAGGTGAACCAGGAAGTCGACAGCGTGTGGCGGGAGCGCGTGAGCTGGTACGTCGATCTGCCCCAGTTGGTCACGCACGTGGCTATCGAGACGTTTCTCGGGGAGTTCGACGGATTCCTGGGTGGCTCTGGAATGGCGAATTTCTATCTGTATCGCCCGGTCCAAACCAATGTGCATCGACTTATCGCCTGGGACAGGGACACGACGTTTCAAGATCCCGAATCGCCGCTCTTCGCTCGCGTAGGGGAGAACGCGCTCATGAGCCGGGCACTCAGGTTTGACGATCTTCGAAACCTCTTTCTGGATGTACTCGAAACTTGCGCGCGCTCGGCCGCGCAGGATCAGTGGCTTGCAAACGAGATCGCCGGGGCGCATCAACTCATTCGCGATGCCGCGTACGCAGACACGTCTAAGCCGTCGTCAAATGAGGAATACGAGATGGCGATCGCCCATCTCATGTCGTTTGCCCGGCGCCGCCCGGCATTTGTGCTCGACGAAGTCGCCAAATCTCGATGAGAGCGCCGGTTCTTCTGTTTGCCGTCGGCGCCGCCGCCGTCGCGTGCGGCGCCGATTTCCGACCGCCGACGTCCCCCGGCGCGAACGACGTCCCGGTTCTGGTCGGTGCGGGGGACATCGCTGTGTGCGGCGCCGCTGGAGCGCTCGCGACAGGCAAGCTCCTGGACGGCGAGCAGGGGACTGTGTTTGTCGCCGGCGACATTGCCTATCCTGAGGGGACAGCTGAGCAATTCCGCAACTGCTACGATCCGGCATGGGGCCGGCACAAAGACCGCACACGGCCGGCGCCAGGCAACCATGAATATGGCTCGCCGGGCGCAGCCCCCTATTTCGCGTACTTCGGCTCCAACGCGGGCCCGGCCGGCCTGGGCTATTACATGTACCGGAAGGGTACCTGGCAGGTGTTCTCGCTCAACAGCAACGGTGATGCGATCGACACGCGGGTCCAGATCGATTGGCTTGGAAGAGAACTCGCCGCGGCCGGAGCGTCAACGTGCGCGGTTGCCTATTTCCATCATCCGATGTTCAGTTCCGGTCCCCACGGCGTGCTCCCGCCCATGCCGGTCGTGACCGAGTTCTGGAAAGTGCTGTACGCGGCGGGCGTGGATGTTGTCATTTCAGCGCACGAACATATCTACGAACGGTTCGCGCCGCAGTCGCCAAACGCCGCACCAGACGCTCAGTACGGCATTCGCCAGTTCATCGTCGGAACCGGCGGCGCAGAGCTTACGCAGCCGGTGCGCCGCATTGCGAACAGCGAAACGGTGTTGACGAGGTTCGGCGTGCTGAGATTGACGCTGGCGCCGCAGTCGTATCGATGGGAGTTTCTGTCGGTAGATGGCGGCGCCGTTCTGGATTCGGGGACAGGCGACTGTCATGGGAGACCACCGCGATAGACGGGAGTCGACGCCTTTTTCACCGATGAATAGTCTATGACGTGCGGTTGGCGCGTGCAGTTGTGTGCAGCGCCGGGTAATGCCTGTAACCTGCGCTACCGGAGCCATTTGTACGAGCCGAGAAGCTGTACATGCAGCGACGCCTGGCGGCTCATGACGTGCTCGACAAACATCGCATAGCCTGTCCGCGCTGCCGATGCCCCGAGGCTGTGGTCCTGATCGACGAGCTGTTCGAAGTCACATGGCAGTGCGTCGACTGCGAAAGCCGCTGGCCCGCGAGCGACGAAGAATCAGAGTTGCTGCTTGGACCGTCATTGAAGACGATTCACTAACACAATCCAGCCCTTTCCCCGCCGACCCTTGCGTGCGACGCCGAGTGTGCAGCCCTAATACTTTCCGTGCAGAACCCGATAGATCTGGTATGACGCGCATACGGATTGTTATTCGTTGGCCTCGCGTCCGGCTCAACGCGCAGGGACGACGCTTTGTCGACTCCCTGGAATGCATGATCCGCGGGCACGACGGCAAGGTAATCTGCCGCGACGGGAGCATGTCCTTGCAGTGCGGACGATGCGGTCACACCTCGCAGGGCTGGCACCTCGACGTGCGCCCGCCGGCGGCGCTCAGGTAGGGGAAAGCAGAACTCTCGTCCTCGCCAGCACACAAATCGGCTCGGGAGAATATTTTGTAGTTGGAGAACCGAAACCTCGCGATTCAGGCCTGAAACGCGTGCCTGCCTTGCTGGCTGGCGCGGCAGGCACGTTGCCCTCATGCATGCGCAATGGACATCGCGTTTCTGCGTCGTGGCAATCGAGCGGATGACCCCGGCGACCCGGGCGATGCAGCAATTTCCGCGTATCCTGGCGATCCGGGTGACCCTTTCAATCCGAACGTGCCCATGCTGGAGAATCCCATAGTGCCGGCACCGGAACCCACCACACTCTTCCTGGTCGGCGGCGGCCTCGCCGCGATGGCGGCACGGCGGCGGCGGAGGCGCTGAGCGCCGTACGATGACCTCTTTTCTTCAGCCGCTGCTTCGTGAGCGGCACGACCGCCAGCGCATCGTCAACGTCAGGACTGGAAAGGTTGTGGCCGATCGACTGCTGACGGCGTTCGATTCCGAAACGAGACGCAAAGGGCTCCTTTCGCACACTTCGCTGCCGCCTTCGACTGCCATGGTGATCGCGCCGACTAACGCGATCCACACATTTTTCATGAAATTTCCGATTGACATCGTATTCGTCTCGAAGACCGGCCGCGTTTTGAAAGTCCGATCCGCTGTGCCCGCGTGGCGGATGACGGCGTCGTTGCGCGCGCACGCGGTGCTCGAGCTCGCCGCCGGTTCGCTGAGCAGTTCCGAAACTGAGGTCGGCGATCAACTGATCGTGAGTTCCGGTCTGTGACCTTCTAATACCGGGAGCGTCCGGTCAGCGCATGCTCAGTCTCTCTGCCATCGTGTGGCAGTATAGAGCGTTGCGTCGGGGATACAGACCTGGAAGAACAGGAAAAGCCACATGAGATATCGACAGCTGGGCAGGACCGGCCCTCGTGTTTCGGCAATCGGCCTTGGATGTATGGGCATGTCCGAGTTCTATGCGGGGCGAGACGATGAGGAGTCGATCAGGACTATTCATCGGGCCTTGGATCTGGGCGTCACGTTCCTCGATACCGCCGACATGTACGGACCGCACACCAACGAAATTCTGGTGGGGAAGGCCATCCGCGATCGTCGGGCCTCGGTCGTGCTGGCGACGAAATTCGGCAACGTGCGCGATGCCGCCGGCGCGCACGTGGGAGTAAACGGCTCGCCGGAGTACGTGCGCCAAAGTTGCGACGCGTCGCTGAAGCGGCTCGGTGCCGGCGTCATCGATCTGTATTATCAGCATCGAGTCGACTTGAACGTGCCCATTGAGGAAACGATCGGCGCGATGTCAGAGCTGGTGCGCGCTGGGAAGGTGCGGTACCTGGGTATGTCCGAAGCGGCACCGGTCACGCTTCGTCGAGCAGCAGCGATCCATCCCATCACAGCGCTTCAGAGCGAGTACTCGCTGTGGACGCGTGACGTCGAGAATAACGGTGTGCTTTCCACCTGCCGCGAGCTCGGCATCGCCTTCGTTCCCTTCAGTCCGCTGGGCCGTGGATTTCTGACGGGGCGCTTCAAGGCGATGGCCGATGTGCCGGAAGATGACGTCCGCCGCACGTATCCGCGATTCCAGGCGGGAAACTTCGAAAGCAACATGGCGCTTGTCCGGAAACTCGAGCAGCTTGCCGAGGAGAAGCACTGCACACCGGCACAGCTCGCTCTGGCCTGGCTGTTGGCCAAGGGTGAGGACGTCGTCCCCATACCGGGATCGAAGCGCCGGTCGCGTGTGGAAGAAAACGTCGGTGCTGCCGACATCTCGCTTAGCGTCGAAGATGTAGCCATGCTGGATGCGATCGCGCCACCCGGCGTCGCCGCCGGCGAGCGCTATCCCCCGCGATCGATGGCGACGGTGTTCCGCTGACAGCACACCGCGGCGTTAGACTCTGCTCATGAGGCCGAGGCGCGCCTTCGGCGCTGCCCTGTTTGAACGCGCCGCGGCGATTGATGCCGCCCTCCTGGCCGTACCCAATCGGGTCAAGTACCTCGTTGTCAGCTGTACGGTCATCGTCATGACCGCCGTCTCCATTCCCAACGTCCCTAGACAGTACTTCGACTATTCCCGCGTGCCGCTGCTCGTCGGTATCCAGCAACGCGAAACCTACGGCACCGATTCGATCTCCGACATGTACGGCGCCAAGGTCGTCCTGAACGACCCAAGCGACATGTTCACGAAGGCACGGCTGGCGCAGACGCCGCTGGAAGCCGCTACATGGTCGAAGGAAGCATCGGCCCCGTATCCGCCGGCGGTATTGCTTGCGGAAGCCGGGCTTTATGCATTCGGCGAATGGTCCGGCATCGGTTTCTACGGAGTGATCCTCGGCCTCGCGCTCGTGTTTCTGTCTCTGTCGGGCTACTACTTTCTGAAGACTCGCTGGTACCTCTTTCCACTCCTGTATTTGAATTTTTCCTACTTCAGCTATCGCTTCGTGTACGTGCAGGACAACACCTATCTCGTCATGCTGGTCGTCATCATGGCCGCTCTCTTCCTGGCCCGCGCGAGGCGCGAGGCATGCCATGCGCTCATGGCGGTCGCCATCATCATGAAGCTCGCGCCGCTCTACTACGTGAAGAACGTCCTGACGATGAACCGACGGACAGCTGTCGTGTTCGTCGCGATACTGCTCGCTGGTCTCGTGCTTCCCTATTTCCTGTGGGACAACTACTTGTACATCTACCGCTACGGCAACGACCTCAAGGGCGACTGGGCCTCGGCCGCGATGTCGCTCGTTTTCATGGTGCCGTTCTCGATCGTCCTTTGGTATGTGGAGGTGCGGCTCGATTTCGACGCCGAGGATCGTATCGGGTGGGGCCTGGTGCCCTTCGCGATGCTGCTTGGCCTCAAGATGAATTCGGCCCGACACCTGCTGATCGTCCTGCTCGTCCCGGACAAGCGCGGCATCCGTAACGTCGCGGCCGCGATCGGATTGGCGTTCCCGTTTCTCTTTCCGTCGCTCGTCGCGTTCAATTCCGCGCTGCTGATCAGCACGGCTGTCCTCTGCATCGGTTTGGTCTTTTACCTGGACCAAATCGGATGGGACGTGGTCCGTGACGATTTCCGGCATCCCCGTCGCACCGCGAAGATGATCGTCAATGGAGTGTCATGAGGGTCAGTTGTTCGCAATCCTGATGTTGCCGATGAACATCCGCTCATCCGCTGAATTGGCTGTATTGCCTTGCAAATCGAACACCAGGGCGTCGAACTGGACGCCGGGCGGGATGCCTTTCTCGAACTCGGCGACTTTGGTCTGGCCGACGAACACCTGCAGCAGGTCGCCCTTCTTTTTGAGCGTCACACTGACGCGGTTGATCGCGGCATTGTTCGAGAATCCGGGCGCCGCCACCCACTTAGACCGGCTCATGTAGCCTTCCGGCGCACCCGGGAACTGGCCCTCGATTTCGACCTCGCCATCCCGGCCGCCGAAACCGGGACGGATCTTCACGGCGAGAAACGACGTCGTTGTCCCGGCCGTCCTGGACAGCTTGAGGGTCAGGCCCTTGGCGCCCCATCGATAGGCCTGCGCGGCGACCACGTCGTAGCTCAGATCGAAGTCACGCGGCAGGGGCGTCTTCAACTGCGTCGCCGTCAGAGTGTAGTAGCTGGCCTGCATCCAGTTGGCAAAGAGACGCGCGATGGAGAGCTGCGCGGGCGAGTACACGCGCGCGTCCACCGTGATTGGCGCCGTGGCGGGTGGGTAGTCGTAGACCTTGATCCACCCGAGGACCTGGTCCTCGAGTTGACTCGCGGGGATCGGCTGGCGGGACTAGGCTTCCCCGACCATCGACCACACCAAGACCAACGCACCGATCAACGCCGCACGCGCTCTCATGGTTGTGACTTCTCAGGGCGGCGCGGAACGAGATTGCGGCCCGCGAGAGGGAGCCTACGGGACGGTTGGGGCAAAGTCAATAAACGAGCGTTCATATTGTCCGTCTCTGTCGTTCACTCTCCTGTGCGGACGACAGGCAGCGTAACCTATTACAAAATGGAGGCTCCCCCCAATGAGTGTCTTCCTGCGTCGAAACGTCGCTTCGGTGTGTTTGTTAGTAGCTAGTCTTCTTCCGTCCCAGGCCCGTGCGCAGAACTGGAGCTTCGACGCCCGGGCGGTTGGGCTTGGAGGAGTAGGCTCGACCAGCAACGTCGCGGTCGACATGGTCGACGAGCAGAGGCCGTATCGCGCGATAGTGCTGCCGTTCGGATTGTTTCAGGTGATTCCGAATCTCCCGAAGCTCAATCCGACCAGCGACGAGTTCGATCTGGTCCGCGCGATCGAATACAGCGCGAGCCCGATTCACTTCATCATCGGGCGCGACGACACCGCGACCGCCTCTGCGTTCCTCACAGATCTTCGGAATGGCGATCTCAGCCGCGATCTGAACAACTATCGGGGATTTTCGCCGGCGACGAGCGCGTCAGCTGAAGGTCTGGCGTCGCCGAACTGGGGGTACACGTTCAAGCTGAGTCAGAAACCCAATGGGTCGTTCCACGGTATTTACGCGGGCGCCGGTCCGTACTTCTCGATGCAGACGTCGGCCGAGATCGATCCTGCGCTGGCAGCCGTGTTTTCGAGCCCGACGCCGGTCTACACACCGAACACCAGCTATTACATGTCGAACGATACCCTCAGTCAGTTCGCGCTGGCGGTGACCGGCGGGTACCGCGGGCGCATCAGCCGTGCGGGAGGAGGGGAGCTCGACGGTCTCTACATCGGAGCGAACTATCACTATCTTCACGGCTTCCAGTACCGAGCATTTCGAGCCCAAGGCGAGACTCGATACGAACGCGAACGGTATGCTGACTGTCAATCTCAGCCAGGGGGTGCCGGTCTCGATCCTTCGTCACACGTCGTCGCAGGGGAGCGGCTTTGCGATCGACATGGGCGTCTCCGGGGTTATCGATCGCTGGGAGGTGGGCATCGGCATCAACGGAATTGCCAATCGCATGGACTGGACAGGTGTCGAGCGGACCGACTACGTTCTCGACAGCCTCTTCTCCGGTGGCGACTTCGTCGATCTTCCCAGGACTTCAACTGGTGACGCACGCGTTGAGCTCCCGGTGGACATCCGTGCCAATGGCGCGTACAACGCCGACGTATGGACGGGCATCGTGGAATACGGCCATGGTTACAACGGCACGAGCGTCCGCGCCGGATACGAGCACCGGTTCAACCGGCTCCAGCTTCGCGGCGGCGGACGCTACATCAACGATCGCTGGGAACCGACTGGCGGCGTCGGGTTCAATTTGTCGCAAGGGTTTGGCGTCGATGTCGCGGCATTCGGGACGAGCGCCAATCTGGAACGGAAACGTCACGTGGCAATCGCCGTATCGCTGCGGCTCATGCACCGGAATCCATAATCACGCTGAGGACGATCAGGAAGATCTCCGGAATTCCTGATCGTCTGAACCCGACACCACTATTTGTCGATTGACGCGAACTTGTAGATGTTCACCACCCGCACCCGCGCGATCGGCTCGGCGTTGGCTGACTGGCTTCGGAAACGCTCGTCGTAGATCAGAGGCTCACTCGGAGTATCGAGCGCGAGATAGGGTTCATAACCCGAGGCGACAAGCCTCTCGATGGTGGCGTCGAGGGAGTTTCCTGGTATCTCGTCCCAGCGGATTGTTGGCCGGTTGCCATACAGTCGAATCGCGCCGCTGTGCAGGCTCGAGAGGACCACGGCGCGTTCTGACGTGTTTTGCCTGAACCAGTCGCCGACCAGCGCATATTTCGCCTCTTCCACACGGGTTCGGCCGATCCCCTCGCGCTGAAGGAATTGTTCCGAAACGAACCCGCTTATGAAGGCAATCGCGAACACGACCGCCGCCCGCCAAGCGTGTGTCGTCCGGAGGCTCAGGAACTGTGACAGCGCGCGGGCACACACGATCAGAACCAGGACCATCGTCGGCAGCAGAAAACGGGAAGAGTCCCAGTTGTCGAAGACAAGGTAAAACAGGTACGGAGCCGCGGCGGCGGCGGCGATCGCCGATAGTTCCCATGCCCGCCGATCCCGGCGAAGAAATACAAGAGCTCCTGGCCATGCGAGCCAGAGCAGCGTCGAACGCGAGTAGATGAGCCATTTGCCGAAGTTCGAAAGGTTAGCCGCAATCCGCGGGAACGAGAGCTCGAACATGTGCGACGCGCTTCCATATCCGGACATCGTCAGGGTTCCGTAAAGCGTCGCATTCAGCAGAACTTGCAGCAGCAGAAACACCAACGTGGTCGCGGCAGCTACCCATGCGCTGCGCGATTGCGTCTTGAGGAGATGGAGCAGCAGCCATACCAACACTGCGGGAAAGAGTACCGGACGCGTCAGCATGGCCATTCCGGCGCAAATGCCCGCCGCCATGTTCCACGGGAGGGAGTGCGCTCCTCGAGTGCCCTCAGGGTAGGGCGCGTTGCCGGTGTCCGCTGCGCAAATCGCGCCCAGCAGCCAGCACGCGGCGGGCACATCGCTCATAGGCTGGACTGCCGACATTGCGAAGACCGGATCTACCGCGACAAGCGAGGCGGCAAACAAACCCGTCAAGCGATCGGACGACCTGCGGCTAATGAGATACACGAGCGCGAGCGCAATATAGGCCATGACGAGCGGGACGAAGAATGGACCAGCCGGATGAAAGGCGGAAAACAGCGCCATCAAGACGGGCAGTCCGATGGGGAAGCGGGGGACCGATGAGAATCCTTCGGTCGCCGGCACATGGCCGATCGGCGTAGCTGCCTTCAACGGATCGGGGAAGGGGAGGATGGACGCAAGCGGCAGCGGCTCGCTGAGACGCCCAGATGCTATGAGTCTGGCCGTACTGACATAACCATAGCTATCCAGGCCACCCGCGACACGGACGTGAAACTGGGAGTAGGCCAGCACCGCTGCGACGATCAGTGCCAACAGGCCGCGCGTTGAAACGTAAGAAACGGCCTCGGCCAGGGCCGATGGGCGTGATTTCTGGTCGACGGCGCCGAGCGCGGCGCGTACGCTGAGGGAAAGCATCAGAGCCATCGCCGGCCGCAGCCAGTCATGCGCCCGAATCGACACCTGTGCGAGCTGGATGTCAATGCCGCCGATAGATGCGATGAGAATCAGCGTCGCCGCGGACAGGACGAGCACCGCATCAAGAGCGCGTTTCATACCGCTCAGCGACTGATGCGGCTCGTTCGACCATTCGTTCTAAGCGAGGGATCGACGGAATTTTCGAGTCGTGCAATGTGGCAAGCCACGGCGGTCGCGATTATACGGCTCGATTCGTCTTAGCGCTGGACCAACGTCCCAACCGCCGATTACATCGCTGCGGCAGAGGCGGCGGTGGATGCCGATGGGTCCACTGGAGATCGCGGCTGACATCCCACGCCGCAACAAGAACGAGCTTGCCTATCGGTACGAACTCACGAGCTCGGCTCTTGACTGCGATGCGATCGAATGCGTCGCGCACGCCGACGCGCGCGCGCCGGGCACAACACATCCCTCAACGGTTCGTCACTGCCGCCGAGCTGTGCCGACGGGACTGAGGGTCAAGCGGAACTGCATGCGGCGGCGGGGTAGCGCTGCCTCGCCGCCGCATACTTCCATTAGCGGCTGCTACTGAGCGACAGGGTCGAAGTGCTCCGGGTTGTACCAGCCAATCGCAATCCGGCAGGAGCCACCTGGCCCATGGTTGGCCATCGCGTGCAGCATGTAGGGTGGAGCGTACAGAACGTCGCCCTCGCTCGCGATGAACTGCCCCGCTTCGAACTTGGCGGAGATCTGTCCGGTCAAGACGATCCACCACTCGACGTTATCGGGATGCATGTGACCGCCCGGAACACTCGGGTTGAGGGTGCCGATCTCGGGCGGCGCTGCACCTCGACCTCTGCCCCCCCGCCCGCGATTCGGATTGGCCGGATCGTTGGGGTCGGCAAATCCATAGTTGGCATTGGCATACATGTGTGGCGTGTTCACAAACACACCGCCCCCTCGGCCCGCTGCGATCGAGTCGTACAGGTTGAAGTGAGGCCTGTTGGGCGCCACATACGGGGTCGGAGTGCGTTCGTTGAACCTCGTCTTGGTCACCACTCGTCCGGGCAGCGCCGGCGGCGCGGGGCTTGTCGCAGGAAATACGGGCTCGTAGTGGGCGGCGTTCACCTCGATGAAGACAGCAGGTGCCGCGCCGACGACCTCGTACGAAAAGATGTTCCAAGACGGGACGTGGACCATCGAACCGCGCTTGGCAGTGAATGCTTCCTGGTTCTCTATCTGCCAGCGCATCTCGCCTTCAAAGACCACGAAAAGCGTTGGCGTGGCAGGATGCAGGCGCGGGCTCAGCTTGGCGCCTGGAGCCATGGACACGTAGTCGGCGTGGGCCTCGCCGTCCGCAACGACTGTTTCCCTCCACGAACTCTGGCCCTTGTGTTTGGCCTTCATGTCCGAAAGTTTGGTGTGAGGCTTGTTGGGGGGCACATAGCCCTTGCCGCCCGGGGCCCTCTGGATCCAGAACTCCTGGGTGGTGGGCTTGGCCGTCGGTTGTTCCTGCGCGCTGAGCCACGCGCCCGCCGCCGCGACGAGGACAAAGAGCGCAAGCAGCTGTTTCCTCATGTTTTCCTCCGTTATTCTGTGTGCGATGGCGCGCGAACCGTCGCCAGGTTGCGACGGAGTATAGCGAGGTCCCGACCACAAGTCGATGATCCCGGTTCATCTCACTGTGTGAAACGGACTCTCACAGTTCAATGGCGCTCGCCATCTGCATTATTCTGCTGATGATGAAGAACAAAGGCCCTGTATTCGCCGCGCTGCTTCTCAGCGTTACCACTCTGCACGCCGCAGACTGGCCGCAATGGCAGGGCCCCAATCGCTCGCGAGTGTCAACGGAAACCGGCCTGCTGAAGGAATGGCCCAAGGCTGGGCCGGCAGTGGTATGGACCGCGACTGGAATCGGTGGCGGCTACGGCTCGATGGCGGTTGCGGGCGATCGTGTTTTTGTCCAAAGCACGCGCGGCCGCAACAGCATCGTCGTCGCACTCAATCGTGCGGATGGAAAAGAAGTCTGGTCCAAGGCGCTGGGTGCAACCCAGAACGACGACCGGGGGCCGGGACCGCGCGGCACACCGACTGTCGACGGCGATCGCCTGTACGCGCTCAGCGAGAACGGCGACCTGATGTGCCTCGACACGGACGGCAGGGTGGTGTGGCAGCGCAATATCCTCCGCGATTTTCGAGGACGGCAGCTCCAATGGCTGATCAGTGAGTCGCCGCTGGTGGACGGACCGCACGTCATCGTTTCTCCGGGCGGTCAAGGGGCCGGCATCGTGAAGCTCGACAAGATGACGGGAGCTACTGTCTGGACGTCGAAGGATCTCAGCGACTCCGCGGGGTATTCGTCGGTGATCGCCGCGGACGTGCAGGGAGTGCGCACGTATCTGACGTTCACGGAGTCGGCAGGCGTCGGTGTGCGCGCGTCCGACGGCAAGCTGATGTTCAGCTATCCGAACGCCGCGAATGGCGTGGCGAACGTTGCGACACCGATTTTCTCGAATAACAAAGTGTTCTTTACCTCCGCGTACGGCACCGGCGGCGGGCTTCTCGAGTTGACGGCGCAGAACGGGGAGGTCAAGGCTAAGGAGGTGTACTTCACGCGCAGCATGAACAACCACCACGGCGGGGTCGTCCTTGTGGACGGTTATCTCTACGGATTCAATGATTCAATCCTGACCTGCCTCGACTTTGCGACGGGCAAGATGATGTGGCGCGACCGCAGCGTCGGAAAAGGTTCGGTGACGTTCGCTGACGGCAATCTCTACATTCAGAGCGAGAACAACGTCGTGGGGCTGGCAGAAGCGACGCCGTCCGGCTACCGGGAGAAGGGGCGTTTCAGCATTCCCGACAAGGGTTATCCGAGTTGGGCCCACCCGGTGATCAGCGATGGCCGGCTGTACGTGCGTAATCAGGACACGCTGCTCGCGTATGACATCAAGGCCCGATGAGTTCATGGGCTTCGGCCGCGGGTCGCGGGCGTGAAAGTCTATTCTTGGCCCCTCGCCACGTGGGAGCAGGTCGAGCTGCCGCACCGTAGGTAGTCCTCCTACATTTCGGCGTGGGTCGCTTGCAGCCTCGACTAGATCTCACAGCATTTTGGGAAGGTGATCACACGATGTCGCGATCGGTGTGCCGCATCTTCCACACATGTTCTGAAAATTCAACGGCGCGCAAATTGCGCGAGGAACGAGCGCGTCATCGACCCGTAAAAAACGCGGCGTGAGCCGCGCTGCTGGGGAGCCGGGCCGACGGCGCTTGAGGGGCATCGCCGGGGGGTGGCGATGCTCCTCCCTCAAGCACGGTCGGTTTCAGCCCATCCGCATCCGGGCCTCGTCGCACATTCACTTCTTCGTGGTCGGAACCACAGCCAACTGATTCTCGATTTTGTAGCCTGTCGCGTGTTCCCGTGCGATTTGTTCGGCTTTCGTCTTCTGGGCTTCGGTCGGTACCGACCCGCGCAAGACAACGAGCTTCTTGTCTCCAAACGTGTCCACGTCAATAGCGCCCGCGTCAATGGTCTTGTCGGCGAGGATGGCTGTTTTCACGTCGAGAGTTTCCACCGCGCCTTTTACGGCGGTCGTATTGGCTTTGGTATCCGTGACGACGCCTGACGCTGTTGCATGACAGGCAGCGGCGGCGAGTGCCAGCGTGAGAGTAACCAGGGTGTATGCGATGTTGTGCTTCATGATGTCTCCCTTCCTAGTAAATGGTTCGGTTTAATGGCGTGGCAACCTGCACCACCCTTCGGCTGAAAGTCTGCCGGCCATCGATTGCTGACTCCGTAAGTATCAAGCCTTCCGCTTCCAGCATCGCGCGCAGCTCCTCGACGCGCCGGTAGAACGTGACGCGCCCATGTGGACTTCCGTGCGAAAGACCTGGCCGTTATGCGCAACGCGCAGCTCGAGGCCGACGTAGCCGACGGCCGCGTGGGCCTCGCGTTCGTGGCATGTGATTTCACGGTTGGGCTTCGTGACGCGCCAGAGCACGCAATCGCCCTGATGGCTGCGCTGGCCGTAGTGATCGGCGAGACCGGCAGCGAACGACTCCCACGTCGGATCGGTTGGCATCGGATTCCTGTCCAGATGACTACAGGAGCTTCTCGATGACCCTCAGCGCGACGAACCCGGCGACGAGGGCGCCGAGTACCCACAGCCCAATCGGAGACGCACTGCCGGTCAGCCACACGTGGCCGAACTCGATGACAGCGATTCCCGAGACGAACGCGAGGATGCTGAGGACGAAAAGGGATGTCCACAACGGCTTATTGAGCTGTAGGTGCACTATTGACACTCTCTGAAGAAACGCACGCGCTACGCTATATTCCCGCAACCCACTGATTCTATTGTGGTGAGCCGCCTCGGAATCGAACCGAGAACCCGCAGATTAAGAGTCTGCTGCTCTGCCAATTGAGCTAGCGGCCCACTTAGAAAAGTGTAAAGCACTTTTCACTTTCTACTTTTGACTTTCCACTTTCAGTTTGGTGCGCCCGACAGGATTCGAACCTGTGGCCTACAGCTCCGGAGGCTGTCGCTCTATCCAGCTGAGCTACGGGCGCGTTCGAACTCGTCCCACTTTCTACTTTCTGTTTTCAGAAAGTGCGCCCGGCAGGACTCGAACCTGCGGCCTACTGGTTCGAAGCCAGTCGCTCTATCCAACTGAGCTACGGGCGCGCACTCGGACCAAAAATCATATCACGTGCGAGCTCTCGCCGCCTTCACCACACACGCGCGGCGTAGAGCGCCGCACAGCCCTTCACCCACGTGCCGGTGTCTTTCCCCGCGTCCTCCCAGAACAAGTTTGATCCACCCCGGATTGCGGGATCGATCACCGCAGCACGGCTCACCCCCGGAAAGTGACGAAGCGCGGTCACTGTTCCAATTCTCGAGAGCTGGTCCAGCAGCAGGTCATCGAACCCCGGTTTGGTGTCCACGAAACCGAAATACACGAGAACCCTGTGGCCCGGAACGATCGCGGTTTCCAGCTCGCGGCCGCGGCACGCGCGCCCCGTCGGGAAGTGCTCGGCGGCGAAAATACGCCCGCCATCGGGAAACGCACCGCCTCCTTCATCGCTGATAGGGACGCGGCCGTACCACCACACGGCAGGCAGGGCATGATGCGTGGTGATGAGGACGTCGCCGGGCTCGCGCTGCCGCATCAGCCATTGGAAAGCGCCGCGGTCGTCGGTCATGCGATTGCTGTCGACGGGCCGTCCGAACCGAAGATCCTGAATGCCGCGCTCCACGACGTCGAGGCAGATCGTCCCCACCAATACAAAGGTGACGCAGGCGGCCGCGAGTTTCATCGAGGCATTCATCGGCTGGCCCTGGCGCTGGCGAATCCACCACACGGCGCGGTCTGCAGAGAGCGCCACCGCAAGATACAGCGCCGGAACGAGCCACATCGACAGCCGTTCGTAGAGCGGCATAATCCGCGCTGCGGCGAACGCGAAGCCGGACAGGATCACGAGCATCGTCGCGAGGCCGAGCAGACGAGTCGGCGCAAACGCCACGCCCAGTGCCACGCAAATCCAGAACGACACGGCGAGACCCGTCCCGCCGGGCTTCAGCGCGAACGGCTCGAGCCGGCCATAGACCCACCGCAGCGAATCGACGACGCCGGCATCGGGCGGCGCCATCGCGAACTGCCAGAATTGCTGCAGCGATGCGCTGCTTTGCGTGTAGCGAATCGCGAGCAGGTAGTGCAGCGCGAACGATGCAATCACCGCCGTAAACGCGACGGCCAGCCGTTGCATCCCCTCGCGATCGCGCCGCTCCGAGACGGCAAGCACGACAAAACATGCCGGCAGCACCAGCACGGCGCCGAGCGAAAACCAGTGGCCGATCGCCGCGGCGATTGTCCATATCGCCAGGTTTCTCCGGCGCGCATCGGTAGACGAAGCCGTCCCCGCTGCCACCGCGAGCGCCGGAAGCCACAGGCCCCAGAACGTGTCCGCCGAATATGACTTGAGCTCGACCGCGTGGAATGACATCCACTGGCCCAGAGAGCAGAGCAGCACGAAAATCGCGCAGCCGGTCGTCGTCATCCATCGCCGGCCGACGAAGAAGGCTGCAAACACCGTGGCGACGCCGAACAGCGCAGGAATCGCGCGGAGGGCAATCTCCGACGGCCCGAGGACGAGGAGGACCAGCCGCTGCAGTTCGAGCCAGGCCAGAGGGGCGCTCTGATCCAGCCATAACTGCCCACCGAGTCCGGCGAACGAACGATCACGGAAATTGAGCGCGATCATTTCTTCGTCCAGCCACAGCGGCCGCGCGCCAATCCACTGATACAGGACGATCGCCGCACCGGCGATGGCAATCAACAGCGGAATCAACGCCGGCCGGGTTACGCGCGCCATCACGTGTCCATTATCTGCGACCCGCGCCGCAGGTTGATATCATGGCAGCACAGATGACGACGATCCTGCAGAACGTTCCGGCCGGCGAGAAAGTCGGCATTGCGTTTTCCGGCGGCCTCGACACGAGCGCAGCCCTTCATTGGATGCGCGGTAAAGGGGCGATTCCTTACGCCTATACGGCCAATCTGGGCCAGCCCGACGAAAAGGACTATCACGACATTCCGCGCCGCGCGCTCGAATACGGCGCCGAACTGGCGCGGCTCATCGACTGCCGGCGGCAGCTCGTCAACGAAGGGATAGCCGCGCTGCAGTCTGGCGCTTTTCATATCACGACCGCTGGCGTTCCCTACTTCAACACCACGCCGATCGGCCGTGCCGTCACCGGCACCATGCTCGTCGTCGCGATGAAAGAAGACGATGTGCACGTCTGGGGTGATGGGAGCACATTCAAGGGCAACGACATCGAGCGGTTCTATCGATACGGCCTGCTCGCCAACCCGAGCTTGCGCATCTACAAGCCATGGCTCGATCAGACGTTCATCGACGAGCTGGGCGGCCGGAAGGAGATGTCCGAGTACATGCAGCGCGCGGGCCTCGCATACAAGATGAGCGTCGAGAAAGCGTACTCGACCGACTCGAATATTCTTGGCGCGACGCACGAAGCGAAAGATCTCGAGCAGCTCAACCGGGGCGTGAAGATTGTCGAGCCGATCATGGGTGTGCCGTTCTGGCGCGAGGAGGTGCCCGTCGCTCCGGAGACCGTGTCGGTCCGCTTCGACGAAGGGCGGCCGGTCGCGCTCAACGCGGCGAGCGTTGAAGACCCCGTCGAACTGATGCTCGAAGCGAACCGCATAGGTGGACGCCACGGCCTCGGGATGAGCGATCAAATCGAGAACCGCATCATCGAAGCGAAGAGCCGCGGCATCTACGAGGCGCCCGGGATGGCGCTCCTCTTCATCGCCTACGAGCGCCTGCTCACCGGCATCCACAACGAAGACACGATCGAGCAGTATCGCGACAACGGCCGCCGCCTTGGCAGGCTGCTGTATCAAGGACGGTGGTTCGATCCGCAGGCGATGATGCTGCGCGAAACCGCGCAGCGCTGGGTCGCGCGGGCGATCACGGGAGAGGTCACTCTGGAGCTTCGCCGAGGCAACGATTACTCCCTGCTCGACACGACGAGCCCCAACCTCACATATAAGCCCGAGCGGCTGACGATGGAAAAAGGGGAATCCACGTTTTCGCCACAAGACCGCATCGGGCAGCTCACGATGCGCAACCTCGACATCACCGACACGCGCGAGAAACTGCTGACCTATGTCAAGACAGGCCTCCTCGCGCCGTCACTGGGCGCCGAGCTGCCCAAGTTGTCCGACGGGGAAGAAAAATAGTCCATCGTCGATCGTCCGTGGACGCCGGCCGCTCGAGTCGCGGTAACATTCTCCGAAGTGTCTAAGAATCCATTGTCGGCGCCATGGCCGGGACCCTACGGGGGGGTTCCGCCGTGGGATCGTATGGCGCCCGAGTTGTTTCCCGGCGCGTTCGAGGAAGCGCTCGCCGAACGGCGCGTCGAGATCGACGCCATCGTCGCGACGACCGATCCACCTACCTTTGAGAACACGATTGCGGCGATGGAACGAGCCGGCCGCATGCTCGATCGCGTCGATCGCATGTTCGGTGTCGCGCGCGAGAGCGTTACCAACACCGCGTATCAAGCGCTCGAGCGCGAGTGGCAGCCAAAGCTGTCTGAAGCGGCTGATGCCATTCTCTTCAATCAAGGATTGTTCAAGCGCATCAGCGTCGTCTACGAGTCGCTGGCCGATTCCAATCTGCAGCCCGATCAGGTTCGCGTGGTCACCCGCATATACGAGCAATTCGTGCGCGGCGGCGCGCAGCTGAATGCGGCAGACAAACAGCGCCTTTCGGACATCAACCAGCAGCTCGCCGCCATGTTCGCCGAGTTCCGTGCCAAGGTCCTGGCTGATGAGAACACCTCCACGGTCGCAGAAGGCGGCCAGGCGATCGTCAACACGCGGTCGAGCGTCGATCCCTTTCTCACACTTTCCCCGCGGCGCGATCTCCGCGAGATCGTCTGGAAGAAATTCAAGAACCGCGGCGCCAACGCGGACGCAAACGACACGACGGCGACGATTACGGATATCGTGCGGCTGCGCGCCGAGCGCGCCAGGCTGCTCGGATATCAGAGCCACGCGCATTGGCGAATGATGGATACGATGGCGGCCCATCCGGAAACGGCGCAGCGTTTCCTGTTGAAGATTTGGCCGTCCGTTGTCACGCAGGTCAAGGCCGAGGTCGCCCAGATGCAGGCGATCGCCGATCGCGACGATCCGCCGGTGACCATCGAGCCCTGGGATTTCCTGTACTACGCCGAGAAAGTGCGCAAGGCGAGATACGACCTCGACGACGCCGAAATCAAGCCGTACTTCGTGCTCGATAATCTGGTGGCGTCAGCGTTGTGGTCGGCCGAGCGCCGGTTCGGCATTGCGTTCCAGGAGATTACCGGCAGTGTCCCGGTGTTTCATCCCGACGTGCGCGCGTGGAACGTCGTTGATATGGGCACCGGCCGGCATCGCGCCGTTCTGTATCTGGATAATTTTGCCAGGGCCGGCAAGCGATCAGGCGCGTGGGAAACCACCTACCGATCGCAGCATGCGATCGACGAGCCGGTCACGGCGATCGCTTCGATCAACAACAATTTCGTGAAGGCCGAGCCAGGCACGCCCACGCTGATATCGCTGGAGGACGCGAAGACGCTCTTTCATGAGTTCGGTCACGCGCTGCACAGCATGTTGCAGGGCATCCGATATCCCACCCTGGACACGACGCCGCTCGACTATGTGGAGCTGCCGTCGCAACTCAACGAAAGATGGTTGCTCGACCGCGAGCTCCTCGACCGCTTTGCGCGGCACTACCAGACCGGCGAGCCGATTCCACAGGCGCTCGTCGACAAGATCGAGCGTGCGAGAAGATTCAACCAGGGATACTCGACCCTCGAGTACCTGGCGGCCGCCATCGTCGACATGGATCTCCATACGCGTTCCAACGGCGTCGATGACATCGCGGCATTCGAGCGCGAGGCGCTGGCGCGCGTCGGCGGCATGCCGCGCCAAGTCGCCCTGCGGCATCGCCTTCCGCATTTCGATCATCTGTTCGGCGACGATATGTACTCCGCCGGCTACTACAGTTATCTCTGGTCGGACGTGATGGCGGCGGATGCCTGGCAGGCCTTCGTGGAGGCCGGCGGGCCCTGGGACTCCGGAGTCAACGATCGATTGCGCACCCACATCCTGTCCGACGGCAACTCGATCGATCGCGCCGAAGCCTATCGGCGTTTCCGCGGCCGCGATCCGGACGTCCGCGCGCTTCTCGAGGCGCGCGGCTTCTACGCCGCTGAGGCCGTTGAGACCGCTCGCACCGCTGATCATTGACGAGTACGTCGCGGACGTCCGCGACGCGCTCGCGCGCCGGCGCGCTGTCGTGCTCTCGGCTTCGCCCGGCGCGGGCAAGACCACCCGCATTCCTCCAGCCCTGATCGACGCGGGTCCGCTCATTCTGCTGCAGCCGCGCCGCGTGGCCGCGCGCGCCGTCGCGCGGCGTATTGCGGAAGAGCGGGAATGGACGCTCGGGCGTGAAGTGGGCTGGCACATCCGATTCGAGAAGCGAGCCAACCGCGACACGCGGCTGCTCGTCGTCACCGAGGGGATCCTGACGGCGCGGCTCCAACAGGATCCGCTCTTGTCGGATTTCTCCACGGTCGTCCTTGACGAGTTTCACGAGCGAAGCGTTCATGCCGATCTTGGCCTCGCGCTCGCGCGTCAGGCGTGGCTCGCTCGCACCGATCTGCGTATCGTCGTGATGTCGGCGACCCTCGACGTCCAACCGGTTGCGCGATTTTTGGACGATGCACCGGTTGTCAGTGTGCCGGGGGCCTTACATCCGCTCACGATCGAGTATGCAAACGGGGAGTCGATTGCCGAGGCGGCCCAGGCCGTGTTGTCCAGAACCGCCGGGCAGGTCTTGTGCTTCCTTGCTGGTGCACGCGAGATCGAGCGCGCCCGTTCGGACCTTTCATCAATGTTAGCGTCGGGAATTGCGGTTGTTCCACTGCACGGTTCGCTCGATGGCAATGCGCAGGATGCCGCGATCTCGCCTTCGGAGGACCGTCGCATCATCCTCGCTACCAACATCGCTGAGACATCACTCACCGTGCCTAGCGTCTCAGCCGTTATCGACACGGGGCAGGTGAAGGTCGCCCGATATGACGCCGAGCGCGGTGTCGATAGCCTCACGCTCGAGCGCATCACGTCCGATTCGGCGGAGCAGAGAGCGGGCCGCGCAGCGCGACTGGGGCCGGGCCTCGTGCGCCGGTTGTGGTCTGCTCGCGATCGGCTGCGGCCTCATCGTGAACCCGAGATCGCTCGCGTCGACCTCGCGGCCCCAGTCCTCGATCTGCTCGCGTGGGGAGCTGACCCGCTGTCGTTCGACTGGTTCGAAGCGCCTTCGACCGATCGAATTCGGGCAGCACTCCGTCTGTTGTGCCGCCTCGGCGCAGCGGATAGTGATGAGGCGGGTGCGCGCATCACCCTCGCCGGGAGGACATTGCAGCGCGTGCCAGTCCACCCGCGGCTCGCGCGCATCCTCATAGACGCTCGCGGCGCGCCCGAGGCCGCTGCCGCGTGCGCGAGATTGTCATTGGGTGCGACAGGTGCAACGGGTGCGATGAATGCAGCGGGTGCGATGGATCCCATCGTGCGTCAGGTCGCCCAGGAGCTGCAACGTGTCGCGCGTGGCGCGCTCGACGGGGATGTGGCGCCGCATATAGACGACGACAGGCTGCGCCATGCGCTCTTCGCCGGCTACGCCGATCGGCTCGCGAAACGGCGGCCCGGCTCGCGCGATCGATTTCTTCTTGCGACCGGTCACGGCGCGGTGCTCGTCCGCGAGGCCGCCGCCGTCGTCGATGCGGAGTTCCTCGTCGCGCTCGATGTCGTCGCTGCTGCCCGCGACGGCGTCAGCGAGTCGAGAATTCGGGCGGCCAGCGAAGTCGACCGGGGCTGGATACAGCCGACACGAGTGGACGTCGAGCATCGATTTGATCCTCGAAGCGGCCGCGTTCGCGCCGCGCGCGTCGAACGCTACGACGCGATCACCCTCGGCGAAACACCGGTGCAGGCCGATCCCGCAGAGGCCTCGAGGCTTCTCGCCGAGGCCTGGCTCGCACAGCCGCATGATGCTGCCACCACTCAACTCCTCCGGCGCCTGGAATTTGCAGGTATCGAGATCGCCCTCCAGGAAATCGTCGGCGCGGCGGCTGCGTCGGCCACCAGCATTACCGAGGTCGATATCGAGGCCCATCTTCCATTCGCAATGAAGCGAGCGCTATCCAATAGTGCTCCGGCGTCCATCGTCCTCCCCAGCCGGCGGAGCACGATGCTCGATTACGGCGAAGATGGATCGGTCTCCGCATCAGTGAAACTGCAGGAGTTGTTCGGTCTCGCGCAGTCCCCGACGGTGGGCATGGCACACGTGCCAGTGACCTTTCACTTGCTTGCGCCCAGCGGGCGTCCAGTACAAACCACGAAAGACCTTCGGAGCTTCTGGGAGCGGACCTATCCTGAGGTGCGGAAAGAGTTGCGCGGCCGATATCCGAGGCATCCGTGGCCGGAGGACCCGTGGACGGCTCAACCGACACATCGAACGACCCGCCGCCGCTGATCACTCCGCCGTAAATCTGTTTGGCCCCGCACTGCGTCTTGCGGTATCGTCTGCTCTCACTCTCCAATCTTCGTTCGACGTCGCGACACGACACCGGTCGTCGCGCGACAAACTAAGGAGCCGGCTCATGAGACGTCCGTCCGTATCGCTGGCGGTTGCCTTCGCTTTGGTGCTCGGCGGCGCGTCTGCCGTGTTTACGCAAGGAGGCGGTGGCCAGACGCCGCCGCGCCAGTGGTGGGTCAACAAGGACAAACCTGGGCAGTACGGCAAGAACAAGGTGCACATAAAGCTGGCTGATTTGAAGGCGCGGCACAAAGGCCAGGCGAGCTGGTCTGAAGTCGTCGTGGATGACGAGAACTACTACTCGACATACAACCAGGGCGCTCCAGGCACGAAGATCACCTCGCGGATGCGTCCCGACACTCGCGAGTTCTACGTCGTCGTCGAAGGCGAAATGCGGTTTACGCTCGAAGGTCAGCCCGAACCGATTCTGACGAAGCGTGGATCGGTCGTGAACATCCCCAAAAAAACGATGTACTCGGCTGAGGTGATCGGCAGCGCCCCTGCACTGTGGGTCGACGCAAATCAGGCGAACTTCAAAACGCTGATACCGGTCAACGATGCTCGTCCGCCGCAGGCGTCCGGCCATACGGTCGTGAAGATCGGCACCACCTTCGGACCTGGCGTCTATACTGGCAACAACAAGCCGCACTTCAATCTGTGGGACGCCGAGAAGGATCCGAAATTCGCAGGACAGAACGTCGTGCAGGACGACCATATGTGGGCCCAGGCCATTTGGGGGTATGAGAAAAACCTGCCGCCATACGACCCCAACGACAAAGGCCACTTCCATGTCGGCACCGCGGAATGGTGGCTGATCATGAAGGGGCAGATACGCCACAACATCGAGACGGTAGGAGACTTCACGTCGAACGAAGGAGACGTCGTGTACGCGCCGCCGTCTACATGGCACGCGACCAGATTCGCAGGCCCGGGGCCGTCATGCCGCCTCGCGATCAGCGGGTATCAGTTCACGGCGCTATTGGAACAGCCGCAATAGTAGGTTCCTTAACAGAAGGCCAGAGAATCACTCCTGTAACGGAACTCAGTTTTCAACCTGCGTCGCGGACAGACAGTACCCATCCCCGTGCACCGTCCGGATGAACTCCGGATGATGTGGGTCGGGCTCGATCTTCTTCCGAAGGCGAACAATCGCATGGTCGACCGAACGTGTGGTGACGTTCGTGTCCATGTATCCCCACACCTCCCGCAGCAGCTCTTCCCTGTGCACGACTTTCTCGCGGCGCTCGGCGAGATAGCGGAGCAGCTCGAACTCGCGGTGCGTCAGATGGACCGGCGCCTGGTCGCAGCTGGCACGCTGCGAGCGGAAGTCGATGACGAGCTTACCGATCAGCAGCCGCTCGAGCGCGGGGTGCGAGCGGCGCAGGACGGCGTTGATCCGGGCAAGAAGCTCCTGCAGGTCGAACGGCTTGGTGATGTAATCGTCGGCTCCGAGCTTGAGACCCTTCAGCTTGTCCGTCTTCTGCCCACGCGCGGACAGGATGATGATGGGCACTTTGCCCGACTGGCGCAGCACAGGACATAAATCGAGACCGTCTACGTCGGGCAGTGTCAGGTCCAGAACGACCAGATCCGGGGCGGACGCGCGCACGTAACTGATGGCCGATTTGCCGTCGGCTACGGCTTCGACGCGATAGCCTTCGAAGATCAAATTGTCCCGTAGTACCCGTCTGAGGGTGGGATCGTCTTCAACGATGAGGATCCGCTCTGCCACGTTACACTCCCGCGATGGGTAAATATACCTTTGCCGTCGTCCCGGCGCCCGATTCGCTGTCGAGCACGAAAGAGCCCTGATGATCCGCGACAATTCTGCTGACGATGGCGAGCCCGAGGCCGCTGCCGTCGGCGCGTGCCAGTTTTCCGCGCGCAAATTTCCGCCGCACGAGCGACAATTCGTCTCGAGAAATGCCGAGGCCGCGATCCTGCACCTCGATGACGACGTGCTGGTTGTCGCGCCGCGCCGAGATGCGGATGAAATGCTCCTGCGGCGAATACCGGATGGCGTTGTCGACGACGTTGTCCAGCACCAGCATCATCGCGGTGCGGTCGGCCTTGATGAGGGGGAGATCGACCGGTATCTCCACCTCCACCGTGAACTCGCGTTCGGACAGCGGGTGCCGGAAATTCTGCAGCACATCGTCCACGAGCTCGGCGGGTGCGATTGGCTCGAACGAATATACGTCAGTAACGTCGGTCACGCGCGCGTACGCGAGCAGATTATCGACCAGCCGAGTCAGCCGCTTCGCTTCCTGCATGAGAAGCTCCGCGTAATCGCGGATGGTCTCGCCGCCAATCGGCCGGCGGGCGAGGGTATCAGCCATGGCTCGAATGCTCGCGAGCGGCGTCTTCAACTCGTGTGTCACCGATGACACGAAATCAGACCGCATTGCCGTGAGCGCGACGCCGGCCCGGACCGCTCGGATGGCGAGAATCAGCCCGACAGCGAGCGTCAGTGCGGCCGCGGCGGCGGCGAGGAGCGCCTCGTCCGCTCCTTGTGCGGCACCCATCAACGCAGAGCCGGGCGACTGGCTTGTCTGAATCGTCCATGTCCGGACAGGAGGCGTACCGCCGAGTGCGACCATGCTGACCGACGGGTCGAGGAAAAGCAGCGGGAAGCTGCGCGACAGTACTCCGCCGCCGCCTTGGCGTCCCGAAACCACGTGTCCGGCGTCATCGACGACTGCGATATCGAGGCTGTTGTCGCGCGTGGCGATGGGCGCGACCTGCGAAAGGATGTCCGCAAAATAGGAGTCGCGTACCCAATCAAGGTTTACCGTGAATCCGATGACGGAATGCAGTGTCTCCTGCAAAGGGTCGGTGTATACGAGCCGTGCGACGATCTGGTACGGATGGCCTCCGAGCGTCGTCTCGAACGTCGCGTAACGGACCCGCGCAGCACTGAACTCGGTTACCTTCGCGCGCAGCGCCGCGGCTTCAGGCGGGTTCATGACGAGCGCGACCGGATAGCGGTTCGGTTCGGACGGCTGCGGCATCCAGGCAGGAAATCGATTCGCGCGGTTGAAAAACACCACCCCATGCGAGCTATCGCGCTGCCAGCTGAAGAACGATTCCGGATACGGGTATCGGGCGAATGCCGTTGCGACCTGGTCGCTCGTATCCGTGAGCGACTCGAGTGACAGCTCGCCCCAGTCGCGATTCGCAAGTACGCGCGAGTGAGCGCCGCGCATATCGCGCGTCACTGCGGTCACCAGGAGGTCGGCGCTTTCCTCCGTGTCTCGCTCGATCAAGAGCTCCGAGCTGCGCTGCCATTCCCGCGTCGCACGGTATCCGAAGCCGAGCAGGGTGGCGATGCCGAGGCACACCGATAGTGCCAGCAGCGCTGTCAGCCAGCCTCCCCAGGCAATGATCGATTCGACTTTCATGATCCGTTGCGCGGGGCTCGCCTCGCCGTATTGTCTCCGCACAGGCGGGACGTGGCATCACTCCGCGCCGCTCGGTTGCAGGTCATCGTGACAGCTCGCGCAGGCGGTAGTAGCGTGCCGCACCCGGATGCAGCGGAATCGGTGTCGCCGGTGCCCGATCGAGATTGGGAGGCGTCATCACCGGGCGCGTGGCGAAGTACGCGTCGAGGAACCGGTAGACGACATCATCATCGAGATCGGCCCGGCACACGAGCAACGTGTCGACGCCGAGCGTGCGAACCGGTTCCGGCTGATTCGGATATGTCCCGCGCGAAATCAGCGTCCGCTTCAAGTACGGATACCGCGTTCGCATCTCTTCAATCTCAGGACCGTCAATGGGAATCAGCCGCACGCCGTTCTGCATCGCGGCCGTGACGACGGCACCCGGCAGGTTGAAACCCGAAAACGCGGCGTCGATGTCGCCGGTGGCCAGGCGATTCACGAGCTCGGCATTCGGGAGGTGTTCCGCGTGAATGTGTCCTGTGGCAATACCTAAATCATCCAGCATGCTCACCGTGATGTGTGCCGTCGAGCTGCCGGGTGCGCCGAGCGAGACGCGCAGCCCTTTGAGGTCGCGGAGCGACGCCACGCGCGCATTGCGGCCCGCGAGCAAGTGCATCGTATTGAGCCCGGTGACCACCATGCCGCGGAGCTGGTCAAATGGCTTGCTCATTTCCTCGAGTTGCCCCGCGTATGCGAGATACGCGACGTCGGCCAGAGTCCCGGTAATGTCCGTCTTCTTGTTCTGCAGATCCAGCAGGCTCGTAATGGACGACCCTCCCTCGCTCACGATTTCGGCTTTGATACTCGGGACGCGCGCGAACGCGCTCTGCAGTTCGGCCGCGTTGGTGCGTGAGAGCCGCAGAGTTGCCGGCGGATTCGCGATGGTCTCGGCGGTGCCGGAACACGAGGCGGCGGACATACACAGAGCACCGATCAACACCAGGAGTCGCATGGAATGACAGATTCTAGCGCGGCCGGCGCGTTCAGTCCTTGCGACAATTTGCGACAATTCGGAGAGCAGTCGGGGCTATAGTCGGGGAACATTCCCAAGAGCGGCCCCTATCTTCGAAGGAGAGAGCGATGGCGACCCCAAGCATCCCGTCGAGAGGTCTGATTTTCGCGGCACTGATGGCATTCGCCCTGCCCGCATGGGCGCAGGGCGTTGGCGGTATTGGCGGTACGGTGATGGATTCGTCTGGCGCAGTGCTACCGGGCGTCACTCTCACTCTGACGAGCGCCCAGGGAGGCACCCTGGGCGCCAACCGGGAGGTCGTGAGTGACGAGCGCGGCAATTACCAGTTCGTTCGTGTTGTCCCAGGCACGTACGTCGTTCGCGGCACGATGCAGGGGTTCCGCACCGTCGAGCAGCGAAACATCGTCGTGAATGCCGACGCGATTGCGCGCGCCGATCTCACGCTGCCGCTCGGGCAGTTGGAAGAAGGCATTGTCGTGTCGGGTGAGGCGCCGCTGCTCGATACGACATCGGCATTGAAACAGACCGTGCTGAGCCAGGACACTCTCCAGGCTCTGCCGAACCGTATCGACGTCTGGTCGATCACGCGCGTCATTCCCAGCGTCGTTGCGAGCAAAGTTGACGTCGGCGGGTCCGAATCATTCCAGCAGTCCGGCATCACGGTGCACGGGACGAGCAACGAAAACGGCTACTACATCGACGGCATGAACGTGTCGAGCACGCAAAGCAGCGGCAGCATCGCCACCTTCTACCTCGATCCGTACGCGTTCGAAGAGGCGAACTTCCGCGCGGGCAATGCTCCGGCCGAAGCTTCGACCGGCGGACTTGTCTTCAACATGATCAGCCGGACCGGTACCAACCAGTTCCACGCCGGCACCGTGTTCAACGGCACCAACCACACGCTCGGGTCCAACAACGTCGACGACGCGCTGGCTGCGCAGCTGCTGCGAAACGTGCCCGAGTCGGTAAAGCAGGCGAGACCCGATCTGAAGCCGACGGCAGACATCCGCTATCTTTTCGACTACGGCGGCTGGCTGGCCGGGCCGCTGGTGAAGGACAAACTGTGGTGGTCGACCTCGTTCCACCATTCACAGATCCTCCAGTATCTGGTCGGCAGCTATAACCCCGACGGCACGCCTGTGCCCGACGACAATATGTTGTGGAACTTCTCGAACAAGCTGTCGTGGCAGGCCGGCCAGAACAGTCAGCTCTCTCACTTCTACATTCTGCAATACAAGAAAAACGGTCACCGAGCGAACACTGGCGTGGCGTTTTCCGAAACCGGCGCGACGGTGGCCAACACGAAATATCCGCAGCTGCACCAGGTGAAGTGGACATCGACGCGATCGGCGAGGATGGTCTATGACGTGTCCGGCAGCGTGAATCGCGTGGACGACTACCAGCCATGGCCGATCGAGGGTGACTCGCCGACGTGCTCGGCGAAGGTAGACAGAGAAGGGTGCACGGACGGCTTGATCGCCGGCTTCGACCAGGTGAGCAACACCGCGCTGCGCATTCTGCCGACGTATCGTGACCTGCCGAACACGCGTGTATTCGCGCAGGGCAGCGTCAGCTACTTCACGACCGCTCATGACATCAAGGCCGGCTACCAGTTCGACTATGCCTGGAACGAAGTGTTGTACTTCTCCTCGTCCGGCATGCGCGCGGTCTACCGTTCCGGAGTGCCCGATTCCGTGAACACCTACAACACGCCGGCACGCTCGATTCCCGAGAACATCCAGCAGGGTCTGTACATCCAGGATAAGTGGCGTCCGAACCGCAAGCTGACCATCAATGGGGGCTTGCGCCTGGACACGAACCGGGGTTGGACCCGCGCGCTATGCCAGGACGCGACGCCGTTCATTGCCGCGCAATGCTACGACAAGATTTCCGGCGTGCCCGACTGGAAATCCGTAAGCCCGCGCTTCTCGGCCGTGTACGACATCGCGGGTGACGGGCGCACCGCGCTCAAGTTCTCTGCCAATCGCTACATTATTCCGGTCGGCAGCAGCATCCTCGATCGGATCAACCCGATTTTCCTTGCGAGTGACACGCGGGCGTGGCGGGCGCAGTCCGCGTGCGCATCAGTGAACAACGTCGGCTGCGACTTGAACGGCGACCTCCTTCCTCAAATCAACGAGCTCGGGGCGTCGAGCGGGTTCAACCTCGGCAACTTCAACCGCTATGAGGCGGGCTACGATTGGCCGTGGGCGCGCGAATTTTCCGCCGAAATTCAGCGTCAATTGCCTCTGAACCTGGTCATCAGCGCCGGGTATACGCGGCGTGAGAAGCTTGGGAACCTGGGATCGCGAAACGTCGCGGTGCCTGAGAGCAGTTACACCAAGCTGACAGTTACCGAGGTGAACAGCGGCCAGGTTGTCGACGTCTATAACCAGGACCCGGCGCTTCGCGGCAGACAGGATTTCGTCTGGACCAACATGTCGGAGCTCGACAGCACCTACAACGGCACAGACATCTCGCTCGATAAGCGGATGAGCAACGGCTGGATGATGACCGGCGGCATCAGCATCGGCGAGACCATCGGCTGGGTCGGCAGCACCGACCTCAACAATCCGAACTCCAAAGAGTTCAATCGCGGCATCGTCGGCAATGACACACCGTTCTCGTTCCGCCTATCGGGGCTCTACGACCTTCCGTACGCCATTCAGATGAGCGGAACATTCCAGCATCAAAAAGGATTTCCGGAGCTGACACAAGTCTCCGTCGGGAACAACACGGTGGCGTTGACGCAGGGCACGACGAACGTCACCGTCGAGCCGCGCGGCACGACGCGTCTCCCTGCGCTGAATCAGCTCGACATGAGCTTCCGGAAAGCGTTTCAGGCCGGCGGAACGAGGTATCAGCCCCGCATCGACCTGTACAACCTCCTGAACACCGCCACCGTCATCTCGCGCGTGACCACACTTGGGGGGAGCTACGGCGCAGTGAGCAACATCCAGCGGGGACGTCTCATCAAGTTCGGCATGGCCGTCGATTGGTAGGTGGTTGGTGGTTGGTGGTAGCTGACGGCCGACCTGAAGGTCGGCACTACGAGAACGGGTCGGATGGAGCCCCACGTAGTGCCGACCTTCAGGTCGGCCACCAACCCAGCCGGTAGGTGGCCGGTGGTTGCACAGCCTGCAACCACCAACCACCGACCGCATTTAGTGTTTCTTGCCGAGCTTGACCGTCAGATAGGTCACCGACTTGCCTGGTTCGACCTCCCAGAAATGCGGCACGCCCGCCGGCGCCGACGCGATGTCGCCGGCCGCCAGCTTCTGGCGCGTCACATTGCCCACGATCTCGCCGCCTCGCACCTCTCCGTCAGCGGCTTCCTTGCCGCCTTCCAGTTTGTCGCCGTAGCGGATGGTCACTTCGCCATCGAGGACAAAATACAGAATCCGCCCAGTTCTTGTGCAGTTCTGCGCTGGCCGAGCTCTTCGCGCGATGGCTGATGTTCTGGAACTGATGATCTCCGCGGTGCACGGACGGGAACTTTATCGTCTCGCCTTTTTTTAATGTTTCGACGAACGCCTTCAGGTCCGCAGCTTTGTAGTGGACGAACTGCGTGGGTGTCGAAGTTGAGGTGTAGAGATTCGGCTGCTTCAGGACCTTGACGGTCATGTAGGTCACCGTCTTGCCAGGCTCCACTTCCCACCAGTGAGGCACACCTGCGGCAGAAGATGCGATGTCGCCGGCGGAGAGCCGAACGACCTTTGCGCCGTTAATCTTCCCGCCGCCGAATTCACCGGAGCCGGGAGTGCGCTCGGTGCCGCTCTCGAGCGTGCCGCCGGTGTGGTGCAGCACCTCGCCGTCGACGATGTAGTAGAGATCGGCATAGTTGTTGTGCATCTCGGGTCCCGCCGTGCTCTTCGCGCGGAAGTTGAAGCTCTGGAACTCGTGATCGCCGCGGTTGAGGCGGTTGAACTTGATCTGTCCCCCGCCTTTCACCGTGTTGTTGAGTGCCATGATGTCGGCGGCGGGGTAGTAGGCGAACTTCATCGGTGTGACGGGCGGTGCCTGAGGGGCCTGAGCCGTGGCCATCGCCACGCAGAGAAGGAGACCAGAAGCGACGACCAGAATTTTCATGCGTACCTCCGCGCGCACTATAGGACTACTTCAGGAGTTTTCGCAAATCCACGCCGTTCGACCCCAGGAGCGGCGCCCAGAGATCCCCGACCTTGGCAAGCCGATCGGGCAGCGTACGGATCGTGAAATCGCGGGGATCGATCCCCTCGTCCACCTCCTTCCAGGTCAGCGGCGTCGACGCCCCGGCATACTCGCTCGCGCGCGCGCTGTAGGCGCACGCGAGCGACTTGCCTTCGATGTTCTGGAGGTAGTCGACGTACACCTTCCGGCCGCGCGCCCTCACGGTGCGCATCACGGTGGCGACCTTCGGGTGCTGTTCCGCGACGACAGTCGCCACGATCTGACAGAAGATTTGCCCGGCCTCATAGGGTGTGCCTTCGCGGAGCGGAATGAAAATGTGCAACCCGCTGGCGCCGGATGTCTTCGGGTAGCCGGTCACCGTCAACTTTTCCAGCGCATCGCGCGTCCACCGCGCGACGTCGAGCACGGCGGCGAACGTCACGCCTGGCATTGGGTCGAGATCGATCGCGCACTGATCCGCAAAGTGCGGCGACGCCACGCGCGAAAACCAGGGATCCTGCGAGATGGCCGCAAGTTGCGTCATGTACAGCAGGGTGACGAGGTCGCCGCCGATCGGCCGGCTCGCCACGCTGTCGCCCGGTACGTTCGCGACTCTGACGCCGGGGGGAATCTTCTCGGGGGCCTTGTGCTGGTAGAACGGCTCGCCCTCAATGCCGTTCGGGTACCGCTTCATGATCAGCGGGCGATGATCCACGACGGGGAGGATGTAAGGCGCCACGCGAACGTAGTAACGCATCAGATCGCCCTTGGTAATCTTCAGCTTCGGCCAGAACACCTTTCGAAGATTGCTCACCTCGAGTGTGTGTCCATCGGGCAGCCGCAACGTCCCAGAGCCGGGCCCGCGCTCGAGTTCCTCGAGCTGCTGAACGAGCGCCTCGAACGCGCCGGCCGACCTGGCGGACCTGAAGGTCGGCACTACGTTTTCTGGCGTGATGGTCGGCAATACGTTTTCCTTAGTCCCCGTCGCCGTCGCACGCCTTGGACTCTTCTGACTCTCACGACTCTGACGACTCTTCGGACTCCCACGACCCTTCGGACTCTCAGGCCTCTTCGGCACCTCTTTTTTCACGTCCTCCGGTTTCACATCGTCCCTCATGCCGAGATAAATAGGATGGCGAAGCAGCCCATCGTCGGTCCATTCGGTGAATTTGAGCTGCGCTACCAAAAAGGGTTTCGTCCAATGCGGCCGCTCGTTGGTCCGGGGCCGCGTCGTGAACGGCGACGCCGCAACTTCCAGCGGCTTCAGCAGTCGAATGACGCGCTCGAGCTCGCGCTGATTGAACCCGCTGCCCGTGTGGCCGGCGTACTTCAGTCCGCCTCCTTCGTAGTAACCCAGCAGCAGCGCGCCGAAGGGCCGATCAGCCGTGCGCGAGTCGGTCCATCCGCCGACAACGAACTCCTGCTCCTGGACGATCTTGATCTTCCTCCAGTCGCGGGTACGCTTGCCGCTGTGATACACCGAGTGCGCCTCTTTGGCGATGAGCCCTTCCCATCCGTGGCCGAGCGCGTGCTGAAAGAGCTCGCGCGCATCGCCGGGGACGACGTCGCTCAGCCGCAAAATTGGCGAGCCTGTGTTACGAAACACGCGCTCCAGACGGCCTCGCCGCTCATCCAGGGGCGCCGGCCGAAGGTCCTCGTCGCGGTCTCGCAGGATGTCGAACGCAATCAGCGCAACACGTCCGGCAGCAGCCGCCCTGTTCGACTCTGTCAGGTGTATGCGGTTCTGCAGCCGCTGAAAACCCGCAGGTTCCCCGTTCTCGTCGAGCGCGACGATCTCGCCGTCGAGCACGACAGGACCGTGCAGTTTTTTCGCGAAGCGTGACAAGGCGGCGACGAGGTCGGGAAATTGCGCGGTTTTGTCGTTGCCGAGCCGCGACCAGATCTGCACCGGCGCGCGGCGTCCCGGAACAACTTCCACGAGCGCGCGGATGCCGTCGTACTTGGGTTCGTAGACCAGTCCAGCGGATTGGAGCGGCGCTGTTTCGAGGGTGGCCAGCATCGGGCGCACCGAGTGCATGTCGCCGCGCCACTTCGCCGTCGGCATCGGCTAATAGCTGAAGCGGTCGTTGAACCAGGGCTCGGCGGTATTTGAGTAGCCCCGCTCTTCCCAGAACCCTCGTTTGTCCTCTGCGAGAAACTCGATCTTCCTGATCCACTTGGCGCCCTTCCAGGCGTAGAGCTTCGGCGTAATCATACGCACCGGACCGCCGTGCTCGCGCGCCAAGGGCCTGCCTTCCCACGTGTGCACGAGCAGCACATCGTCTTCGATGGCGCGCGCGAGCGGGACGTTGACCGTGTAGGGGATGAAGCTTCCAGGAAGAAAATCGTAGCCTGTGCACAGGAGGTGCTGTGCGTTGTCTTGCGGCACGGCGAGCTCGGCAATCGTGCGGAACCGCACGCCGCGCCAATGATTGTCGAGCCGGCTCCATGTTGTGACGCAGTGGAAGTCGCTCACGTCCTCGGCCTGCGGCAGCGCCATGAATTGCGCCCAGTCGAGCGTAACAGGATTGTCGACGAGGCCGCAGACCTCGAGCCTCCATCTGTCGAGTGGAACTTCAGGCTGCTCGCCGAGATCGAGGACGGGCCAGTTCTTGACCAGGTGCTGGCCAACAGGCACGAGCGGCATGCCGTGGCGGTTACTGGGTCCGGAACCTTCAGGCGCGGCGCCCTGAAACCGGACGTTTACGGTCTCGGGCCGCATCTCACGCTGACGCTCGATGTACCGCTGCCGGCGTTCGACAATCTCGCCGCTTCTGGAATCCGTCACTATCGTTTCAGGTTCGACAGCTGTTCCAGCGCGAGCAGCAGCGAGTGATATCCCAGACGCCCGTGCCCCTGAGATGTCAGCGCCACGTAGAACTGCCGCACAAGCGCGAGACCTGGCATGGCGATGCCCATACGCCGGCATTCGTCCAGCGCGATACCAAGGTCTTTTTCGAAGTGCTCGACGAAGAAACCGGGATCGAAATTGCGATTCACCATTTTCGGCGCCAGGTTGTCGAGAATCCAGCACTGTGCCGCTCCTTTGCTGACCGAGCTCAGCATGGTCGGCAGATCGAGCCCCGCTTTGTAGCCATAGAGCAGGCTTTCGCAGACCCCGATGATGGTGCCGGCGAGGACGATCTGGTTGCACATCTTCGTGTGCTGGCCGTTGCCTGGGCCGCCCTGATGCACGATGTTCTTGCCCATCGCCTGGAAGAGCGGCATCACGCGCTCGACGGCATCGGTGTCGCCGCCGACCATGATCGAGAGCGTGGCATTCCGCGCGCCGACGTCGCCGCCTGACACAGGCGCATCGACGGCGGACGCGCCTTTCGCCTTCGCCGCGTCATAAATCTCGCGCGCCAGGCTGGGCTCGGTCGTCGTCATATCGACGGTAATGCTGCCTTTCTTCACCGCGTCGAGGATGCCGCCCTTCTGCTGGTAGACCTCGCGAACATCGCTCGGCAGTCCGACGATCGTAAAGATGATGTCCGACCGTTTCGCGACTGCTCCCGGTGTGTCGGCCCATTCCGCGCCTTTATCGAGCAGGCTCTGCGCCCGCGATTTCGTGCGGCTGTAGATCGTGGTGGGATAGCCCTTGTCGATCAAGTGGCCACACATCGAGATGCCCATTACGCCCGTGCCAACCCAACCAATACGCGTTTCGCTCATAAGCTCCTTGGTTCCGAGAGATCGATCGACCATGGCCACACTTCTCCGCACGCCCGGCAGTGGCACCACCGTACGACGCGGCTGCTCGAGAGACCCTGCACTTCCCGAGTCTTTCCGCAACTCGGGCAGATCAATGGATGAGGCAAATCGCTCGCGCGCCGTCCGCCGCGAGGTATCGTCCGGCGGTCCAGTTGATTCGGGTTGCGGCGATCGCTGATTGCGTCCATGCTTCGCAGACATATTATTCCGGCGGACTGCGGAATAGAAGCGGCGACTCCACATGGATCAATTCGAACGGGAAGTGGTTTCCGATCTCGACGAGCAGACCGACGACCGCGCCGAGGCGCGCGGCAAGATCCCGCTGCACGTGCGCATCCTATTGGGGCTGGCCGCCGGAGCGGTGCTCGGCAGCGCCGCGCGCGAGATTCTTGGTCCCGATTCGCCGTTGCTCGCGTCGGCAATCAGACACGTCGCTGAGCCGGTAGGCCAGCTGTTTCTGCGCTCGCTGCTGATGACGGTGGTCCCGCTCGTCGTCTCGTCGCTGGTCGTCGGTGTGGCGGGCATCGGCGACGTGCGCCGCCTGGGACGCGTGGGCGTGCGCACGGTGCTGTTCTGCCTTGCCATTTCACTGGTTTCGGTCTTTCTGGGCATCTTCCTTGCCAACACGGTGCGTCCGGGACTGCGGCTCGATCCTGCGACCCGCGATCTCCTGATGGCGGAATTCGCCGCCCAGTCCAAACAGGTGGCTGCCAGCCCCAGCGCCGCAAGCGAGTCGCCCGTGATGTCGTTTGTACGCTCGCTCGTCCCCGCGAACCCGCTCGAGTCGATGGCCCGCTCGACACCTGACATGATCGGCATCATGTTTTTCTCGATTGTGTTCGGCGCAGCGCTCACGCTCGTCTCTCGCGAGAGTGCGGCGCCCGTCATCGCGGTGCTCGACGGGGTCTTCAAAGTAGTGGCGAAGATCATCGACATCGTCATGAAGATCGCGCCTGTGGGCGTCGCGTGTCTGCTGTTTGCCATGACCGCGCGTTTCGGGTTCGGCTTTCTCGTCAGCCTCGGCTGGTATGTCGTGACGGTGCTCGGCGGATTGGCGTTCCACATGTTCGTGGTCTACGGAGCCGCGCTCAAATTCGGGGCCCGGGTCTCTCCCGTCGAGTTCTTCCGGCGTGCGCGCACGGTGATGCTCACCGCGTTTTCGACGAGCTCGTCGAACGCGACACTGCCAACCGCCCTGCGCGTCTCGGAATCGAACCTCGGCGTGCCGCGGGAAATCGGCGCGTTCGTGCTGACGGTTGGCGCGACGGCCAATCAGAATGGGACGGCATTGTACGAAGGGGTGACGGTCCTTTTTCTGGCGCAGCTGGCGGGCGTGGATCTCACGCTCGCGCAACAGCTGATGATCGTCTACCTGGCGGTGCTCGGCAGTATCGGCACGGCCGGCGTGCCGGCCGGCTCGCTGCCATTCGTCGTCGGCGTGCTCGCCATGGTCGGCATTCCGACACAGCTCATCGCGATCATCATCGGCGTCGATCGGCTGCTCGACATGACGCGAACGGTCGTGAACGTGATGGGCGATCTGACCGCGACGGTATACGTCGCGAAGAAGGAAGGAGCCACGCTGCAGATCTGAATCTGATAACTAGAATCTGAAAACTAGGATCTGAGTCTTCAGCGTAGATTCTAGACTTCAGTTTCCAAGATTCTAGATTTCTGCGTAAGTAAGAGTTTCCAGATTCTAGATTTCTGCGTAAGTAAGAAGTGGGGTGAGTGACGGGGATTGAACCCGCGACTACCGGCGCCACAGGCCGGTGCTCTACCACTGAGCTACACTCACCACAAGAGCGACAATCCCTGATTGTACAACAGAGAACTGCGGAGGCGGGGGATCGAACCTGAAATCTAAAATCTATAATCTGAAATCTATGATCTGAAATCTGGAATCTGGTTCGGCAGATTCCAGATTCCAGATCTTAGATTTTAGTTCCTGAAGGCTTACGAATGCGCGGCCGCGCGCTCTTTGCCGGGAATCGCCATCAACTCGGGATGCGCTGCCACGTGCGCCGCTACGATCGCTTCGGCCTGCGCCATCGCATCCGCATCGCCGTTGCGATAGATGGTGTTGGCCTCGATCAGGTCCTTCTGGCTCGCGGGCGTCGAATCGTGGCTGTCGTAGATCGCCGCGACGGGGCACGCAGGGACGCACGCGCCGCAGTCGATGCACTCTTCAGGATGAATGTAGAGCATGTTCATCGCTGCGAATTCCGGTTCGTCCTTGCGCGGATGAATGCAGTCTACGGGACACACGTCCACGCATGCCGTGTCTTTTGTTTCGATACAAGGGTCCGTTATCACGAAAGGCATCGTCTTCCTCCAAAGTGTCCGCCAAGCGATGAGAGCGTTGCGACGGCCACTGATTCTACTTGCGAAGGTCGCACGCAGCAATCCCACCGTCGAGCGCCCGCGAAAACTCGACAAGCGCGAACCGCGGAGCGCTTTTGCGGACCGCAGTAAGTATCGATTTGTCAAACATTTAGCGGCAAGTGTCTGGTAGCGGCGCTGTCAGCGTGAGGACCCCACGCGTTAAAATCACCGCGGAGGGTTTTACTTGCGCACTACACGATACGCGATGACGGCAGCTGCCGTCTTTCTGGCATTCGCGAGTTCGGCGTCAGCCCAGGCGATGTTTACCGGTGCGATCGGAAACGTGTTTGGCGGGGATGCGCCGTCGACGAAAAAGGTGTGGTCGCTCGCGATCGGGGGCGGAGGCGCTCACGGCATCGGGTCGGAGCTGGAATATTCGCAGGTCGAAAATTTCTTCGAGACGGCGGGCGGAGTCGCGCATGGCAGGGTCATGACGCTGATGCCGAGTATCTTTGTCGCCATCCCCATCAACAGGGTGCGGCCCTATGGGATCTTCGGGTTTGGATTCATCCGGCAGCGAACTGAAGCCTCGGAAGGCGGATTGTTCTCGGGCCTGACAGATGACGACGTCGGCTATAGCGTGGGCGGCGGGGTGACGGTGTATTTCGCGCGGAGCGTCGGCGTGCGGGGTGACCTGCGGCACTTCAAGGTGCGCACGTCTAACGGCATCAGTTTCCAGCGTTTCACCGTGGGGCTGGTGCTGGGAGGGTAGCTACTGGACCATGTATCCGCTGCGGGCACGCACAAACAATCCGGGCTTGCGGGCTCGCAGCACGAGCGCGTGCCAGCCTCGCGTAGTGCCAGGCTCGAAGGCGATCATGTACTGATGATGGAGCTCGCTGAGAAGCCGTTCCGTGGCTTCCAACATGCTGAGCGGGTCGCGAACGGCAAGCGCATCGCCGCCCGTCCACGCCGCGAGGTCGGCCATCGGTCCCATGATCGGTGCCTCCCGCACATCGGTGTCGTCGAGCGCGAATGCTATCACCAGCACATAAACCGGCACGTCGAGCGAGCTCGCGATCGCTGAGACATCCGACGGCTTGAGCGTGCTCGCCGAATCGACGCCATCGGTGATGACAACGAGCGCTCGCCGCCGCTGACGGTCCGAAATTTTCTGTGAGGTCTCCGCAATGGCGTCCCACAGCGATGTCGCGCCGTACGCCGTCGTCGAATTCCACACGGTTTCGGTCGCGGCAAAGGCGGATGAGAATGGCCGCACCTCCTTCAGCGCTGTGTCGAAGGAGTACAGGGCGACTTCGTCCGCGCCAGGCTTCAGGCCGGCCACGAGCATTGTCGCCGTTTCACGCGCTCTCACCATCTTCGTCGACATGCTTCCACTCGCGTCCATCAGGATCGCGACACTCGCGGGGCTTGGCTCCGACCACACATTACTTAGCGACCGTTTCTGACCATCGTCGTAAAGTTCGAAGTCAGTGCTCTTGAGATCCTTGACGAGGCGGCCGCGGGCGTCGCGCACCTGCGCTGCCACGGCGACCTGTTCGACACTGCTTTTGAACACCGCGATCGAGGGCTCCTGCGCGGCGGTGCCGGCAGCGAGGGCCGCGAGGAACGTCAACGAGAGAGAGACTCTGCGCATAAACACACTGTCAGTTATCAGACGGGTCCATTGTACCAGCCAGGGCCGTTGTACCAGCCCTGGCGTGAATCGATAGCAACCCTATTTCAGGTGGACCTTGTCAAGCGGCGGTGTAGGCGGGTTCTCGCCCGATCCTATCGGCTCGGTTCCACGCTTTTTTTCGGCCTTGTAATCAAAAAAGAACAACGGCACCCACAAGGCGACCATCAAACCCACCGCCAGAAGAAAGCCGAGCATGAAGTCGAAGGTGATGTGCTCCATGGCCTCCGAGAGTGCATAAATCGGTCCTGTTTGATTGAGGCGAATTTATCCCTGCGCATACGGTTAAGTGTTGTATTTTTGGTCACCGTCGGCTCGCCGACATCGTCAGCAATCGCGCGCTTCAGCGGCGGAAGCCGGGCAAAGCCGCATGGTGTGATACGCGGGCGGTATTTAGACCGATTGGCAGAATTTCGCCGTTTATGGCACAATCAAGGGGTCACCAGCTTTTTCGTCAAACAGCCAGCCCATCTTGCATTTCTCAGACCCCTCGAAATCTGTTCAAAATCGTTCAACTCGCGGCCGCAGGCCCCGCCGAAACGGCCGTGGCGCGGTTGGCGGACGCGCCAAGACGGTCTTCGTGCCCTCGCGGCCGCCGCTCCAATTCGAGGCCGCGCCATACGACCCGTCGCCTGTACCCTTCACGTCTCTCGGTCTCGAATCGGGGCTCGAGCGCGCGTTAGTCGACCGCGGGTTTGAGACGACGACGCCAATCCAAGGCGCTGTCTATCCGGCGGTGCTCGACGGCATCGACCTCGTGGCCTGCGCGCAGACCGGGACAGGCAAGACCCTCGCCTTTCTCCTGCCTCTGATGCAGCGGCTCGTCAAAGCCGGCGCAACAGGCGCTACGCGCGTGCTGATTCTTGCACCTACGCGAGAGCTTGCGGTGCAGATAGAAGACGAGTTTCAGGGCCTTGCGTACCATACGAATCTTTCGAGCGTCGCCGTGTATGGCGGCGTCGAAGCGGGTCCACAGGAGCGTGGCCTCCGTGGCTCGGCCGACATCGTCGTGGCGACGCCAGGGCGTCTGCTCGATCACATGGGCACGAGCGCGGCGAAATTCGACAACCTGGACGTGCTCGTGCTGGACGAGGCCGACCGCATGTTGGACATGGGATTCTGGCCGAGCGTCCGGCGCATCGTGGCGTCGTTGCCGCCGAACAGACAGACGCTGCTCTTTTCGGCGACGATGTCCGATGAAGTCGCGCAGTCGGCAAACCAGATCATGCGCGCGCCGAAGATGATCCGCGTCGGCCGCGATGAAGGGCTCGCCAGCACCATCGACCACGTGGGGCATCTCGTGCCGGCGGCGGAGAAATCCGATTGGCTGAGCAGCTTCCTGAAACGGACGCATGGCACCAGTCTCGTGTTCGTCCGGACCAAGCGGGGTGCCGACAAGCTCGCACGCAGGCTCGCGCAGAGCGGCATCAAGTGCGCCGCATTGCATGCCGATCGCACGCAAAGCGAGCGCTCGGCCGCTGTCGAAGGGTTCAAGTCGGGCAGGTTCCGAGCGTTGATCGCGACCGACATCGCGGCCCGCGGTATCGACATTGAAGGCATTGGTCACGTAGTGAACTACGAGGTTCCACCGAGCGTCGATACCTACGTCCATCGCGTGGGGCGTACCGGCCGCGCCGAAGCGGTCGGCACGGCAGTGACACTGATCGCGCCGGAGGAACTGGCGGCGTTGCGCACGATCGAGAAGACACTCAACGTCACATTTCTGGTGACCTAGCGACACTAGGGTCAATTTGGGGAGGGTGAATGCGTAGATATGCCGCAGGGGATCGGGTGGTGCAGGCCCAGTACGGCGCAGGTACGATCGTCGATGTGAACGAGCACCATACGGTCATCGAGTTCGACGAGCACGGCACGCGGCGGTTCTCCACGCGCATCGTCGTGCTCGAGACGAGCAACACACCCGCGCCGGCGCGCAAGGCGAAAACCCGCGCGAAGAAAAAGGTCGCGGCACCGCAGTCGTAGGAGGCGATTAGGAAACGTTATGTCAGTGCGGTTATTCGTCGGCAATCTCCCGTACAGCGCGACCGAGGCGGATATCAGACAGCACTTCGGCACGGTCGGCGGTCCAATGCAAGTCGTCATTCCAACGGATCGCGACACGGGCCGGCCCCGCGGATTTGCATTCGTGGACTATGACGACCGCGGCGTCGCCGAGCGCGCCATCCAGCAATTGCACGGTCAGCCTTTCAAGGGACGGCCTCTGTCGGTCAGCGAGGCGCGCCCGCGAGAAGCGCGTCCGCCAATGGGCGCCGGGGGATTCTCCGCGCCGCGGCCACCGATGGGTGGAGGTCCGAGACCGCCGATGGGGGGCGGCCCGCCCGGCGTCGACGGCGGTCCCTACCGGCAGCCGCGCGGGGGGGACGCCGGCCGGAATTTCGGTCCCAACAAGCCGCCGAAAGGGCGCGGCGGATCGAACTTCGCGAAGAATCGCAACCAGGAAGGGAAAGCCCGCGGCCCGCTGAAGGAACGGCTCAGCGGCCGGATGTTCAGCGTCGAGGAAGACGCGCGGTTTCGTGACGAAGACGATACCGGCGTTGACGAGACCGATCTGAACCTGAAAGAGGAAGAAGTCAAGGAAAAAGAAAAAGAGGAAGAAGTCAAGGAAGACGAAGAGTAGTCTTACCAGCGGGCGCGCGTCGGGCGTGTATCGACGTGGACGAACGGGCCGTGGGCTGGGGTCGAGTCGTATATGCCGATACCGCCGATGAACGAGCGCAGCTCGGGCGTCTTGGCGAGCACTTCCAGGACTTCTGCGAGCGCGACCGCATCCTGCTTCGAAATTACTTTGTCCTTGTTGAAGTCGTCCATCCGCCCGTCCCCATCCTTGTCGAGGAAGATGTCTGAAGCCCGTCCCCACTGGTGCAGGCTGTACTTCGTGTCGTCGAGTTGCTTGTTGTAGTACGGCGTCCGATAGCCGCTCATGACAAATATATCGCCCGCATCCCAGCCCAGCGGTTTCAGGTGTGCGCCGATCGCCTCCAGCAAGAACACCAGCCGCTCGTCGAGCACGAGATACTTTGGATAGTCGCCTTTCTGCTTGGCGAGGAATTCCTTGATCCGGAAGTTGGGCGAAACCTTCGTGTCCTCATTCTGCGGCGTCACTTCGATGAAGCCTCTGGGCGGGATATAGATGGGATTTCCCTTCAGAGGGGTCTCTGGATACTCGCCGATGTCATACCGATTCAACACGCCCTTCATGACGGCCTTGCTCGGCACCATGACGAAGGCGGAAAAATCCGCGAGTGTGTCTCCAGCCGGCGTTTTCACTGTGAGCCCGTAGAGACCGGGCTTGATCGGCGCTTCCCACGTCCATTCATTCGGTCCCGTCGCGACGAGTCCGCCGTGAGGCGCGTCGATCCTGTGCAGGCGCGTTGCCGGTGCCGTCACCGCCAGCGGAATCTTCTCGCCTGGCATCGCCCAGATGGCGCCTTCATCGTACGGATAGGTCAGCGAGCGCGCGCGGAACCGATCCGTCGCGATCCGGTCCTCGCCCGAAAGCGCGATTGGACCGGCGGCGACGCACCAGACGACCGCAATCTCAGCGGCGCGTTTCCATGCCACGGGTCACCTCACACCGGTCATCGCGCTTTGTACACGACATAGACACGCGCATCCCGCGTCAAGTCAGTGCAAGAATCGTACGCACTTTCTTTGCAGGTTTGGTGTCCAAGTGTTACATTAGTGTCCCCGGTGCCACCTCTCGAACTCAGTCTCGACATCACGCCACGAGGCCGGCTCGACGTCATCGATGTTCGAGCGCAGGCCGCGGCCACTTATGGCGACGTGTTCGAGCAATACAATCGCTGTCTGTATTGTTCGCTCCATACGACGGCCGGCTACCTGCCGCAGAGTTTCGCCGCACGGCTCGGCTCAGACCCGCAAGGGGTTCGGCCGTACATCGATCTCTTTACGACCGTTTTTCCGGAAGGCGCCGGGTATCAGCACGACGATCTCGATCGCCGCACTGAGCTGACCGCTGAGCAGCGTCCTGTCGAGCCCACCAACGCCGACTCGCATCTTGCGTTTATCGGAAGCGGGCTGCGGGCGTGTGTGTCTGTACGTCACGCGGCGGCCGGGACCCGTCTCGTTCATCGACCTCGACGGCATCAATGCTGGAAAACCACGGCGGCGGATGACGACCCTCGTCGGCTATGACAACGAGATGGACGTCGCCAGGACCACCCTGCATGTGCCCGTGTCGTCGACGCATCCGGTTGATGCGGTCAATTTGAAGGACGCGCGTCTGGGCCTCTACGACCAGCTCGACGATCTCATCCGCAAGCATGGCGTCGAAAAAGGGCGCGTCCGTCTGAGCCTCGGTTCAGGCGAACAGTTCGCGAGCCTTACTGTCAACGAATATGAGACGCTGCTGATGCGATACGATCTGGTGGACGTGCTGAAGAACCCGCTGCGTTTCGCCGCACAGAAAGCAAAGCATGCGTGGAATGATCCGCGCGCGGTGCCGTCCAAAGCGATCGACTACGCGAAGTACGATCTCGTTCGCGCCGTGAATCGGCTGGTGGACGCGCTCGGCCTCGCCGAGTCGACGTTCGAGCGCGTGTTTTCACAAGCGCTCGCTGTACCGGCCTCGCGGTTTCTGCGCATGAAGCGATCGGTCGATCTGCTGGTCTCCGATGCAAAAACCTCAGGACGCGGCGCCGTGGTCGAAGGAACGTACCAGGCGCCAATCATGGTCCAATGGCGCAAGGCCGCCCGCGGTGAACGGCAGGTCGCGGTTACGCTGACGCGGTTTGTTTGAAGTCAAAAGTCAAAAGTCAAAAGTAAAAAGTAGAAAGTCGCGTTCAAGTAGGGTAACGTCTGCGCAAATAGCCCAGTTGCCAGTCGCCCGACGGCGACGTGGTTTGGAGGATTTGGCCATGAGGAACCTTGTACTTCTGATGTGTCTTGTCGCGTCGGTTGCGCTCGTTGCGCAGCAGCAGCGGCGTGGGGGAGGGGCCGCGCGCGACGCCGAGCCGCCGCATCCGTCCGGCCTTGCGTCGAAAGCGCCAGACCAGGGGTGGGTCGGCGAAGCATGGAGTGCGCACGAAGGCGGGTTGTTGAAGGTGAAGGTCCACCTGCGGTTCGGCGTCGAGGCGCCGGTCGGCGTGCGAGGGAAGGAAGGCGCGTGGAAGCCGATGCCGAAGGGTTGGTACTTCGGGCGCGTGTCCATGGTCGCCAACGATCAGCAGAGCAACGTCTACGTGCTGCATCGCAACGGCGACATCGATCCGCTCGTGGTGTTCGACGCCGAAGGCAACTACCTGCGGTCTTGGGGCAAGGGCGTCATCGACGATCCGCACGGCATCCGCGTGGACTCCGAGAACCACGTCTGGGTCGTGGATCGCGCCGGTGCGATCCTGAAATACACGACCGACGGCAAGCTCCTGATGACCATCGGCACCAAAGGTGTCCGCGGCAACGACGACAAGTCATTCGGGAGCCCGACCGATCTCGACTGGGATTCGCAGGGCAACGTCTACATCGCCGACGGGTACGGGAACAGCCGCGTGGCGAAATTCGACAAGACCGGCAAGTACGTCAAGTCGTGGGGCACGCCTGGCAGCGGGCCGAGTCAGTTCCGCACGGTGCACTCGATCCAGTTCGACTCGAAGGATCGCGCGTATGTCAGCGACCGCGAGAACAACCGCATCCAGATTTTCGATGCCAATGGCACACTGCTGAAGACGTGGAACCATCTGGGTTCGACACAGGGCATCTGGATCTCGCCGAAGGACGAGATGTTCGTGCTGACGCACCGCAACAACGTGGAGAACATCACCGCCGACACGCTGGCGGGTCGACTGATGAAGATCGATCTCGAAAGCGGGAAAGTGCTGGGCTCGATGGAATCGCCGGGCCACTCAGTGAACGGCTCGCCGAATGGCGACATCTTCGTCGGCAGTCTCACCGGCAATGTGCTGCGCTGGATGCCGCATCCGGAGTTCACGCGGTCTCACTGACGCGGACCGAAGAACGAAAAACGAAAAGCGAAAAGAGTAGAGAGCCAAGACCATTTGGCTCTTTGCTCTCGGTTTTTTGCTCTTTCTACGCCGTCATCGTCAGAATCCCGGCGTCAGACTAAAGCTCCAAATCCACCCGCGTCCGGGACGGTCGAAGGGCCGCGCATAGTCGATTTGCGCGATTGCGAAGCCGAGCAGGCTCGTGCGCAGCGAGACGCCGCCGCTGGTCACGGGCTCGCGGGTGCCGTTGAAGAATGAGGGCTTTTGCCCACGGTTCCACGTCACACCACCGTCGAGGAAGAACGCGACTTCTACAGGTAGTGGCCCATACATCCGATCGCTCACGCCGAACGGCCGAAGCAGCGGAAACCGCAACTCGATATTGCCCACGAGCATTCGGCTGCCGACGAGTTGATCGTACGTCGGGCAGGAGGAACTGGTCCCGCATTCCCCGGCCGAGAAAGAATCGACACCGTATCCGCGCACGAACTCAGGGTACCCGAGGAACAGCGGCATGAGCCGGCTGTCTTCGGCGCCAGTCCCATACCGCCCGTAGTGCATGCCGCGCACGGCGATCGTGTAGAACCGCGCCGGCATGAAGTAGTGACGATAGTCGGCCAGCGCGGATGTCAGTTGCAGATCCCCGAAGGTCGGAGAGATCTCGAAACGCGAGCGCCGGCCGGCCACGGGACTGGTGGCGCCGAACAGCGAGCTGTCGGTGACCAGCGCTGTGCTGAACGACGACATGTTCAGCGCCTCGGCAAGCGGATTCGTGACGGTCGAATCATCGAGCACGCGTCCTGTGCGTCGCGAAATGGACGTGGTCCGGATCTGTTCGTCGTAAGACGAACGCGTGAACCCGCCGGTGAACTCGACGCGTGCGGTCGTACTGAACGGATACGCGACCATGCCGCTGACCCCGCGGTTGACCTGACGCTGGATGATCGTCTGGTCGAGCACCGCCGGCTCTCCATTCACAGTTCCCAGCGCCGTCGCATACCCGCCGGCGATGTAGGGCGACTGTTCGACGGCGAAGCCCCAGTTCCATCGCTTCGACATGTTCGTGTAGCCGAGGAACACGCCCGTGTTTTTCGCGATGTCGCCGACACCGCCGCCGTACGTGTCGGCGCTGACCTGTGCATATAGATTGTGGTTTCCCAGCATGTCGCTGAAGTTGAAAGCGATGCCGCCGCCAACCATCCCGCCGAACCGGTCGATGCCCGCCGAGATATAGGGCTGACTCACCGCGTCGAGCGACAACCCTGCTTTGTACGGCGCGACCTCGGCTGGGTCTGCGCCGAGACCCGTCGACGGATCGCCCAGCATCCGAGCGACGAGTGACTCGCGCTGAACCGGCGGCAGCGACGCCGCCTGCAGACGCTCGACCGCCTGTACGATCGGCACTCCGGCAAGTTGCTGCGCTGAATCGATGATGTAAATGTGATGGCTGCTGTCTTCATACGCGCTGACCGCCAGCGTTCGTGCGTCGATCGCCGATGAGATTGCGGGGCTGAGCGCGGTGATGCCGCTGATGCCGCTGTCGATATTGGTGACCTGCGCCATCGCGCCGGACTGCAGATTGACGCGGTACACGTTGCTGATGCCGTTCTGGTCGGACACAAAGAAGAGATTCCGGCTGTCCGGTGCCCACTGCGGGTTGATGTTCTTCCCCTGGCCGAAGGTCGAGAGCGGCGAGATGCGGCCAGACGCGACGTCGAACAACGCCAGCCGATAGTCGCCGGGGTTGAGCAGGGCAGCGTTCGTGGTGAAGCGATCGGTGACAAACGCGATCGTGTCTCCGTCTGGCGACCATGCCGGCTGAAGATCCGCGTAGAAGTCGCTCGTAATCCGCTTGATGGCGCTCGCGGGCGGTGCGCCCTGCGCAACCGTGAGGTCGTAGATAAAGAGGTCGGAGTCGCCGCCTACGGTTGCCGAGAACGCAATGGCCTTTCCGTCGGGCGACCACGTCGGGTTGAGGATCTCTCCGACCTCCGGCACCTCAATTTCCCGGGCGACGTCGGCATCTGCGATATTCAGGATAGCGAGCACCGCCTTGCCGGCATGCACGCCGCCGACGACGAACTGCCGGCTGTTGGGGCTCCACGATCCCGCCGAGTTGATGAACTGCAGACTCGTGAAGTGGGAGTTTTGCGCGGTGTCGACGAGCTTGCGGACGATGCGGCCGGTCGCCGCTTCCGCAAGATAGAGATCGATCGAGAACAAATCGCGTGACGAGAAAAAGACGATGTGCTTCCCGTCAGGGCTGATCGATGGCGATACATTCGTCGCCATGCGCGTCTTGTCTGAAGACGTGAGCGAACGGCCGAACGTATGCGCGCGAGCGGTCGCGCCCATCACCGGCGCGTATTGCGACCGGATATCGGCGTGCCAGTTCGTCGAGATTTCCTTTGCGTCGACCAGCGCTGATTGCTCGAGAGCAGTGATGGCATCGCCCGAGCGGATCCCGGCCCTGAAGATTTGGCCGACGAGACCGTCTCCGTCCTTGCCGCCCATATACGCCCACACAGCCTGCCCCCACCGGTACGGAAAGTATTCACCGTTGGCGAGGTCCTTGATCTGCGGCAGCTCTTCCTTGCGGGTCGCATCGCGCAGCCACATGGCTGTATGAGGATCGACCGGGCCAATCGAAAGGTACTCTGCCAGACCCTCGACGAACCATAACGGCAGGGCTTCGATGCCGCCGCCGGAATAACCGCCTCGGGCGCGGTTCGCCGAGATGTCGTATTGGAAGGCATGGACCAGCTCATGGCCAAGCACGTGATCGGTCTCGGCCAGCGTGCCGGCGAGAGGCAGCACGACGCGGCGCTTCAACCCCTCCGTGACGCCGCCCGTTCCCTCGCCAATCATGCCGCCGATCACGTTGGTCTGCTCGAAATCAGGGTGAGACGCATAAAGAACGAGAGGCTGACGAGTCTCCATCTCGTGCTCGAAGACGCTCGACAGGCGCGCATACCACCGCTCGGCCATTCGGCCAACGCGCGCGGCGCTGTCACGCTCGTCTTCATAGAAATAAATATCGAAGTGGTCGGTCTTCAACACTTCGAACTTGAAATCCTTGTACTGGACCTTGTTCCGTCCGAAGTACTGCGCCTCCGCGGGCACGGCGGCAGGAGCACAGACGAGGAAAACCGACAGGCAGGCAAGTGGGATCCGGCGAAGTATCTGCCGCATGGTCAGCTCCTGGAAAGTAACGGCGTGATCACGTCGACTTCAGTTCTGCCAAAGTCGGGCCAACTTCACTGCGTTCAGATTCCGAAGAAATTCGTACCAAAGGTGGCGAAATTGTGGCGGCGATGTCCTCTGCGCTGGTCAGGTCGAGCAAGAGGACCGTCCTGAGCTCTTTGTACGAAATTAGAGAATCTTCATGCCCAGGGCCGAGAGGGCGAGTTCTGTGCCGAGTTCGGCGGTCGTGTTGCGGATGTCGAGGGTGGGATTGACTTCGACCAGGTCGAGCGCCATGAGCGCGCAGGACTCGGCAATCATCTCCATCAGAAGATGTGCTTCACGATAATCGAGGCCGCCTTTGACCGGCGTCCCGACCCCTGGCGCAATCGCCGGATCGCACACGTCCAGGTCGAATGACACGTGCACGCCTGCGGTGCCGCGTGTTACGGCCTGCAGCGCTTCGGCTGCGACAGCGGCGACGCCAAGCCTGTCGATGTCCTTCATCGTAAACACGTGCACGCCTGAGTTCCTGACGAGATCCTTCTCGCGTTCGTCGAGATTACGAACGCCAATCAATGCGGTGTGGTCCGGCAGCACCGTCGGCGAAAAGCCGCCAATCGACGAAAGCTCTGCTGGTTCCGGACCGAGCAGGGCAGCGAGCGGCATGCCGTGCACGTTGCCGCTCGGCGAGCTCGCCGGCGTGTTCATGTCGCCATGCGCGTCAATCCACAAAAGCCCGAGTGGCTTGGAGGATGCCCGCGCGTGAGCGGCCGAAGCTGCAACCGACCCGGCGCCGAGACTGTGATCGCCGCCGAGCACGAGCGGAATCGCGCCTTCCTCGAGCGACGCGCGCGCCGCCTGATAGACGCGATCGCACACCTTGGCGATCTCCTTTATGAACTTCTTCCGGGGATCGCCGTGCTTTTTGATTTCGGGAATGGGCGATGGAAGATCGCCCCGATCGACGACCACCCGGCCGAGCGCCGTGATGTGTTCGCTAAGTCCAGCGATGCGGAAAGCCGACGGCCCCATGTCGACGCCACGGCGGCTCCCGCCCATGTCGAGGGGAACCCCGATCAAATGAACCGGCGCAGCCACGAGGCTACAATAACAGTACGTAGAAAAAACAGATCAGAAGACGAGGAGAAGTCTTTAAACCTTCTGGTCTTTTGATCTCCTGACCTTTTGTAAAAAAAGACGATGCGCGCTCCCGATATCAAAGTCCCTCCGCCGGGTCCGCGCGCGCGGGCGATCATCGAACGCGATCACGCAGTTGTGTCGCCGTCCTATCCGCGTTGCGCTCCGTTCGTCATGGCACACGGCGAGGGCGCCATCGTCGAAGACGTCGACGGCAATGTCTATCTGGATTTCAGCGCCGGCATTGCGGTCGCTGCGACGGGGCATTCGCACCCGGAGATCGTTCGGGCCGTAACGGACCAGGCCGCTCGATTCCTGCACATCTCCACCGATTATTACCACGAGCCGCAGATCGCGCTCGGCGAGGCGCTCGCAAGGATCGCGCCGGTCGGCGGACATGCGCGCACGTTCTTCTCGAACTCGGGCACAGAGGCGGTTGAGGCGGCCATCAAGCTGGCGCGCTATCACACGAAGCGTTTCAACATTCTCGCGTTCCTCGGCTCCTTTCATGGCCGCACCCTGGGATCGCTGGCGTTGACGTCGAGCCGAGCCGTGCAGCGCCGCGGGTTTGGTCCAATGGCGAGCGGTGTCTTTCACGCGCCTTATGCGAACCCGTATCGGTGCCCCGTAGGCGAAGGCGGCGATCCCGACAGCTGCACGCGCGAGTGCCTGTCATATATCGAAAATCAGATTCTCAGTCATCTGGTATCGCCCGACGAAGTCGCGGCGATCATCGTCGAGCCAGTTCAGGGTGAAGGAGGGTACGTCGTTCCTCCAGCATCATTTCTCCAGGGGCTCGCCGCGATCGCCGCCGCGCATGGAATGCTGTTCGTCGTGGACGAAGTGCAGTCGGGCATCGGACGGACCGGCAGGATGTTCGCGATCGAGCACGCTGGCGTGGAACCCGACATCATCATCGCCGCGAAAGGGATCGCCTCCGGACTCCCGATGGGCGTGACGATTGCGCGCGACGATGTGATGGACTGGCCCGCGGGCGCCCATTCCAACACCTTCGGCGGCAACCCTGTCGCCTGTGCGGCGGCGCTCGCGACCATCAAACTGGTCGAGGACGGCCTCATGGCGAACGCCGCCGAGGTGGGCGAGTTTCTCCTGGCAAAACTCACTGACCTTGGCAGGCGCCATCAGATTCTCGGCGATATCCGGGGCCGCGGGCTGATGATCGGAATGGAATTGGTTCGCGATCGCCGGACGAAGGCGCACGCTGTTGCCGAGCGCGATGCGCTGGTGATGGCGGCTTTCCGCCGCGGATTGCTTGTGCTGGCCGCCGGGGCGAGCACCATTCGCCTCTCACCTCCCCTGGTGGTGAGCAGGGACCAGGCTCAGACCGCGGTATCCATCCTGGATAGCGCCATCGTGGACATTTCCAACTCTTAAGGTTTTAGTTGACACATTGCGTCCGCAGTCGTACTCTGGTGAAATCTTAATTAATTAAGTGCCTAACGATGACTAACTGATGCCACGTCCAAAATCTTCGACGATGACCGATGGCGAGTTGCGCCTGATTCGCGTCCTCTGGGAGAAGGGCCAGGCGACGGTTGGTGAGGTCGTCGATGCCCTGAAAACCGAGCGACCGCCGGCCTATAACACCGTGCTGACGTTGCTGCGGATCATGGAGAAAAAGGGCTATGTATCCCACACGAAAGACGGGCGGGCATTCATCTTTCAGCCGGCGATCGACCGAACCGACGCGAGCCGCAGCGCGCTGCAGACGCTCGTCAACCGGTTTTTCGAGGGGTCGCCGCGATTGTTGATGCTGAATCTGCTCGAGGACGGTCAGCTTTCTTCCGATGCGCTGAAACAGCTGAAGGAGCGCATCGAGGAGGCTAAATGACGGCGTGGCTGGTGACATGGCTGTGGCAGGGTTCCGCCCTTACCGCAGGTGTGGCGCTTGCTCTCCGATGCACACCGGGGCTGAACGCCGCTACCAGGCACCTCGTGTGGTGCGGTGCGCTCATTGGATTGGCCTGGCTCGGGTGGGGCAGTTCACCCGCGCCGATCGCCGCGGCCGCAGCGCACGTTGAGCCGGTTTTCTATGTCCCGACAGCCCCCGATGTGGTCATCAGCACCATAGTCGGCATCTGGATGTCCGTCGCGCTGATTGGCCTCGTGCGTCTGCTGCCGAGCCTGAGCGCGGTATTTGCCCTTCGCGACAGTTGTCTTCCGTTCCCGATCGACATCGAGTCCCGGCTTCCATTGTGGCTCGAGGCGAAACAAAAAGGCCGTCGGACCGAGCTGATGATCTGCGACGAACTGGAGGGTGCGACCGTGCTGGGACTGCAGCGTCCTTGCATCGCCCTGCCACGCGCGCTTGTTGAAGCCCTGACGATCGGCGAGTTGGATCAAGTGATTCTGCATGAGCACGCGCATGTGCAGCGGCGCGATGACTGGTTACGGCTCGTACAAACCCTGTTTCTGTCGGCGCTATGGATTCATCCGGCGGCGCTCTTTGTCTCGCGCGCGCTGAACCGCGAGCGTGAGATGGCGTGCGATGAGTGGGTCGTTGCCCGGACACGTTCGCCCAAGGCATACGCCCGCTGTCTCGCGCGAGCCGCCGAGGTGCGCGGTCGCATGACAACGCAAAGTGCGCTCGCACCTGCGCTCTTCGGCACGCGGCACGATTTGCTGCGGCGCGTCGATCGTCTCTTGCGGTTCAAAGGCCAGGCTCGACGGAACGTATCGTTCGCCGGTGCGATCGCGGCCGCGCTCGCGCTCGTCGTGAGCTCGGTGCATCTGCAAGGGCTGCGATTCGCGGAGATCGTCGACGTCGTGCTTCCGAGCGTCGCCCGGCCGATTATGGCCGTCTATGACGAAGCCACGATCGCGCTGGGGGAATTGCCGGTCAGCCTGGAGAGCCGGTCGAACACGGCCAGCCTCCCGGCGAACAGGACGACGGACACAACGGACGACGGACGTTCCGAACCGAACGTACCTGTTGCGCCGATGCGGCGTGACGCCTCCGCAATGGGTGCGTTCCCCACACCCATTGGCCCCACCGCACCCATTGCACCCGCCGTCGCACCCAGTGTCACCTTCGCTGGCGTTTATCCGGTGCCGTATGCTCCAGTCAGATCGTCTGCCGATGCCATTCGATGGAGCGCCCTGGGCACCCCGGGCGTTGAGATCGCGTCCGCAGCCAGGAAAACCAGCGTCGGTGTGGCCAATGTATTCAGCCGCGCCGGAGTGTCGCTCGCGCGGAGTTTCTGATGCGCTCCAGATTTCTCGCGGCCATCACCCTGGTTGTTATCACGGGCGTTATCGGGAGCGGTTCAACCTCCGCGCCTGGTGTCCCGGCACACGTACCGGGCCGCACGCTGCCAGTTGTGCGTCAGCACACGTACAGAATGGCGGGGAAGGTACGTGTGCTGTTGCTGTGGGTGGGACGCGACGATGTGGGATCGGGCGTGATCAAGTGGCGGGGAGACGGCGACGAGAAAGCGATTGAGATTCTGATCGGGTCCGATCCGAACCGCGCGCCGAGCCAGCTGAATAAGTGGGGATATCTAGTGGAGGCGATGCGCGGCGGCGAATCGTCGGTCGTCGGGCTGATTTCGCAGGAGAACGACGATCGCCTGAGCGATGTGAAAGCCGACTTGAAGACGCATAAGGAGCAGCGCGCGTTCGATACGATTCGCGGGTACGCCGCAACCGCGGAAGGCATGGCGCGCGTCGGCACGCTATACGCACCGAACCACTTGACCTATCACGACGCTGATACGGTTCTGGATAGCGTGCTCGCCGATTCGTCGTTGGCGGTGAAGCGCGTCGCGCGCCGCGGAAACGTGCGGCCGGGCTTTCTGACGTCGTTGACGGAGCTGATCACGTCAAGCCTTGACAAGAATAACGACAACGCACGACTGCAATATATACACGGCGATCGACTCTTTGAGCTGCGGCTTGTCGACGCGACCCGTCTCGCCCGTTTCGATCGCGACGGCCGCACGTGGCACAACGTCATACGGGGGCGATTCGAAACCGCGGAAGCCGGCAACCCTTCCGGCACCCGTTTCGAGCTCGTGTACGGGGCATCCGGCGCGTTGACCGGGGTCCCGATCTTGATTTCATACCAGCCGAAGTGGTGGCTTCAGGTAGACTTGGTCCTCAATTCATGACAATTCATCTCGTGAACCCCAGCGATATCTCGTTTGGTACCGCCGTTATTACTCCGCGCTGGCTCTACGTGCTCGCCGCGGCGACACCACGTCAGTACGGCGATCCGCGCGTCGTCGACGAGACGCTCGATCCGATCGACTTCGACACGATCGCACCGGGTGACGTCGTCGGCGTCGGCATCCATACGTTCAACGCGCTGCGCGGATATGAAATAGGCCGCGAGGCGCGCAAACGCGGCGCGACCGTAATTTTTGGAGGCATTCATCCCACCCTCTATCCTGGCGAATCGCACGAGCTCGGCGGCGCGCACGCCGTCGTCAAAGGCGATGGCGACGTCGTGTGGGCCACGGTTCTTGCCGACAGCGCGAACGGTCGCCTGCAATCTTGCTACGACGGCGGACGGGTGGACGGCGCCACGTTCCAGCCGGCGCGTTGGGATTTGTTGCCCGCCGACAAGTACATGTGGGGATCGGTGCAGACGCTGCGCGGATGTCCGAAGCACTGCTCGTTCTGCTCGGTCTGGAAGACCGATGGCCAGCAGCCGCGGCAGCGCACCGCGGACGCTGTGGTGCGGGAGATCGTCGATCTGCGGCGCATGGGCTTCCGGTTCATCCTGCTGTCGGACGACAACTTCTATCCGGTCACGGTAGAAGATCTGCGGCTCGCCGAGCGGCAGGGCAATACGGCGCGGATCGAGTCGCTCAAGGAAATCCGTCGCGAGCGCTTCGAGCTGATGGACAAGCTGGCGAAGCTGCCAGCCGATCTCGTGTTCTACACGCAGATTACGATGGAGGCGGCAGAAGACCCCGAATTCCTCGCTGCGATGAACAAGGCCAAGATTCGCGGCGCACTCGTGGGCGTCGAATCGGTGACGCCCGAAGGGCTCAAGGCGATCTTCAAGGACTTCAACTACGCCGGCGACAAGCTCGTCGCCCGATTGAAAGAATTCCGGAAACACGGCGTGCACGTACTGGGGTCGTTCATCTTCGGACTGCCAACCGACAAGCAAGAGACCTTCGACGCGACGGCCGAGCTCGCGCAGCGTTCGGACATCGCGTTTGCGCAGTTCATCATGCTGACGCCGTTTCCGGGCACCGTCGACTTCGCGAAGTGGGAAGAGAAGATGGCCTTGGACACGACTCGCATAGCCGGATACCCGCTGACACGGTTCTGGCTGATTCCCCGCGAGCAGCGGCCGAAGGTGTACACACCGCATCCGATACTGACGCCCGATCAGATCCGCCGCGGCACGCAATCGGTCTGGGATCGGTTCTACAGCATCCCTGCGATCTGGGAGCGCGCCAGCATCATCAAATCGCTGCGAGGGCGCGTCGCGTTCGTGATGATTTCGAAGCTCTATCGTCAGATGTACGCGAATACCGGCATTGCGACCGACAGCGCGCGCGTGACCCGCTCCGCACAGTGGGCCCGAGTGCTGGCACGCCAGTGCCGCCGTTTGTTCGTTACCACGCCGATGCCCGACCTGCAAGTGCCGAACTGACTTTGGACTCTGGAATTTGGACTTAGGCTCTGGATTTTGGCTGCACTCAAGCCCAAGTCCAAAGTCCAAAGTCCAGAGTCTTGACACGTCCCGCCCAAATCGTAAGAGTACCCGTCTACAACTCCATCCGGAGGGACGACGATGCGACGTAAAGCCCTAGCTCTGTGTACCGCAATTTTTCTGGCCTTCGCCGCTTCGCCAGAGGCGCAGCGCGGCGCCGCGGGTCCCGTCACGGCCATCGTCGGTGCGCGGCTCGTCGACGGCACAGGTGCGGCTGCCATGAACGATTCAGTCGTTCTCGTAAGCGGGGACCGCATCACCGCCGCCGGTCCGCGCGCAAGCGTTCAAGTGCCGCAGGGCTCCACGGTGGTGAACGCGTCAGGAAAAACGGTCATTCCCGGCTTAATCGACGTGCACTGCCACCTCAATCAGCCGGAAGACGTCATGCGGAAGCTGCTGCCGATTGCGCTCAACTGGGGCGTGACGACCGTCCGCATGACGGGCAACGACAAGCCGGAGATCATGCACGTCTATGCCGACGCCAAGGCCGGGAAATTTGCGTCGCCTCGCGTCTACACCGCCGGTCAGGGATTCAATCTCACTGGCCCATACCCGGGCGCGCCGACCTTGAAGCCAACGACGCCGGAGGACGCGCGCAAGGGAGTTCAGGCGCACAAGGCGGTGAACGTCGACTTCATCAAGATCTGGATGGGGGACAAAGGATTCACGCCGGACGTAGTCGAAGCAATCGTCGACGAGGCGAAGAAGCAGAACATCCCGATCGTCGCGCACATCGGCAACGTGGCGCAGGTGAAGCAGCTCGCGGAGCTGGGCGTCACCGACTTCATGCACGAGGCGCGCGACGGGATGAATCCCGAATTCATCGCCTACGCAAAGGCCAAGGGTTTGTCGTTCGCGCCGACGCTCGGTCAGGGACAGTCGCGCTGGTACTATTACGAGCATCCCGAAATTCTGACGATGGATCCGAAGTTCGACGGATTCTACGCGCGCGGGCGCGTGATGTTGAACGACCCGGCACGGCGGCAGGAGATCGTCGGTGCGCCCGACTTCGCGCAGCAGAAACAGCGTTTCAAGGACAACAATTATCCGTTCATTAAAATGATGTCAGACGCGGGCATCCGCATCGTCACCGGCACCGACTGCGGCGCCGAGGCGTCGCAGACCACGCCGGTGGGCCACACCACGCATCAGGAAGTGCACATGTTCGTCGAGGCGGGGATGACGCCCGCGAACGCGCTGCGCGCGGCTACGCTCGATGCCGCGCGTGTGCTGGAGCGCACGGAAAATCCCAGCTACGGATCGATCCAGGCCGGCAAGATTGCCGATCTGGTCGTGTTGAATGGCGATCCGGTTGCTGATATCCACAACACAATCAAAATCGATCGCGTGATGAGGGCTGGAAGATGGGTTCAATAACAATCAGGCCGGACATTTACGAAAAACATCGTTCCCTGTTTGGGGACAAGACCGTAAACGGGCAGCGGGTCAACGTCGAAGAGCTGATCGCGCAACTGACGCGCGACACGAAGGACGAGTTCCGTTCGCTGCTGGGCGCGCGCCACAGTCTTCAGGAGCAGGTAGGCCGCCGCGAACGCACGTACACGTTCCTTGCGCCCGACACGAAGGTCAGCGATGCCGACGGCAATACCACGACGGTACGAGATATCCGGCAGGGGATGCTCGACGGATTCTTCGGCCGAAAGACGCCGCAGGCATGGCGGTTGAACGCCAGCGTGCCCATACCGAAGGACACCATGAGACCAGGGCTCGAGGGCACCGGCCCGGCCATCGATCTGGGCATGGCGATGGGCGCGCTCAATACCGGTGCGGCCTCATGGATGTGGGACTGGGAAGATGCCGGCGGTGACTACAAGGATCAGCTCTACCAGGCGTGGGAGAACCTCCGCGATCTGCTCGCTCGTCAGTGGGTTGGCAAGCCGTTTGTGCACCCGACGAAGAAGCAGGGCGGGAAGGCGCGCCAATACACGATCGATCTGCCGCCGGACAAATGGCCGACGATTTTCCACCGCGTCCCGGGGCTCCATCTCCAGAACCGTCAAATCTCGCTCGATGGAGACCAGGTGCCGGCGATTATTCCTGCGCTGATCATGCATGCGGTCAACAACTACGACACGCAGAAGCAGAACGGCTCTGGGGTCTACTACTACGTGCCGAAGATCGAGACGTGGCAGGAAGCACGGCTTGTGTCCCGATTAATGAAGAAGGTCGAGGAAGCGCTCGGGATGCCGCGCGGAACGCTGAAAATCAAGATGCTCAACGAGCGGGCCGAATACGCGCTGCAACAGGAAGCCATCATGTGGGTGCTGCGCGAGAATCTCATCGGGCCGAACGTCGGCAGATGGGATTATCTGAACAGCCGCGAAGAGATGTTCAGGCACGATCCCGCGATGGTCATACCCGACCCGAACACCGTGACGATGACCGAGCCGTCGCTCTCGTACTACACGATGCGGAATGCGCTCCTGGCCCTGCTTGCGGGCGGCATGCCGATCGGCGGCATGGCGGCACAGATGCAGAATCCACAGGCGCCCGAAAACGATCCGAAGGCGCTGCGCGACATCTGGTTCGACAAGCTGCGCGAGCGGCTGACCGGCCTCTTCAAGATTGACGGCACGATTCACGATACGTACCGCCAGAGCTGGGTTGCGACGATCACCCCGTCGTATGTCGAGGCTGGCCGTGAGGCGCTGGTCACCGACGTGAACGATCTGCAGGGCGTCGTCGATAAGCTGAAACCGGAAGAGCAGAAGCGGCTCGAAGACCTCGGATTGCTGAAGGGCGGGACGATTGCGCCGCTGGAATTGTCAGAGGCCGATCTGACGCCGGAGAAGCTGTTCTCGGAAGAGGCGCGCAAGAAGCTTCTCTCGCGCCCGCAGGGTCCCACGACCGAGGACGGTTTGCGCTATGCGATGTATATGTCGACGGAGTTCATGTATCAGCAGTTGCTCGGCAACAACGCCGCGGCGATTTTCGATCCGCGGACCGGCCTGCGATTCATGAACGACCTCGCGACCTACGAGATCTTCTGGCACTTCCTGTATCTCACGGTGTTTCACGGCGTCGAGCTCACGGCCGATGGGAAGTACTCGAAGGCCGGAGATCGCGTGACACCCGAGCTGTTCGTCAAGCTCCTCGACGAGCGGCGCGAGACGGTGAAAGAGCTGTTCAAGAAGCTGGGTACCGTGTACGAGCAGACGAACGCGGAGCTGGTGCTGCAGTTGTTGAAGCGGCAAGTCGTCGAGGAGCGTCCTGACGGCGGGCTCGTCCCGCAGCCGCGTTGGATTAAATACGGCTCGCGCGTGCTGCTGTCGATCATCGAAGAATCGGATGCCGAACGCCCGGCGATCCTCGACGGCATCTTCTCGGCGTCGCGGGCAGACCTTGCCGAGGCCGTAGCGCGGGCGAGCGACCCGTCGGCCCGCGCCCGGGCCGCGAAAGTCCTGCGTGCCCACGATTTCGTATACGACGCGCGAGAGGAGTCGACGCAGCCTGCGGCATGACCGACAAGGTGCCGAAGGCGGAGGACGTCGCACCCGTCGTATACGACGAGCTTCGACGCGTCGCGGCCGCCTACATGCGCCGCGAGCGTCCGGGCCAGACGCTGCAGGCCACCGCGCTCGTGCACGAAGCGTATCTTCGCCTCGCCCAGGCCGGAACTCCTTGGCACGACCAGCGTCACTTTGTCGGCATCGCCGCGCGCTCCATGCGTCAGATTCTGGTCGAGCGCGCGCGGGCCCGCGGCGCACGGAAGCGGTGGGGCGGGATGAATCGCGTGTCGATTACCGATTCGCTGGTGCTCGCCGCCGATCCCGAGACCATGCTGCCTGCGCTCGATGAAGCCATCAGCAAACTCGAGGCACTGGACGCCGAGCAGGCGAAGATCGTCGAGCTCAGGTACTTTGCCGGCATGAGCGTCGAAGAGGCCGCCGAAGTAATGGGGATTTCGCCGGCCACCTTGAAGCGGCGATGGACGCTTGCGCGGGCATGGCTCTTCCGGGAGTTATCGCAGTGAGCGCGCTCGCCCGCCGATGAATCCGGAGCAGCGTCGCCGCGCCCGGGATTTGTTCGAGGCTGCGCTCGAACACGATCCACCCGACACCCTGAAATGGCTCGAATCAGCGGCGGCCGATGATTCCGTGGTCCGCGCTGAGGTACGGTCCCTCCTGGAGCACCACTCGCGGGCTGGTTCGTTCCTCATGCAGCCGGTCGCCGAGGCGGCCCCGCACCTGCTCGAAGAAGAGCACACGCTCGAGCCGGGCACCGTCCTTGAACCTTATACCGTCATCCGCGAGATTGGCCGCGGCGGCATGGGGCGCGTGTATCTTGCATCGGACGGCCGCCTTGGCCGCACCGTCGCGCTCAAGGCCGTCGCGCCGCAGTTGACGCGTGAGGCGCGCTATCGCGATCGGCTTCGCCGCGAAGCACGCGCCGCTGCGGTCCTGACCCATCCTGGCATCTGCACGGTGTATGCGCTCGAAGAGCTCGACGGAGAGCTCTACATCGTGACCGAGTTCGTGGAAGGGCATACGCTCCGCGATGAGATTGCCGGGCCGGCACGGCCATCGATGCAGACAATCGTCTCGACCGCGCGCGAGCTTTCGTCGGCGCTCTCGAGCGCGCACGCGAAAGGCATCACCCATCGCGACCTCAAGCCCGAAAACATCATGCGCACGCCGGAAGGGCACATCAAAGTGCTCGACTTCGGACTCGCGCACATCGAGACGATGCCCGGCGGGACCGCAGCCGCTGTGACGACGCAGGTCCGCGGCGGCATCATCGGGACGCCCGCTTATATGTCGCCCGAGCAGATCGAAGGACGCACGGCCGGGCCCGCCGCCGACGTGTTTGCGTTCGGCGTGCTGATGTACGAATGGATCTCGGGCCGCCACCCGTTCCAGGGAGGATCGGCGCTCGCCACGCTTGCTCGCGTGCTCGACAGCACGCCGGAGCCGCTGTTGAGTCACGCGCCGGTCCCCCAGTGGCTGTCGGACGTCATCGAGCGATGCCTGCGGAAACCGGCGAACGAGCGCTTCGGCTCGGCGGCGGAGCTGCTGCACGCGTTCGATCATCCGGCGATCGCCGAGCCGCCCGCGCGGCGCAGCAGCACATGGTGGCGTACTCACCAGGTCGTCGCAATCGGGCTCTACACATTGGCCGCCGCGCACGCATGGCAGATCAAGGAATGGGTGCGCGAGCCAACGTCGTTGTGGGTGTTCGTGGCCCTGGGGATTGCGGGATCGGTGGGCGGGATCATCCGCGGACATCTCGTCTTCACCGACGTCATGAACCGCCCGCACCTGGCAAGTGAGCTCGCCCGCACGCAGCGGGTCAGGATGTTCATGGACTTATTTGTGGCGCTTTTGCTGGCCATCGACGCGCTGCTGCTCGTGATTGCCTCGGCGCCGCTGACCGCCGTGCTGACGATGGCCCTGGCGATGGGCATCGCGCTCGCGGCCGTACTGATGGAGCCGGCGACGACGACGGTGCTACTGGGGGAATAACCGAAGATCAGGAGATCAGAAAATCAGGAGAATGCTTTTCAAAAAAAGAACTCTTCTAATTTCTGATCTCCTGTTCAAAAAACCATGTCGTACCTTGTCGTCTTCATCGCCGCGTTCATCGCAGGCGCGATCAACTCTGTCGCGGGCGGCGGGACGCTCGTCTCGTTCCCGGCGCTCATCTGGGTGGGTTTGCCGTCGACGATTGCCAATGCCTCCAGCACGGTCGCGTTGGCGCCGGGATCGCTCGGGGCCGTGTGGGGTTACCGGCGGGATTTGCAGGGATTGCGCCGTTCCACCTATGCGCTCGTCGTGCCCAGCATCGTCGGCGGGATCGTCGGCGCCGTGCTGCTCGTCATGACGCCCACCGCGGTCTTCGATCGGCTCATCCCTCTTTTGATTTTGTTCGCCACGCTGTTGTTCATGCTGCAGGAACCCGTGCAGCGCATGGTCAAGACAACCGGGAAGGCGCATGCGGGCTCGACGCGCTGGCTGATCGGAGCGCTGGCATTTCAGTTCCTCGTCGCGGTGTACGGAGGCTACTTCGGCGCAGGTATCGGCATTCTGATGCTCGCGGCGTTCGGCATCATGGGCTTCACCAATATTCACCAGATGAACGGCCTGAAGAATTTCCTCGCGGTCTGGATCAACGGAGTGGCAGCGGCGTACTTCATCTGGAACGGCATGGTGTCGTGGCCGCACGCGCTCGTGATGATCGGAGGTGCCACCTCGGGTGGCGTCTGGGGTGCGGGCTTCGCGCGCCGCATAGGTCCCAAGGCGGTCCGCCGCATCGTCATCATCGTGGGGTTCACCATGGCGATTTCCCTGCTGTTTCGACTGTAGAGTCCGGCTAACGCACGCGGATGAAGTTTACACGTGCGTGAAAGAGCGGACCGTATCGCTTCTACGACCAGGACATCATCGGGCGTGTGCTCGGATGTACGACTATAGCCTCGCACCACTCACGCACTTGCTTGCGCAATATGTGTTTGGCCTGGGCGTCGCCATCACGTTGTTCCGAAAGGATTCCTGCTAGTCTCCCGAGTGTGCCGCGCGTCTTCATCATTATCAATCCCATATCCGGGCCGAAGCGGCGAGGGGCTGGCACAGATCGAGCCGACGTTGCGACCCGCACGCTCGCCCGTTTAGGCGTGGATGGGGCTATCCGCCTGACGGAGCGTGGCGATCACGCGCACGAGCTGGCGCTCGAAGCGGCTGCCGCGGGCGCCGATCTCGTCATCGCATGGGGCGGGGACGGCACGATTAACGAAGTCGGACGTGCGCTCGTGCAACTCGGCGATGCGGGAGAGCCCCGTCCGGCATTAGGGATCGTTCCTGGAGGGTCAGGTAACGGGCTCGCACGCGAGCTGGACGTCCCATTCGACCCTGCACGGGCGATCGAGCGGGCATGGCGCGCGAAAGTCAGACGTGTCGATGCCGGCGAGATCGGCGACCGACTCTTCTTCAATGTAGCGGGCATAGGACTCGACGCCCATGTCGCCGCTCTCGTCTCGACCCGCACGCATCATCGCGGCCTGCTGCCGTATTTGACCGCAAGCGCCGGCGATCTCCTTCGCTACCGGCCGGTCAACTACTCGATCGAGGTCGACGGGCGCACGACCCGAACGCCCGCGCTCGTGCTCGCGTTCGCGAACTCGAAGCAGTGGGGCTTCGGATCGCAGATCGCCCCACGGGCGGATCTCGAGGATGGCCTGCTGGATTTCGTCACTGTTCACCATCGCGGATTTGTCGGCAACATCCTGCGTGTGCCGGCGTTGTTCGCAGGCCGTATCGATCGGAGCGCCGGAATCGATACGCATCGCGTGAGAGAAGTCACTATTCGGTGCCGCGAAGCGATGCTCTTCCACGTCGACGGGGAGGCGATGCAGGGCTCCAACACGCTCGTGGTGCGAGTGCACCCGCGGGCGTTGCGTTTGCGTGCCTGAGCGCTCGGCCTGAAGTCGGCCCCGCAAACTCCGTGCTAAGCTGAATTCGATGTTCCGCCGCCAGTCGTGGACCCGCCGTGCGGGTGCGGCGCTCATGCTCGTTGCGACGCTGAGCGCCGGCAGCTTCGCGCGGCCCCATGCCGACGAGCGGGATGCCGACTGCAATCCGATCCTCGTCGCGCACGACGCAAGCGCGCACCAGATTGAACCTGACGCGAAACCGGCGGCGGCCGACACCGAACACTGCTTCCTCTGTCATTTCCTCCGCTCGTTTTACCCGGCGTTCGATATCTTCGAGCAACCTCACGACGCGCCCGGCGCTGAACCGCTGCACATTGCGCGGATCGTTCGTGCCCGGTTGCTGGCGTGGACGCTGGTTCCCGGCCGCGCGCCCCCCGTTTAGACACCGTCCACAGCCCGGCTTGAGCGGGACCGCAGAGAAGCGTTCGCCTGACGGCGGCCGCGACGTACGGACGGCCGTACGAAGTTTTAAAGGTGTCTTCATGAGATTCTTATTTCCGTTGCTGCTCATCGCGGCAGTGGCCGGCCCCGCATTTGGCCAGACCGCCACTGTGCTCGATGGCCGGCTGGTCAACTCATTGAACGGCGATCCTCTCGCAGGCGCTGCCGTGATCATCGACGAGCCCAAGCGTGAGGTCGTATCGGGCTCGGACGGCACATTCCACTTCGACAATCTTGCGCCCGGCACGTACCACGTGTGGGTGCGCGCGCAGGGATACTCGTCGCGACGTACGGAGATCACGGTGCCTATCGCGGGCGGCGCTCCTGTCGAGCTCCGTGTCGACTTCGATCTGCATTTCCAGGAAGTCGCATCGGTGAGCGCCGAAACGCGCAGCCAGTTTGACGCGTTCCAGCCGACGACAGTGCTGTCTGGTCAGGAGCTGACCAAGCAACTCGAGAGCTCGCTCGGCGCGACGCTGGACAACCAGCCAGGCATCGCGTCACGCAGTTTCGGGTCGGCGCCTTCACGTCCGGTCATCCGCGGATTGGATGGCGACCGCGTGCAGATTCTTCAGGACGGCCAGCGCACCGGCGACTTGTCGAGTCAGTCCGGGGATCACGGTGTCAGCGTGAATCCCGCGGCCGCCGAACGCATCGAGGTGGTTCGTGGTCCGGCCACGTTGTTGTACGGCGCGAATGCGATCGGAGGCCTCGTCAACATCATTACCAACGACGTTCCGACGCGGCCGGTCCAAGGCGCTTCAGGCGCCGTGACGTTTGACGCTGGCACGTCGGCCGAAGAGGCCGGAGGAGCGGGCAACGTCCGACTGGGGAACGGAAAGTTCGCGGCGAGCATCGGCGGTGGCGGCCGACGGTCAGACGACTACAGCACTCCGCTCGGCACGGTGATTAACTCGCATTCGCGAAGCGCCTTTACAAACGTCGGCGGGGCATGGACCGGCGACAAGGCTCACGTCGGGGCGAGCTACGGCTACGACGACACGAAGTACGGCATTCCGGTCGTCGAAGGCGGGACGCTGCAGCTGACGCCGCGCCGCCACGCGCTCACGATTCGGGCCGGGGCCGAACGACTGACGGGCGCCTTCGAGGCGTTTCGCGCCACGGTTGCCCTGCGCAAGTACACGCACGACGAGCTCGAGGGGACGGAGATCGGCACGAGCTTCAGCAACGACACAACCGAGCTGCAGCTCATGGGCTCGCATCGCGCCTTCGGCCGGATGAAGGGCAGCGTCGGCGGATGGGCGCTCGATCGCGCGTTCGACGCGGTCGGCGCCGAAGCGCTCTCGCCGGCTGTGGATCAGAAAGGGGTGTCGGCCTTTGCATACGAGGAGGTCACCTGGCCTCACGTGACCCTGCAGTTTGGTGGCCGTTTTGATCGGACGCAGGTACTCGCCCGCCGGAGAACCGCAGCGCGACTTCGCGAACGGCTCGCTGTCGGCAGGCCTGCTGCTGCGTCCGGCGGCGGCAGACGATCGGGTGACGATCGCCGCCAGCGTCGCCCATGCCGCTCGGGCGCCGGCGCTCGAAGAGATGTTCTTTTTCGGCGTACACCCCGGCAACTTCGCGCTCGAGGTCGGCAATCCCGGCCTCGAATCGGAGCGCGCGCTCGGGGTCGACCTGGCGCTGCGCTGGCGCACGCCGCGCGCATCCGGCGAAGTGACCTACTTCCGGAACGACATCAACGACTACATCTTCCGCCGCAACATGGACGAACAGGAATTCAGCCTGCGCCTCGACGATTTCGTGGCGCGATTCGGCGGACGCCCGCCGGCCGGCGTCGACGAGGACGGCGGCGGAGAAGGGGCCCCGTCCGACTTCGCCTTCGTGGAATATGTCGCCGCCGACGCGAAGTTGCAGGGCATCGAGTCGCACGCCGATTTCCAATTGACGCGCACGCTGACGGCAGAGGCCGGTCTCGATTTCGTGCGCGGAGCCCTGAAGAAGGACGATCTCCCGCTGCCGCGGATTCCTCCGTTGAAGTTCCGTGGCGGCCTCCGCTATCAACGCAACGCACTACAAATCGGAGGGCAGGTCGTGGCCGCGGCCAAACAGGATCGGCTCTCGACGAATGAGACGCCGACGGAAAGCTACACGCTGTTGAAGCTCTACAGTTCGTATTCGTTCAACGGCCGAGGCGGCACGGTCCATACCGTAACAGGGCGCCTCGACAATGTGACGAACGAGTTGTACCGAAACCACCTGTCGTTGATCAAGGACCTTGTGCCTGAAATGGGGAGGAATCTGAAAATCGTCTACAGCATGGGCTTCTGAATCAAACATTGAGGATTGGCACATTGGAGGATTGGTCGAATGTTGTGGGATTGAAGATTGTCGAAGGAAGGATCAATGCGACTCCTCAGCCAATCCTCGATCTTCAATCTGACAACATTCTCTCAATCTTCAATCTTCCATCGTCAATGCTGATTCACCAGAGCCTCCCGCGTTTTTGCCAGGGTAAAGGTCAGTGATTCTCTCGGCATCTGCGTGACGATCGGCCGGACGATCCAGGCGAGCGCGAACGGGACGTCGCGGGTCAATGTCAACGACTCGCATTGGATGTAGGTGCCGCCGTCCCGCTCGAGGAACCGCCAGTAGGTGTTCAGGTTCCACATGAAGCCGTTTTCCTCACCGGCGGGTTTCGGTTTTTCCTGCGGCGTCCCGGCTTCGGCAATTTCCGAGACCCGCGTGCTGCGGATGCGGCTGTGCGCGCGGTCGGGGACCGGGTGGAAAAACTCAGCCTGGTTTTCCGTATCCATCGTCACCGCGATGATCTTCTTGACGTAAAACCGCAGCGCGACCCGAAAGCGCGCCCCATCCCGCTCCAGCAGCTTCGACCTGGCAATCGCCGGCGCAAAATAGCTCGCATGGCGATCGTAATCCTGCATGAGCGCCACCGCCTGTTTGACGCTGACGCCCGGCACGAACACCGTCCCGACCCAGTGATGGATGAGGCCGTCGGGCACCCCGATCTCCTTCGAGCCGTCCAGAGTCTGGAGGCGCTCGATGATGACTCCCGACTGCTGCAGCCCGCGCAGCACTTCCGCCCGCCGGTTCTGCGGCAGCGTGTCGATCCAGAGAAATGCGGAACCATCCGCCACTTCAGCCGTGATCCGCTGTTCGGTCAGGCGGGCGTAGCGTTCGAAGGCGGCCGAAATTGCCGGGGTCAAATCCGCGGCAGAGACGGCCGTCCAGGAGCCGGCGAGCAGGCACAGCAGAAACGTCAGTTTTCGAGCCATCAGCAGCGTATGCGTAAGTGCAGGATAACCCGGCTCAGTTCGTCACGCGGATCGGAAGCAGTTCCTTGGCTTCGTCCCTGTTCCCGGTCGGGTTGGCAGCCGCCAGCTCGACGCGGTACTCGTCGGGCGCAAGCGATGCCAGGGGGAGGTCGAACTGGACGATCCCGGGCGGCAGCGGAGCCTCGACGACCTCCAGCTGACGCATGGGGGTTCCGCGCCGGTTCAGCAACCGCGCGGTGACAATTGGAGCGATATTGTTCGGTCCGTAGGCAGGCACCCGTATGAGCAACCGCTCCGTGCGGCTGAATGTACGGGACGCGACAGGTATGGCTTCGGCGTCCTGGCTTGTCTCCGCGAAACTGCGGGCCGTGCGCGTCCGCAACACCTGCGGCGTCGCGAGCGTAGGCCTGCTGACCCGCAGGTTCGGCACAGAGATGCCGCGGTAGTCGGTGTCGAGCGAGGTTCCGCTGCTGCTCTGAAGGACCATTTCGAGTGCAATATAGCCCGGCGGCGCGTTGAACGTCGCTCGATCGACATCCCCGGCGCCGACACGGCGCTCGAAGAGGACCTTTCCGTCGTTCGCCGTGGCCTTCAATACGACCGATGCGATCCGCTGATTCCTCGGAGCCTGGGCACCCGGCTCCCACGTGACCATCACGCTTGTGAGCCCATCGGGCCCGCGCGACATGCCGATCCACTGCCGGATGTAAGGGCTGGATCGAGACGGCCGAAACGCGACCGTCGGCGGCGTCGACACCGCTTTTGCGAGCGCGGCGGCGAGTGGGGTGTCGGGTGCCCAATAGCCTGAGCGCGATCGCGTAATCGTTCCCGGCCGCTTGAGGCGGATCTGCACGGCGTGATATTTGCCGTCCCCAGATGCCGCGGGCGTGAAGCTGATGACGAAATACTGGTCGAGGTCGGCGAGTGCCTGCGTAATCGCAGGCGCCAGGTCTCCCTCGTTGATGCTCGCGGCTCCGCCGGTCTGCTCCGCGATCGACCGCAGCAGCGACTCGTCATCTGCCGGTTCCGGACTTGGATCGAGCGGGTAGAACGACACTTCGTTGCGATTCGCGGCGTACACGATGGCCCGGGGCTGCGTCGGCTTGAATCCTTCGCTCACAAAAATAAGCGCTTTGCGCCCGGGTCGCTGTTCCCCGAGGCGTCGGGCGAGCGATTGCAGGGCGGCCGACACCACCTGGGCTCTCGTCGCCTCGGCGGTTTTCGGGTCGCGTGTCATGAAGTTGCGTTCGAACTCGGTGCGCGGCGTGTAGTCGCCGGCGTGCCCCTCGAACGCAGCGATCACGCTGCGGATGAGCGCGCGATCCTGCGTGAAGGTGATGGCATGAAGCGGATCGAGGGGCTTCACCAACGCGACCGTGTCGCCATCACGAAGGCCGGCATCGACGAGACGGGTCAACGCGGCCCGCGCCCGGAGCGTCGCCTCCCCGGCACGCACGTGAAACTCGTCCAGAAAGATGCCGATGATGCGTCCGCCGCCCGACTCGAGCCGCACCGCGTCGACCCGGAGAGGTTCGCCGGCAACCGTCAGCTCGAGATCGTCCGGCCCGACATTTTTGACCGGTCTGGATTTCCCGTCGGTGACCACCACGTCGAGCGTGACAGGTTCCGCGGGGGCGGCAGAAGCTGACCTGAAGGGCAGCACTACGAACGAAACGAGCACGACGAACGAAGCGAGCACGACGCGCGAGATCGGCACGACGCGCGACACGACGGCCCAGGCCGGCGCACTTGACCGGGTCAGCGCGAAGACCGCCGCATAGACGATCGCTGAACGGATTCGTGTCATCTCGAAATGAGCGTGATGTTGCCCGCCGTTCCGGTCTGCTGCACGCGCTCGTAGTCGACGACTGCCTTGCGATAGGCGAGGATCGCCTGCAGCTCGTTGTTCTGCGCCGTCGAAAGATCGCGCTGCGCCAGCACGACGCTATAGTTGGTCGACATGCCGACGCTGAATTTGCTGTTCTCGGCGTCGAGCTGCTGCTGCGCCAGTTCGCGCGCCGATTGCGTCGCCTGCACACGTTCGGCAGTGTTCTCCACCTGGATCGCCGCGTTGCTGATATCGCTCGTCACCTGCAGGTCGAGCTGGCGAAGCTGCACCTCGATTTGATTCTGCTGGATACGCGCTCGAGCGATGGACGCGTCCTCGGCGCTCGTGCCGAGGTTGTAGGTGAAGATCAGCCCCATGCTCCAGGTCGGAAGCTGGTTGCGGAAGAGGGTGTTCAGCGCGTCCAGATAACCGCCGGGCTCGGTGCCGATGATCGTTCCGCGATCGACGCCGCTGCCCTGTGTGATGAGGCGGGTTCCGCCAATGCCGGTTGTCGCGTAACGGGTCTGCAAATCGACCTGCGGCAACCTCTGGTTCTCGAGAAAACCCAGCGTGACATCGTTCGCCTCGAGGTTCTTCCGCGCCTGCAGGACGTCGGTCCTGGTCGTTAGCGCCCGCTGGGTCGCGGCCGCGACGTCAATCGGCTCGGGTCGGAAATCGGGGCGATCCGCAGGCTCTATCGTCGCCGTCCAAAGCGGGTCGGCCGTGCCGCTCACGATGAGCCGCTTCAACGCGATCTCGGCGGTGCGGCGCGCCCCATCGGCTGTTACGAGCGTCTGTCGCTGCTGCGCGGCCTGCGCCTGTGCCTGGACGACGTCGATCGGCGCCATCGTGCCGATTTCTACCTTCATCTGGTTGTTTCGCAGCAGCTCCTCAGCCAGTTCCAGCGACTGACGTGCGACATCGACCGATTGTACCGCGAAGACGTAGTCCCAGTACGCGTTGCGGACGTTCGCGACGGTATTCATGGTGGTCTGCCGAACCTGGATATCTGAGACGTCCTGATTGATGCGCGTGACGAGCAGTTGTTGCCGCGTCGTATCGATCTTGAAGTCGCGGAGCAGCGGCTGGGTGTACTGCGCCGACCAGGTCGGGTTATACGACGGGTTGATCGTCGCAGTCAGGTTCGACGTTTCAAAGCGGCGGTTGTCGAACGCCGCGGAGAAATTGCCGCCGCCCCACGGCACGTCCTGTGCCAGGCCGCCGTTGAAGACGAACGTGGAGCTGTTGATGGTGGCGCCGGTCTGGCCGCCCGAAATGGTGCTCGTTGACGCGTTCGTCGAGCTTTGGTTGCTGATGAGCGACGACACCGTGGGGCTGTAGACCGAACGGATGCTGGCGAAGTTGACGTCGTAGATCTGATGGCCAATGCGCTGCACCGCGATGTCGAGGTTGTTCTCGAGCGCCCGTTTTACCGCATCCTCGAGCGTGAGAGAGATGCGGGGACCGCCGGAACCAGGCGTCCGCACGGGGAGCGGCACGGGCGCCGTCTGGCCGGGGACAGCTTGACGCACAGCAAACACGTCAGGTGGCAGCTTCAATCGGGTTTGAGCCGCCGCGGGTACCGCGGCGAGCGTTATGAGCGCGCAGAAAGATATGAGTTTCATACTGAAAGACTACGACAAAATGGTGTCCAAGGTTTCCTGATCCCGCCTGTGGGACGCGCTTTCCCACGGCAGAACACCGTGAAAAAACGATGGCGTGCCGCCGGTCAGCTACTTCGACGCGCTTCGACCCACTTTCAACACACGTGCAGCGCCGAGCCCGAGGAAAAACGCTCCGAAGCTGAGCAGCGCACCGAGTTTTGTTTCGTCGAGCAGCCGCCCGTACGGGAAAGCGGCCGTCGCGAAGAAGAGCGCGACGGTGAACCCGATACCTGCGATGATCGCAACGACGATGACGTCGTTCCAGCTGACGGCCTTTGGCAGGCGCAGTCCCACTGCGGTGGAGATGCCCGTCGCTGCCAGGATGCCAAGCGGCTTGCCGGCGATAATCGCGATCAGGACGAACCAGGTGCCCGTGCCGGCATTACCGATCGCCACGCCGCCGTTGGCAAGTCCGAAAAAAAACAGCATCGCATCAACAGGCCTTTTGAAGCGATGCTCGAATTCGTTGAGCGTGTCGTGCGCGCTCGGCGCCTCGACGAACAACCCGGGGTCGCGCGCTGCGTGCGGGAAAAACGGGATGACCGGAACCAGGGCGAGGGCCGTGTGTAACCCGCCGCGATAAAAACCGATCCATGACAACGCACCCGCGCCGATCAGGTACGGCCAGAAGCTTCGCGTACGCCGCGTGTTCAACCACCACGCGAGCACCATTCCAGCGCCCACGAGGATCGCAAACTCGAACAACCGCACTGGCCCGGTCGGATAGAACGCCGCAATGATGAGCAATCCGAGCGCATCGTCGGCAATCGCGAGGAGAAGGAGAAACGGGATGACCGGGTGCTGTGCGCCGAAGACGACGCGCGCGGCGAGGTAGCTGAACGCGATGTCGGTCGCCGTCGGAATCGCCCACCCGCGTTCGAGATTCGGCCGATCGAACACAATGGTCAGCGCCACGAAGATCAAGGCCGGGCCGATCATGCCTCCCACTGCCGCGGCAAGCGGCATGGCGCCGCGGCGCGGGGAGTGCAGCGGGCCTCCTGGCGCGGTGGCTTCCACCACTTCCTTCGCTGCGAGCGCGAAGAAGAAGGTCATGCCGATCTCGTTGACCGGAAAGTGGAGGTAATGCGAAAACGCGACATAGCCGGCGTGATCAAGGTTGGCCCACACGAGCGCGATCGTTGTGCCCAGCACGAGCAGCCCGGAGTTATTAACGAACGTTCTTGTCGCTTGGCTCAATTTTGTCGGCGAAGGCGGAGTCATCGCGCGGTGATTTTATGATTGCGCGCAGATGAGCGACGCCGACACGTCAGTGGTCATGTTGTCCGGCCGCAAATTTGTGATGGCTTGCGACATTGTCGCATGCCTGCTGCTCGGGTTGGGACGCGTGATGACGCTTCCGGTGTCGCTTCTGGCGGTTGCGCTGTTCGCCACCACACATCGGATCGGCGCAATCGGTCGTCGCGTATTCGTTCATTCAGCGCGACGTCGATGCGGCGTTTACGCCGGTGCAGTGGATCAGGCAGATGACACCGGTCATCCTCGAAATGTTCGCGCTGATTACTGTGGTGATTGCGATCGAAAGCTGGCTCTTCTAAAGCTTCGCGATGACGGAGGCGTGGGCGCCGGGGATGACGTTCGTCGTCGCCATGTAGTGGTCTGACACCGCAAACGCGCTCGACAGGCTGGCGCGCGCGCCTCCTGCGCCAGCGCCTGCATCACCTGCTCGAGCGCCGAGAGGCGGAGCATGCCGTCGCCATTATCGAGCATCGCCGAACGTGTCGCAAACGCGCGGGTCGCCATTTTCCATGCCCCGCTTGAACCAGGACACCCGCTGTGCCGAGCTACCGTGCGTGAATGACTCCGGCGCAACCCGCCCCTGCGATCGTTGTTGCAGGCGGTCGTCGCCGATGGCCGCCGCCGCGTTCAGTCCCTCCTCGACGTCGCCTGGGTCCAGCTCGACGCGGCCCGCTGCGAACCGCCCCGGCTTGGCTGCCTCGTGTCCCCAGACCCCGGCATAACAATCGGCTTGCAGTTCAACGCGCACCGACCGCTCGTTGGCGTTGCCCGAGAACGGCGCACTCTCGAGGGTGCCGGTGAGGTTCTGCACGTGATGTCCAATTTCATGCGCCAGCACGTAGGCCTGCGCGAAATCGCCGGGCGCGCCAAGCTTCCGGTGCAGCTCGCCAAAAAAACTCAAGTCCAGGTAGACCTTGCGATCGCCGGGACAGTAAAACGGACCCGTCGCGGCGCTCGACAATCCGCAGGCCGATTGTATGCCGTCGCGGAACAGTACCGTTCGCGTGGGCTGATAGCTCGCGATTTTCTGCGACCATGTGTGCTGGATGTCGCCAGTGACCGCGTCGACGAAATCGACGAGCTGCTCTTCTTCGGGCGATGTCGTCGCCGGACGCTCGGCGACGACATCGGTCGCGCCGCCGCCAGTGTCGACGACATCGAAGAGATTGACGCCGGTCAGCCACGAGCCAATCAGCAGGACGACGACTCCACCGATGCCAAGCGGAATGCCGGCCCCGCCGCCGCTCCGACTGCCGCGCGCATCTTCCACGTTGCCCCTGTTGCCCGGTGTCCAGCGCATGGTGCCTCCCTGAAACCTGAAAACTACAATCTGCAATCTAAGATCTGGAGATCTAGTTTCTAGATTCAGATCCTAGATTCCAGATCCTAGATTCCAGCTTCTGGTTTCTAGCTTCTAGCAACTGTTATGCCGTCCAACCGTCGGGCGTGTGTCTGAAGGTTCCAGTATATGAGCGGTCGAACGATTGGCCACCGGTCTCCCACGTGTATCGCTCGATGGTCAGTTCCGGCCGAGCGATGCGCAGGACGTTGAAACTGTTCAACTCGCCGCGGCCGCGCGTGGAGAGCGTGCCGGCCTGCACCACGAGCGCCGAGTGGCCCGCGATGTCGTAGCGATCGGCCGTATGTCCGACGTGGCTGACATGGAGATGGCCGGCCAGGAATAGATCCGCTCCGGCCGCGGCGAAACGCTGCATCGCGATCGACGCGCGGCCGACGAGATGCTCCGGACGCACTCCCTCGGGGAGATCGAACGGATGGTGCGTCACGATGACCTTGACGGGCACCGGCGGCAGCGTTCGCAGGCGCGCAACCGCGTGATCGATCTGCTCGTCATTCAATCGGCCGCGGCCTCCGGTCACAAGCGCACGGGCGCTGTTCAACCCGATGATCGCCATTTCGTCGTCTACGAATGCGGGTTCCAGGTCCTCGCAGATCCATCGGCGATAGCCGCCGAACGGATTCAAGAGGCGCTGCGCCAGGTTGAAGGCCGGGACGTCGTGATTACCGGGCACGATCAATTTCGGAAACGCCAGGCTGTCGAGAAACGCGGCGGCGTGCTGGAATTGCCGGCGCCGCGCGCGTTGCGTCAGGTCCCCTGACACGGCGATGAGATCGGGCCGTATCGATGAGATGCATGCGGTGAGCGGCGCGATGATGCCGCGATCGACGCGGCCGAAGTGCAGATCCGAGAGATGGACGACCGTGCGCATCGCGTCAGGTCCCGGGCGCAAACACCGTCAGAGCGGCGGGCCACGATTCATAATGCAGCGGGGAAGCAAGCGTCAGCACTTCGCCGTCGCAGGCCACCTGGAATGCCGCAGCAAACGGCGTGTCAATCCACAACTCGCGTCCGGAAATCGATTCGAGTGCGTGCTCGCGGCGGGCGATGCCGAACAGCGCGCGCGCGAGCAGCTTCGGCAGGTCGCGCGTTCGCACCGGCGGCGCGAAATACGCATACAGCAGTCCTGCATCGAGCCGTGTGCGTGCGCCCAGTCTGACGCCCTCGGCGAGATATTCGTTGTTTCCGACAAAGACGAACGGCGTGTGCACGGCGATCCTGGTGCGACCGCGCTCGAGCCGGATCGTCACTTCGCCCTCGCGCTGAAGCACGTCAGCCGTGGCCATCAGGAGCGCCGCCCATTTCGACATTCCTTGCTCGCGGAGGCGTTCGCGCGCCTCCACAAGACTCGGGTACACACCGATCGACGAGTTGTTCACGAAGACCCGATCGTTTACGCGGCCAACGTCGATGCGTCTCGTGCGCCGTTCAGCGATCGTCCTCACCGCGCCCGGCAGATCGAGCGGAATGCCGGCGTGCTTGGCGAAATGATTCAGCGTGCCCAGCGGCAACACGCCGAGGGGTGTCGGCGTGCCTGACAGCACCGACGCGACTGCGCTGACCGTTCCATCTCCACCGCCAGCGACCAGCGCCTCGGGATGGTCGTCCAGCAGCTCACGCGCCGCGAGGACAATGTCGCACGGATGCGTCAGCTCGCGAACGCGCGCCTCCAGGCCCACCTCGCCGAAGAGCTTTTCTATTTCCTCACGCAGTTGCGGCCGGTTCGTCGGTCCGCTGGCGGCGTTCAACAGGACGGCGAACACAACGCAGACACCTTGCCGGTCTGGCGGGCGCTTGCCGTCAACAGCCGTGGAAACGCCCGGAGTAGAGGGACTGTGAGAGAGACGGCCGCCGGGTGCATGGCCCAGTGAGCGATGACGGCTGCGGCACGGATGCGCCCTGCGAACGCACGCGTCCAATCACGGCTATAGGACTCGGCTGCGTGGTCGAGCGTCTGTTTCCCGGCGACGTGTGGCTCGAGCAACCGCCGAACGAGCAGCCAGCTTGACTGCATCGCCATGCTGATCCCCTCAGCCACAACCGGGTGCGCCTCGCCGGCGGCATTGCCGACCCGGAAAATGCCGCCACGCCGTGTGCCGCGGATTCCAGGGCGAATTGGCCCCGCCGAGCGCCAGCTGAGGTCTTCGAGACGGGCATCAGACAACGTGTCGCGCGCGCCCGCACAGTGCCGCGTGATGTGCGTCAACACGGCGTCGCCGGCCGGCAACCCCGGAGCCTCGCGCCGGCATCGCACCAGCCAGTCGCGCCTGATACAGCATGACAGGCTGACGCGGCCGTTGTCTGAGTGCACCATGCCACCGTACCCCCCGGGAAATGTGAGGAGCGGCATCAATCCCGCAGGGAGCCGCGTCCCGACGAAGCGCGCCTTGAACCCGAACAGGTCACTGGGCCGCGCGGGCCGTCTCGTAGGCTGCGTCCGCAACCCATTGTGGTCCCACGAACCGTGTGCGGCGACAACGACTCGCGCACAAAGGGTGCGGGTGTCGCCGGCCGTTATCACGCATTCATAGGATTCGCCGCAGCTCCGGATCTCGCTCGCGGTATACGGTTGAAAGACGCGGGCGCCCATCGCTGCGGCTCGGTCGACCAACATCGTGTCGAGGTGCTCGCGGCCGAGGGCGTGGCCCCATCCGTGGATGTCGTCACCAAGCCGCGGCATGTCTGACACAACTGTTTCGCCGCCCGCGAAGATCGCGACGCGGCGCACGTCAGGGCCGGAAACCTCGAGGAACCGCTCGCTCAACCCAAGCTCGCGGAGCAGCGGCAGATTGGTGGCCGAGAGATACTCGCCGCACACTTTGCGGCGCGGAAACACAGTCTTCTCTACCAGGGCGATCGACCAGCCTGCGCGTGCCAGAAGGAGCGCCGCTGTCGCGCCCGCCGGACCCGCGCCAAGCACGACCGCGTCAAACGGTGTGTGCATGGTGTGCGACGAACCTATGGGAGAAGAGTCCCGCCCGCCGCTCGCTGAGCCGCCATCCGGCGTCTGACGGCCAGAGCATCGACAGCTCCGAGTCGCGGAAGCCTGCGCGCACGCTGACGGCGGCGTCATGCATGGTTACCTCGTTGCAGCCGACCAGGCGCAGCAGAGACGCGCCCCTTCGCGCGATGCGCGAGCGGCGTGGCTCGCACGCGATGAAACGTGTTGTCTGCCGGGATGCCAGGCTCAACAGGCGGGCCAGCTCGCCTTCTCTGAAGTGATGGAGAAACAGATTGGCGACGGTGACATCGGCCGTCTGCGGTGAAGGGCGCGACAGCCACTCGAACACATCCGACTCGCAGATGTCGACGTCCCAGCCCGCTGCCGCGAATCCGTTCCGCGTCTTGTCGCTGAGGGACGGACGGCGGTCGACAAGCAGCGCACGCACGCGCGGGCGATGTCGAAGGCGCTTCGCGACTCTGAGCAGAAACGTGCCGTCACCAGCCCCGAGCTCGACGACGACGCGCGGAGGCATTGACACCGCGCCCAGCTCATGCGCGACCATCGCCGGATGGCCCATCAACGAGTTGACCTTCTGTAGATCGCGCCGCGATTGAATGGCGCGCGGGTCGTCGGCGCACAGCTCGTCGAGAATTTCGGGTTGAATGACTCTTCGCATGTCAGGCCGACCTAAAGGCGGCACTACGAGTGGTCGACGGCTTCTGCATACGTAGTGCCGGCCTTCAGGCGGCGGTCGCCCGTGTATTCGTCGTAGTGCCTGCCTTCGGGCCGGCCGTCACTCGACCTCGAGAAGCGCGCCATGGCAGCTGAAGCCGGCGCCGAACGACGACATCCACCAGTGCCCTCCGCGCGCCTGTCCCTTCAAGGCAGCCTCGAGCACGAAGTACACGCAGGGGCTGCTGACGTTACCGTAGTCGCGCAAGATCGCGGCGCTCCATCGCGTGTCGTCTTCCGTCAGGCCCACTTGCTGGCGAACAGCGGCCAGGATTTCGCGGCCCCCGGCGTGAAGAATCCATCCGTTGATGTCGTTTCGGGAGATCCCGGCACGGTCCAGCCCTTCGCTGAGTACGCGATCGACATGTTTCGCGGCGAGCGCGGGAACGGCGGTGGTCAGAATGTTGCGCAGCATGCCGCGACGCCGCTCGAACCGAAGCTCTTCGCGATCGGCGGAGTTCATCAGCGTACCGGCGGACGTCCATTCAATGCGGCGGCGGCCGTGTATCGGTTCTGCGGTGAGAACAGCAGCGCCCGCGCCATCGCCGAACAGGCACGCGCTGATCAGCACGCCCGGGTCCTCATCCAGGTACATGGCCGCACTGCAGATCTCGACGCAGATCGACAGCACGCATTCGGCCCGTCCGCCCGCGATGAGCGCTTCGCCGGCTCGCATGTTCGGAAGCGCGGCGCCGCAGCCTTGTCCCACCAGGTCGAGCGCGAGAATGTCGGTCGGCAGGCCGAGCCGCTCCGTGACATAGCTCGTCAAGCCAGGACAGAGGTATCCAGTACACGTGCTGATGATCACCGCGTCGACGTCGCGGACCGTCAGCCCCGCGACGTCGAGCGCACGCGCGGCAGCGTCAGACGCGACCACCGGTGCGTGCCTGGCAAACCGTGCGTCCAGCACGTCCGGGTCAAAATCGAACGCTTCGCTTAAATGATCGAACGCGAGCGATCGGGTGCAGATGCCGTTGTTGCCGCGGAGCACTTTTCGGAGGATGGCTTGCGATCGCTGGCTCAGCGTGAGCAGATAGTCGGAGGCGACGAGGGCGTCCCAACACTGCATCTGCGTCCAGCGCGTCGATGGGGCGGCGGTCCCAATACCGCTGAGAAACATTCCTTAAATCTAGCCGAGAAAATGCGTTTCAGGTTAAGGTCAAATCAATGGCTACGCGATCGAAGTGGCAGCGCCTCGCGACAGAAGCAGTGAATCCTCGGAGCCGCGACATTGACACCATGGCGCCGGACGACATCGTCGAGATGATGATTCTCGACACTCGAGCCGTGCTCGGCGCTCTGCAGCGGGAGAAGTCCCACATCGCTCGTGGCGCGGAGGTTCTCGCGGATGCCGTCGTGACGGGCGGAAGGATCATCTTCGCCGGGGCGGGCACGAGCGGCAGGCTTGGCGTCCTCGAGGCGGCGGAGCTGCCGCCGACCTTCGGCGTCGAGCCCGCAACAGCTCACGCGATTATGGCTGGAGGTCCGGCTGCGGTGCATCGAGCGAAAGAGGGAGTCGAGGATGACGGCAGGGCGGGCGGGCGCGCGATGCGGGGCGTTCGTCCTTCACGACGTGATGTCGTGATCGGCATTTCTGCGAGCGGCGTGACACCCTTCGTGCGCGGCGCGCTCGTCAGCGCACGCGCCGCGAAAGCCCGCGTCATCGGCATCACGTGCGCCCCGCGATCGGAACTGAGGAATCTCGCCGATGTCGTCATCGAGCTGATAGTCGGTCCAGAAGTGATTGCCGGCTCGACCAGGCTGAAAGCAGGCACGGCCACGAAGATCGCCCTGAACATGCTGACGACGGCGGCGATGGTGCGAGCGGGCAAAACCTACGGCAACCTGATGGTTGACGTGAAATCGAACTCCGACAAGCTTCGCGATCGCGCACGGCGCATTACAACCTCCGTGACGGGAATCGATGAACGTGCGGCGGACGCCGTGCTGCGCCGCGCGCGGTGGAACGTGAAAGCGGCGATCCTCATGCAGCAGACCGGCGCGACGCGTGCGGATGCGTTGTCACGGCTCCGCGTCGAACCCCGACTGCGGCAGCTTCTCGGCGGCCGGTAGATCAACGATCACTTCAACGTTGGGGTGCAGCTGCAGAACCGAGGCTGGCCGTTCGGTGGAGATGCGGCCGTCGAACATCGAGGCCACCGCCCGCGCTTTCTCCCGCCCGGTCGCAACCAGCACAATCGCGCGGGCGTCGATCAACGTGCCGACCCCCATTGTCAATGCCTCGCGCGGAACGCGAGCAAGGCGTCCGCCGAATAGCGCCGCGTTCGCCCGGCGTGAGGCGAGGGCGAGCCGCGTCCGATGGCTCCGCGCCCGCAATGCGCGCGCCGGCTCGTTGAATCCGATGTGCGCGTTCGCACCGATGCCGAGGAGCAGGAGGTCCAGGCCTCCGAGCGCGGCGATCTCGCCTTCGAATCTCTCGCACTCCTTCGCATGATCGCGCGCGCCACCGTTCAGGAAATGGACGTGACCGGTGGGGAGGTTGATGCGCGTGAACAGGTGTTTCTGCATGAAGGCGCAATAGGTGCGTGTGTCCGTCGGCGGCAGCCCCACGAACTCGTCGAGGTTGAACGTGTGCGCCCGTGAAAAATCCGCCTCGCCCGATTCGTGCAGCCGCACCAGCTCTTCGTACACGGCAAGCGATGTGCGGCCCGTGGGCAGCCCAAGGACAGACGCCGGCTTTCGCGCCAGTTGCGCAGCGACAGCGGCGGCCGCCGCATGGGCGGCTTCGCCGGCTGTCTGAAAGACCCGGACAATCATGTGGCGTTCGGCCGATAGATGGGGAGGCGGGCGCCCCCGTTCATTTCAGCGATGGCCAGTCGCACAGCGCCGAGCGCAGGCTCGTCGTTGAGCCGCATCACTCTGCTCTGATGGGCGAGCGCCGGCATTAGCAGCTCCATCTGGTTGCATAGCCACGGCAGGGCGCGAAACATTCCTCCGGCAAGAACAAACGCGAACGGCCGCTCCGAGAGTTCAAGGCGCGCCATCACGGCCGTAACGGCCGTCATCAGCTCGTCCGCTGCGCGATTCAGGATGTTTGCCGCCACAGCATCGCCTTCGTCCCGTGCGTGCTGGACGTATTTGGCCGCGGCCGCGATCGACCGTGGGTTCACTTCGTCGTGATAGACCTTGTGAATCAGTTGGGCGGCGCGCTCGACTCCGAAGTGGGCAAGCAGCCGCGGAGTGAGGCTCGTAACGCGCCCCCGCCCGTCTGCGTGCCGAACGACCGCGCGCAGCGCGAGACGTCCGATCCAGTAGCCGCTGCCTTCGTCGCCGAGCACGTAGCCCCACCCTCCGGCCCGCGCCGCCTCGCCGTGCTCATTGCGTCCATAGGCAATCGATCCCGTTCCCGACACGATGACGATGCCGGCATCATCACCGATGCCGGCCTGCAGCGCGATGAGCGCGTCGTTCACAACCAGGATTCGCGCCTTATAGCCGATGCGGCTCATGATGCTGCGCACGACCGCTTCGTCCGCTGCGCGATCGACGCCGGCGATGCCGAGGCAGATCGCCGACGGCACGATGCCCGTCCCCTCGAGCGTTTGTTCCATGACCGAATGAAGCACCTTCTCGAGCGCCAGCTCTCCAGCGCCCTGCAGGTTCGCGCCGTCTTCGCGGCCTTCCGCGATGACGCGCTCGCGATCGTCTGCGAGCATGCAAACGGTCTTTGTGCCGCCGACGTCGATGCCAAGAACAGGCATTACCGATATATTACCGTTCATGATCGTCCTGTCTGGCGCCGATCTCGTGCTGTCCGGGCTTGTCCAACAGGAGGGCACGCTCGTGATCGACGGCGATCGGATCGCGGACGTTCGAACAGGTGCGACGGGCGCGATAGGTGCGAAGCGCCTGCGGCCCGAGCGGGGCGCCGGAGGGAAGCGCGTCGAAGACGCGCCGCCGAGCGAGAGCGAGCGGGGGTGGGGCCCCGCGAGCATTGAACACGATCTGCGCGGCCACATCGTTGTGCCGGGTTTCGTCGACGTTCATGTGCACGGGCTCGAGGGCATCGACACGCTGGACGGCGACAACGCGATCGCAGCACTCGCTGAACGCCTGACAAAGTACGGGGTGACCGCGTTCTGCCCAACCACCGTCGCCTGTGCGCCTGATGCGCTGCGTCAGGTTCTAGAGAGCGTCGCGGCTCTTCGCAACAGCGACGCGCCGGCAGCCCGTGTGCTGCCCGCCCATCTCGAAAGCAATTTCATCAATGCCGAATATCGCGGCGCGCAGCCGGCGGCGTGCTTGCGGAGTCCGTCGGGAGCAACGGATAGGACGGGTGCGATGGGTGCGAGTACCTGGGTTCGACGGGCGCGCCATTCTCGACGTGATCGACGCCGCCGGCGAAAGCGCGGGCATCATCACACTGGCGCCGGAGCTGGAAGGCGCGCTCGATTTGATCCGGCATCTTGTCGCGCGCGGACACCGCGTGTCGCTCGGGCATTCGGGTGCCACACTGGAGCAATCCCGCGCGGCGATTGCCGCGGGGGCGCGCCGTGCGACCCACCTGTTCAACAGGATGCCGCCGCTCGGCCACCGTGAGCCGGGGCTCGCCGGCGCGATCCTGACGAGTGAGGACGTCGCTGCCGAGATCATCTGCGACGGCGTGCACGTCCATCGAGACATGGTGCGCATGGCCTTGGCCGCGAAAGGCGTAGACCGTGTCATGGCGATTACCGATGGCGTGGCGGTGGCAGGTTTACCGGATGGGGCGACGGCAACGCTCGGCGGCCGAACGATCTGCGTGAAAGGCGACGCGGCCTATCTCGCAGACGGAACGCTCGCCGGCAGCGTGGCGACGATGGACCGCGTGTTTCGGTTTCTGGTGCAGCAGGTGGGCCTCTCCGTCCATGACGCCGTACAGCTCTGCGCGACGACACCAGCAACCGAGCTCGGACTTAAAGACACGGGCACGCTCTCCAAAGGCGCGATCGCGGACCTCGTCGTCATGGACCGCGATTTTACAGTCACGCAGACATACGTCGGCGGACGATTGGTGTACTCAGCGTTGTAGGCGGTCGAAAGTCGAGATGAACGTCTGGCTGTCCTGTTTGAAAACCTCACCATGAGTGCGATTGAATAAGAGCGGCGGCAGTAGCCGACCTAACGGTCGGCACTACGACCGAGGCAGACTGACGACAATAACGGCTGCCACAAACTCGCACTAGAATGTCGCTGATGAATCTCGACCGTAATTTGCAAGCCTACGCTGAGCTCACCGTCCGCGTCGCGCTCAATCTGCAGCCCGGACAGCGGCTCATGATCATCGGTCCACTGGCCAACGGCGGGGCGTCGCTCGAATCCGCGCCGCTCGCGCGTGAGATCGCCGCCGCCGCGTACCGAGCCGGTTCGCCGCTCGTCGAGACGATCTATGGCGACGAAGTGCAACAATCGCTGCGCTTCAAACACGCGCCGCGCGAGTCGTTCGGTAATTTTTCCGCGTGGCTGCCGCAGGCGCTCTCAGAGCATGTGGCCGCGGGACATGCCGTGCTCTCCATCAGCGCGAACGACCCGGACCTTCTTCAAGGTGAGCCTCCCGAACTGGTGAGTGCGGTTCTGCAAGCGGCGGCCCGCGATGTAAGGCCATTTCGCGAACAGGTGTCGCGGAACGAGACCAACTGGGCGATCGTGGCGGCAGCGAGCGCAGGCTGGGCGGAAAAAATCTTTCCAGGCACGCCGACCGGCGAGGCGGTCTCCCGACTGTGGGACGCGATTGTGCGCATGTGCCGCCTCGATGCGCCCGATCCGATCGCTGCATGGGAGACGCATCTCGGCACGCTCGCGACCCGAAGCGAGTACTTGAACGCACGGCGTTACTCGGGATTGAAGTACACCGGGCCCGGCACCGACCTCATGCTCGGTCTTCCGGATGGACACATCTGGGTGAGCGGCCGCAGCACGAGCCGGCAAGGAGTCCCATTTACGGCGAACCTGCCGACCGAAGAAGTGTTCACGATCGCCCACAAGGATCGGGTCGACGGCACCGTCCGCGCCTCCAAGCCGCTCAGTTACGGCAGCACCCTGATCGATGGCTTCAGCGTCACCTTCGAGCGCGGCCGCATCGTCAAGATGTCGGCTGACAAGAACGCGGACACGCTGCAGCGGCTGCTCGATACCGACGATGGCGCGAGGAGACTCGGAGAAGTGGCGCTCGTGCCCCACAGCTCGCCGATCTCACAGTCGGGGCTCCTGTACTACAACACGTTGTTCGACGAGAACGCCGCGAGCCACGTTGCGCTCGGCAACGCGTACAAGTTCACGTTGAAAAAGGGCGACGAAATGAGCGACACGGAGTTCGAGCAGGCCGGCGGCAACCGCAGCGCGGTGCATGTTGACTTCATGATCGGATCGGGAGAGCTCGACATCGATGGTGTCCTCAGCAACGGCACGACCGAGCCGCTGATGCGCAAAGGCGAGTGGGCGGCGTAGAGTAAGATTCGACCATTCCGATTTGTACGGCGAGGAGGACGGATGGTGAGGAATCGTTACGGGCGTGACGTCGTCGCAGCCTGTGTCGTGGTGGCTGCGGCGACAATGGTCTTGCGGGCGCAGCAGCCCGCTGCGCCGGTGGCGCAAGCCCCCAAGCCCACGCAGTTGCCGGGACCGCCGGCCCCTGGCGCCCCACTGTTCGAGCCGCCACCGATGCCGGCGATTCTGAAGCAGTATCAGTCGATTTCGGCCGATCGCCTGAAGAATCCACCCGACTCCGATTGGCCGATGGTCCGCCGCACTTATGACGGTTGGGGCTACAGCCCGCTCAGTGAGATCGACACAGACAACGTCAGGCGCCTCCAGCCCGCGTGGATTTTTTCGACCGGTGCGGAGAATGGCCACGAGGCGCCTCCAGTCGTCGTCAATGGCGTCATGTTCGTGTCGACGCCTGGCAATCAGGTGCTTGCGATTAATGCCAGAACGGGCACGCTCCTCTGGCGCTATCGCCGTCCACTGCCGACGTCGGCGGTGGTGCTGCATCCGACGAGCCGCGGCATCGCCGTTTACGGAGATAAGGTGTATTTCGCGGCCGGTGAAGCCGTGCTTGTCGCGCTCGATGCGAAAACCGGAGACGAGGTCTGGACGACGCCTGTCGCCGACAACGCGAGCGGGTATTACATGTCGCTTGCGCCGCTCGTGGCCGACGGCAAGGTATTGATCGGCACCTCCGGCGGCGAGCTCGGAATCCGCGGTTATGTTTCGGCATTCGATGTGGAGACGGGCAAAGAACTGTGGAAAACGTACATGATTCCCGCGCCTGGCGAGCCGGGCAGTGAAACCTGGCCGGCCGGCGGCGAAGAATGGAAGACCGGCGGCGGCTCGGTGTGGGTAACAGCCAACTACGATCCCGCGACCAACCTGTCGTTCTGGGGCACCGGCAACGGCGGTCCATGGATGGGCGATCGGCGGCCTGGCGACAACCTGTATATCGCGTCGACCGTGGCGATCGACGTTACTACCGGTCACATCAAGGGGCACATGCAGTACAGCCCCAACGAATCGTGGGATTGGGACGAGGTGTCGCCGCCGATCCTTGTCGACTATCAGCGCAACGGTCGGACGATAAAAGGCCTCATCAACGTCGCGCGCAACGGTTACATGTACTTCCTCGAGCGGACGTCCGGAGCGATCAACTTCATCGATGGCGGGCCGTTCGTCAGGCAGAACGTCTTCAAGGGCCTCGAGCCAAAGACGGGACGGCCGATCGTCGATCCAGACAAGAAACCCGGCACAGACAAGCTCGCGGATTTTTGTCCCTCGTGGTGGGGCGGCAAGAACTGGCCGCCCGCGGCCTTCAATCCGAAGACCCGGATGCTCTACATTCCCGCGAACGAGAATCTCTGCTCGACGATCATCGGCCGTGAAGTGGCCTATGTGCCGGGCCGCAGCTACACCGGCGCGACGAGCACGCTGTATCTCTATCCGGGTGCGAAGCACATCGGCGAGGTTCAGGCGTGGAACGTCGACACCGGCAAGCGGGCGTGGACCCACACGTTTGCGGCATCGGCGAACTGGGGACCCATCCTGACAACCGGTGGCGGGCTCGTGTTCTCCGGTGGCACCAACGATCGCATGTTCCGCGCGTTCGATGCGAAGAGCGGGAAAATGCTCTGGGAAACGCCCACGAACTCGGGCATTATCGGCGTGCCGATGTCATTCGCCGTCGACGGACGGCAATATGTGGCCGTGCAGTCGGGTTTCGGGATCGACTCGCGGGCGATGCAGGCGCGGCTCAACCGCGCGTTTCCGGGTGAATATCCAGAGGTGCCTGAAGGCGGAGCGATTTGGGTGTTCGCGCTGCCGAAGTAAAAAACGAAAAGCGAAAAGCGATAAAGCGAGATGGGAAGATACCTGCCTCGAAAATACCTTGGGGCGATCCTGATGCTGTGGGCGGCCGCCACGATCCCTCAGTCACCCAGCGCACAGACGCCACCTGCAGATTGGCTGACGGACGGCGGCGATCCGCAGCGCACCGCGTGGCAAAAAAACGAGCACATCCTGAACGTCTCAAACGTCAAGGGGATGAAGCTGCTGTGGAAGTACAAGACCGACAACGAGCCGCGCGAAATGCACGCGCTTTTTCCGCCGCTCATCGTCGGGCGCGTGATGACGGCGGCTGGGCCCAGGCAGGTCGCGATCGTGGCAGGCATCTCCGACAACCTCTACGCGATCGACGTCGCCACCGGCGGGCTGTTGTGGAAACACCATTTCGACACGACGTTCTCTCCGCCGCCGGGCGTGAGCTTCGGCACGTTGTGCCCCGGCGGGCAGCTGGCAACGCCAGTGATCGGTCCTGGCAAGACACCCGGCAGCTACATCATCTACGCCGCGGCATGGGACGGGCGCCTGCATCAGCTCGATGTCGCGACGGGCAAAGCCGTCGCGCCCTCGGAGCTGTTCATGCCGCCGAACGGCAAGCCGTACGGATTGAATCTGTGGAACAACGTGGTCTATACGACGAGCGCGCAGGGATGTGGCGGCAATCCGAACTACGTCTATGCGTTCGATCTCGCCACACGACGGACCGCGACTTTCGATCCGGGAAGCGGCGGCATGTGGGGACGAAGCGGTCCCTCGATCGGCAAAGACGGAACGCTGTACACCGGGACCGGCGACGGTTCGTATAACCCGGAGCTCCGGTCCTACGGCACGGCGGTCATCGGCGTAAAGCTAGATTCAAAAACGGGCGCGCTCAAGCTGAAGGACTACTTTGGGCCGCCAAATGCGGAGTACCTGTTGAAGCGCGACCTCGATCTGCAGGTGACCGGACCCGTTTTCGAACACGCGGGCCGCGAGTGGCTCGTGCAGGCCAGCAAGGAATGCCGCACGTGGCTGCTCGACACGTCCGCCCTCGGCGGCGAGGACCACTCGACCGCAGAGCATCGTTCGCAGCTCATCTGCAATGAAGATCAGGATTACCAGGCCGCCGGCGTGTATGGCGCCATGGCGACCTACGAGGATGCGGGTGGCACGCGCTGGGTGCTCGTGCCGTTCTGGGGGCCCAAGCATCCGAAGTTCACAGCGCCGATGGAGCACGGAGAGGTCTTCAACGGCGCCGTGGCTGCCTTCAAGATGGAAAAGCATCCGGCGACCGGAACCTTCTTCCTGAATCCGGCGTGGATCTCGCGCGACATGAAGCACGCCGATCCGCCTCTCGTCGCCAACGGCATCGTGTTCGGCTTCGCCAGCGGCGAAGACGTGGTGCTGCGAACGCCGCCAATGCCCTTTGGCGGCGCGCAGGAAAACGGGGGCACGCCAGGCCGCATTTCGCGCTCGACGCACTCGGTGTTGTACGCGCTGGACGGCCAGACGGGACAAGAGTTGTGGTCGAGCGGCGAGACGATCACCTCGTGGAATCATTACAGCGGCATCTCGGTGGCGAACGGACGTGTATACATCGGCACGTACGACGGCACCGTGTACTGCTTCGGATTACCGCAATGAAAAGGAAGTCGCTTGCCCGGGGGGGCTATAAAGCAAGACCCGCCTTACGCGCCCTACGCTTCGTACGTACCGCCCTACGCTTCGTACGTAGGCCGGGTCCTATTGGACCCGGCGTAGCTGCGATCATTTTCGCTGTCACCACGAGCGGCCTCCTCTACGCGCAGGCGCGCAGCGCGCCCGACTGGACCACCCAGGGTTTCGATGCGCAGCGCACATCGTGGATGCGTGTCGATCCGTACATCTCGCTCGACACCCTGCCGAAGTTTCAATTCCTGTGGAAGCTGAAGGTCGATAACGAGTCGCGCCACGGCAACTCGCTGACGACGCCTGTTGCGCTCGGCAACTTGATGACGTTCCGAGGATTCAAGTCGCTGATTTTCGTGGGCGGCAGCTCGAACAACGTCTATGGGATCGACTACGACTTCGGGACGCTGTTCTGGCGCACGCATCACAACTACACGGCCGGCGCGCGCGAGTACGCGGGATCGCCAACCTGTCCCGGAGGCATGACGCTGCCGCTGACCCGCGCCACGAGTTTGACGCCGCCGGCGCAGCTGGCGTTTTTTGGATTCGCGCGGCCTCCGCGGCCGGCGAAAGGAGACGTCGGCGAACCCGGAAGGGGCGCCCCCCAGCTGGCGGAAATCGCGGCGCGGATCGCCGCTCGCGGCAATCGTGGCGGCGCCGATACGCCGGCCGGGGCGCCCGCTCGCGGCGCGGCGCCCGCGCGTGGGCCCGGTCCTGCCCGCGGGACGCCTCCGCCTCCGCCGGCCGTCAGCCCGCAGGAAGCGCGCGGCGGCCGCGGGCCCAATTTCGTGTTCAGCGTCGCTGCAGATGGCTTGCTGCGGGGAATTATTCCCGACACAGGCGATCTCGCGCTCGCTCCGGCCCGGTTTCTTCCGGCGAACGCCACGGCGACAGGCTTGATTTGGGCCAACGGGTTCGTCTACGCGGCGACGTCGAACACGTGCGGTGGGGCGCCGACGGCGGTCTATGCGATGGACTTCATGACAGAGACCAAATTGGTGACGGCATGGCAGTCCGACGGCGCTCCCATTGTTGGCCTTGCGCTGGGGACCGACGGCACGGTGTTCGCCTCGACTGGCGGCGGCAGCTCGCAGTACGCGAATTCAATCGTCGCGCTAGACGGCGCGACCTTGACGCTGAAGGACTGGTTCAGGCACGATTCGGCGTTCAACTCGACGCCGATTGTCTTCGATGAGGGTGGCAAGACCTACGTCGCCGCGACATCGGGCAGCCGGTTGTACGTGCTCGACGCGGGCTCGCTTGGTGGCGCGAATCACCGGACTCCGCTGTTTGTCACGCAGGCTGCTACCGCTGCCGAACGGGGTCTGCCACCAATACCGGCACGGGGGGCAGACCCCGCGACGTGGCGAGACCCGGCCGGCACGCGGTGGATTCTGACGGAAATGAGCGGTGCTGTGGCGGCGTTCAAGGTTGCCGTCACCGGAGGCGCGCCGGCCGCCGAACGCATATGGACCTCGCGAACAATGGCCTCGCCGCGGACGCCGATTATCGTCAACGGCGTCGTGTTCGCGCTCGCCGGCGGCAACGCCGGCGCGAACGCCGTGCTCTATGCGCTCGATCCGGCGACCGGCAAAGAGCTCTGGAACAGTGGTGCCACAATTACATCGACCGCCAGCGCCGGCATGTCCGCCGGCACAGGCCAGGTGCATGTCGTGACGTCCGACAACACCGTGTACGCATTCGGCATTCCCCTGGCGATTAACTGACATGAAAGCATTTCTCTTCATACCCCTGGTCGTCGTCTGTGCGCACGTCGCATACGCACAGGACACGCTGCCTGACGGCCCCGGCAAGGAACAGGTGCTTGGCGTATGCGGCACCTGTCACGAAGCGGCGAAGGCGACGTCGGTGAAGCTTACGCGCGAAGGGTGGATCGAAACGATCGATCGCATGAAGGCCTTCGGCGCGGGCGGCAGCGACGAGGAGTTTGCCGCCGTACTCGAGTACCTCGCGACCCATTTCAAGGGCGACACGGTGCGTCCGCTCGATATGAACACCGCAGAGACGATCGACCTGGAAAGCGTGCTGCAGCTCCTTCGTCGTGAGAGCCGCGCCTTCGTCGAGTTTCGCAGCAAGCATGGGCAGCTCTCCTCGCTCGACGACCTCAAGGGACTCGACCCCGCCATCCTCAAGAAGATAGAAGCGAGGAAAGACCGTATCGTCTTTCAGACACAGACTGAGCAAAAATGAAAAGAAAAGTGATTCGTGTCTTTCAAGCAGCCGTTCTGCTCGTCGTCCTCACTGCTTCGGGTTTCGCCGTCTACGTCTGGCGCACATGGGATCGTTCGTACGACGAGTATCCTGTGCCGGGCGTGCGGGCCAGCAGCGACCCTGCCGTGATCGCGCGCGGAGAGTATCTCGTCTACGGCCCCGCGCATTGCGTCGAGTGCCATTCCAGCTCGTTCGAAGAGTTTCAGAAAATCGTCAGCGGCGAGAAGGTGCCATTGCAGGGCGGCACGAGGTTCGAGGCGCCTCCGCTCGGCGCCATTTACTCGAAGAATCTGACGCCGGACCCGGAAACCGGCATCGGTCGCTACACGGATGGGCAAATCGCGCGAATGATGCGGTACAACGTACGACCCAACGGCCGTGCGTCCGTCGCACCGATGATGCCCTTCCACAATATGAGCGACGAGGACATGATCGCGATCATCTCCTTCCTGCGATCGCAGCCGGCAGTACGCCACCAGGTGCCCGAAAACGAGTGGACGGTCCCCGGCAAGGTCATCCGGACCATCTCGTCAGCGTTCAAACCGAGAGACCAGGACACGGTCAGGCCACCGAAAGTCGCTCCGGAGGAGAAGCCGACGAAGGAGCGGGGGGAATACCTCGCGCGCTACGTGGGCAATTGCGTCGGCTGTCATACGCCGCTGGATGAGATGACCTTCGAGCCATCCGGGCCCGAATTCTCGGGCGGCTCGGAGTTCGAACCGATGCCGCTGCCGGGCGCGGACATGAAGACCTGGTTTCGCGTGCCGAACATCACTCCGCAGAAGGGCAGTGCATTCATGAAGTTTCCCGATCGCGCGACGTTCGTCGCCCGATTCAAGGTCGGCGGGCGCCAGCATCCCGGCACGCCGATGCCGTGGGAAGCATTCGCGCGTATGAGCGCGGAAGACGTAGGCGCAATTTACGAATTCCTTCGGAGCCTGCCGCCCGCGGACGGAGCGACTGGAGAAGTCACCTTCAAGAAGACAGACTAGCGAAGACCAGCTTCAGCAACCTGTCCTGCAGTTGCGGCGACGGTGTCCTATGCCGTGCGCTTGTGCGCGGATCTTGCAATGGGTGCATTCGGCGTTGAAATGCGTACAGATTTGGTGCACTCATCATGGCCGTAGACGCGCAGCGATTGACTCGCGGCGTCGGCGCGCGCTGGCAGACGGTGCGCCGCCGTTACAAATGGTGGCAGCTCACGCTGTTTGTCATCGGAGCCGTTACGGCGGTCACTCTATTCAGCGCGTTGTTTTTCGCCGTTGGCGACAAGCCGGGACGCATCTATACGGACACGGCGCCACCTCCGGTTGACTCCGCTCACTTTTCGACAGCGCTCAGCACAATCGTCGGCGCGCCGGTGGAGCACGGCGGCACCATCACGATGTTGAACAACGGCGACCAGTTCGTGCCCGCCCTGCTGGATGCAATCGCGCACGCGGAACGGACGATCAACTTCGCGGTGTACATCTGGGCTGAAGGCACATTCAGCGATCAGCTGCTCGCCGCGCTGGAGAAAAAACAGCGCGAAGGCGTCACGGTGCGCGTGCTGCTGGACGGTCTCGGCAGCATCAAAGTGCCCGACGAGGACTTCGAGCCGCTCGTAAAGGCGGGCGGCAAAGTCCAGAAATTCAGGAGCCCGAAGCTCGGCAAGCTCACTCGCTTTCACCGCCGAAACCATCGCCGGGCGATCGTCATCGACGGCGAAATCGGGTTTACAGGCGGCATGGCCGTGGCCGACATCTGGCTGGGGAACGCGCAGGATACGGACCACTGGCGCGACATCATGTTCAGGGTGACCGGTCCGCTCGCGAGGAGCCTGCAATCGGCATTCGTCGATCTGTGGGTCAGCTCGTCGGGCGAGCTCCTGATCGACCCGAAGAACTACCCGGTGAACGCACCTGCGGCCGCGGCCGGCGTCGAGCGGTTCATCCACCTGGCCAACTCACCGGCTGACGATGACCAGTCGATGGCGTACTTTTTCCTGCTTCCGATTCTGTCGGCCCGCGAATCGATTTTCCTCGCGGCACCGTATTTCATCCCCGACAGGCAATTGCAGTCGGCCCTTGTCGAGAAAGCGAAGAGCGGCGTGGACGTGCGGCTGATGTTGCCTGGACCTCATACGGACAACTGGATCACGCGAGCGAGCGCCCAGGCGCGGTATCAGGAGCTGCTGGAAGCAGGCGCGAAGATCTACGAGTATCAGCCGACCTTCATGCACGCCAAGTACGGCCTCATCGACGGCAAGTGGTCGATCATCGGCTCGCCGAACCTGAACTCGCGATCGCGGCAGCTCGACGAGGAGAACGCGATAGGCATCGACGACGCGGCATTCGGCGCGGCCCTCAAAGCCACATTCATCGACGACCTCGAGCGATCGGCACCCGTCGAGCTCGAGAAGTGGCGCCGCAGGAATCCGCTGCAGAAATTTTTCGAGACGATTTCGCGGATATTGGACCAGCAGTCATAACGAGACCCTGGACTCTGGACTTTGGACTCTCGCGAGGTTTGCTTCTCGACACAGAGGCACCGAACCACACAAAAATCCGCCCCGGAACGGACAAACAAAAAACGAACATAAGGAGGTGTTGAGTACGTGTCGGCGAAGTAGCGTGAGTCCGGGTGGGAGCCTGAAGGGATCCTTTCTGATCGGCACGACCTCGGCCCTGTCCTCAGTCGCCTCCAGCGCCCTTGAACTGGTCGTCCTCATCGGCGAACAGCACGTTGAAGCTCGTCAGTGATCCGTAACATCCAGTCACGTAGCCCTGAAGCTTCAGTTTCACATCCTCCGGGAGCTCGGCGGCGTTCACCTGCTGCTCGAGCGATCGCAGCCGGTTGCGCAGCATCACGATCTTGTGGAAGAACGTTTCGATGGGCAGGCTTTTCTCCTGCAGCCCCGGCGTACCGGGGCGCAACACGAGCGTGCCCCCGCGCCACTTCTCGGCGGGCGTGACCGCGGTAATTCCACACTCTTCGCGAATAACACGGCGGATCAACGACTCGAGATCGACGGCTGCATCAGATGCCATGGCTGGTGCCCCTTCGCGATCGCTGACGATGGGAAATGGTTCACGCGCGGTCTGTGCGGCAGGTGCACGCCTGGGAAAGGCTGCAGGCGGAACAGGACGAGACCCAACGGTCTCGATTCTCGGGCCGCCGCGATAGTTGTGCTCGCTTCCGCAGAAGCCGCAGACAACGCGGATCGGCTGCCCCTGCGGGTCAGCGGCGATGACGGTGTGCTGCCGATCGGTCTTGCATGCGCGGCAGGAATCTTCGAGCGACTCGCCGGCACGGTACGAGCGGACGGGTGACATGCAGGCACTGATTTTACTCTCAGCCAGAGTGCCGGTCATGCGAAAGA